>UCJH01000006.1 GCA_900472785.1 Hyphomicrobiales bacterium | reverse complement strand
TGGTTGCCGTCGGCGGTACCTGGATCGCCAAGACCGAGGACATTCGTGAGGGCCGGTTCGCCGAGATCGCCAAGACGGCGGCTGCGGCTGTTCGCGTCGCCAGGGAAGCTTTGGAGAAACGCGCGTGACCTATACCCCCGCGACGCAGCCGACCCTCTATTTCATCGGCGTGACCACCACCAAAAGCTCGATCATGAAGGTCTTTCCGGCCTGGGCGGAATTCCTCGGCCTGAAGGATGCGGTCATCAAAGGCATCGATTTCAAGCTGCATGACGATCCCGCCGCCTATCGCGCGGCGGTGGAATTCATCCGCGACGATCCGCTTTCGATGGGCGCACTGGTCACCACCCATAAGATCGACCTCTATGCCGCCTGCAAGGACCTGTTTGACGTCATCGATCCGCATGCGACGCTGATGGGCGAGACGAGTTGCATCTCCAAGCGCGACGGCAAGCTGATCTGCCACGCCAAGGACCCGATCTCGTCCGGCCTGTCGATCGACGGCTTTCTCGGCAATGGATATTTCGAAAAGACCGGAGCCGAACTTTTTTCCATGGGCGCCGGCGGCTCCACCATCGCCATCACCTGGCACCTGATGCGCGCATCCCGCGGCCTCGACGTACCCTCGCGCATCGTCGTTTCCAACCGCAGCCAGCACCGGCTCGACGAAATCCAAGCGATCCATGCCGGGATCGAGACGACGGTTCCGATCGATTACGTCCTCGCTCCCAAGGCCGAAGACAATGACGCCGTTTTGAAAACCTTGAAGCCCGGTTCCCTCGTCATCAATGCGACGGGACTTGGCAAGGACGCCCCCGGCTCACCATTGTCCGATGCGGCGGCATTTCCCGAACGCGCCGTCGTTTGGGACCTCAACTATCGCGGCGACCTTGTCTTCCTCGACCAGGCGCGCGCGCAGGAAAAGGACAGGACGCTTACCGTCGTCGATGGCTGGACCTATTTCCTGCACGGATGGACGCAGGTGATCGCCGAGGTCTTCGCAATCGAGATTCCGGCCTCCGGCCCCGTATTCGACCAGATTTCCGACATCGCATTGAAGGCGGCAGGACGATGATATCAGCGCAGCGCATTCTCGTGACGCCCCGCTCGCTGACGGCGGAACCCCACCCGGATATCGAGCGTCTGCGTGATGACGGCTATGAGATCATCTATTCGACGGCTGGCGCCATGCCGGCCGAGGACGAATTGGTGGCGCTCGTTCCGGGCTGCGTCGGCTGGCTTGCCGGCGTCGAGCCGGTCACCCGGCGCGTTCTCGACGCCGCGACGGACCTGCGCGTCATCAGCCGCAACGGCGTCGGCGTCGACAACCTGCCGGTCGATATTCTCTCGGAAAAAGGTGTGAAGATCGTGGTCGCGGAAGGCGCCAATGCCATGGGCGTGGCGGAGCTGACGATCGGCCTGCTCTTCAGCGCGCTTCGCGCAATCCCGCTTTCGGATGCGGGCATCAAGAAGGGCGGCTGGCCGCGCGTGCGCGGGCTGGAGATCCAGAACCGCGTGATCGGCATCATCGGCTGCGGGGCGATCGGCCGCGAAGTCGCGCGCATGGTGATCGGCCTCGGGGCCTCCGTCGTGGCGTTCGACCCGGCCCGTCCCAACCTCGACCTGCCCTCCTCCCGGTTTTCCTATGCCACGATCGACGACATTCTCGACAGCTGCGACGTGCTGACCCTGCACTGCCCGCTGCCGCGTGACGGCTCGACCCTGATCTCGGCCGAGCGGATAGCCCGGATGAGGAAGAGCGCCGTCATCATCAACACGGCACGCGCCCGTCTCATCGACGAAAACGCTCTTATCGAAGCGCTCGACGCGGGGCGGCTGAGCGCCTATGCCACCGACGTCTTCGAACAGGAACCGCCGACGTCGCTCTCTCTCGCGGCCCATCCCCGCGTGGTCGCCACCAGCCATATCGGAGGATTCACCGAGGAGAGCGTCGATCGCGCCACCCGCATCGCCGCGAACAATCTGATCGCAGCGCTGAAGGCGTCGTGACGCGATGACGGCTGCCCTGATCGAAATCCCATTGGAAGGTCCTTTGGTCGATATTCTGGCCAAGCCAATGCCGGAGGGCGTGACGCGCCTGCATTGGCTGGGTCAGGCCGGCTTCGTCATCGAAACCGGCACCAGCCGCATCGTCATCGACCCCTATCTCTCCGATACGCTGGCGGACAAATATCGCGGCACCGACCGCCCGCATGAGCGCATGATGCCGACGCCGATCGCGCCGGCCGCGCTGAAGCCGGTCGATCTCGTTTTGTGCACCCATCATCACACCGACCATATGGACCCCGGCACGCTGGTGCCGATGATGGCGGCCAATCCGAAGGCATTGCTTATCGCTCCGCGGGCATCGCTGCCCGCTGCCCGCGAACGTTCCGGGCTCACTGACGATCGCATTCGGCTGATCGATGCGGGCGAGACGCTTTCCTTCGACAGGGTCGCCGTCACCGCCACTCGCGCCGCGCATGAGACGCTGGAAACGAATGAAGCCGGCAATCATCGTTTTCTCGGCTACCTCATCGACACGGGCAGCGTCCGTATCTGGCATTCCGGCGACTGCATTCCGTTCGAAGGACTTGCCGAGGACGTCGCTGCGTTGAAACCGGACCTGACTCTTCTGCCCGTCAATGGGCGCCGGCCGGAGTTGTCCGATCATGGCGTGCCGGGAAACTTCACGCTGGACGAAGCGATCGCGCTCGCCACGACGATTGGCTGCACCGCCATGGTCGCACATCATCATGGCCTCTTCGCCTTCAATACCGCGGACCCGGCCGTCATCGATGCGGCAAGCGCCAGAACTTCCGCTATCAGCGTGATCCGCGCCCGTGCGGCAACCGCGCTCGAATGGCGCAACGGCTAGCGCGAGGATGCGCGAACGGGTCACAGTTCAAGCGGAAACTATTTTTCGTCGAGCCATTCCTGCAGTTCGGCCTCCGCCCTTTCCAGAGCGCTGTAGTTCAGGAGCTTGCGCAGGAAGGCGACCGTAACGGCGCGGGCGCGCAGGTTGAAGCGGCCGTCCTCGTGGTCGTCGCCGGCGCTCTGGTACACGTCAAGCTTATCGTAAAGATGCTGCAGGCGGTTCTGCACGCTGCGCAGGGAGAGACCCCGACGTCTGGCGATGGCTCTGTCCGTAAGGCCGAGCGCGATATCGACAAGGATCTCGTATTCGGAATCGGTGAAGCCGTTCGTCTGGCCCAAACTCTTCTGCTGCAAGCCCCGCACCTCGCGGTCGATGACGCACTGGCTCTCTATGAAGATCGAGCGCAGCGCGAGCTTCAGCCGTTCATCGGAGGCGGATTTCAGCACATAGCCATAGGCGGCCCCATCCGGCACGATGCGGGAGACCCCGCGCACATAGGCCTCGTCCGAATAATTCGACCAGAACAGGATGCGGGTCTCCGGCCGTTCCTTCCAGATCGTGCGTGCTGCCTCGATGCCGTTGCGGTTGGCCATCTGCAGGTCCATGACGATGTGCGCCGACTTGTGATCACGGGCGAGCTTCTCGCCGACGGTTCCGTTCTCCGCCTCGATCACCGTCTCGCATTCCGGCAGGGCCGCATTGACCGCCTCATGCAGATAGGAGCGGTGCAGCGGGTCGTCCTCGACGATCAGAACCTTCATCGTGCTTTTCTCCTCAGTTCGGCCCGCTCGCCGGGTGATGCGGCACAAGCGGTAGCACGACGCGCACCACGGTTCCGCGATTGTTTTGAGCCGGAGCAGTGGTGAGCCGCGCCGAAATGAGCCGTGCACGGGTCTTCATGTTGTCGATGCCGCCACCGATCCGTCCGCGCGTCTTGGCAAGCCCGCTCCCATCGTCGGAGATTTCGATCGACAGCCGGTCGTCGTCGATCTCGAGACGCACCGTGATGGTCAGCGGCGCAGCATGACGCACCGCGTTGTTGATTGCCTCCTGCGCGACACGGAACAGCGCGACGCTGACCGTCGGCTCCAGCCGCTCCAACGCGCCCTGCGTCTCGTCGATGAGGCTCCATTCGATGCCTGATCCGGTGTCGCGGGTCGATCGGTCCAGATGATGCTCGATCGCCTGCGCGAGACCGAAGAGCTGGAGCACCGATGGTTTTGCCTGCTCGATGATCTGTCGGAGATCCTGCATGCAGTGCTGCAGCGAACGGGAGATGGGCTCCAACGCCTCGGGCGCCATGTCGCCGCTGCGCGACAGCCGATCGACCCGGCGGGCAAGCCGCGTCAGGTCGGCGAGCGTCTGGTCGTGCAGGTCCATGCCGATGCGCTGGCGCTCCTGTTCCAGTGCTTCGGTGAGCTTCAGCGCGCCTTGCCGCAGGCCCTCCTCGCGGGCACGCGCTTCTGCCTCCACGATGGCCGAGCGCTGCGCCTGTTCGGCCGCCCGCAGCGCGAAGAAATAGGGCGTCAGCAGGTCGGCGACGATGCGGGCGCGCTCGATATCCTCCATCGTATAGACGCCCGCCATTTGCGATGAGCAGGACAGCGCCGCGATGATCGTTCCCTGAACCTTCATGGGAACATGCAAACGGCTCCTCAAGGACTGCTCGACGATCGGCCGCTGGAACGAACCTTCGAAGTGGAACCGCGGGTCCTTCATGGCATCGTCGGTCAGAAGGAAATCCACGTCGCCCCAGAGCAGCGAACGGATGGGGCTGTTGACGACAGGCGCGCCTGCAAGGTCACCCCAGGCGGTCTCGATGCCCGTCTCGTAGGCGGTATGGTAATTGCCGCCCTCAAGCAGCACGCAGACATCGAGATGGTCGTGCGGGATGATATGGGCGACCTCCGCCGCGACGGAGCGGATGGCCGAGCGGAAGTCGAGCTGGCCCGCAAGCAGCCGGGAAATACCGAGATAGTGGTCGAACATGGCTGCGGGTGCCGGATGCAGCATCGTCAGTTCCTCCCCAGAACGGCAGGCTCCTCAACCCATCGAGATTGCTTCGCAGTAAACGCTCGCGGAAGCGCCGCCGTCTTGCGTAAACCCGCAGCTTGTGTCGCAAAACCCGCAAACGACTTGCCGCCACGCCCCTGTACAGCCTGCCCAATCTCCCGCATCCTGCCCTTACTGAGAGGAGGAAGCTCAGTGCAAGAACAATTTTCACCGGAACCGGATTGCGGGCAAGGTGAAGCGATCCGCCGACCGGCGCGATCATGAGGGAGAGAGACATGACAATCCGTAAGATGCTTCTGGCATCGGCCGCTGTTGCTTGCGCCGCGATGCCCGTTTCCGCCGTTGCCGAAACCTCGGCCAAGAAGATCGCGCTTTCCAACAATTATGCCGGCAATTCGTGGCGCCAGGCGATGTTGACCAGCTGGGAAAAGGTCACGGGAGAGGCCGTCAAAGCCGGCATCGTTGCCGCCGCCGATCCGTTCACGACGGCCGAGAACCAGGCGACCGAACAGGCCGCCCAGATCCAGAACATGATCCTGCAGGGCTATGACGCTATCGTGCTCAACGCCGCCTCGCCGACGGCGCTCAACGGCGCGGTCAAGGAAGCCTGCGACGCCGGTATCACCGTTGTTTCCTTCGACGGCATCGTCACCGAGCCCTGCGCCTGGCGCATCGCCGTGGACTTCAAGGAGATGGGCCGCAGCCAAGTCGAGTACCTTTCGAAGAAAATTCCGGACGGCGGCAATCTGCTTGAGATCCGCGGCCTTGCCGGCGTGTTTGTCGATGACGAGATTTCGGCCGGCATCCACGAGGGCGTCAAGCAGTTCCCGCAGTTCAAGGTCGCAGGTTCCGTTCATGGCGACTGGGCGCAGGACGTGGCGCAAAAGGCCGTCGCCGGCATCCTTCCAAGCCTGCCCGATCTCGTCGGCGTCGTGACGCAGGGTGGCGACGGTTATGGTGCCGCGCAGGCGATCGCCGCAACTGACCGCAAGATGCCGATCATCGTCATGGGCAACCGCGAAGACGAACTGAAGTGGTGGAAGGAACAGAAGGACGCGAAGAGCTACGAGACCATGTCCGTATCGATCGCGCCGGGTGTCTCAACGCTCGCCTTCTGGGTCGCCCAGCAGATCCTCGACGGCAAGGAGGTCAAGAAGGACCTCGTCGTGCCGTTCCTGCGGATCGACCAGGACAATCTCGAAACGAACCTTGCCAACACGCAGGCCGGCGGCGTTGCCAATGTGGAATATACGCAGGATGACGCAATCAAGGTCATCGAGGCGGCAAAGTAAATCTCCCGGCGACTGCCGCGCGGCCGCGAATGGCCGTGCGGCTTTCTTTGCGAGCAGATGTGGCGGGCAGTATGAATGACGTTTCGAAGGCGGTGATCGCGGTCGATGGCGCCAAGGTGAGTTTCGGTGCCGTAAAGGCGCTCGATGGCGTCACGCTGCGGGTCATGCCGGGCGAGTGCGTGGGGCTCGTCGGGCACAACGGCGCCGGCAAATCGACGATCGTCAGCGTGATCAACGGCGGCCTGACACCGCACGCAGGAACTGTCGCAGGTGACGGCGAACAGCTGGAGCGCTACGGCATCAATGCCGCCCGCGCCCGCGGCGTGCGCTGCGTCTTCCAAGAACTGTCGCTCTGCCCGAACCTCTCCATCGTCGAGAACACGCGCATCATGCATCGCGATCTCGGCGGCTTCGGCTGGCGGACACGGGCGGCGAAGATCATCGCTACAAGCCTTGATACCGTCTTTCCCGGACATGGTATCGACACCAGCCAGACCGTCGGCGATCTTTCGATCGCCGAGCGGCAGATGGTCGAGATCGCCATGGCTTTTTCGAATGCCGGCACTGCGCCGCGGCTGGTGATCCTCGACGAACCGACATCGTCGCTCGATGCAAGCCTTGCCCGCCAGATGCTCGACCATGTTCGCCGTTTCATTGCGGCAGGCGGATCCGTGATCTTCATCTCCCATATCCTACACGAGATCCTCGAAACCTCGGACCGCATCGTCGTCATGAAGGACGGCCGCGTCGTCGCCGAGCGTCAGGCGCAGGACTTTGACCATCACGGCCTTGTGGAAGCCATGGGCAGCGTCGCGAAGGAAGACGCCGGACAGCATTCGTCAGGCGGGCCATCCACAGCGCCGGTCGTTCTGTCCCATAAGACGGCAGGGCTCCCCTTCACGGCCCGTGCGGGGGAAATCATCGGTCTGGCGGGCCTGGCCGGTCACGGGCAGACCGAGCTCCTTCTCGCGCTTCATGCCACCCACTCCGGCAACTGGCTGCCGGAGCGCGATCCGCGCGTTACCTTCGTCGCCGGCGACCGGCGCCTGAACGGCGTCTTCGAACTCTGGAGCATCCTGCGCAACTTCTCCATCGCCTCTCTCGGCGACCTTTCCCGGCGCGGCCTCATCCTCGCAGATGAAGAAGAGGCGAAAGGCGCCGACTGGAAGCGACGGATCGAGATCCGAACGCCGGATATGGACAACCGCATCCTGTCGCTTTCCGGTGGCAACCAGCAGAAGGTGCTTTTCGCCCGCGCCCTTTCGACGCGCGCGCCGATCGTGCTGATGGACGATCCGATGCGGGGCGTCGACGTGGGAACCAAGCAGGAGGTCTATACGATCATCCGCGACGAGGCGGCACGCGGCCGCACCTTCATCTGGTACTCGACGGAGATGGACGAAGTGCGCCTCTGCGACCGCGTCTATGTTTTCCGCGAAGGCCGCATCATGGCCGAACTTGCCGGCGACGCCGTCAACGAGAAAAACATCATCGCCGCCTCCTTCGAAGGGGTTGCCGCATGACGTTCCGGCTCTCGTCCGATACCATGCGTCTTGCCATCCCCGCCCTGTCGCTGACACTGCTGCTCGCAGCCGTCTTCTGGCTGCAGCCGCGCGCCATGAGCTATGTCGGGCTCAACCTCCTGTTCAATCTGGCGGTACCGATCGCGCTGGCGACGATCGCCCAGATGCTGGTGATGGCGGTGAACGATCTCGATCTCTCGATGGGCACTTTCGTCAGCTTCGTCGCCTGCGTGACCGCGACCTTTCTCCGGGATGCTCCGGTGATCGGCATCCTGATCCTTGCCGGCGCGATCGCCAGCTATGCGGCAATCGGCGTCGTCATCCACCTGCGCAGCCTTCCCTCCATCGTCGTGACGCTGGGCATGAGCTTCGTCTGGGGTGGCCTTGCGGTATTGCTGCTGCCCGCACCAGGCGGGCAGTCGCCGGACTGGGTGCGCTGGCTGATGACCGTCAAGCCGCCGCTGGCGCCGATGGCGATCGTCGCCAGCGTCATCATCGCCGTCGTCGCCCACCTCGTCGTCATGCGATCCTCGCTCGGCGTACTGATCCGCGGCGTCGGCGGCAACCAGCGCTCCGTCGAGCGCGCCGGCTGGTCGATCGTCGCGGCGCGTGCCGCCGCCTATGGTCTTGCCGGCTTCTTCGCTGTGCTCGCCGGCGTCGCCCTCGTCGGCCTCACCACCTCGGCCGACGCCAATATCGCGCTGCGCTATACGCTGCTGTCGATCGCCGGCGTGATCCTCGGCGGCGGCGAGTTCATCGGTGGCCGTGTCTCTCCCATCGGTGCCGTCATCGGCGCGCTGACTCTGACGCTCGCCGGATCGTTCCTGTCCTTCCTGCGCATCTCGCCCGACTGGCAGATCGGGGCGCAAGGCGCGATCCTGATCATCGTGCTCGCGCTTCGCCTGATGCTCAATCGCCTCGAGAAGCGGGAGAAACGCCGATGAGCCCAGTCCTGCGCCTTTTCGGAAAACCGTGGATCTGGTCATGGCTGGCCGCCTTTGTCGTCTGGTTTCTGACCGTCACGGTGTCGCTGGGCGGCGGCACGCTCGGCCTGTCGCAGGCCGCGCTGACCTTTGCCGCCTTCTCGATCATCGTCGGCATCGGCCAGATGTTCGTCATCACGCTCGGTCCCGGCAACATCGATCTCTCGGTTCCCGCCACCATGACGCTTGCCGGCACCGTGGCGCTGAAACTGATGAATGTCGAAAACGGCATGATCCTGCCCGGCGTCCTTGTTGCCATCGTCATCGGGCTTGTCGTCGGCCTCTGCAACTATTCGCTCATCAAGGCGCTGCGCATTCCACCCATCATCGCGACGCTTTCCGTGAGCTTCATCGTGCAGTCGGCAGCGATCTGGACAAACCGGGGACTGCGCATCAAGCCCCCGAGCCTGCTTGCAGACTTCACCACGTCGAACACGTTCGGCATACCGAATGTGGCGATCGTGGCCCTTCTCATCTCGATTTTCGCTTGGTTCCTGCTCGAAAAGACGATTTACGGGCGTTGGATTTCGGCGATCGGACAGAGCATGCCGGCGGCGCGCATGGCAGGCATACCGGTCGATGGCACACGCCTCGTTACCTATCTCTTCTGCGCCGTGCTCGCCTCGGTCGCCGGCTATCTGCTGGCCTGCTTCTCCGGCGGCGCGGCGCTCAACATGGGCTCGGAATACCTCCTGATGTCGATCGCCGTCGTCGTGATCGGCGGCACGGCGGTCGCCGGCGGCGATTCCAATGTCCCGGGCATCTGGGGTGCATCGCTCTTCATGTTCCTGGTCGTCTCCATGCTCAACACCTACGGGCTCGGCGCAGGCATCCGCCTCATCATGACCGGCCTCATCATCATCAGCGTCATCATGCTCGCCGGCGGTCGCCGGGCCGGCATGCGATAAACGGAAGACCGCCATGGCAGACGCCAGCATCTATGAAATCCACGATCCGCGTTTCCGGCAGTTGATCGTTACCAGCGCCGGCCTTGACGAACTCTATTCCGGTTGCCGCTGGGCGGAGGGGCCCGTCTGGTTCAACGACGCGAACCAGCTGCTGTGGAGCGATATCCCCAACCAGCGCATGCTGCGGTGGACGCCGGAGGGCGGTGTCTCCGTCTACCGGCAACCGTCAAACTTCAGCAACGGCCATACACGCGACAGGCAGGGACGGCTCGTTTCCTGCGAACACGGCACGCGCCGCGTCACCCGCACCGAGGTCGACGGTTCGATCACCGTGCTTGCCGATCGCTTCGAAGGCAAGCTGCTCAACTCCCCGAATGATGTGGTGGTGAAGTCGGACGGGACGATCTGGTTCACCGACCCCACCTACGGCATCCTGTCGGATTATGAGGGCTATCGCGCAGATCCGGAGCAGCCGACGCGCAACGTCTATCGCCTCGACCCGTCGACACACACGCTTTCAGCCGTCGTCACGGATTTCATCCAGCCGAACGGCCTTGCCTTCTCGCCCGACGAGACGATCCTTTATGTGGCGGATTCGGCGGCAAGCCATGACGACAGCCGGCCGCGCCACATCCGCGCCTTCGATCTGGTGGATGGCAAACGGCTGGCGAACGACCGCGTGTTCGGCCTCATCGACAACGGAATTCCGGACGGCATCCGTACCGACGCGAACGGAAACCTCTGGTCGAGCGCTGGCGACGGCGTGCATTGCTTCGATCCGACGGGCAAGCTGATCGGCAAGGNNACCTCACCTTCGGCGGCCCCAAACGCAACCGCCTCTTCATCGCGGCGACGCGCTCGGTTTATGCAGTCTACCTCGCCGTGACCGGCGCGCAGTTGCCGTAGATCTATAGATACCCGGCCTTGATGGAAATTTCGAGTTTTGCCCTCAACGGCGATCTCGGACTTGTCGCCGAGCGCTGTTGCCCGACCGACGATCGAAAGATCACAGGCTCACAGCCATCGAATTCATATATCCTAGGGAAAGCAACTGAACTTGCTTGGAAATTAATGGTGCCCGGAGGCGGATTTGAACCACCGACACGCGGATTTTCAATCCGCTGCTCTACCAACTGAGCTATCCGGGCATCCCTGCTTTGTCAGCAGTTCGTTCCCTTTCAGGAACTGCGGGGCTTTGGTTTTGCCCCGGAAGCGAGCGGGGTTATAACATCTTGTCCGACGGTGTCCAGCACCAAATGACCTTTTTTTGACAGGAAATTTGTGGAAAGCACAACCGCCTGAAAAACCACGACTATCGGCCTATTCAGACGTCGTCGCCATCGGCTTTCGTCTCGTCCTCGGCAACGGGGATGGCGTAGGAACCGGTCAGCCAGCGGTTGAGATCGATGTTGCGGCAACGGTCCGAACAGAAGGGATAATGGTCGCGGTGCGACGGGCGTCCGCATTCGGCGCAGGGACGCGTCTTGCGCAGCGGCTCGACGTTCGAGCCCGGCTTTTCCTTATCGGCACTCATGACGATCAACCCTCAAGCCAGCTGTCATGGATGTTGTAGCCCTCTCCACCGAGAAGATTGACGGTCTCATAGAGCGGCAGGCCCACGACATTGGTGTAGGATCCCACCAGCTTGACGACGAAGCTGCCGGCGATGCCCTGGATGCCGTAGGCGCCCGCCTTGCCGCGCCACTGGCCGGAGGCGAGGTAACTCTCGATATCCGCGCCCGACAGGCGCTTGAAGCGCACCTTGGTGTCGACGATCTTCTGGCGCAGCTTGCCGTCGGGCGTGATCAGGCAGACCCCTGTATAGACGCGGTGGCTGCGCCCGGACAGGAGATGCAGCGCGCTCGATGCCTCGCTGACGAGATCGGGTTTGGGCAGGATGCGACGTCCGACGGCGACGACCGTATCGGCGGCCAGAATATAGCTATCGTTCCAGGCGGGCTCGCCCTTGATCGCCAGGAGCGCAGCGCGCGCCTTTTCGGCGGAAAGCCTCCAGGCCAGCGAACGCGGATGCTCGGCGCGCTTCGGGGTCTCGTCCAGATCCATCGGCATCAGCCGGGCCGGCTCGATACCGGCTTGCGCCAGCAGTTCCACGCGCCGCGGCGAGCCGGAAGCCAGGATGAGCTTTTGTGTCAACGCCATGTCAGCCGGCCTGTCCAATCGGATTTACGAGAAAGGATGCGCGAAACCCGGCTTACTTGAAGCGATAGGTGATGCGACCCTTGGTCAGGTCATAAGGCGTCATTTCGACAAGAACCTTGTCGCCTGCAAGAACGCGGATGCGGTTCTTGCGCATGCGGCCCGCGGTATGCGCGATGATCTCGTGTTCATTCTCGAGCTTGACGCGGAACGTCGCATTGGGAAGCAGTTCGGTAACGACGCCCGGGAATTCGAGGACTTCTTCTTTCGCCATGTAGAATGTATCTTTCTGTGCTTCGGATACGGACGCCTGTGCGCCCCTGAAAAATTTGGCGGAAACTACACAATCGCCGCGGTTTTGTGAACAGCGGGCGATCCGTTTTTCCGGTTTGGTCACTTTTACCGGTGTTATCAGGGCGCTATGCCATCTTCTCCGGCATTTGTCCAAGCAAACGATGCTTGATCAGCGCAGCGAGGTGATTTCTGACCTCGCGATAGGCCGAAACGATCTGTTCGCGGGTGCCGGTCGCAACCGTCGGGTCCGGCGTCGGCCAGTATACCACGTCGATCGCCATCGAGCGCGTCAGCTCCAGCGCCGCATGATGCGCCTCCGGCGCCAGCGTCACGATCAGGTCGAAATAGTCGTCTTCCAGCTCGTCGAGCGTATGCGGCTGGTGACGTCCGACCGTCAAGCCGATCTCCTCCAGCACGACATCGACGAAAGGATCGCGCTCCCCCGGCCGCACGCCGGCGGACGCCACATAGGTTCCGGCCGGCATCACCGTCTTGGCGAGCGCTTCGGCCATCGGCGAGCGGATGGAATTCATCCCGCACATGAACAGCACGGAGCGGGGCATCTTCTTCCCGTTCACCGGTTGCTCGAAAGGCGCGACCATGGCCTCTATCCGCGCCAGTAGAGGACGCAGACGAGGGTGAACAGACGGCGGGCCGTGTCAAAATCAAGCTTGATCTTGCCGGAAAGCCGGTCCATCAGCGTCTGCGAGCCCTCGTTGTGGATGCCCCGCCTGCCCATGTCGATCGCCTCGATCTGGCTTGGCGTCGAGGAGCGGATCGCCTCGTAGTAGCTTTCGCAGATCATGAAGTAATCCTTGACGATCCGGCGGAACGGGGTGAGCGACAGGATATGGGTCGCCACACCCTCGCCGGCTTCGGTGCTGATGACGAACACCAGCCGCTTTTCGACCAGGGAAAGATTGAGCCGATAGGGGCCACCGGGATGGCCGGCCGGTTCGAAACTGTTTTCCTCGATGAGATCGAAGATCGCCACCGCGCGCTCGTGCTCGACATCCGGCGTCGATCGCCCGATCGTCTCGTCCAGCACGACATCGCAGAGACGATGGCTGCCGGTCATCCCTCACCCCCAAGATTGAGGCGGATGGCGACGGAGCGGGCATGGGCTTCGAGCCCCTCGGACCGGGCAAGCGCGATCGCCGCAGGACCGAGATCGCGCAGCTGCTCGACGCCGAGTCTTAGGATCGACGTGCGCTTCATGTAATCGAGCACGCCAAGACCGGAGGAAAAGCGCGCCGAGCGCGCGGTGGGCAACACGTGGTTGGAGCCGCCGACATAATCGCCGATCACCTCTGGCGTATGACGCCCGACAAAGATCGCGCCGGCATTGCGGATCTTCGGGATCATCGCATCGGCGTCCGCTTCGGTCAGCGCCAGCTCCAGATGTTCGGCGGCGATCCGGTTGGAAAGCGGCACGGCATCCTGAAGATCGGGCACGAGGATGACCGCGCCGAAATCGCGCCAGCTGGCCCCTGCCGTGTCCGCCCGCGGCAGGGTCTTCAGCTGCCGATCGACCGCACTTTCGACCGCGGCTGCGAAGGCCGCATCGTCGGTGATCAGGATCGACTGGGCGCCGGCATCATGTTCGGCCTGGGCCAGGAGATCGGCAGCGATCCAGTCCGGATTGTTGTCCTTGTCGGCGATGACCAGCACTTCGGAAGGACCGGCGATCATGTCGATGCCGACGGTGCCAAAGACCTGGCGCTTTGCGGCGGCAACATAGGCATTGCCCGGCCCCATGATCTTGGCGACCGGCGCGATCGACTGCGTGCCATAGGCAAGGGCAGCAATCGCCTGGGCGCCGCCGATGCGGTAGATCTCCTCGACGCCGGCCATGCGGGCGGCAGCGAGAACCGCGGGATTGATCTGCCCATCCTTGGCCGGCACCACCATAACGATGCGCGGTACGCCGGCGACGCGGGCCGGCAGCGCATTCATCAGCACTGAGCTCGGATAGCTCGCCGTTCCGCCCGGCACGTAGAGACCGACGGCGTCGATCGCCGTCCAGCGGGAGCCGAGGCCGACGCCCATCGAGTCCTCATAGATATCGTCCTTCGGCACCTGCCGGCGATGATGCGCCTCGATGCGAACAGCCGCCACTTTCAGCGCGCCCAGCACTTCCGGTTCGACCACGTCGATCGCCGCGTCGATCTCCGCCGGCGTGACCGCCATGCCGGCGACCGAAAAATCGATCCCGTCGAATTTCCGCGAATAGTCGGCAAGCGCCGCATCGCCACGCTGGCGCACATCGTCGATGATGGTCCGGACAATCGCATTCACATCTTCCGAGACTTCACGCTTGGTCGTCAGGAACGACGCGAACCGCGCCTCGAAGTCATGATCCAGAAAATCCAGCCTGATAGCCAAGGGATGCGGTCCTCATTGCAAGCCGGCAGCCGCTGCGATGGCAGGACTGCCCGTGTCGTCTCAATCGCCGGCCGGGTGCCGGGGTTTGAAACTGGTTTCCCATGCTCCGCCCGTATCCGCAAGCTGAACCTCGATACATTCCACATCGAGCAGGATGGAGGCTTCACCGGCCAGAACCAGTTCGAGCGTGCCTTCCGGCCCCTCGCCCGCCTGTTCGAACTGGAGCGCGAGCAGCGCCAGCACCTTTTCCGTGTCCGTCCGGCTAAAGCCGATGGAGCGCACCGAGCGGACGCGCTTGAACAGAAGCACGGCCCGGCGCCGCTCGAATGCATTGCCGCGGGCTTCGGCCGTTTCCCATACGAAACGATTGACGATGACGGAGAACTGCCCGGAGCGGGCATCATAGGTCAGGCCTGGAACCTTGAGGACCGCATCCTGCACATGGGCGGAAACGATCTCCAGGTCCTCGGCGTCAAGCGCCATCAGCTTCAGATTGTCCATGCTCATCCTGTTCCTTCCGGGCGAATATGCGCCACGATCCTGCCAAAGGACATAAGATGCCGATGGCAAAACCGCAACAAGAGGACATGGCGCCGATCAGTCGCTGACGCGCTCGACATGGGCGCCGCAGGCATTCAGCTTTTCTTCCAGCCGTTCGAAGCCGCGGTCGAGATGATAGACACGGGAAACCATGGTCTCCCCCTCGGCCACCAAGCCCGCGATCACCAGCGATACGGAGGCGCGCAGGTCGGTTGCCATCACCGGCGCACCCTTCAGCCTGGAGACGCCTTCGATCTTGGCCGTCTGGCCGGAAAGCGAAATCTTCGCGCCGAGACGGGCCAGTTCCTGCACGTGCATGAAGCGGTTTTCGAAGATGGTCTCGGTGATATGCGAAACGCCGCTGGACCGGGTCATCAGACCCATGAACTGCGCCTGCAGGTCGGTCGGGAAGCCCGGGAAGGGATCGGTCACCACGTCGACCGGCTTGATGCCGCCGCCATTGCGGACAACGCGCAGGCCGGTTTCTGTCTGGGTGATCGTCGCACCGGCCCTGCGGATGGCTTCGAGCGCGGTGTCGAGCAATGCGCCGTCGGTACCCTCGAGCACCACATCGCCGCCAGTCATCGCGACGGCCATGGCATAGGTGCCGGTCTCGATCCTGTCCGGCAGCACCCGGTGGCGCGCGCCTGAAAGCGAAGGCACGCCCTCGATGGTGATCGTGCTCGTGCCATGGCCGGTGATCTTTGCGCCCATGGCGATCAGGCAGTTGGCGAGGTCGACGACTTCCGGCTCGCGCGCGGCATTGCCGATCACCGTCTGGCCCCTGGCAAGCGTCGCGGCCATCATGATCACATGCGTCGCGCCGACCGAAACCTTCGGGAAGACATAGCGCGCGCCGACGAGGCCGCCCTTCGGCGCGGTTGCGTTGATATAGCCGCTGTCGATCTCGATATTGGCGCCGAGCGCCGTCAGGCCCTCGATGAACAGGTCCACCGGCCGCGTGCCGATGGCGCAGCCGCCCGGCAGCGAGACGCGGGCCTGGCCCTCGCGCGCCAGAAGCGGCCCGATGACCCAGAAGCTCGCGCGCATCTTGGAGACAAGCTCGTAGGGCGCTGTCGTGTCGGTGATCGTCCGGCAGGTGAAATGAATGGTGCGGGAATAGCTTTCGCCCTGGCGCTCGCGGCGGCCATTGACCGAAACATCGACGCCGTGATTGCCGAGAATGCGCAGCAACTGCTCGACATCGGCGAGATGCGGCACGTTTTCCAACGTCAGCGTGTCGTCGGTCAAGAGCGAGGCAATCATCAGCGGAAGGGCTGCGTTCTTGGCGCCGGAGATCGGAATGATGCCGTGAAGCTCGTTGCCGCCCGTAATTCTGATACGATCCATATGGTTCCTACGGGCCGTGCCCGCCTTTCCTAGCATTCCATGCGTGTGAAGGTGGCGCTTCCTTAAAGGATGCGCCGCGAAATGAGAAGCCTTACCGATGCGTGTCGCCAACCCGCCGGGCCGGCAGATCGAAATGCGTCCTGCCGAAACCGAATTGACGACTAATCCGCAGATTCGTCCGTTTTTGCGGCAGGCAGGCCAGATGTCTCGTCCGCAGCCCCGGCGCGGCGCGCACGCCCCTGCTGCTTGCGTCGCATGAGATTGTCGCGCAACGTCTTAGCCGCCCGCGCCTTGCGCTCCTCGGCGCGCCGTCGAACCTCCGGGCTCATCCCGTCTTCATCCGCAGAAGCGCGCGCATTCTCGTCTATCGGGTCATCGTTCCGCTGCATGCCCGTCAAATAGCGCAAATGCGCGGGCACCGGTAGTCTCCCTCCGGTTTTCCCCCGATCAAGATGGAAACTGCGATTTGCTGCTTGCGCTCCCCGGCAAGCTGTGGCAATAGGCCCTCGCTCCACACGGAACGGACACTGATCCGCTCCCGCACGATGCTGCTATAGCTCAGGGGTAGAGCACTCCCTTGGTAAGGGAGAGGCCGAGAGTTCAAATCTCTCTAGCAGCACCATTTTTCCCCGTTTTTCCTTCAAAGACCCGTTACGAATTGCCGGCCTCTGCACAGGTGTCTGCCTGTTTGCAACGATGGAATCAGCTGTCGATTTCCTTGCGCAGGAACTCGGCGACATCGATGCCGTTGACACGGCAGGTGACTGTGGCTTCCGGTTGTTCCGCTCCGCCGATCTTGCATTCCACGAAACGGCCGCGCATCGAATTGTCGAGTGCCTTGAAGGCGTTCAGCCCGCAGGCATATTTCGCGCCGGCCGGGTTGCGGCAAATCCTGTTGCGCGGGATGAGCGGCGCGCCGCTGATGTGATAAATCTTGCCATCATACTGGAACCGCGCGCTGTCCAGAGCCTTGAACTTCCGGTCGGCGCGAAACTTGAACGGAAAAGGATCCGGCGGCGCCGGAATGCGCTGATAGTCCTGCGAGGCCCTTTCGACCCGGACGGGCGCACTGCTCCAGATACCGGCGGTCTCCATATTGAGGAACCTGTGGGCCTCCGGCTCGACCATCACAGGCGATGTGATCCGCATGAGCAAGACGATCGCCGCAACGGAGACCACTATTTTCAAAAGAACAGACAGCAGCGCTTGCATCGGATAGGTCCAGATCGACGGGTCACCCTACAAAGTGTGAAGTGCAGCCTTGTTCCCTCCCCTGTGTTTCGACAGAAGCCGAATTCGGGCGATGGTGCAGCGTAGACTATCATTTGCAACCCGCAAGGTCGCGTCAACGGCGAGCTTCCATTTGCCGCGCCCAACGGGAGACAATGGCGCCATCGGCTTGTAACAGCCGTGGCGTTATGAAAGAGTACCGCTGGGGAGGAGACGGCCGCGCTTGTTTTTGAGCGCATAATTGAGTTCCAATGAGGCGCTTGAAATGGCAGATGTCTCCCGTTCACGGTCGCTTGCGAAAGTTTCGCAGTTGCCGCTTTCACCATTCGCTTCAACCCTGAAGTAACTGGCCTCATGAACGGGGAAGAAGTATGATATCGGCATTCCCTTGGGGATATATCGCGATCGCAGTCTCGATTCTTGCGGCGGGCCTGGTCGTCAGATTTGCCGGAGGCGCGTCAGGCTGGTCATCCAATCATGTCGTTGCCGTGGGCAGCCTGCGCGGATATCTGGCGCTCGGCGCATTCTTTCACCATTTCTGGACAGCGTCGATTTTTGCACAGACCGGCGTGTGGAGCGTTCCGGACAATGTGTTTTTTGCCAATATCGGACCGGTCGCGGTCCAGATTTTTTTCTTCATCTCCGCGTTTCTGTTCTACGGAAAAGTGAAAAACAGACTGCCGATGCGGGAATGGCTGATCCTGTATATCGGCCGCTTTTTCCGGATTGCGCCGCTTTATATTTTCGCGGCGGCCCTCGTTGTTTTGATCAGCTTCGGCGAAGACGGCTGGGCCTTCCTGACGCCTATTTCCGAGAACATCGCCAATATCCTGGCCTGGATGTCTCTGGGCATTCTCGGACTCCCGCCTCTCAACGGAGACGAACAGACGTTTGCCATTATCGCCGGGGTGACATGGACGTTGCGGTATGAATGGCTGCTCTATTTTTCCCTGCCGGTGATTTCGCTGATCGGATTTCTCAACAGCAAGATCGCCAGAATGGGCGTCATCGCGTTTCTTCTCGGATTGAGCACCGTCTTTTCCGAACTCTGGTGGTTCGGGTTTTCGACGGCCATCTCCTCGGCATTCCTGTATGGAATGCTTGCGGAGGAGCTGTCGCAGGGATTTGCGGCCGCACAGCTGAAAGGCCCCATGGCAGCCCTGGCGGCAGCCCTGGCGCTGTGCGTAGCCCTCTGGTCGCCCCTACCGCCCTTTCATCCGCTGCAGCTGACAGCGGCGCTGATATTCTTTCTGCCGATCGTTGCCGACAATCGCTATCTCGGCATTTTCTATCTGAAGGCGAGCCGGAAGCTCGGCGATATCAGCTACAGCCTCTACCTGCTGCACGGCATTGCGCTGCATCTGGTCCTGCAACAGGCGCTGAGCGACCGGCCGGACCTGAACGATGCGACTTGGCTCTGGATGCCGCTTGTCTGCGCACTCGCAGTTCTCGCATCCTGCCTCACCTACCGCTTCATCGAACTGCCAGGCATCGAACTCGGAAAGAAGATCTCCAACCGTTTCCGGGCGGTGCACGGAAAGGAAATCGTGACGCAGGCGAAACTGTAGGACGGGGTTCCGGTTTCCTTGATTTTTAGGAACAGGTGTCAGCCATGGAGCGCTGTATGGCAACCATCTTGAAAGACTCTATATCAAGCCAGGAGTGCCGACATGCCAATGCAGCCGCGGGCGATGTGCGACGCAAACCTCTAGACTCTTGACCTTGCGCCATGCAGCATCAAGAGTTTGACTGGGTTCACCATTGGAGCAGAATGTGATCAAGCCCTTCGAGTTTTTCCGCTGCCTCGCGCAGACGTCAACGATCTTCATTCTCATGGCAACGCCCGCTGCCAGTGCGCCGCTTCTGAAGCCGGCGTTTGATATTGCTGCCGTGAAGGCGCTCATCGGCCGGCCGCAACACCTGCCGATATGCAAGAAAGTCGAGGATCCCGTCACCGATATGGCCGGCTTCAAATCCGCTTATGATCCGAAGGATCCCACCCAATCCAAGGTGGATGCGGCGCGGGCCGCCAGCGAAAAGGCCAGAAGCGCTGCCTTTGATGCCTTCGCGAAAAGCCTCGACCGGCTGGCGGATCGAGCGCTGCTCGCGACACCGGAAAATCCAGAAATTTCCCAGTGTCTGTTTTCGCATCTCGCGGCATGGGCGAGGTCAGGCGCCATGCTCCAGAACGTCGAGGAAAACGACGACATGGGGCAGCGACACGCGGTCATGATGCAGGCCTGGTACGGGGCGGGCTTTGCCAATGCCGCGTTGAAGGCCGGAGGGTTGGATGCTGCGCGACCGGAGGACAGGCAAGCGGTGCGCGACTGGTTTGCCGCGCTGTCGAGGTCCATCATGGCCGAGTTTGCACCAAGCACCTTCTCGCTGAAGCGACACAACAACCACGACTATTGGGCAGCCTATGCCGTGTCGGTCATGGGCGTTCTCCTGCAGGATCGTCAGGTGTTCGAATTCGGGCGACCGATCCTGTCGGAGGCGTTGCTCAGCACCGACGAGGACGGCGCATTGCCCTCCGAAATGTGGCGCGGCGAGCGAGCCTATATGTACCAGCAATTCGCCACCCTGCCGATCGTTGGACAGGTTGTCCTCTATGCCGCGAATGGCGTTGAACTGACGGCAGACGAGAAGAATGCTCTTTACCGCATTCTGTCGTTCAATGCCGCAGCCGTCGGCAATCCCCTGATGGTCGAGAAATATTCGAAGGTAAAGCCGGTGATTTCGGCCAACAACTTCGATTTCGCCTGGATCGATATGTCCGCCAGCTATCTTGCCCGGGAAAACCCCGACCTTGCGAAAAAGCTGGAAACCGTCGCGTCCGCAAAAGGCATGCGCCCGGCCTGGCATATCTATCTGGGTGGCAGCGTGACGGAAGCCTACAATCCGCAGGCTTCGCTACGAAAGTGATAGCCGAGTTCCGTTAGGCCAAACTGCGGGCGTCGCGAAGGGGCGAGGCCCTCGTCTCCCATCTCTGGCGGCGCTGCGTGTAGAGCTGTGTCGATTGATCGGCATAGCGTGGTGCATTCTGCGCGATTTCATGAAAGGCCGCGATCAGCGAGGCGGGGCTGTTGTCCACCACGACAGAGGCGCTGCCAAAGAGGGTGCGCAGGATGGCAGTGTCGCTCAGGATGAGCGGCCGTCCAGCGGCCAGAGCTTCACTGGCTGCACTGAGCTGGATGCCTTCCTTCGTCGTCAGGCAGAGGATGCCCGTCGCGCCGAGCACCAGACAATTGAAGTCCACCGTATCGAGGAAGCCGGTGAAGATGACGTTTGCCGGCGCTTTCGCCACGAAGCCCTTCTTTTCCGCTCTTTCCCGATTTCCGGTTAGCATGAATTTATAGTCCGGGCATGCGGCAGCGGCTGCGAAAACCGCTTCGATCGGTTCGTCGTCATGGAAAGAACAGGGCATCACGAAAAACGCGCTGCAATTCTCGACGATGGTGGGGCTGAGCGTTGAATCGAAGACCGGCGCCTGGTCCTCCAGAACGTGGAGCCTTTCGCGATCGATGCCGTAACGCGCGGCGGCATCAAGCATTTCCTGGTTGTGGACAAACACGGCATCGGCACGATTCATCGCCCAGACGGCAAAGGGAATCTTGTTCCAAGGCGCCTGGAACGTTGCATTGTGGCAGTCATAGACGACGCGGTACTTTCCGCGAAAGACAAGCCGGTGCAGCTCTATGATGTGCGGAATGAAGTTTGGCGGCAATTGCACCCACAACAGGTCCGGCTTGCTGGACGACAGCAGCCTGAGCGTGCGCGTCATCAGCCGCCAGTACCGCGCCAGCCGGCTTGAGGACGGATTGCCGGTATCCCGGAGATAGGCAATCTCATAGCCGAAGAAATACTGCATGGATTCTATTCTTCGCTGAAAATTGATCCAGGCTAAAAAAAGGCTGCGCATCTTGTCACCGATTCAAAAAACTAGCTGTCAGAACTGTGTCTTCAGGCGGCCGATCAGGTCGGCCAGAAGACGTTCCGTCGATTCGGCGGAGCCGGTCTCTACATAGATCCGCATCTCCGGCGCGTTGCCGGACTGGCGGAAATGGACGGTATCTTCATTGGCGAAGACCATCCGAACGCCATCCAGCGTCGAGATTTCAACCGGTGCCGCGATACGCGGGTCAAAGGCCGCTCTGAATTCGAGAGAGCTTTCCACAGACTTCAGGAAAACCTTTCCCTTTTCGGCCGCAACCTCTTTGACGCGGTCAGCCTTCATGAAGCGTGGCGGCAAGGATGCCGTCAGCTGCGACAATTTCTTATTTTCAGACTTTGCCAGCACGAGGCACGCAACCGCAGGCAGGATCGCATCGCGCGTCGGCAGGCGCCGCAGCGTGCCTTTCGCGAGCAACACATCATCCTGAAGCAGGAAGCCGCCATTGGCTTCGAAACCGACAACGGGATGGGCGTCGGCCTTCGCCATTTCCGCCACCACGTATGGCGATCCGATCATCGTGCGCACGACCTTGCCGAACCAGCCGGACTGCTCGACGGCACCGGTGGAGGACAAGGGGGTCACAACCGTCTTGGCGTCTATGGCGCGGGCGGTCAGCATGCCGAGGACATCGCCGTTGATCTGCCGCCCGGTATCGTCGATCACCAGCGGCCGGTCGCCGTCGCCATCGGTGGAAACAACCGCATCGAGGCCATGCTCGAGGATCATTGCCTTGGCACGGGCGACATCGTCCGGATCAAGCGCCTCCGTATCGACGGCAACGAAGCGATCGACGCGCCTGAATGGCGTGCAGTCCGCTCCCAAGCCCTCGAATATCGCCACCGTCAGATCACGCCCGACAGCCGAATGTAGATCGATGCCGATCTTCAGGCCGGCAAGCGCGTCGGTTCCGAAGGATGCGATGTATCGCTCGATATAGCTTGAGGCGACATCTCCAAGCGGTTCGCCGGGAAGTCCTTCTCCAGCAGTGAGACCGGCGGCGAGCATCGCCTCGGCCCTTGCCCTGACCGGTGTTTCATCCGTTTTCAGAAATTCGCCGTCCGGTCGGTAGAACTTGATCCCGTTGTAGCTCTCCGGAATATGGCTACCGGTGATCATGATTGCCGGCGCGCCATTCGACATCGCATAGGCAGCCACGGCGGGCGTCGGCACGCTGCCGGCCCAGACCGCCGTCCAGCCTTCCGCCTCGATGGCAGCCAGGCAATAGCCGGCAATCCGCGGGCTCGATTCGCGCAGGTCAGCGGCGACATAGGCCGTACGACCACTGCCTGCCTCGGCGCAACGTTCCAGAAACGCCCGAACATAAGCGGCGCAAACGTCCGCCGTGAAATCAACCGCCGGTCCACGCAGGCCCGATGTTCCAAATGCTGCCGCCATATGTGCCTTCAGAGCCCCTTTGTTGACATCTGCATGCGCTCAGTTGCGCCCGAATGCGTCCTCGAGACGAATGATATCGTCCTCGCCGAGATAGGACCCCGTCTGAACTTCGACGAGCTCCAGCAGGATCTTCCCCGGATTGGACAGTCGATGCAGTTCACCCTGCGGAATATAGACGGACTCGTTCTCGCGCAGCATCCGCGTCGTCTGGCCGATCTGCACCTCGGCAGTTCCGCGCACCACGATCCAGTGTTCCGACCGGTGATGATGCTTTTGCAGGGAGAGCTGTTTGCCCGGCTTCACGAAAAGCCGCTTGACCTGAAAACGCTCGCCGAACAGCAGCGAGCTGAACCCGCCCCATGGCCGGTAGCTGGTGCGATGCTCCTCGGTCAGCTTTGCCGTCTTCGAAACCTTTGCGAGTTCCTTGACGACCTTGCCGACAGCCTGGGCATCCGAAAGCTTTCCGACGTAGACGGCGTCTTCCGACGCGATCACGACGGCATCCTCAAGCCCGTTGATCACGACATGCGCGCCTTCCGAAAGAACGAACGAGTTCTTCGAATCGAAAACGTTGACCGACCCCTTCGTGACGTTGCCCGCGGCGTCCGCAGGGCTTTCCTTCCAGACCGCATCCCAGGCTCCGAGATCGGACCAGATGATCGGCGAGGGAACCACGGAGGCAAGCGCCGTCTTTTCGAAGATCGCATAATCGACGGAAATGTCCGGCGATTCCGCAAATTCCGTCTCGCCGAGCCGCATGAAATCGAGATCCTTAACTGAGGCCGCAAGCGAGGCTTCGGCCGCAGCCAGAACCTCTGGCGCCAAAGCCTTGCACTCCGAGAGAAAGACATCGGAGCTGAAAAGAAACATGCCGGAATTCCAGTAGTAATTCCCGCTTGCGATCATTTCCTCTGCTTTGGTCTCGTTGGGCTTTTCCACGAAACGTTTGACGGCGAGCGCCCCGCTCTTCTGCGTCTCACCTCCCTCGATATAACCGAAACCGGTTGCCGGGGCGGTCGGCGTGATGCCGAACGTTGCAAGCCGGCCGCTCTTGGCGGCTGCTATGGCCGTGTCCACAGCGGCGATATAGGCGCCATCGAGGATGATATTGTGGTCGGATGCCAGAACATGAACGAGACGCGACCCGTTGCGCGATGCAATCAGCGAGGCAGCGGCGATCGCCGGGGCGGTATTTCGCGCAATCGGCTCCAGCACCACTTCGGCGAGCTCCACGCCGATTTCCTGCGCTTGTTCGGCAACCAGGAAGCGATAGTCGGCATTGGTGACGACGATCGGCTTGTCGTAGCGCTCGGGATCGGCCAGGCGCTTCAGCGTCAGCTGAAACAGGCTGAGATCGTCCGTGAGAGCCAGGAATTGCTTCGGCCTTTGCGACCGGGACATAGGCCAGAGCCTCGTGCCCTTGCCGCCAGCCAGAATGATGGGAACAATAAGATTTTCGGTCACGTGATCAACGTTCCTTCTTGTCGCGACTTACCGCATCTTCCGCCGGCCTCTTTATATCTCCAGCGGATCGTGACGCCCTGCCTCAGGCCATTTCAAGAACCTGCCGCAGATAGGCGCCGTAAGTGCTTTTGCCGAGTTTCGTAGCGAGAGCGCCAAGTTGTGCGGCGTTGATAAAGCCCTTCGTAAAGGCGATTTCCTCCGGGCAGCAGATCTTCATCCCCTGCCGCATCTCAAGCGTACGGACGAAATTCGTGGCGTCGCTCAGGCTGTCCGGCGTACCGGTATCCAGCCAGGCATAACCGCGGCCCATGGTTTCGACATTGAGTTTCCCACGCTCCAGATAGACGCGGTTGACATCGGTGATCTCAAGCTCTCCGCGGGGGGAAGGCTTCAGATTCGCGGCAATGTTCACCACTTCCGGATCGTAAAAATAAAGTCCGGTCACTGCCCAGCGGGACTTTGGCTTCAGCGGCTTTTCCTCGATCGAGACCGCCCGGCGTTCGCCATCGAATTCCACGACGCCGTAACGCTCGGGATCCTGCACATGATAGGCAAAGACGGTTGCACCCTCATCGCGTTTTGCAGCACTTCCGAGCAGTTCCGGGAGGCCGTGGCCGAAGAAGATGTTGTCGCCGAGAATGAGCGTGGAACTCTGCCCGTTGACGAAGTCGGCGCCGATGATGAAGGCCTGCGCCAAGCCGTCCGGGCTCGGTTGCTCGGCATATTCGAGCGAGATGCCCCATTGGCTGCCGTCACCCAAAAGCCGCTGGAAGCCAGGCAGATCGTGCGGTGTCGAAATCACGAGAATTTCCCGGATGCCCGCGAGCATCAGAACCGATAGCGGATAATAGATCATCGGCTTGTCGTAGACCGGGATCATCTGCTTCGAGAGCGCAAGGGTCATGGGGTGAAGCCGTGTGCCGCTTCCGCCCGCCAGAATAATCCCCTTCATAGTCCTGCCTCCGTTTTGGATGTGTCTCCGGTGACGGAGATCGTCGGTTTACCGAGGAGCTGATCCAGGCATTCGTCGAGGGAATGCCTCCAGTCCGGCAGTTGCACGTCGTAAGCCTGCTTGAGTTTTTCGGTCGACAGACGTGAATTGGATGGCCGCTTGGCCGGCGTCGGATATTCCGCCGTCGTGATGCGCTTTACCCCAACAGGTGGGCGCCCTCTCTCTTCGGCACCGGCAAAAATCGCCTCGGCAAAATCCGCCCAGCTTCCTTCCCCGTCCGCAGAAAGATGAAAGATGCCCCTCAAGGCGTCCGCATCGTCCGCTTTGAGGCGCTTGGCCACGGCAAAAACAGCCCGGGCGATCTCAAGCGCGCTTGTGGGACGCCCAAACTGATCGGCAACGACCGACAGGCTGTTGCGGGTCTCGCCCAGTCTCAGCATGGTCTTCAGGAAATTGGCGCCAAAAGGACTGTAGACCCAGGCTGTGCGCAGGATCACATGGTCAGGCGTTTCGGCTGCAACGGCAAGCTCGCCTGCGAGTTTCGACGCACCATAGACGCTGAGCGCATTGGTGGCATCGGTTTCGATATACAGACCGCTCTTGCTGCCATCGAAAACGTAATCCGTCGAAATATGGATCACCGGAACGCCAAGCCTTCGCGCCACACCGGCAATGATGCCGGGGGCCCTGGCGTTGACGGCGAAGGCCGACTCAGGCTCGCTTTCAGCCTTGTCGACGGCGGTATAGGCCGCAGCCGACACGATCAGGTCGGGTTTGACGGCAGCGATCACGGCCTCGGCCGTTTCCGGCCTTTCCAGATCGAGCTCCGGCCGGCCGACGGCCAAAACCTCAACGCCGGCTTCTTCCGCCAGCGTCAGCATGGCGGTGACAAGCTGACCGGATCGTCCCGTGACTGCGATACGCATCGCGCTCACGCCTTCTTCAAAACGCCGAGACGCTCGCCGGAATAGACGCCGCCGCGCAGGGGTTCCCACCACCATTCATTGGCAAGATACCATTCGACCGTCCGGACGATGCCGCTTTCGAACGTTTCTTCCGCCTTCCAGCCCAATTCGGTTTCAAGCTTTGTCGCGTCGATCGCATAGCGATGATCATGCCCGGGACGGTCGGCCACGAACGTGATGAGCCGTTCGTGTGGCGGCCGGTCCGGAAAAGCACTGTCGAGGGTAGCGCAGATTTTCTGGACGACATCGATGTTGCGACGTTCGTTGCGACCGCCGACGTTGTATTTTTCGCCGATCCTGCCTTTTGACGCGATCAGATGAAGCGCCCGCGCGTGATCGTCGACATACAGCCAGTCACGGATATTGGAGCCATCGCCATAGACGGGCAGCGGCTTTCCTTCGAGCGCGTTCAGGATATTGAGCGGGATCAGCTTTTCGGGGAAATGATAAGGTCCGTAATTGTTGGAGCAATTCGAAACGACGACCGGAAGACCGTATGTCCGCTGCCAGGCGATCGCCAGATGGTCGGATGCAGCCTTCGACGCGGAATAGGGAGAGGATGGATCGTAAGGCGTGGTCTCCAGGAAGAGACCGTCTTCCCCGAGGGAACCGTAGACCTCGTCGGTCGAAACGTGCAGGAAACGAAAGGCTTCCTTTTCCTCGCCGGAAAGCGTTGCATAGTAGTGCCGTGCAGCCTCCAGCAACACGAAAGTGCCCTGGATATTGGTCTCGATGAAATCGCCGGCCGCATTGATCGACCGATCGACATGGCTTTCCGCGGCAAGGTGCATGATGTGATTGGGCCGGAATGTCTCGATCGCATCGGTCATGGCGGCCCGATCGCAGATATCCGCCTTCAGGAAGCGATAGTTCGGCTTGTTCTCGATCGCCTTCAGGGAAGCGAGATTGCCTGCATAGGTCAATTTGTCGATGCAAAGAACATCCGCGCCCACCTGCGAAACCAGATAGCGCACGAGCGCGGAGCCGATGAAGCCAGCCCCTCCTGTTACGATAATGCGCATGGGAAAATCCTCAATTCCGTTTCTTGTAGATGAAGCCCGGACCAGCGTCCTTCAACAGGGGCTGAACCTTGTCCTTCTCAGACAGCACGGCAGCACCAGCCGACAACGGCCATTCGATGCCGATGGCCGGATCATCGAAGCGAATTCCCCGGTCATGGTCCTTGCTGTAGGACGCCGTGACCTTGTAGACGACCGCGGTATCAGCTTCCAGTGTGCAAAAACCATGGGCAAAGCCGGCGGGAATCCAAAGCTGCTCACCAACATCCGCAGTCAGCGTCGCGCCCACCCATTGGCCGTAGGTTTCCGAGCCATGGCGGATATCCACCGCCACATCGAAAATGGATCCGGCGATGCAGCGTACAAGCTTGCCTTGGGCGAAAGGCTCAAGTTGATAGTGAAGACCGCGCAAAGTGCCAGACGTTACAGATAAGGACTGGTTATCCTGAACAAATGTGACGTCTTCGACATTATTTCGAAACCATTCATCTTTGAAGGTTTCAGAGAAATAGCCACGATCATCTCCGAATCGACGCGGAGTAATCAATACGACGTCTTCGATCTTAAGCTTTGATACTTCCATATTCACCTGCGAATAGTTTGTTGTATCGGCGGCCAAGCTCCCAATTGCGTCTTAGCATCCCTCACCGGGGCTGTCCACGCTCATGATGCATAGCACAATTTTTATGATGCAAAGCAGCAAAATCAACCCATGTCAACCATCCGGGCCGGTCCGCCTACCTGCCCGCAGGAGCGTTGCACCCCTTGAATCGATGAGCAAGCCGGTGAGGTGATTGGTGAAAACCGCACCCGTATCGATGTTGATCCTGTTCTGCCGCAGTTCCGGTTCTTTCTGGGGTGTATGGCCATGAACCACGATGCATCCATGGTCACGCCGGGAGGAAAGAAACGGCTCGCGAATCCATATCAGGTCGGCTTCCGACTGACGCTTCAGGGCGATGCCCGGCCTGATGCCCGCGTGAACGAAAAAATAAGGCCCCACGGCATGGGTCATGCCGAGGTTGCGCAGGAAATCGCGATGCGCCGCCGGCAGGGCGTATCCAATGGTCTCTCTTTCCGCCTTGAGATCGCCGACCAGCGCCGGCAACGGAATGCCGTAGGAATCCAATGTCGCTGAGCCACCAGCTTCGAGCCAGCCAACCAGCATATCGTCATCCGCAAGCGCACCGAGCAACATGGCTTCGTGATTTCCGGAAAGATGCACGGAATTCGGCTTTCGGGCTGCGCGGGCGAGCAGCATGTCGATAACCTTCGCGGAAGCCGGCCCGCGGTCGATGTAGTCGCCCAGATAGATTTCCTGGCAGGGGCGACCGCTTTCCGCATCATAGCGGTCGATCAGCGCGTGAAGCTCCGCCAGAAGATCCGCACGACCATGGATATCGCCCACCGCCACGACCGATTGATCGGCCAGTGCAGGGTAGTGGTCGATCGGCACCTGTGCCGGAACGCCCCTTAGTTTCGCAATAAAGCCTGAAATGGGCATTAAACACCTGAACCGGGCTTGTGACACCGCACTGGAAGAGCCGAAGCCTTCCACCACCGTCGCACTACTAGAACCTTCGGGGTCAAATTGAAACAGGTTTGCCAGCGCTTCTGGCAACACTGCCGACAAAAAAGTTGGACTGTTTTCAGCCCCTTGCATCGGCGATCCCCTCAAAACGAAGGGCCGTTAAATTTTTAGACAATATCGAAAGCCGGGATTCACGGCAGACCGATACTGTCCCCTTTGACAACGACGCTGTGCCGTTTTGAGGCACGCAGGCGAAAAACCAGGGAAACAATTCATGGCCACGACAATGCTTTCCACCGTGGAAATTGATGCCTTTAAATTCAACGTCCAGAACTCCGGCAAGTCGTGGAATTTTCAAATTTCGGAAGACGACACCTATCGTTTTGAAGTGCGGGCGGGCGACAAGTGGATTTCTGATCCAATCTACAAGGAACGCAGTGAAGTTGCCATGACAGCCGTCCTTGGGGATGGCCAGAAAATAAACGTCTCCTACGAGATGAAGATCGAGGAAGGGGAGCCGAACACGGCCGACTTCACCATGCTCGGACAGTTCCATGAGGACGACAAGGCCGGGCTGACGACACTCGGCCCTCCCTTTTCGATTGGTCTGCTTGGCGAGAAAATGGTCGTCACCATCGGCTATATGCTGAATGGCCAGTATGTTGCGCATCGCCTGTTCGAAGACAAGGTCGATATGCAGCGCGGTGTTTATCATTCCTTCGATTTGAACCTCACATTTGGCGACGATGGCGTCGGCCATCTGGTTGTCGTCCGCGATGGCATCACCCTGGTGGACTACAGCGGGCCGCTCGGCTGGCCCAACCAGAACGGTGTTTACTGGAAGGAAGGCGTCTATCGCGAAGTTTCGCCGGAAACGATGGTCGTTTTCTACAAGAACCTGAACATCGATACGACTGCCGGCTCCTCCAACGAAAACCCGGATAACGTGGTCCAGTCCTACGACAGGCGCGATTCCGCAGGGAAGGTCCTGGAAAGCTTCAAGCTCTACCACGACGGCGCGGCGCTGACGACATATTACGATGCATCGGGCAAGGTCGCAAAGATCATCGATCTCGCGGCTGACGGCTCCAAGATCACCAGCGAATTCAACTTGGTTGGCCGATCCTATGTCACGTTGGTCCGCGAGGAAAATACGGTCGGCACTCTGCTGAAGGTCACCACCGTGACGGCAGCCGGCATCCGGTCCGTAACGGACTATTCGCCCGCCGACAGCAGCGTCCTCACCATCACCAAGATATTCGACGCGGCAGGCATCGCTCTCAGCGAGCTCGTCCGGAATGTGGACCTCTCGTACATGGAGACGCTCTATTCCGCAGGAAAGGTTTCCAAGCTGACGGAATTGTCTGCCGATGGCTCCAAGCAGATCAGCGAGTTCAACATCACCGGTAAGACCTATGTCACCATGGTCCGCTCCTATGACACCAAGGGCGTTCTGACCGAAATGCTGACGATTTCCGCCGACGGTTCCAAGATCGTCAGCGAATACGGCATCACGGGCAAGACCTACACATCCTCGGTTATAGCTTACGAGGCCGACGGCGATATCGCTTCCGCCACATATACCAATACCAACGGCTCGACCACCACGGACCTCTACAACAACGGCGTCCTCGTCAAAGAGACCGTGATTGCGGCAGACGGTGCCAAGGTGATCAGCGAGTTCAATATCACCGGCAAGACCTATGTCACCATGGTCCGCGAATACGATAGCAAGGGCGTCCTGACCGAGCTGACCACGACAGCCGCCGATGGCTCCAAGATCGTCAGCGAATATGGCCTGACCGGCAAGACCTACACCTCTTCGGTCATCGCCTACGAAGCCGATGGCGACAAGGCATCCGCGACCTATACCAACACCAACGGCTCGACCACCTCGGAACTCTACAACAATGGCATCCTCGTCAAGGAAACCGTCGTTGCCGCAGACGGTTCCAAGGTTATCGGCGAATATGGCATCAAGGGTCAAACCTACATCACCATGGTCCGCTCCTACGACGCCAAGGGCGCTCTGACCGAAATGGTGACATTTTCCGCCGACGGCTCGAAAATCGTCAGCGACTACGGCGTCACCGGCAAGACTTTCACATCATCGGTCATCGCCTACGAGGCGGACGGCGACAAGGCATCTGCCACATTCAACAATACGAATGGCTCCACCACCACGGATCTTTACACCAACGGTGTTCTCGTCAAGCAGACCTTCATCGCTGCTAACGGCGCCAAGGTGATTGGCGAATACGGCATTACCGGCAAGACCTACGTCACCATGCTCCGCGAGTACGATGCCAAGGGTGTCATGACCGGGTTGACCACAACGGCCTCGGACGGGTCTAAGATCGTCAGCGAGTATGGCGTTACCGGCAAGACCTTCACCTCCTCCGTGATCGCCTATGAAGCCGATGGCGACAAGGCCACCGCCACCTTCAAGAACACCAATGGCTCCACCACCACGGACCTCTACAACAACGGGGTCCTCATCAAGGAGACGGTCGTGGCGGCGAATGGCGCCAAGCAGATCAGCGAGTTCAACATCACCGGCAAGACCTATGTCACCATGGTCCGTGACTACGATGCCAAGGGCGTTCTGACGGGTATAACCACGACAGCCGCCGACGGCTCGAAGATCGTCAGCGACTATGGCGTCACCGGCAAGACCTTCACCTCCTCCGTTATCGCCTACGAGGCCGATGGCGACAAGGCATCCGCCACCTTCAAGAACACGGACGGGTCGACCACCACGGACCTCTACAACAACGGCGTCCTCATCAAGGAGACGGTCGTCGCGGCAAATGGCGCCAAGCAGATCAGCGAATTCAACATCACCGGCAAGACCTATGTCACCATGGTCAGAGACTACGATGCCAAGGGTGTTCTGACGGGTCTCACCACGACAGCCGCCGACGGCTCGAAGATCGTCAGCGACTATGGCGTCACCGGCAAGACCTTCACCTCTTCCGTCATCGCCTACGAGGCCGATGGCGACAAGGCGTCCGCCACCTTCAAGAACACGGACGGCTCGACCACGACGGACCTCTACAACAACGGCGTCCTCATCAAGGAGACGGTCGTGGCGGCGAATGGCGCCAGGGAGATCAGCGAGTTCAACATCACCGGCAAGACCTATGTCACCATGGTCCGCGACTATGATGCCAAGGGCGTTCTGACCGAGCTGACCACGACGGCCGTAGATGGCTCGAAAATCGTCAGCGACTACGCTATCACCGGAAAGGCATACACCTCTTCGGTCATCGCCTACGAGGCGGACGGCGACCTGATCTCGGCAACCTACAAGAACACCAATGGCTCGACGACGACGGACCTCTACACCAACGGCGTTCTTCTCAAGGAAACGATCGTGGCCGCAGACGGCGCCAAGGAGATCAGCGAGTTCAACATCACCGGCAAGACCTATGTCACCATGATCAGAGACTACGATGCCAAGGGCATCCTGACCGAGCTGACCACGACGGCCGCAGACGGTTCGAAAATCGTCAGCGACTATGGTGTCACCGGAAAGGCGTATACCTCGTCTGTCATCGCCTATGAGGCGGACGGCGATCTGGCATCAGCCACCTACAAGAATACCAACGGCTCGACGACCACCGATATCTACACGAATGGCATCCTCCTGAAGGAAACCATCGTCGCCGCGGACGGCGGTAAAGTGATCACGGACTTTGGTTCGACACAGACAGTCCGGACCTACAATGCGGGCGGCGCACTGGCAGAGTTCACCACCGTCAATGCGGACGGTTCGCAGACGGTGCAGAGCCTGATTGCAGGCCGCAACATCGACGGCGGCACCGGCAACGACCTGCTCAAGGGTGTTGGCTCTGACACCTTCGTCTTCACGGGCGATTTCGGAAACGATACGGTGGTGGGTTTCCACGCGGCGTCCGGCTCGCTCCACGATCACCTCGCTTTTGACAGCGCGTTTGCCTCGAGCATGTCCGATCTTCTTATCGAAGACATCGGCGCCGATGTCCGCATTACGGTTGGAGATCATGGCAGCGTCATCCTTAAGAACGTCGACGCCACAGCGATCACGGCAGACGACTTCTTCTTCATCTGAAGCGGGTACGCCACCGCGGCCTGGTCGATGGCGACAGGATTAATGCGGCGGCCTCGTCCTCAGCCAGCCCCATGGTTCGGTAACGTTCCACGGGAAAGATCAAGGACATTCAATGTCTTGAACAGCAAAAAGCCCCGGTCACAAAGTGACCGGGGCTTTTTTCATATCTGAAGATCAGAAGCTGCGGACTGTCGAGCGAACTTCACCGATTGGCGAATTGACCGAACGAATGGTGCTCATCACCTTGGCCAGATCGTAGGCCGGCGCATCCGCAACGTAGATGATGTCGTCGTTGCGAACCATCAGGCTCTGCGTCAGGAACAAAGCGTCCGCACGTCTCATATCCACGGTGAAGACCGTCGGCACCTGCTCGCCGGAGAATTTCGACACATCTACGCCGAGGTTCTGCAGCGTTTCCCGATTCTCGTAGCGATACAGGAAGACGGCGCTTGGATTGGCGCGGTCGGAATCAAGACCGCCAGCCTTGGCCACTGCGGCTGCAAAGGAGACATTTTCCTCGTCGAAGGCGAAGCGCCGGCTCGACTGGCCACCGGATGCACCTGGAGACGGCGTTGCACCGAATGCGAGGAACACGCGCGGGCTGTGCGAGAGGTAAATCATGTCCCCCTCGGAAAGCTCGATGTTCTCTTTCGGATCGCCGGTGATGGTCGCCAGGCTTGCCTTGTAGGTCTGCTTGTTCCGCTGCAGGGTAATGATGGTTTCATACGAAGGATAACGGTTGCCGCCGGCACGGGCCAGCGCCGAAAGAATCTTCGTTCCGCCCGGCTCCAGCGAAAACCGCACGGGGTTGTTGACTTCGCCCAGCACCGCGATTTCCGAGCTTCTACGCTCGTCGATCGCCACGACCACCTGCGGCTCGATCGCGCGGTTGGCGAGCTTGGTCACGATTTCATTGGCAACATCGGACTCGTTGCGCCCGGCAGCCCGAATGAGGCCGGCATAGGGAACATTGATCATGCCGCGGGAATCGACCTGCTGTGCGGGTATCTGGACGAAATTGCCTGGACGGCTGCCGCCTTCGTCGGAAATGAAGAGACCACCGGCAGCGGCTTCGAATATCGTGATGGAAACCTTATCGCCCGTGGCGATCCTGATCGAAGCAGCCCCTCCACCGCGGACGGATTTCGGAAACGCGGGAAGGCTGTCGAGGGTATAACTGTTCACGGCGTGAATGATGTCTGGCGTCAGCGCGATCGCGACATACGCCATGTCCCGACTTTTCTCGGGCGTCGACTTTACGACGACGGTGGCGTTCTTCTCGATCTCGCCGGCATAAGGTCCATCCTTCGCGATGGTCGTGCAGCCCGACAGGAAAAGCGCAAGCGCCGTAACCACCGAAATCGAATTCAAAGGCTTGCTCTGGGCATTACTTAATACAGGGGCCATGAAGCGTCCACAGATCTCGCTATTTTTCATCTCGCTCACCGTCGATACCTATGTGTTATTTCTGCTGCAATGCAATCGGTTGTTTACGAACGAATTTACCAAAAGGATTCCTTCCTATGTCGCACATTGACAACACATGCCCAAATTTTAGACACGTTTTTGCCGCCAAAACGCCAAGCCTGCCAAAAAATGAGGCCGAAAGTATAAAATCCCCCTCCTTGCGCAACAAGGTAAACAAAGTATTTCCGTCTTAGTTACTATAAATAGCTAATCAAATTGCGTGAAAAAACCGTTAAATTCCTCATAATATTTTACTATTTTTTAACAGCCCCATTTCGCGGATTATAGCTCCATGACCACGGAATCCGGATGACAACCAGACTGTGATTCTTTCAAATTTGCAACCATTCAGCAAAAATCACCATGCTCGGCACAAAAACTCCAGGATTGCCCCAATGTATAGTTGCCCGAAACATGGGCAATGTGACGTTTAGAAGCTGAATTCTAGGCAGACGCAGCCGCACTCATGATGACCGGCAATTTTTCATCCGGAATATAAAGCGTATTCCGATAACTGACTTCATCAGGAGTGAGTTTTCCACCTTCATACCCGACCAGCCGATACCCTAGCCCCTTCAGGAACTGCGCCGGCAGCATGTCCCGATCGTTTTCGATGATAAAAACAGGACGATATTCCTCTATCGTGCGTTGTCCGCCTCTGAGAACACTCAATTCAAGCCCCTGCACATCGATCTTCACCAGAGAGGGCCTGGTGGAAACGCTGTCCCATGTCCTGATCGGCGACGTCACCTCCGCCACATGAAGCTTTTCCGGACGAAAGCCCGCGATCGTATCCGCATTCAGCCAATCGGCGGCCTCCCGGCGATCGAAAGACGCCAGGCCATCAAAAACATATCCCTGGTAGGAGGGGATGTACAAAGTCAACCGGTCCTCGATCTCGCCCAGTCCGATGTTGTGGATGGTGAGCAACCCATCGCTCCGATATCGCCGCTGCAAACGGTCGAACAGCACGGGGTTCGGCTCGAAGGCGACGATGGCCACGTCCTTGCGGAACATGCGCATCGAGTCGATCGTCTGACCGCGATTGCTGCCCATGTCGAGAAATTCGCGACCCTGCTCGAATGGAAACCACCGGAACATCTCATAGGTCGGTTCCGACGGCCGGGCCAGCACACGGCCGACACGGGATTGCGCCTCATATTTGAGATCATTGATCCACGGGAAATAGGTCAACGCGGTGCGTATATATTTCTTGAGTGTAGCCATCCGCGACCTGCTCTGCCCCCAGCGATAATCCCGGCATCCGGGCGCGCGAATACGCACATCTTTCTTGCGTGCCGTCAAGAATGCAATTCCGAAACGGGTGCCGACCTCCTTCGCCAGCGACAGGATCCATTGACACAATGCCTTGATAAACTGGCTTTAACGGATCAGAAGGAGGCACGATCAGGCCGGATTTTTGCCTTGCATGACAGGCGATGGGGCGGTTGCCGGAAGGAATTTGTTGACCCTAGACGCTTTCAGACATAAAAATGGTGCAGTGCATCATGAGCATCAGCATTGCGCCTCATTTTTGTGCGAGGACGCTGAAATTATAGTCGCTTCCAATATCCTTCCGATGAGGGAAAAACCGGGGTAAACAAGATTTTCTCCAGTAGTTCCACTGATAACTGAATGAAACGAACACAGAGTATAAATGATGAAGATCGCTGTTTTTGGATTAGGGTACGTCGGACTTACTGCAGCAGGATGCCTGACGAAGGAAGGTCACCAAGTTATTGGTGTTGATATTAGCAACGACAAAGTCAATGAGATCAACAAGGGCCTGTCGCCAATCAAGGAGCCGGGTCTTGAAGACCTTCTGAAGACCGCGATCGACAATAATCTTCTGCACTGCACAACGAACGCTGGTGAAAAACTGGGCGATGTGGACCTCGCAATCGTTTGCGTCGGCACTCCGAGCGGGCCGGATGGTTCGCACAACATGTCCTACATCGCCGAAGTATCGCGTCAGATCGCGTCTTCCGTTGATCGTACCCGCAAGACGCCGCTGACGGTGGCTTACCGCAGCACCATTCGTCCCGGTACGATCGAGGAACTGATCCTCCCGATTTTCGCGGGCGTCCTTGGACCCGATATCGGTGCCGTGCAGCTGGTCTACAATCCGGAATTCCTGCGCGAAGCGCTGGCGATCAAGGACTACTTCAATCCGCCGAAAATCGTCATCGGAACGGCAGACGGATCGCCGAACATTCACATGGACGAGTTGAACAAGAACATTCAGGCGCCGGTCTTCTATACGAAGTTCCGCGAAGCCGAGTTCACGAAGTTTGTCGATAACTCCTTCCATGCCGTGAAGGTCGCCTTCGCCAATGAAATCGGCCGCATCTGCATGCAGCTGGATATTTCGGCCGCGACCGTTCACAAGATTTTCGTGTCGGATACCAAGCTCAACATCTCGCCTTATTATACCCGTCCGGGCGGCCCGTTTGGCGGCTCATGCCTGCCGAAGGACGTGCGTGCGCTTCAATATATCGCGAGCGATGTCGGCGCCCATACCCACCTCATCGACTCGCTTTTGCGGACCAACGAAGCCCACAAGCATTTTCTGTTCGAACACTGCACGCGGACCCTGGAAAAGGGCAGCCATGTCCTCCTCCTGGGCCTGGCCTTCAAATCCGACAGCGACGATCTTCGCGAAAGCCCGAATGTCGACCTCGCCCGCAAGCTTATGCAGGCCGGTTTCAAGCTTTCGGTCTATGACCCCTCGCTGCGACCGAACCATCTTGTCGGCCAGAACCTCGGTTATGCCTATTCGCATCTCCCGGGCCTGTCCAACATCCTGATCGGCCTTGAAGAACTCGAAAAGGGCTCGTTCGATGCCATCGTCGATACGAATGGTTCGGCGCCTGCCCTGTCGCTGGATCAATCCAAGGTCGTGAACATCCACGCCATCGCGTGATGCACAAGTCGGACCGGGCGCCGCTGGCGCGTGTCCACGAAGAAAGGAAATCGTCGTCGATGTCGTCAAAGACTCTGCAGCCCCTCAAGGGCCTGGAAAACCTTGCCCCCGAACTGGCGGGCAAGAAGGTTCTGATCATCGTGGAAAACCTGCCATTGCCCTTCGACAGGCGGGTCTGGCAGGAAGCGCAGACGCTCGTGGCGCTCGGCGCCACAGTGTCGATCATTTGCCCGACCGGCAAAGGCTATGACGAACCCTACGAATTCCTTGATGGCGTCCATATCTATCGACATCCGCTGCCGCTCGATGCCTCGGACGCCAGAGGCTATCTTCGTGAGTACGGCGCGGCGCTCTGGGCGGAGACACGTCTGGCTTGGAAAATCTATTTCAAGACAGGCTTCGACGTGATCCATGCGTGCAATCCGCCGGATCTGATTTTCCTCGTCGCCCTGCCGTTCAAGCTCATCGGCAAGAAATTCCTGTTCGATCATCATGATATCAATCCGGAACTCTACGAGGCGAAATTCGGCAAGAGAGGTTTCTTCTGGCGCCTGATGGTTCTTCTCGAACGGATGACGATGTTCTTTGCCGACGTCTCCATCGCCACCAACGAGAGCTACAAGAAGATCGCCGTGACCCGCGGCAAGATGAACCCCAAAAACGTCTTCGTCGTTCGGAGCGGTCCGGATCTGGGGCGCGTCCAGCCGGTGCCGCCGAATGCAGAATTGAAAAAGGGCCGCGAGTTCCTGGTGGGTTACGTCGGCGTGATGGGCGATCAGGAGGGTATCGATCTTCTCCTCGCAGCAGCCCGTCACATTGTCTATGATCTCGGCCGCACCGATATCCAGTTTTCTCTTGTGGGCGGCGGGCCGAGCCTCGACGAACTCAAGAAGATGTCGCTGGAGATGGGGCTTGAAGATTTCGTCACCTTCCACGGCCGTGCGCCTGACCGGGAGCTTTTCGAAGTCCTTTCGACAGCGGATATCTGCGTCAATCCCGATCGGGTCAACCCGATGAACAATCTTTCGACGATGAACAAGATCCTCGAATACATGGCCATGCGCAAGCCGATCGTACAGTTCGATGTGACGGAGGGCCGCCACTCCGCGCAGGAGGCGTCGCTATATGCCGGCGCAAACGATCCGGTCGATTTTGCCGCGAAAATTCTGGAGCTGGCCGCCGATCCGGAAAAACGCCGTGAAATGGGCGAAATCGGCTATCAGCGCGTCCTGACGCAGTTGTCGTGGGAATATCAGATTCCGAAGCTCACGGCCGCCTACAAGGCTGTTCTCGGCTTGAAGACGGCCGCCTTACCGGCCGGCTCGTCCGAGCGTAACCCTGCCGCTGCGAACCAGAGCTCCTCCCGTTAAGATACAGACGAGGACGGCAAAACCGGGGATCTGCAAAGGATAATCGATCAGCGAGTGGATCCCCGCTTGCAACACAACGGCACCTGTTATCAGAAGCGAGGCATCTCCGTTTCTGGAAACCGCTTTCGTCAGCAGACGATAGCAGACATAGATCCAACAGAGCGCCGTCAGGACCGCGAACGGCACGCCGGCATCGACAGCGAGCTCAAGGATCGACGAGTGGGCACGATCCCATATGCCGATGATACCGCCATCCATTGTCCGGACCGCAGGAAAATTCACCTCGAACGCACCGATTCCGTTGCCGAGCAGCGGCCTTTGCCGGACAAGCAGGAACGAACCCTGATAGACCACGCCGCGTTCCCGGTCCTCAAGCCCGCTGCTGCGCAACCGGCTTTCCAGACCGAGGCTGCCAAACTCGAAAAGCAGCAGCAACAGGACAAAGACCGATATCAGCCCCGCCAGCGCGCTTCGCATCCATACACCCGTGGAACGGGCCTGACTGCGCTTTCGCCAGGCAATCACCTTCAATCCGACGACAAGATTTGCAAAAATAAAGGTGAGATAAATTCCCGCGCGCGATCGCGTCAGAAGGAGCGCGGTGAAGATCAGGACGAGAATTGTCAGTCGCCACAACACCGGCCTCAACAATTGGAAATCATACCACCAGCGGCGACGGCGGCGATACTGATCCTTCACGCAGTCGGCGCATTTGCTGATCCAGACAAACACGCCGATACTCAGGAATGCGGCAGCCGTATTGCGGTTGAAGAAGGTCCCGGTCAGGCTGTCGAGATGCGTCTGCTTGAGCTCATACATGACGTAGTTCGGATAAAGCGAACTCCAGGCGATCACGAAAACGGCATAGAGCGGAAAATAGAACGCCAGAATCCGGATTGCATAGTCCATTGCGCCCCGGCGAACCGCCATCAGCATCCCGCAAACCAGACAGGCGAAATAGAGTAGCGCCGGCCCCATGGCCGCCAGGGTTTTGGCGGGATCCGGTGAAAGGGTCGAGACTTCGGAGATACCGAGCAGCCGATGCAGGCTTTCCCAGCCTGTCGCTGCGAGATCCGGCGATTGCGGTATCAGCTGAAAGAGCGCGACCACAAGGTAAATTGCAATGGGAAGCAATACCGGAAGCACTTGCAGCAGATTTTTGCGCTTGAGGCCCCTGTGGCGTCCGACGACGATGCAGATGCAAAAGCACAAAAGCCAGATGAAGATCGGTCGCGCATCAATGAGTCCGTAGAACAGGGGGGCAGTCAGCGCCAGAAAAAGCACTGCGCGTTCGAACCGCCGCTTGCCGAGCCGATGCGAGAAAAGGACAGCGCGCTCCTGCCAACGCGACGACATAAAGCGCAAGCGTATTCCCAGCCCCGCGCCATTTTGCCGTCGTTCTGTACAGGACATTGCCCTTTTCCCACTATACTGTCGCCGAACGCTTCAATAAAGCGGCGGGCGACAGTCCGTGAAAATGGCAGATGTTCTAAAAAGAAACGTAAAGATACAAGAGGATCGCGCCAACAGTCGGTCGCGACAGTGATCAGGGGCTCTTGGTAGACGTTGCCGACGTGCTGCGGTCACCGAATGTCAGAGCACCCATCGCGCTGACAAGGATAGGCTTCGTGCGGCCGCCACCTGTCGGGTCACCAGGCGTACCTTTGTGCGTACCCTGCGATTCACCGCCGGAGCCGGTTCCGATGCCACCGCCAAGACCGGTTCCAAGATCCGCAACGGCGATGTTCGTCGTTGCCTGAAGGAAAGCAGTCACGAAGGCGGGATCGCCAATCGCCAGCACTTCGCGCTGGATCTTGAAGGCTTCAAGCGGGTTGATCTGCTGGCAGGACTGCGCTGCACGGGCAAGACCGCGCGCAAAGGCCGGTTTCGTCGTATCGTTCGCGGTCTTAACGAGCTGGGTAACGGATGTCAGCGTATCCGTATCGCCGGCAACGATCAGCCCGATATCGGTTTCCAGCGTGTTCGCCGCCGGATCTGCTTGGAGAAGGATGCTCGCCGGGGCCAGCTTGAAACTATTCACTTTTGCCTGCTGCGCCTGATCCAGCGCTGCGCAGCTCGCGGCAAAGGACAGCGAAGGTACGGATGCGGCCAGAAAAATGCCGCCCAACCACAGAATGGAAGCTTTTGTCATTTTGCCCACGATCACATCCTCCAAAACACCCGGCGGCAACAGCAGCCACGTAACACATTTGTAACTATGATGTACAACAAACTCGAAAAAAAGCAATCGGCGTTCCAAAGTGATTCGAGTCGAAGTTAACGCGAGTCAGATGACCTAAACTCTTCATGGTTAACGATAATCTTCCCTGTTCTATAAAATGCGAATGTCCGCTTTGAAGCAAATTTAGTTTGGGGGTGATACACCTGTGTCAGATCGGGAAATAAAGGGGTCACCTATGAGAAACATTGCCAAGACATGCGCCATCCTGTTTCTTTCGCTCAGCAGCGTCCTGCCCAGCGTGGCCGTCGCCGCGCCGCCGGTGAACGGACTGGGAAGTCTCGCAAAAAAGCATTCGGCCCGCCCCTTCCTTCAGACCAAGGGCTTCGCGATGGCGCCCATGGGGTTTGTGCGGCTGTGCATGGAACAACCACGGGAATGCGAAGCGCCCGCAGTATACCAGAAGGTCGTGAATGCCGACGCAAATACGCTGGAGACGCTGAAGCGGGTCAACAGCCTGGTGAACCGTCAGATCACGCCCGTCAACGATGACATGCGCAATGACGTGCTGGGCGACCGCTGGACGGCTTCGGCGACAGCCGGCGATTGCGAGGACTACGCGCTGGCAAAACGGCGCATGCTGATCGCAGAAGGCATTTCGCCGGCTGCGCTGCGGATCGCGGTTGGTTACACGCGGCGCGGCGTCGGTCATGCCACGCTGATCGTCCGGACCAAGCGCGGCGACGTCGTCCTCGACAACCGGTTCGATACCCTTCGCCTTTGGAACCGCACCGATGTTCGCTGGGTTTCCATTCAGTCGTCGGACGATCCGCGCATCTGGGAACGCCTCTGACCGCTGGACAGCTCTGCAAAGCCGCTTGGCGGCTTTGCAGAGAACAAATTCGGAGCGCTGTAAAAATGCTCTCGATGAAGGCTGGCTGAATCTTTCGTCAGGCAGCGTTCTTCTTCGGAAGGAAGCGTGCAGGAAATCCGGTTTCTCCCTTGACGCCCGCGAGCCACCCCCCGAACGCAGCGGAAAAGGCCGGACGTCCGCCGGCTCGCCAGTAGCGCAGGACGAAAAGAAAACTGGTGAAGGCGACGATCGGCATCAGCGCAGGAAAAAACTTGCGCGTCAGCAAAATGCCGCTCCGCTCCTGAAGGTAGATCGAAAACGGCGAGCGGCTCTGCATGGACTCGCTGGACCCGATGGTCGCTCCGTGATCATGATGGATGATGGCGTCGTGGGCATAGCCGATCTTTTCGCTGCCGCGCCGCATGCACCAGTCGACTTCCTCGGAATACAGGAAATAACGCTCGTCCATCAGGCCCGCGCGCTCCACGAACTTGCGGGACAGCAGCATCGAGGCGCCAGACGCATAATCCAGTTCCGCCTCCACGGCCTGGATATCCGGCCGGGCATCGACATCGGCGCTTCGTCCGACATTGTAGCCGCGTCCGAAAAACCGCCGCCAGCGGCCACCATATTGCTGGACTTTCCCGGTCTTGCTGTTGATAAGCCGCATCCCGACGATGCCGTAGCCTTTCGACAGGTGCGAAATCGCCGCGCTGAGGGCATTTTTTTCGGGCGCCGTATCGGGGTTGAGAACCCAGAACGTGCTCCATGATGGGTCAGCAAGCATCGATTGAAGGACGACGTTTATGCCGCCGGAATAGCCGAGGTTTCCTTTTGCCCGGTATAACACCACGGGCTGCCCGCCCGGCAGGATGAAACTCAGGCATTCCGGTGCGAGCGCCGACCCTGCCCGTTCCTGATGCGAGGATATCCCGGAAATAGCCCCGATTGCGGCAACCAGCTGCGAATAGCTTTCAATTCCGCCGTTTTCACAGATGTGCCACTCATGGTTTTTATGGGTCCATTCATGGCTCGAAGCGACCAGATCCGCAATCATCTCCGAAGATTTGAAACCAACCACGCAAATGATGGTTTTCGTTCTGGTCTCGGCATCAGTCATGCAGCTTTTCCCTTAAAAATAACTTTGTGGGCGTATAGGAACCGGTAAGTCCGGATGTAGAACAGTCCCGCAGCCGCCTTGAAGCGATTTTGGACACCGGATATCTGGCTTGAAGTGACCACGTTGTAGAGATGGGGAAATACGGAAAACAGCACCACCCAGCTCCGCAGCAGCCAGAGCAGCTCGCTTCGATTCTTCTGCCGGTACATTGCAAGCGATTCCAGCAGCATGCGCCCCCACTTGCGGCGGAGGTCATTCAAGCTGTGGCGTGCCGGATGCACCAGAACACATTTCTCGGCATAGCCGATCTTGTATCCTCGTCCGCGCGCTCTTTCGCACCACTCGATATCCTCGGGCACGAAATTATGGAACTCGCCGACATCGTTGAACACGCTTCGCCACACGAACATCGAGGCCGTTACCGTGAAACCGATCTTGTGCACGTAGCGCTGGTTCTTAAAGGCAAAAACCCGCTCGAAGGCTTCCGCTATCGTAAGCCTCTGCGGATCGGCGACGGACACCAGAATCTTTCCGCCGACAATGTCGTTGTCATCAAGCGCGGCGACGCCTTCCAGCATCCAACCCGCCTGCGGCTCGCAATCGCTGTCGAGGAAGGCGAGAACCTCGCCCTTTGCATGGCGCACAGCCTCGTTTCGTGCAGGACCAGCGCCGCGTTCGCTGGTGGAAACAACCCGGGCACGCCCACTCACAACGGCCAGTACGGCATCAAGGCCGGCCGGCGTGCCGTTGTCGCAGACAATCACCTCCACATTGCTGTCGATGCCATCCATGCGCATCAACAGATCCAGGCATACATTGAGGCGCGCCAGATCGTCGAAATGGGGTATCACTATCGACACGCTCGGGCGCTCCGCCCCAGCCTTCCGCGCCTTCCGAGGCTCCACCCTCCCCACTATCACCAAGTCACCTCGTTCTGAATCATTCATGGTGCACAGACTGGATCCCGTCTGCACTCAAGCGCTTTTCGTACACACAAACACTTTTTCGCCTCGCTTCAGCCCGTGATTCAAAACATATGGCTCGCGCGCCGTATATTCGCCCAACGAGAAGCCGGCCGCCTTCAGCCTGTCGCGGAGATCCCGGCCAAAATACCGGACGTGATCTTCCTGGCCGAAATGGTAAAGCCTCTCCGCCGGCGATGTAATGGCGGGGTTTTCGTAAGTCGTATCCCACCCCTCTTCGATGGGCACCATGATGATCGCGATGCCGCCGGGCTTCAAAACCCGATAAATCTCGGCCATCGCCTTGCGGTCGTCGACATGCTCGAGGACATGTAGGCACAGGATACGATCGAAGCTTTCATCCGGCAAAGCGATCTGCTCGATGTTGATCTTCAGATCGACATTGCTCGCGAACAGATCGCAGGTCGTATATTTCGACGGACCTTGCTGCTTGACGATACGCGTCATGCCCTCTTCAGGCGCGAAGTGCAGGACGTCCTGCCCCGCAAACACCTTGTTTTCGGAGAGATAGAGCGCGAGCAGCCTGTGGCGCTCCAGAGACAGACAGCCCGGGCACAAAACATCGGCAACAAGAGGATAGCCGTAGGAGAAAAACCGGCCGTGATGCCCGCACACCGTGCAACTTCTCGGATGACGCGCCCCAAACAGCCTTACAAACGATTTCCAACCAAACCTGAGTGCCCTGGCGTAAGGCTTCAATGGCCGCGGAGCTTTCAATGCCGGCATTCAAACAATCCTTTTACTCACACTTGCGCAGGTTCAATCCAGTCGCGCAAAAACTTTAATTTTTATGGACGGCCCCTACTGCACATTACGAAACAAAAACCGCTTTGGTTTCAAACTACTGCAGCCCGTCGACGTTTTTATAAGAATCTACTTTAAATTTAGCCAAGCGGCTCAAGAGCCACTCGCCATCTTTTTTAGACAGCAGAGCGATGCGTTGCAAGATCATGTCCCGAACCGCAGCGTCGCCCGTCCAGTAGGCGGTAACCACACCGTCGGCCACCCGTTGGTCGACAAGCGCCATCAATTCATCGAGCGCCTGCTGGCGAATTTCAGGCGTCGCATTGGCTCCCAGGCCAAGGACCATCGGGGCCCGCCTGATGCTGATCCAGCCTTCCGCAGGTGCCCAGCGATAGGATTCCGCAATCAACGGCAGGAGATCCTGCACGTTGGAAAGATCGGGCTTCAAGCGGAGCACGAAAAGCGCATACCAGAAATAACCCCGCTGCGGAGACGCGCGAAGTGCGTTCAAAACAGTCCGCTCCGCTTCACGGCGACGTTCTTCGAGCACGTCGCCGTGCTCTCCATTGGATCGCGCATCTTCCAGAGTGCGAAGCGCGAGGATCGCCTCTGCGGATTTGGAGGAAGATCCTTTGAACTCGGCGACCGTGTTTCGGTAAAGGTCGATATCCGCCGCCCGGAACGTCTGGTTGTTCAGGATGCGATCCGCCACGGATCTCGCCGTGGCGGATGCGATATGGTCGCCGTAGACCGATGCAAACCAGGCAAGGGAAATCGCAAGGAGCCCCAGTCCGGCGATGCGGACCGTGTTTGGTGAAACAGTGCTTTGTACGCCTGTTAGCGTCGAAGCTCTGTCTGCCGCTCCTGCCGTTGCTTCCATCGCCTTACCCAGCACTGTGATATTTGTCCGAGTAGTACGAGCGCGCATATTCGCCGTATCGCGGCAGCTTATTCAACTTTGCCTTGTTGAGAACGGTACCGATAATTTTTTCCTTCATCACCGGGCTCGTCGCCATGGCATCCTGCAGGATATCCCGCGAGACATCGCCCCATCCGACGACGAAGACGAACGCATCGAGCAAAGGTGCGATCGTCCGCGCATCGACCACGGGCAGAACGGGCGCCAGATCGAGAATGATATAGTCATACCGTTCTGAAAGCTTTTCGAGCAATCGTTCCATCGCCGGCGACGCCAGCAGCTCGTGATATTGATGGACCGGAAAGCGCGACAGGGCCGGCAGAAAATCCAGCTTCAGATATTCGTCCGAAATCATCAGGTTCGAATAATCCCCGCCTTCGATCAGCACATCCTGAAGGCCACCCGTTGCGGAACGGTAAAGATTCTTGGACAGCACGGGATGGCGCATGTCGCAATCGATCAGACAAACCCGTCCGCCGCCATCGGCCATGAGATGGGCGAGATTGACCGAGATACTCGATTTACCTTCGCCCGGCAGAGACGAGGTTACGCCGATCGTCCGGCAGCGGCTTTTGGCTGCGCGCTGATCGAGCGCCACCTTGACCGAACGTACGGTCTCCGCCCCGATCGAAAACGGTTCCTGGATGACATAATCCCAGGGAAGGGTCCGATTGGCTGAAACAAAACCAGTTTTGGAAAAGGTTTTCGGCTTGGTTCGACCATCCTCGATCAATGGAAAGAGACCGAGACATGTGACGTCGATTGCCTCTTCAGCTTCTCGGCGCGTTCTGATCTGGCGGTCGAGAAAATCGATGCCCATGGCGATGCCGAGGCCGGCGAACAGACCCAGAGCCGCTCCCAGGGCGGTTTGAAGACCGCGACGCGGCTTGAACTTTGTGGACGGAGGCGTCGCCTCGCCGACGACCCGCGCTTCCGTCACCGGGATCGATTCATTTTGAACCGTGGTCGTGTGACGGGCGAGCATGTCCTCGTAGGCCTTGCGGGACGCAGCGGCACGGGTTTCGAGTTCCTGGAGCTTCACCTGGTTCTGGCTGACATTGATTGTCTGCTTGAACTGCTCGTCGATGCTCTCCTTGAGAGCCTTCTGCCGGTAAAGCGCGATTTCATATTCGCTGAAATAGGTGGTTTCAATGCGCTTCAGCTCTTCCCGGCCAGACTGGGCTATGCTCTGCGCTTTCTGGCGCAGCTTGACAACGGCCGAATGGTTTTCCCCGTAGCGGACGGCAAGATCGTTGGCCTCCCCGACCGTGTCGAGATACTCCTTACGCAGTCCGCCGATCACTTCGCTGTTGAGTGCATCCGTCACCGACATGTCGATGCCTTCGCTCGAATTGATGACCTTGATGCGGTCCAGCATGGCCTTTTTCTGGGCAACGAGGCCGGATGCTTCCGACAGTTTCGACGAGAGGTCGGCAAGCACCGTGTCGGCAATCGACTTGCCGTCCGCGGTGGCGATGCCGCTGAGCCCCTTGAAATCGACGACGTCTCCCTCGGCCTTCGTGGCCTGGGCCTGCAATTGCGAAAGCCGCGCCTGCATCCATCCGGCAACGGCATGGGTTGTATCGGAGTTCGACTTGAGTTCGTATTCCTCATAGGCCTTCCAGAAGGCATTGGCGATCCGCGCTGCCTTGACCGGCGATTCCGACTGGAAGCCCACGACGACGTGGTAGGTGGACTCCGCACGTTCGGCACTCATTGCCGCGCGGACGGCCTCTATCGTTCCGGCGAAACGCTGCTCCTCGGAAGCCGGCGCCTCGGAGCCGACGATCGCGGATATCGCGGTCCGGATGAACGAGGTGCGGCTTCCGTTGAATTCAGGGTCGTTCACCAGGTCTTCGGCACGCACGACCGCCTCGACGATCGGCGTCGAACTGAGCGTCTGCGCAAGCGTATCGACGCGCGCCGAGTTGGCGGCAGGCGCTTCAACGGCATTCACCTGACCGGGCTGCGCGTCGAGAACCGACATCGAGCGAGGATCGAGCAAAATTTCCGTCGTTGCCTTGTAGACAGGAACGGTCAGGAAGGAGGCGACACCGAAAAGGACAGCGCCGATCACAAGCCCCGTCAGGATAAATGTATAGCGGCGGCGCAGGAAATTGACGAATGCCCGCAGTTCATTCTGCAGGAACGGCGGCTCCGGCGGCGCTCGCGATGGCGCTGGCTGCGCGTTGATTTCGAAATTGCTGTAATTCATTTATACGCTTCTCCGGGCATCAGGCGCAAATCGTTCGGCGGCATGCGGCGGTCTTGCAGTTCTTTTAATGACATCATTTTCTGATGAGCTTCAGTTCCCTGATGCCTCGTTCAGGGCCACTGGCCTCCACGGTTTCGGCATGCGGGGCCGGCAACGGATTGCCGCGGTAAAAATTGATCATCTCAGCCAGACTTTCATCGCCAAGACGNNCGTTTGCTGAGATCGGTTTTGTTGCAAACCACACCCGCCAGCTTCCGCTCCACCTCCGGATTCTGGGCGAGGGCATCGACCACGGCGCTACCCGTCGTCTTGTTCCATTCGACGACCAGAACATAGGTGGTGACGATATCGGCAATAACGCGGGCATCCCGCACGAGCGCGAGCGGCGGCAGATCGATCAGCACCAGGTCGAAACGCTGCTGCACCACCTCGCAGAAATCGCGCATCTCCCGACCCGACATCAACTGCCGGCCGTCGATTTCAAGTCCGGCCGCCGACGCGGGCAGAACGTAGACGTTCTCAGCCAAGCCGGTTTGCACCGTTGTTGCGAAGGGCGCCCCTCCGAGAACCTCCAGCAGCCCGCGTTCATGCGGAATATTATGCCTGGTCGTCAATGTCCTTGCGCGCAGATCGCCATCGATCAGCAAGACCCGCTTGCCGGACCGGCCCGCAACGATCGCCAGCTCCATGGCGATGGTTGTCGCACCCTCATCACCACGCACACCCGTTATCGCGACAACGGGAGCGACCGGCGACGCACTCGTCGCTTCATGGATATCCATCAGGATGGCACGGAAGATTTCCTTGTTGTATTCCTCTTCCCACGGGCGCCGGGTGTGCAATCGTCCGGCACCGCCGCGGGTGACGTTGCCGATGAAACCCAGGCACCGGCGACCAGCAGCCGTTTCCAGCTGGATGCGCTTGCGCAGGCTCTGCGGCAGGATTTCGAGTGCCAGCACCGTGGACAATCCCGCAAGCAGGCCCGCACCAAGCGCAAACCCCAGAACCTTCTTCAAGACGGGGAAACTCGCTGCGCGCGGCGGCTCGGCGAGTGTCACGACGCGGATCTCCGTCACCGGCAGCGACTGCATTTGTGTCGAGGAGATGAAAGACTGCAGGAAATTGTCGCGCAAGGTCTTGAGACTGTTGGCGGTTCCCGAAAGGATCGCCATTTCCACCCGAAGCTTCTGGCCGCTCATCATCGTTTTCGAAACGTCGGACAGCATTCCGTCGATCTGCTTTTCCTCGTTCTCGGCAATGGATGCGCTGCTCTTCAGGGTCTCCGCCAGACGGCGGAACTCGTCGGCAACGGAACGATCGATTTCCGAAAGCTCCTGCTGCGCCTTGACGACGCTTTCATGGCCCGCGCCATAGCGCGCCAAATTGTTCTGCATATTGAGCGAGATTTCATGATAGCGGCCCAGCAGGCCGACAATAACGGGGTTTGTCAGTTCCTGCCCGATGCCGGCCCCCTCGCCCAGGCTCGAGCTGACGCCCTTGCCGTCGGCGAGAATGGCATTCACCCGTTCCAGCAGGGCGAGCGCCTTGATCCGGCGCTCTTTTGCAGCAACCAGGCGAATGCTCAAATCCTCGACCTGAGACTCGTCGATGAATTTTCCGTCCGCATACATGATCTGGTTTCGGACACGATAGTCGATCGTCGCGCGCTCGGCGTCGGTTACCTTCTGCTGAAGCGCTTCGGCACGCTGCTCGAACCAGTCGTTGACGGCATCGGCAACCTGCTTGCGGGCTTTGAGCTGGTCATTCGCATAGGCATTGACGACGGCGTTTGCCAGGGCGGCGGCAAGCTTCGGGTCCCCGCTCGTCGCCGAAACGTCGATCATGTAGGAAAGATCGACGCGGGCGGGCGAGATCATGCTTTTGAGCGTGTCCATCCGCTCCTGGCGGATTTCCGACGGGGTCTTTTCGTCGCCCCCGAAAATCGCGCCCAGCCAACCCCCGGAGTTGAATTCCTTCGCCTGCGAAAGATCGAGGGAATCGATTGCATCGCCGATCACCGCATCCGACTTGATCAAGGCGATCTGGTTTTCCATCGCGGCGTCGCTGAGACGGAAGTTATAGACGGCGTCCTCGCGGTTGACGCTTTCGAGGCGACGGAAATCGATCATCGCTTCGGCCGTCGCGGTATATCGCGGACTGGCCAGAATATGGAAAACCAGCCCAATGAGGAGGAATGCGAGAATAATGCCGCCGAAAAGCGCCCGGCGCTCGTACAACATACGTGCGATAACGGAGATATCACCTGGTGAACCGGCTTCTCGGGCCTCTTGAAGACGCGACGAGGACCGAGACATCCCATGCACTGAAGCTTCGAGCATTCAAACACCTTCGGTTCGGGCGCGGCGCGCTCAAGGGTCGATCATAATCAACATACCCTCAATACTGTCCGAAAACAGCGCATTTATGCTGCACTGCACTGGAACCATGTAGCATTGATCGGATATGAGAATCAACGAATATCTGAACTCCGGAATTCCGTTGTTCGCGATAGCGCTTTCTCAAACCGCCTTCGCAAACGAGGCGAGGCGCCGACGGCAGGATAACGGAAAAAATTGTTTTATTCAGCCTTTTTAGCAATTTCCGGCTTTATGTCACACGCGCTATTAAGTTTCGGCGCACAGACCATCACAAGATGGAAAATTTGTGACGGCATGCTTACCAAAAGCCTGAAGGAAGAACCCTTGCGGCAAAATTTCAAGATGATATTGTGCGGCGCACACAATGCAATGCCGCTCCTTTCCAGCAACATATCGGTAAAAATCATGTGAGCAGTTTCAGATGATATACCGTCACCGGGTCTCCATCTCTTCCGACCATGGGAAAAGTCGACTATGCCGAGGACGACGCGCATTTGAGAAAATTCTGCAGCCGCCCAGCAGTTTCAGCGACACAACGGCTGCCTCTTTCATGAACGGATGACTGTCTGATGGCACGAACGATCGTAAACCGATTGGCTTCCGCTGCTCTGCTCTTTTCCACGCTTTCGGAAATGATCTTTCCGTTCCTGCGCACCGTCGTGCTTGCGCGCCTGTTGCCGCCGGATCAGGTGGGCATCGGCGTTACCCTGTCCGTGGTTTATGGCATTGCCGAACAGGTCTCCGACATCGGCCTGACGTTTTCGGCAATCCGCTCCAGCGAACTTGCCCCGCAAGGCACCGTTTATGCCACCCTTCACAGCATACAGATGTTGCGAGGCCTGCTGCTCGGCCTGCTGCTTCTCGCAGCCGCGCCGATATTTGCCTATTCGTTCTCCACGCCCGAGGCGCTTTGGGCCTATGCAATGCTTGGGCTGTGCATGCTCATGAGAGCGCTCTACAATCTGAGCATCAAGGAAGCGATACGGTCCTATGCCTATTGGCGCGAGGCGGTTGTCGTCGGTGGCGCGCAGCTCGTCTGGACGGTCGCCACGGCAGTGTTCGCCTGGTGGCTCGAGGATTTCCGCGCCGCGATCTACGGCATCCTCATCAATATCGTCTTCTTCGTGTTGCTCTCCCATTTGTTTTCCGTCCGCAGATGGCGATTGGGATGGGACAAGCCCGTCGCGGCGGAAGCACTGGCCTATGGCCGACCGCTGGTGAAAAGCGGCATGGGCAATGCCGTCCTGCAATTCGCCGACCGGTTTGCTGTCGGTACTCTTCTCGGCATGGCGCCTTTGGCCATCTACAACATCACCATGTTGACGGCCATGCTGCCGCGCAATGTGGTCATCAGGCTTTTCGTTACCCTCTATATGCCGCCCATGGTGAATTTCGGCCGCGAGCGCTCGAAAACCGAACATCTCAACGACAGCTGGACACTATGCCTCGCCGTGCTGGGCTTCGGCTGCGGCATCGGCCTGATTTCCATCGGGGCGCCAGTCATCGGCCTGACCTTCGGCATGGCCTACCAGCCCGAAACATTCGTGATGAATTTGATCGCCATTTTCATCTGCGCGCGGTTTTTCGATCAGCTGCCCATTCCTCCCGGCCTGTCCTTCGGCGAGACGAAATTTATCTTCCATGGGACGGTCGCCATCGCTCTCGCCGTGGTAGGGGCCATCGCGGTCATGTATTTCGACCCCGATTTCGAGCATTTCCTGATCGCGCTTGTCGTCGGAGAAATACTGGTGGTGGTCTGGATCGTCCGACGCTCCATCCAGATGTTCGGCCTCGCGCCCATCTTCACATGGTTTCTTCTGGTCCTGTCGATCGGCGTGCTTGTGCTGCTTGCCGTCATACGCGAGCTCTTTGACTGGAACCTTACCTTGTGGATTGCCGTCTCCTGGGCCGTCGGTCTTGCAACGATCGCGCTTATGCTGTTGGCTGCACTCCGGACCGGCCTGAATTTCCGCACTCTCATCGTATCGATCAAGGACGCCAAGAAAAAGCCGGCAATCGAAGCGCCGGAGGTTGCCGCCCATGGCTGAAGCACCCAAGATTCTCGTGAGCGTCGTCAGCTATAGATGCGCTGAAGAAACGACGGAATGCGTGACATCGCTCCAGGGCTCCATGCTTAAGCCCGTCCAGGTCCACATCTGCGAAAACGGCGGCGGCGAGGCCTACGCCGAAATCCTCGCCCTTTTTGAACAGACTTTCGGAACTTCCGCTCCTGCGGAGACCAAGGGAAAACAGGCGCGACTCTGGAAAGCCCTTGATCCCGGCTTCGATCTGATCCTGCACGATGCCGGGGCGAACCTGGGTTATGCCGGCGGCGTCAATCTCTGCGTCCATTCGGCGGATACTGAATGGACACGTCTCTTCGTTCTTAACCCGGATTGTCGCGTCCTGCCGGAGACCCTTTCCGCGCTGGAAAACTACACGACAACCGGCAGCTACGGCATGGTCGGATGTCGCATCCTCTTCAGGGAAAGCGGCCGCGTGCAGATGTATGGCGGTGGCGAGTGGCGCAGCTGGATGGGCCGCGCCAGGAACATCGGCTTCATGAGCCAGGGGGACGCAAAGCCCGATATCGCAGCCGTCGAACGTGAGCTCGACTACATCTGCGGCGCTGCTCTCTACGCCACGAGGGACTGCATCGGCGCCATCGGGCTGATGCGCGAAGACTATTTCCTGTATATGGAGGAGGTCGATTGGTGCTTCCGCCACGGCGATTTCAAGCTGGGCTATTGCCATGAATCGGTGGTTCTTCACGGCCACGGCGTCACGACCGGCGCCAGCGTCGATCCGGGGCAGCGTTCCCCCTTGTCTATCTATTTGAACGAACGCAACAAACTTGCTTTCACCCGCAGGTTTTTTCCCGGCCGTTATCCCGTCACCGCCCTTCTCACGCTCGCGCTGACCGGCCTTTATATACGCAGATCGGGATGGGCCTCCTTCAAGGTTGCACTCTCCGGCTGGTGGGCGGGCATCCGCCATGAAACGGGCCGGCCGGACTGGTAAGGGCGATCGGCCTTCTAGGGAGGTCTTCTCTCATTGGACGGGAGCCGGCAATGCCCGTCCGGAACTTCGGCAAGATTCGCACGTTTCTCCCGCAATGGCTGGGAAATGAAACAATGATGATGCGAATTGTATTTGTGGTTCTATTGGGATCTGTGTTCAGCATTCTGATCGTGAAATATGTTGAACACGGCATGGACGAAGGTGTGCCGATGGCAACACCTGCCAATGCAACCGAGGTGCTGTAGCTACGTCGGCGACCAAGCCGCCATTCTCTTTGACAGATATAATCAGGCCGCCGGTAGCCTCGGCGCTTGCGCAACCATGCGGGCATAATCGATCGCCGACAGCATGTTGGCGTGGTTTGCCTTGCCCGTTCCCGCAATATCGAAAGCTGTGCCGTGATCGACGGACACCCGATCGATCGGCAGACCGAGCGAGACGTTGACGGCGGTTTCGAAGGCCACCAATTTGATCGGGATATGACCCTGATCGTGATACTGCGCGATCACCAGATCGAAGGCCCCGCCATAGGCGCGGGCATAGACGGTATCGGCCGAGATCGGGCCGACGACATCGATACCTTTGGCCTGCGCCAGCTCGACGGCCGGCGCCAGGAATTTCGTATCCTCATCGCCGAAAAGCCCGCCCTCGCCGCAATGCGGATTGATGCCCGCGACCGCGATCCGCGCCTTCTTGCCCAGCCGCAAAAAATGCCTGTGGCCGGCCTCGATCGTCGCCAACACCCGCTCCACCGTGGCGCGCTCGATCGCCGTGCGCAGCGACACATGCGTCGAGACGTGGATGGTGTTGAGCCGTTCGGACGCCAGCAGCATGAAGGAACTCTTGGATTTCGTCAGATGCGCCAGCAATCCGGTATGACCGTCGAAATGATGGCCGGCGAGGTTCATCGCTTCCTTGTTGATCGGCGCCGTTACCATGCAATCGACCGCGCCGGACATGGCAAGCTCGACGGCGCGCGTGATGTAACGGACGCAGGCATCCCCTGCCACCGGGCTGACCTTGCCGATCTCCGGCAGAGCGCCATCGATAGCCACTTCATCCACCGCAATAGCATTGCCGCCACCTGTCGCATCCGATGAAAAACGCAGGCTGGTGCCGGTCATCCGGTTTGCCCGCTCCAGCGCTTCGACATTTCCGACGACGACGAAATTGCTGCGGTCAGCTTCCGGCAGAGCGGCCAGCGCCTTGACGATGACCTCCGGACCAACGCCGGCCGGATCTCCCAGCGTGATGGCAACGCGCGATGTCTTACCCATGGATGCGATCTCCTCGATGCCTCCCGGCGCCAGACCCGGCTTCCGGTGCGGCCTTGCATTGTCTAGTAAGCGGCCTCGTAGATCGACAGGATATCGGCCTGGCTGAGATCGCGGGGATTGTTGTCGAGAAGCCGGCGAATGGCAAAGGCATCGCCGGCCATGGTCGGCAGATCGTCCCTAGGCACACCCAGTCCGGAAAGCCGCATCTCGATACCGAGCGAGTGGCAGAAGCCATGGGCTTGCTCGAAGACCGCTGCCTGCGACGGCGCGGCGGCAAGCCCGAGCGCCGATACGACGGCTTCGGTCTTTTCCGGCGCCGCCGGCGTGTTGAACGCAAGCACGTGCGGAAAGATCAGGGCATTGGCCGCACCATGTGCCACATGCCAGCGCGTGCCGAGCGGATAGGCCAGCGCATGGCCGCCGGCAGTATTGACCGGCCCGAGACAAAAGCCACCGTAAAGCGACGCGAGCGACAGGCCGGCCCGGGCTTCCGCATCGCTGCCGTCTGCGACGGCACGGGCAAGGAAGCGGCCGACCAGCCGCACGCCCTCGATGGCGTAGAGATCAATCAGCGGATGTGCCTTGCGATTGGTGAAAGCCTCGACGCAATGCGCCATGGCATCGACACCGGTCGCGGCTGTCGTCGCCGCAGGAACGGTAAACGTCAGGCCGGGATCGATGACCGCAATATCGGCCAGCATATGGATGCTCTCGACCGCCAGCTTGGCCTGGGTTTCCGGATCCGTGACCAGCGCCCGGATACCGGCCTCGCTGCCGGTGCCCGATGTTGTCGGCACCTGCGCCAGCCCGACACGGCGGCGGGACGCCACCTTGTTCGGGCCGACGACTTCGCGCAACGACTGGCTGGAACCGGCAAGCACGGCCGCCAGCTTGGCGAGGTCCATGGCGCTGCCGCCGCCAAACCCGACGACCAGATCGGCGTTGACGGCGTTGGCGACATCGAGCAGGCGTTCGAGATTATGGGTATCCGGCTCCGGCCGCACCTCGGGGAAAATAGTCACTTCGCCCGGCAGCCCGAGAAGCTCGACACGCGAGGCGTTGAAGGCATCGGACACGACCAGCGTGCGACGGAACCCCTGATCGGAAGCCCATTTGCCCAACCGACCTGCAACGCCGACGCCGAACTCGATGATCTGCGGCCGGACGATGGTGATTGGCGCGTGCAAGCTGTTCATGGCCATTCCTAACTGATGCTGCCTCAACGATCGCATGACGATTTACAACATGTAAATTTGTTATATAAAAGCACTGAGCTTGGCAAGAACAAAGGGGATAGCGCGATTTTTTACGCGACATTCCCGACATCATGCCTTTTTTTCATCAATGGATTTCGAACAACAGATTGTTATTTATAATTTTATTGGCCACATCTCACCGTGAGACATTCTGCGATAGAATCGGGTAAAGCGCGCTCAACTTGACTGCACAGATGTCAAATACCAGCGACAAGCCGGTGCATATTGGGTCAATTCAAAGCCAATAACGGCACCACCGCCTCGATTATTTTACAACTCCAAAATTCCGCCATACCTTGACGCGCCGGACATCCGTCGGCCCCTTAAATCCCTGCCACTGCCGGCGGGTCGAGACGGACATATTTGATCGCCCGTCGATAATAGGTATAGGCGATATGCAGCGCGCCATCCGGGCCTTCGACGATCGCGGGATAGGAATATTCCCGGTTGAGGGCATCTTTCGAATTGTTTGTCAGGCAATAGCCATCGCCGGTATCGAGATCTTGCCGACCGTCAAAGCTGCGTCCGCCGTCCCTGGAAATCGACAGGCTGAGCGGCGCGCGCGGCACGCCCCAAATAGCGCCGCCGCGGCCTTTGTTTTCAGGCTTTTCCGCAGCCACATCGGACGAGGCATCCACTGCCGTGTTTTCGACCTCGATTTCGTCATAGAGCGACAGCCGCCGGTCGGTGGACATGGAGGCATTGGAATGATTGTAGACCATGCCAATCCGCCCGCCTGACAGGGAAACCGCCTGGATCGAGGAGTTGTTGTTGGGCAGATCGGCCGGCTCCGGCGCGCTCCAGCTCAAACCGTCGTCCATCGACCAGCTGCGCAGCACCTGCTCGGCAAAACGGTTGCGATAGAAGGCAACCATCCGGCGACCGCCAAGCGGCACGATGTTCATGTGCACCGCACCGATGCTGTCCGGCACGTCTGTCATCGTCCAGCTGCGCCCCTGATCGCGGGAAACAAGCACGGCCGCCGTATCGACTTTGCCCGTCCAGCGCTGGCCGGGCTCACCGATGCAGCGGAAGGCCGGCAACAGCCAGGCACCATTGTCATTGACCACGATCGGCTGGCGGACGAAAGTTCCGGGCGTATCGCAAAGCACAACAGGCGGGTCGAAACTGTGTCCGCCATCCTGCGAAATTCGGCATTTTACGATCGCACCGTCCTGATTTCCGGAGACTTGCGATGTATAGAGCAGCCAGACGCGGCCATCCGGCGCGACGAAAATGATCGGGTTCTGCTCCGATTTCGCCGGATCGTCCGACATCTTCTCGGGCTGCGACCATTGATTGGCGCCAGACGCCAGGCGCGACATGTAAATCGAGATGTCGCCCATGCCTTCCATCGTGCCGCCAAACCAGACACAGGTCAGCGTACCATCCGGCAGGAAAGCAAGGTTTGCCGCATGGTTTTGTACGCAGGGCGACGGAAGAAAGGCCTCGAAACGGCCGGCGACACCGCGGAAAGGCGCTACCTCTCCATGCATCAAAGGCGGAATCTGCTCGGGGCGCAGACCTGAATCGTCAGTCATCGCATCATCCTCCAATCCGCATGAGCTATGGCAGCTGCGCAAATTTCGCAGCGAGATCGGCCTGCTCGGCCGTATTCAGCGCCATCAGCGGCGGGCGTGGCTCCGTCCATGCCGGCTCGCCATGCTTCAGCCCGACCATCGCCTTGATCGTGGGGATCTGGACGTAGGAATTCGACAGGCTGCGATAGGCATTGATGCGCGCCTGCGCCGTCTCGACGACAGCGGCCTTTGCCGGATCGTTGGCATGGTCATAAACGGTGCGCAGCGAGGCCGCGACAAGATTGGACGTGGCCGTGATACAGCCTGCACCGCCCGCCCTGACCAGGGGCAACAGCAGCGGATCGGCACCGGCAAGCACGGAAAAGCCCGGAAAGGCGGCAATGAGCGCCTCCATATTGGCAAAATCGCCCGCCGAATCCTTGATGCCGACGACCGTATCGGGAAACGCCTCGATCAGGCGGCCAACGAGCGAAAGCGACAGCGGAATCCCGGAAACCTGCGGGATATGGTAGAGCACGACCTGCAGCCGATCGTCACCGATCGCCTCGATAATCCGCGCATAGGCTGCAAACAAGCCGTCGTCGGACACGCCCTTGTAATAGAAGGGAGGCAGCATGACGACGCGCGTAACGCCGAGCGACAGCGCATGGCGCGTCAGCTCGACCGTTTCGGGAATGGCGGCGACGCCGGTTCCCGGCATCAGTTTTCCGGGCGCTATGCCAGCCTTGACCGCGCCTTCGAGAATGCTGCGGCGTTCAGACAGAGAGAAGGAGTTGGCCTCGCCCGTGGTGCCCAGCAATGCCACGCCATGGCAACCATCATCGAGCAAGCGCTGGCAATGGCGGGTGAAGAGGCCAATATCGGGGCTTTGATCGGCATTCAGCGGCGTTGTCGCTGCGCTGTAAACACCTTTGATGCGCGGTTCGGTGGTCATCGGCACTCTCCTCCCGAATATTGATCCGCCCGCCGGTTCCGGTCGCGCGAATGAACTCGCTTTTCAGTCAATTCATGACAAGTTGTCAAGACTTAAAAGACAGCAACAGAATGCGATGAAAAATATCGTATTGATTTAAAACGACAAAAATCATATATTCAATTTCTGCTTTATATGCGCTGGAATTATTGTTGACATATTTACAATATGGATCCAGTGTTTGGCCTCATCATGGCGCGGCAACCTGTCAGGAACCCGACAGAATGGAGGGCGCGATGATTGCATCTATTGGAGGATCAGATGTCTAATCAAAACAGTGAATTCGCTTCGCCGAAATCGCAGCTCACGCGCCGCAGCGCCCTGAAACTCGGCCTTGGCACCAGCGTCGCCGTCACGCTTTTCGGCATGGGCGCGCGCATCGTGATGGCTCAGGAAGGCCAGGTACTCAAGGTCGCAAACCCCGCCTTCAACCAGGATTGGTCGCCATTGCGCGGCGGCGGTGTGCCGTTCCGCTGGAATTCGGCCTGGTGGGCGTCGCCCATGTATTTCGACGCCAAGGGCGAACTGCACCCTTATGTCTTTACAAGCTGGGAGCCATCGGACGACAACAAGACCTGGACTTTCAAGATCGATCCGAAGGCTGTCTTCTCCGACGGCAGCAAGATCACCGCTGAAGACGTGAAGGGATCGTGGAACGTTGCCTCCATGCCCAACACCAAGAGCCAGCGCGCCGATCAGGTCCTGAGCAAGGTTGCCGGCTTCGCGGATGTCAGCGGCGGCACGGCAAAGGAAATCTCCGGCATCGCGACGCCGGATGAAGGCACTGTCGTCGTCACGCTCGGCGCACCCGACCCGATCTTCTTCATGCGCATCGCAAACCACATCGCTCCGATCACCAAGGCCTCGCAGTCGCGCGGCGAGGATGGCGAGGAAGTGGCCGACTGGTACATGCCCGACAACGGTGCCGTCTATTCCGGCCCATTCAAGCTGACGAGCATCGATCTCGACGGCGGCAAGCTTGTGTTCGAAGCCAATGAGAACTTCTTCGGGCCGAAGCCGAAGCTGGCCCGCATCGAGATTTCCTCGATCGAGGACAATGTTACCGCCACCTCGCTTCTGAAATCCGGCGAATTCAACGCCCATACCGAACTCGTCACCTCCACCATCGTCCAGGATCTCGGCGCCGATTTCGCATCCGGCCCGCTGATCCCCACCAGCCAGCATTTCTGGTTCAACAGCAAGCGCGCGCCGATGGATGATCCGAAGGTCCGCCAGGCGCTGATCATGGCCGTCGATCGCGACGGGCTGATCAAGGCGTCCTTCCCGGACGGCCCGCACAAGAAGACCGATCAGGTCATCAACTCGGTGCCCGGCGCCGAGAACTCCGGCTTCGAGCCCTTCCCCTATGATCCGGAGGGCGCAAAGAAGCTGCTTGCGGAATCCAGCTACGGCGGGCCGGAGCGTTTGCCGAAGCTGCTGTTCGTCGGCATTTCCGGCCCGGCTATCGAAGCGGCCGCGCAATATATCGCCGAGCAATGGCGCCAGAACCTCGGCATTACCGCCGTCGACATGAAGCCGCAGCAGGATGCCTATTCCGGCCCGGACCAGAACGCGGTGCAGATTTTCCGCGACGACGTCGGCACCCGCGTTCCGGATGCTGTGTCCTATCTGGCAGGCTCGATCGCCTCGACCTCGTCCAACGCCCAGAACAAGCTTGGCGGCTACAAGAACGACAAGGTCGACAGCTTGCTCGCCGAAGCAGCGACCAAGGCCGTCGATGATCCGCAGCGCGTTGCGCTGGCGCAGGAAGCCCAGAAGGCCTTCCGCGAGGACTGGCAGTTCATTCCCTGGTACGCCCAGACCATGTCGCGCTGGGCCAATGCCAATGTCTCCGGCATGGACAAGAACCTCGACTGGCAGGTCGTAGCACCCTGGGAAATCTCGATCGCCTGATCGATCCCGCGCCTTTTTTCATCAAAGAACCTCCTGTGCGGGAGCGGTTCCCGCTTCCGCACAGAGTTTGAATGCCAGAGGATCGTCGCGCTCCCGCGCAAATGCCCGAACATCCTCTTCCTGAACAAGGGTGGGAGACTGCCATGCTGCGTTACATTACGACCCGTTTCGTCGTCTGGATACCATCCGTCCTGCTCGTCATGCTCGGCGTCTATGCGCTGGCCTATTACGGCGCCGGCGATCCGATCAAGCTGATCTTCCTGCGCGCGCCCGGCGATGTCGCCTATAATCCCGAACGCATCGAAGCGATCCGGGAAAGCGCGGGGCTCAACCGACCCTTTCTTGTCCAGTTCGGCAGCTATATCTGGAACTTGCTGCACGGCAATTTCGGAAACTCGCTGACCTCCGGCCGCTCCGTCTGGGCGATGATCAAGGCAGCCGCGCCCGTTTCTTTCAAGCTGGCGCTCTGTTCCGTCATCCTCACCGCCGTCGTCGCCATTCCGCTCGGGCTGATCGCGGCACTGAAACAGAATACGCGCACCGACTATGCCATTCTCGGCTCGGCGCTCTTTCTCTGGGCAATCCCCGCCTATGTCGCCGGCCCGATGCTGATGGTGCTGTTGATCATGATCATTCCCGGCTCCAACGTCCCCTATGGCTGGGGCGGCGTCTTCGACGTGCGCATTCTCCTGCCGCTGTTCGTCCTGTCCTTCCAGCCGATCGCGCTGATCGTGCGGCAGACGCGCGCTGCTGTGATCGAGGTGCTGGCGGAAGATTTCGTCCGCACGGCCCGTGCCAAGGGCGTACCGGAAACGGTCGTCGCCCTGCGCCATATCCTGCGACCGGTGCTGACGCCGGTCGTGACCCAGCTCGGCCTGATCATGATCACCATCGTCAACGGCGCAATCTTCGTCGAACTGGTCTTCGGCCTGCCCGGCCTTGGTCGTCTCACGGTCCAGGCACTGACCAACACCGACTATCCCGTCATTCTCGCCATTACGTTGATCGGTTCATTCCTCGTCATGATCTCAAACCTTCTGGTCGACGTGCTCTATCCGCTGCTTGATCCGCGCGCCAACGACACGAGAAGGAGCCGCTGACCATGTCCGTCGTTCCTGCAACCACCACCGACACCAGAGAAGAACCGCCCGTCAGCTTGTGGCGCGATGCGTGGTATCGGCTGCGCCGCAACCGGCTTGCCGTCTTTGGCCTCGCTGTCGTCGTGCTGCTCGCCTTCACCGCCCTGTTCGGTCCCTATCTGACACCGTTCGATTTTCTCAGCCAAAATCTCGACGCGCGGAACATGGCGCCGTCGCTCACGCATCTGTTCGGCACCGACGACCTTGGTCGCGACGTCTTCAGCCGGGTGATCTTCGGCACCCGCACGGCCTTTCTCGTCGCCATCGTCGTTACGTTCATCGCCGTGCTGATCGGTGTCACGCTCGGCGCGGTCGCCGGCTTTTTTGGTGGCTGGCTGGACCGGATCGTCATGTGGTTCACCGACATGACCATGTCGATCCCCAACCTCCTGCTTGTCGTCGTCATCAACGCTTCGCTCAAATCGCCGATCGCGAGCTGGATGGAGAGCCGCTATCTGGCGACGCTGAATCCGTTCTATCGCGAAACCATCTGGGTCGATTTTCTGCTGGTCTTCGGCTCGATGGCGCTGATTTCCTGGCCGCCCTATGCCCGGCTTGTGCGCGCCCAGGTCCTGTCCATCCGGTCACGCCCCTATATTACCGCGGCGCAGGCGCTCGGGCTGACAAACCGGATCATCCTGATGCGCTATGTCGTGCCGAATGCGCTGGGACCGCTGATCGTCGCGGTCAGCGCCGGCCTCGGCACCGCCATGGTTCTGGAAAGCGCCTTCTCGTTTCTCGGCGTCGGCGTCAATCCGCCCACGCCGAGCTGGGGCAACATGATCTCGGACGGCCTGCGTGTCTGGCAGCACTATCCACACCTGCTCGCCGCTCCCGCAGCCGTGCTCGGCCTCGCTTCCGTTGCGTTTTCCTTCCTCGGCGACGGACTGAACGACGCCCTCAATCCGCGAGGTGCAAAATGACCACGATCAAGACCGGCGAACGGCTGCTCGACGTCAAGGGGCTGACGATCGAGATCGAAACCCGCAATGGTCCGGCGACCATCGTCGACAATATCAATCTGCATGTGGACAAGGGCGAGACCCTCGGCGTTGTCGGCGAGTCCGGCTGTGGCAAGAGCCTGACGATGCTGAGCCTGATGCGGCTGCTGCCGAACAAGATCCGCGTGACCAAGGGATCGGCGCATTTTGCCGGCCGCGACCTGCAGACCATGTCCAACTCGGACCTGCGCAAGGTGCGTGGCGGCGATGTCGGCTTCGTGTTCCAGGATCCGATGACCTCGCTCAACCCTGTCATGCGCATCGGCCAGCAGCTTGCCGAGCCGCTGATCTACCATCGCAACATGAACAAGGCGCAGGCCCGCAAGCGTGCCGGGGAACTCTTGAAGCTCGTCGGCATTCCCGGCGCCGAAGATCGCCTCGATGCCTATCCGCACGAACTTTCCGGCGGCATGCGCCAGCGCGTGATGATCGCCATCGGCCTTGCCTGCAATCCGCAGCTCCTGATTGCCGACGAGCCGACGACGGCGCTGGACGTCACCATCCAGGCGCAGATCGTCGATCTGGTGAAGGAGCTGCGCGACAAGCTCGGCATGTCCGTCGTCTGGATCACCCATGATCTCGCGCTGATCGCCGGTCTCGTTGATCGCGTCGCGGTGCTTTATGCCGGTACCGTCGTCGAGGACGCGCCGGTGGACGACCTGTTCGCCCGTCCGGCGCACCCCTACACGCAAGGCCTGCTCGCCTCGATCCCGAAGCTTTCGGACGAGAGGGCAAGCCGCCTCAGTTCGATCGGCGGCACGCCACCGGAGCCCGGCCGCCGCCCCAGGGGCTGTCCCTTCGCGCCGCGCTGCCCCTTGGTCGAAGCCATCTGCCACGAAAAGGTACCGGCACTGGAAGGTCTGCCCCATTCCGGGGCACACCGCGTCGCCTGCTTCGTCGCCCACCGAAAACTGGAGGCCGCATGATGGGCGCCCAACCGCTGATGCGCATCGAAAACCTCGTCAAGCATTTTCATGTGCGCCTCGGCGCTTTTGGTGAGCGTGCTGCGACTGTCCATGCGCTGGATGACATCAGCTTCGAAATCCTTGAAGGGGAGACCTTGAGCCTTGTCGGCGAATCCGGCTGCGGCAAGTCCACCACCGGCTTTACCCTGCTCAACCTTCACAAGGCCACCGAAGGCAAGGTTCTTTATCAAGGCAAGAACATCGTCGAACTCGACGAAAAGGCGATGCGACCTTACCGCCGTCAGTTGCAGATCGTCTTCCAGGCCCCCTATTCGACACTCAATCCGCGCATGACCATTGGCGAAGCGGTCGGCGAGCCCATCCTGTTTCACAAGCTGTCGACAAAGGCGGAACTCAAGGATCGGATCAGCACCCTGCTCGCCGATGTCGGCCTGCCGCCGCGTTTTGCCTCGCGTTATCCGCACGAGCTTTCCGGAGGCCAGCGCCAGCGCGTGGCCATTGCCCGGGCACTCGCCTGCCAGCCGAAATTCATCGTCTGCGACGAAGCGATCTCCGCGCTTGACGTGTCCGTACAGGCCCAGATCATCAACCTCCTGCTCGACCTGCAGCAGAAATACGGGCTGACATATCTTTTCATCGCCCATGATCTCGCCGTCGTGCGGCATATCAGCGACCGGGTCGGGGTCATGTATCTCGGACGTCTCGCCGAACTGACGAGCCGGGAGGAACTGTTCGACAATCCGCTCCATCCTTATACCAAAGCGTTGCTTTCCGCGGTTCCAGAAGCCGATCCATCGCATGAGCGCAGCCGCAGGCGGCAGGTTCTGCAGGGCGACGTTCCAAGCCCGCTGTCCCCGCCCTCCGGCTGCCGGTTTCATACGCGCTGCCCGATCGCCATGGATATCTGCGGCAAGGTCGTCCCGGAATGGCGCGAGGCCCTTCCCGGCCATCACGTCGCCTGCCATGCGGTGACCGAGGGGCTTTCCGGCAAGGGAGGCCTGTCTGGATGACGTTGCGGGCCGTCATCATCGCCGACGACCTGACCGGTGCGCTGGACACCAGCACGCCCTTTGTCGAAGCCGGCCTGACGGTCGCTGTTGCAATCGAACCGAAAGCGCTTGCGCAGGCCCTCGCCTTGAACCCGGACATCCTGGCGGTCAATACGGTATCCCGTGGCCTTGCGGCGGATGACGCCGCGGTAATCGTGGCGGAGGTCCTTGCAACGCTCGGGCCAGCCTGCCCGAAAATCCTCTTCAAGAAGATAGATTCCCGCCTGAAAGGAAACGTCGCCGCAGAAAGCGAAGCCTTGGCGCGGATTAGCGGTCGGGGACAAATCGTCGTCGCTCCCGCCATCCCGGATCAGGAGCGCTTCACGATCGACGGAGCTGTGACAGGGCGGGGCGTGGAAATGCCCCTGCCCGTCCGCCCGCTTTTTCGTGCGACCCGCTTTGCCGTGGATATCATCGACGCGGAAAACGATGCCGATCTCGATCGTTTGGTTTCACGGCTGGATTGGTCAGGCACCGTGGCGGTCGGTGCGCGTGGCCTTGGCTGTGCGCTAGCCCGCTCGCTGGCGAAGGCTTCGTCAGGTGGTGCATCCTTCAGGCCAGTTGGCGCCACACTTTTTGCCTTTGGGTCTCGCGACCCGATCACGACAGCCCAGATCGAGCGGCTGCGACAGACCGGCCTCATCACCGTCGTCGATGCATCGGCAGGGTTGGCTCCGGAAAATGTCTGCCCCAACCTTCCCGCCGTCATCCGCTGCACCGGCGATCTCACCGACAGTCCGGACGCTGTGGCATCGCGCTTTGCCGCTGCGATCGCCCGGATCGCCGATGCGACGAACCCGGATATGCTGATGATGGGTGGCGGCGATACGGCACTTGCCATTCTCAGGGCGCTCGGCACATCCGTGCTGATTCCAAACGGTGAAATCGAGCCCGGCATACCCTGGTTCGAAATCCACCGCGCCGACGGTCGTTCCCTTTTCTGCGCGGTCAAATCCGGGGGCTTCGGCAATCGCGATTCTTTGCTAAAACTCATTCCGGAGAATCTGCTAATGCAGGTCGAAACCGGTGAACTGGTGATCAAAAACAATCGTGGTGAAAAGCATGGCGCATGACGCACCCTCGACCGGCGAATCCGGCCCGACCGCCAAGGCCGAAAGGGGCAAATCGGTGCGGCTGGTCGATCGCGTCTTCGACCAGTTGCGCGAACGCATCCGCTCCGGCAATTATCCGCCGGATTCCCGGTTGCCGGGAGAGCATGAACTGGCCTCGATCATGGGCGTATCGCGACCGATCGTGCGCGATGCCCTCGGACGGCTGCGCGAGGAGGGCATGGTCTACTCGAGACAGGGCGCCGGTACCTTCGTCAGCGCGCAGGCGTCACCTGCCACCCATCTTGCCTATTCACCAGTCAAGACCATCGCCGACATCCAGCGCTGCTATGAATTCCGCCTGACGATCGAGCCGGCAGCGGCTTATTTTGCAGCCCAGAGGCGCGACGAGGCGGCGATCCAGAAGATTGCTGCGGCGCTTGCTGACCTGCGCGAAGCGACCAGCCACCAGCTGCATCGCACCGACGCCGACTTCGTTTTCCACAAATGCGTAACCGAGGCTGCCAACAATCATTATTATACGGCTTCCATCGATGCGCTGAAGCCGCATATTGCCGTCGGCATGCACCTGCACGGCCTATCGCTGATGGGGCCGCGGCTCGGGCTCGAAAAGGTTTTCCAGGAGCATAACGCCATCTACCAGGCGATTGCCGAGGGGCGCGCCGAGGATGCGCAAAAGGCCATGCGTCTGCATCTCGAGGGATCGCGCAACCGGCTCTTCGAGGACAGGGTTCTGGACCTGTCGTTCTGAGCAGACATGCAAAAGGCCGAAACGTCCTGCGACATATCGGCCTTTTGAAATTGCTACTGAAACTGAGCTTACAATCGCAAAATCAGTTTTCCAGGCTCTCAATGTCCTGCGCGACGTTTGTTATGCCGTTTGCAACGCCAATGGGACGGGCGACGATCGAAAGGAACTTGACCACATCAACGGAAGGATGCCGCGACGCGTAGATCACGTCACGGTTCTTGACCGGGAATGTCTGGCCGACGATCAGGCTGTCGGCATGGGTCATATCGAGGCGATAAACGATCGGATAGCGCCCGATGCTGTCCGGCGCCATGCCTTTCGCGAGCATCGCGTCGAACCGCTCGGTCCCGAGCAGGCTCATAACGACGTCCGGCTCCTCATAACGGAAGACAAAATAGCCCTTCGCGTCGATGGCACTGTCATTGCCGCCGCCGGCGAGAGCAACAGCTTCGAGAAGGTTCAGGTCGTTTGCGCCGAAATCGACACGCTTGTTCTGCTTGGTCGAGCCGAGGATCGTGAAGGTGCGCGGGTCGCGCGTCACGAAGATCTGGTCACCGGGTTGAACGCGAACGTTTTCCGACGGATTTTCGATGATCGACTTCAGCAGCGCCGTGCCGGTCTTCTTGCCGCGAACAAGCGTTACATAGGTTTCGTAAGGCTGAGACGTCGGACCGCCTGCCTTGGCGATGACCTCGTTGATGGTTTCGCTGACAAGGTTGAGCGGAACAAGCGCCGACCGACCGACCGCACCCGACACCGTGACATTGCGCGATGCCGTGCTCAGGCTGGTGACGATCACGTCCGGCTCGACAGCCTTGTTGACGAGCTGCTTCAGAATTGTCTGGCGCGCCTGTTCCAGCGTCTTGCCGGAAAACTTGACGGCGCCGACATAGGGAATGGCGGCGGTGCCGTCCGGCTGGACCACCAGATCGAGATTTGTCTGCTTGGAATCGGTCGTCGAGAACAGGCCGTCGCTACCGGCTTCGAAGATCGTGACCTTCAATTGGTCGCCGACACCGATCACCACCTGACCGACGCCGCCGCCGATACCGAAGCGCCGGTTCAGGGCCGTCGCGACATAATCGGAAACCAGGCGGGCGGATCGCCCGTCCACATCGACAATGTCAAAAGGAACAGCATTTTCACGGCCAATCTGCTGGCCCGACTTTCCGGCATCCGCGAGGATATCCGATGATACAGGTCCCTCACCGGGAACAGCCTGACATCCCGTCAAGACGGCGCAAATCAGGATTGCATTCAAACGGACCAAATAAAGCACTCCGAAATCCGACGTGTTGACGCCATCTCACGATGGCAGACGCCGTTGCATTCTAGAACCGGGAATCCCGATGGACCCTTGAAAAGCATAATAGATGACCCACAACAAGTCATTTGGACCAGCTTTTGCCCAAATAAATCCTTGTGCGCCTTTCTGGCAATACCCCCTACACAACGGTTACGGCATGTTTCCATAATTGTTTTGGCACATGGGTGCGCATGTGTATGTTCGATCGACAGGGTTGAAACGTATAGAAGTTGGGTTAAAAGCTCCCTAATATGCCGGGCTTACGTTTCGGGTGAGGAACCGGCGAACGTATTGGATAGTGAGGTTTCGATTGCTTTTTCACGTCCTAAGTGCAATCAGCAAGACATTTCCACCGCAGTTTTAGAGCGTTCGATTGAATATGACAGTTGAAATCATTGGGCGCGCCTGTGTTGCCCCCGGAGCAAAATCGCCCCAGGGGCTGTTCAAGATATTGCGCCAAGGTAAGTGCACAGTCACCAGTATTCCGTCTGATCGCTGGGATCTTGCCCGCTTCTGGCATCCGGTCGGCAATCAGGGCAAGACCTATTCCTTTGCCGCCGGCGTGCTCGACAGCATCTATGATTTCGATCCGGCAGCCTTCGGTATGTCGCAGCGCGAAGCCATGCACATGGACCCGCAGCAGCGCGTGCTCCTGCAACTCGCCTGGCGGGCGCTGGAAGATGCCAATATCTCCATCCCCTCCCTGCACGGGGAAAATGTCGGCGTCTACGTCGGGGCATCCAGCCTCGACCACGCCAATCTGACGGTCGAGGATCCGGCGGCAGCCGGTCCTTATTTCATGACGGGCAACACGCTCTCGATCGTCTCCAATCGCATTTCGCATATTTTCGGACTGAGCGGTCCGAGCATGACGGTCGATACCGCCTGCTCCTCCTCGCTGGTCGCGCTTGATCAGGCCATGCGGGCACTGAACGCCGGTGAGATCGACACCGCGATCGTCGGCGGTATCAATATTCTCGCCCATCCGCTGCCTTTCGTCGGCTTTGCGCAGGCCCGCATGCTCTCGCCGGAAGGGCTTTGCCGCGCCTATGACAATGACGGTGGCGGCTATGTCCGCGCGGAAGGCGGCGTTGTCTTCGTTCTGCGCCGATCCGATCGCGCCAAACAGGAAAAAGACCGTAGCTATGCCAAGATCGTTGCCACCGGTGTGAATTCCGCCGGCCGCACCAACGGCATTTCGCTGCCCTCGCGGGAGGCACAGGCCAATCTGCTGCGCTCGATCTATGAGGGCAACAATATTGATGCCAACCAAGTGGCCTTCGTCGAAGGACACGGCACGGGAACGAAGGTCGGCGATCCGGCGGAGGTCTGGTCGATCGGCACGGTCATCGGCGCCAATCGCCGCGCGCCTGTCCCGATCGGTTCGATCAAGTCGAATATCGGTCACACCGAGCCTGCATCGGGCCTGTTTGGCATGCTCAAGGCTGTCATGGCGCTTGAGAACAACTACCTGCCGGCCTCCCTGCATTTCGACACGCCGAACGAGAACATCGATTTCGAAGGCCTGAATGTTCGCGTCACCGCGAATCCGATCGAGCTTCTGCGCGGCAAGCGTGCGCGTCTTGCCGGCATCAACTCCTTCGGCTTCGGCGGCGCCAATGCCCATGTCGTCATCAGCGATCCGGATCCGGTCCAGGAGGACAGGACCAGGAACAATGCGACCGGCCATGTCTTCATGGCCAGCGCGCACACGACCAACAGCCTCGATGAGATGCTGAAGTCCTACAAGGCAACGTTCAGCAAGGCCTCCAAGGAAGAGACCCGCGCCATCATCGCGGCATCCGGAGCGAACCGGACGCAGATGCGCCATCGTTTCGCCGCCCGCAGCGACCAGCCGGAAGATATCGTCCGCGCCATCGCCAGCCACCTCGAAAGGCCGGCGTCAGACATTGGCGAATCCGGTGAAGCGGTAACGAAGGATGCGAAAGTTGCTTTCGTCTTTTCCGGCAATGGCTCGCAATGGGCCGGCATGGGCGTCGAGGCATTTCGCGAAAACCTGCATTTCCGCCAGTGTTTCACCTCGGTCAGCGCGCTCTTCAAGTTCCACTCGGACATCTCGCTGACAGAGCTGCTGACGGATCCGAACCTCGACAAGAAGCTGTCCGACACCAAGGTCGCTCAACCGCTGCTGTTTGCCGTGCAGGCGGCGCTGTCGGATTCCCTTGTTGCGATGGGCATCAAGCCGACGGCCGTCTTTGGCCACTCCGTCGGTGAAATCGCCGCCGCTTACGCGGCCGGTGCATTGTCGCTGGTTGATGCCGTTTCGATCGTCGCCAAGCGTTCCCTGCATCAGGATCTGCTTGCTGGCCAGGGAATCATGGCCGCTGTCATGCTCGGCGAGGAGCAGGCCGCGGCTTTTGCCACGGCGCAAGGCCTGGCGCAGGTCTGCGTCGCTGCCATCAACGCGCACAACTCCGTCACGATATCGGGACCGGCAGCCGAGGTTCAGGCATTCCGCGATGCGGCGCGCAAGGCGAAAATTCCGGTCCAGATTCTCGACATCAACTATCCCTTCCATCATCCGATCATCGATCAGGCGAAGAAGTCGTTTCTGGCCGATATCCCGGATATCGCGCCGCGCAAATCGGAACTGGCCTATCTCTCGACGGTGACGGGCGAAAAGCTCGACGGCACGCATCTGGATCCGGACTACTGGTGGAAAAACGTTCGCGAGCCGGTGCGTTTCGAGGCGGCGACCGAGGCGGCGATCGCGCTCGGCTGCACGCTGTTCATCGAAATTTCGCCGCGTCCCATCCTGTCGTCCTATGTCAAGGAAACGATCAAGCAATCCGCAGTTGCCGGAACGGTCGTTCCGACGCTTCTGCGAGATCCCGGCGAAAAGGGGCAGGATCCGGTTTCGCGGGCCATGGCGCGTGCGATTGCGCATGGCGCCTCCTTTGACGAAGGGCGCCTTTTCGGCAAACGCAATGCCTTTGTACGACTTCCAAATCTTCCCTTTGAAACCGTGGAATTGCGTCCGACGACGACCAGCGACGCGACCGATCTGTTCGGACGCGGCAGCAAGGTGCCCTATACGCTGACCGGCTGGCGCTCCGATCTGAACAGCGGAAGCTGGAAGAACCACGTCGACGCCCATCTTTTTCCGGACCTTGCCGAGCATGTCGTCGATGGCAAGGCAATCCTGCCGGGCAGCGGCTTCATCGAGATCGCAATCTCTGCCGCACAACAATATTACGGCACCACCGAAGTCGATATCACCAATCTCGAAATCGTCCGGCCGCTGGAACTGAGCGAAAACCGGATGATGGAGCTGTCGACGATCTTGTCGCCGGAAACCGGGGACATTGAAATCCGTTCGCGCGAACGCCTGTCGGAAGACGATTGGGCGGTGCATGCGGTGGCACGCAGCCGCAAGCCGATCACCAAGGGTGAACCGGCGCCGGCCAATCCCTTTGCCGGGCTTGAGAAGACCGCCACCGTCTTGCCGGCCAAGGCTTACGAGACGGCCCGCCAGTTCGGCCTCGATTACGGGCCGCGTTTCCAGCTGCTGTCGAAGGCGGTCTCCTATGGCGATCGTTTCATCGATGTTGAACTGAAGGATCCTCAGGACATCGGTCATCCGTTCCTGACCTACAGCCTCAATCCGATTTCCGTCGATGCGACGTTCCACGGTCTTGTCGCCTTGTTCGACCGGTTTACCGGCGAAGTCGGCGGTGCGCCGTATATTCCGGTCCGGTTCGGCTCCGTGCGCATGCGCAGTTCCGGGCAGACGGTGAGGCGTGCGATTGTCGAAATCGAGCGTATCAGCGCCAATTCGATCAAGGCAAAATTCCGCTTCTTCGATAAATCGGGGGAGCTGGTGGCCGCCTTCGACGACTGCCGCTTCCGCCGTACCTATCTGCGCCAGCACAAGACGCTGGAAACGCTGGCCTTCCACTACGAGGCCGTACTGTCCGACCGGGATGCCGCGTTTGCAGTGCCGAAGCTGGCGGCGGCATTGCCGTCACCCTTGCTGCCGGCGTCCGAAGAAGACGGCATCGACAATGCAACGCTGCTGTTCAATGCAGCGATCTACCGGGCCTGCCACGAGATCGCCTTGAAGCTCGGCAAGGGAAGCGCGCGGGTCGATACCCGGTCGTTGCCCGGCGACTTCGCGTTCCGCTGTTTCCTGGCCAACTGTCTCTATGTCCTTGAAGATGCAGGCCTCTGCGAGCACAAGAACGGCAGCTGGAAGATTGCAGCCGAGTTCTCGCTGCCGGCCGTCGGCGACATTCTCAAGGAACTCTACGGCGAACGCGCGGAACGTGCAGTCGAAGCCGTCCTGATCAACAATTCCTATGCAGAGGCACTCGACCGTATCGACAGTCTCTTTGCGGCCGAAACGACGAACATCGACCAGGAGGGCGCGGTAAAAATCGCGCCATTCATCAGCGATGCGACGCTTGACCATCAGATGGTGCATTCGGAATCCAGCCGTCAGCGGATGGACCTCGTTCTTTCGGCGGCGGAAAAGGCGCTGGAGAATGCCGGCGGAAATGCCGATCTGCGCATCGTCGAGGCTGGCACCGTGTCGGCTGGCTTCACGCGGCGACTGGCGACGCTTGCGGCGCGCTATCATGCGAGCCTCATCGTCGTCGAACCGCGCGAAAATGCGCAGCGTAATCTTGAGATTGCCTTTGAAGAAGATGCGCATGTGCGTATTCTCAAGAAAGACGAATTTGCTTCCATTCCGGCGTTTGGTCTCGCCGTCAGCGCCTCTGACACGCTTTTCACTTTGATCGACGAAGACACGGCGGTTCGAAACGCCATGCGCGCCTCACTCGTCGAGCATGGCGCACTGGTCGCTGCAACGAATGCACCGACCGTATTCAGCGATTTTGCCTTCGGCCTGACGGAAAGCTGGTTTGCCCGCAGCCAGTCGGTCGAATTTCCGATCGGCAAGCTCGCAACCGTTACCCAGTGGCAGAAATGTCTTTCAGATCTGGGATTGCGGGATATCGTGGTCGACGATCGCGAACTGTCCCACGGCAATATCATTGCCGTCGAAGCGCGCGGATCCAAGCCTGAAGAAGCCCTCCAAAAGCAGCCTGAAGCCATCCGGTCAATTTTGGTGCTGCATGAAGGCAACATGTTCGATCTCATGCGATCGGTGCCGTCCGGTATCGATCAGGATGCGCTCGTTCCCGTCCATGTCACCGGCGACATCGAAACCGACAAGGCAAGCTTCCTCGAAGCGTTCGAAGGCTTTGACGGCAGGCCGCTTAGGGCCGTTTATGTATCGGCGGTCACCAGTGGTGATCGCACCGGCGATTCGGCCATTCTGCAAAACCGCGTTCTTGCCCTCAGCGCCTTTGCTGAAGCGTTGAGGCAACATTTCGCAGGCACGGAACCGGGTAGCGACATGCGCCCGAAACTGGTGATCGCGGCGCCGGGCGGCGCTCCCGTGACGGGCGGACTCCAGGATTCCAGCGTCAACAGCGGTCTCTGGTCGTTCGCGCGCGTCATCCAGAATGAATATGACCTGCTCGACATCCACCTCGTGGATTTCACCGGCCTTCGCGATACCGGTGCGGGCAGCCAGCTTGCCGCCGCAATTTCGATGCTCGGCCACAACGGTGAGAACCGTGAATGGCTGTTCGACGGGAAAGCGGGCTTGCTGCGCGAATTGCGCGCCGTGCCAGGTCCTGTGGATCCGGTGTTGCGCAAGACCAGCACCTTCCGCGCCGCAACGATTCGCCAGCGCATCAGCTCGCAGGTCGGCAGCATCGCCTGGGAAGAATGCGACGTGCCGAAGCCCGGCCCAGGAGATATCGTCGTTGCCGTCGCGGCGACCGGTCTCAACTTCCGTGACGTCATGTGGGCCATGGGCCTGTTGCCGGAAGAAGCGCTGGAAGACGGTTTTGCCGGCGCCACCATCGGCATGGAACTTTCAGGCCATGTCGTGGCCATCGGCAGCAGCATCACCGATCTGTCGGTCGGCGATGCTGTCATGGCGATCGCTCCGGCTGCATTTTCCACCCATGCCGTCGTTTCGCGCTCGGGTGTGGCCAAGCTGCCGGAAACGGTCAATCCGATTGCCGCCGCCACCGTGCCGGTCGCATTCCTCACGGCCTATTACGCCATGGTCGAGCTTGGCCGCATCCGCGCCGGCGAGACCATCCTGATCCACGGAGCCGCGGGCGGCGTCGGTCTGGCCGCGCTGCAGGTCGCAAAACTGGCGGGCGCCAAGGTCATCGCCACGGCGGGAACGCGCGAAAAGCGTCGTTTCCTCAAAATGCTCGGCGCAGACCATGTCTTCGATTCCCGCACGCTGGGCTTCGTCCAGGACGTTTTGAATGTCACCAGCGGCCAAGGCGTCGATCTCGTTTTGAACTCCTTGTTCGCCGAGGCGATGGAACAGAGCATTTCGCTCGTCAAACCGTTCGGCCGCTTCCTGGAACTTGGAAAGCGTGACTATTTCGGCGACAGCAAGATCGGCCTGCGTCCCTTCCGCCGCAATATCAGCTATTTCGGGATCGATGCCGACCAGCTTCTGGTGAATGCGCCGGATCTGACCAAACGGATCTTTACCGAGATCGGCGCGCTGTTCGAGGAAGGCAAGCTGGTGCCGCTTCCTTACCGTGCCTTCGATTTCGACGAGATTGGTAATGCCTTCCGCCTGATGCAGAATGCCGGCCATATCGGCAAGATCATCGTGTTGCCGCCGGTCGCCGGCCAGCATCAGGTGGCGAAGCGTCCGGCCGGCCGCATGGATATCGATGCAGACGGCGTCCATCTGGTCGTCGGCGGCATCGGCGGTTTTGGCCTTGCGGCTGCAAACTGGCTGGTCGACAAGGGCGCACGCAACATCGCGCTCTGCTCGCGCCGCGGCGTTGCTGACGAAGAAACGCTGGAGGCGATCCGCCGCTGGGAAAAGAAGGGCGCATCTGCCACGGTTCACGCCTGCGACGTCACCGACGAAGCTGCCGCCGCCGACCTCCTCTCCGCACTCCGGCAGACC
>UCJH01000096.1 GCA_900472785.1 Hyphomicrobiales bacterium | reverse complement strand
GGCTATATGGGGGCGGGTCTTCCGGGCCAGCGGTCGGCGCTTGTCGATGGGGACCGCCAATTTGTCGAGAAACGCTGGGCGTTGCCGGAAGGCACGATCCGCGCCGAAGGCGGCGGCGGCACGATTTCCCTGTTCGAGGACATGGTCTCGGGCAGGATCAAGGCCTGCTGGATCATCTGCACCAATCCGGTCGCATCCGTCGCCAATCGGGCGACCGTTATCGAGGGATTGAAGAAGGCGGAACTGGTGATCACCCAGGACGTCTTTCTCGATACCGAAACCAATATTTATGCCGATATCCTGCTGCCGGGCGCTCTTTGGGCGGAAGCCGAAGGCGTGATGGTGAATTCCGAGCGCAACATGACGCTGATGGGCAAGGCTGTGGACCCGCCGGGCGAGGCCCAACCCGACTGGTGGATCATCGCCGAGATCGCCTGTCGCATGGGTTACGCCGATGCGTTTTCCTACCGGTCGGCGTCCGAAGTCTTTGATGAAATCCGCGGGTTTGCCAATCCGAAGACCGGTTATGACATCTCCGGCGCCAGCCATGCCGGGCTGGAAGACATGCCGCTGCAATGGCCGCTTCCGCAGGGAGCCGGCAACCGCAATCCGGTGCGCTATCTGGATCACGCGACAGGGTTAAGGTTCCCGACGGCCAGCGGCAAGGCGCAGTTCTTCGCACGTCCGCATCTCGATCCCTCTGAAATGCCCGACGATGATTTTCCGTTCGTGCTCAACACCGGCCGCCTGCAGCACCAGTGGCACACGATGACCAAGACCGGGAAAATCCAGACGCTGAACAAGCTCAATCCGGGGCCTTTTGTCGAGATCAACCCGCAGGATGCCAAGGTTTTCGGGATCATGGACGGTGACCGCATGGAAATCCGTTCGCGGCGTGGATTTGCCATCCTGCCTGCGATTGTTTCGGATCGCGTGCTGCCGGGCGCCTCATTTGCGCCTTTCCACTGGAACGACGTTTTCGGCAATGATGTGGCGATCAATGCCGTCACCTGCGATGCCGTCGATCCGATCTCGCTGCAGCCGGAACTGAAGATCTGCGCGGTCTCGCTGATGCCCGTTTCACAGTCTGCCAGAGAGATGCCTGTGGAGAACAACGTCGTGCGGAAAGTCCTGCAGCCTGTATCGGCCGGCGGGTGGATGACTGAGGGTGCAGAGCGATTTGCAAGTGCCGTCGGCATCAAGGTTCCACCGCCTCTTGCCTTGCTGGATGAGGAGCAGGCCTATCTTGAAGGCTTCATCCTTGGCCTGCGTGCCGATAGCCGGTCGCTTCCGTCCGGCGTTCCCGTCCTGCCCTCCAATGCGCCGCTGCCGGAGGAGAAACGTCTGCGGCTGAACGGTCTTCTGGCTGGACTGTTTTCGCGCGACTGGTCCGATGCGACATCCTTGGCGGGTGCTCCGGCTCCCGTCGCGGAAAAACGCAACGAAGGTATCCTGATGCTCTGGTCGTCGCAGACCGGAACGGCGGAGGAACTGGCCAAGCGTTGCGCGGCCGACCTTGCCGAGCACGGACTGAAGATTCGCCTGGTCTGCATGGAGGATTCGAACGCCGATGCGCTTGTCCGCGAAAACTTGTTGCTGGTGGTTACCAGCACATTTGGCGACGGCGAAGCGCCGGACAATGGCGCGGCCTTCTGGCAGGGGCTGCGGACCAGCAAGGTATCATTGCCTGATTTGGGTTTTGCGGTGCTTGCGCTCGGCGATTCGAGCTATGGCGCGTTCTGCGGTTTCGGCAAACACATCGATGAGACGCTGGCGGCTCTGGGCGCACGCCGTCTGTTGCCCCGTGCCGATTGCGATGGCGATGGCGAAGACAGGGTCGACGGCTGGCTCGACGGGATCATCGGCGCATTGACGGTTGAGGAGCCGGACCCGCCGAAAAAACCACCGTCTGCCAACCTCGCATCGGCATCTGCGATGCACGCATCTCTGATTGGCAGCGTGGCGCGAGATGTCCGGCTCGCACGCAATCTCAGGCTTAATGCAACCGGGTCTGCAAAGGAGACCCGGCAGATCGGGTTCGATCTGCGCGACACCGGGCTCGACTATGAGGCCGGCGATGCGCTGGGAGTGCGTCCGTCCAACTGCCCCGAACTCGTCGCGGAAATTCTGGAGGCGACGGGTCTCTCGCCGCAGGCGCCTGTCCGTGTCGCCGATATCGGTGAAATCCCGCTTGTCGAAGCATTGACGCGGCACTTTGAAATCGCCCGCATCACACCGGATTTCCTTCGGTTCGTAGCGGAGCGGACAAGGAGCGAGACGCTGACCGCTCTTCTCCATCGCGACAACAAGGCGGCTCGCGAGACGTGGCTCTGGGGTCGGCAGGTGGCGGATGTCCTGGCCGCCCATCGCCTGCGCGTCAGTGCCGCCGATTTCCTCTCCAGCCTGAAGCGCCTGCAGCCGCGGCTCTACTCCATCTCCTCAAGCCCGAAGGCGCACAGGGGAGAAGTACACCTGACGGTCTCGACGGTGCGTTACGCGCATCACGGCCGTGCGCGGCACGGCGTCTGTTCCGCTTTTCTCGCCGACAGGGCGGAGCAATCCGGAGCATCCGTCTTCATTCGCCCGGCGCCCGGCTTCCGGCTGCCGACAGAGGGCGACAGGCCGGTCATCATGATCGGGCCCGGCACCGGCGTCGCACCGTTCCGCGGCTTCCTGGCGGATCGGGAGGCGACAGGTGCAGCGGGCCGTAACTGGCTGTTTTTTGGCGAGCAGCACGAGAGTACCGATTTCTATTATCGCGAGGAGCTGATGGGCTGGCAGCGCAGCGGCGTGCTGACGCGCCTCGATACGGCTTTTTCCAGGGATTCCGCCGAAAAGGTCTATGTACAGGACCGGATGGTCGAAAAGGGTGCCGACCTCTGGCGCTGGCTTGAGGAAGACGCCTGCATCTATGTCTGCGGCGATGCGTCCCGCATGGCGAGGGACGTCGATGCGGCGCTGAAATCCGTTGTCGCCGAGCATGGCGGGATGAGCGGCGAAGAGGCGGCGGAGTATGTGGCGACACTGTCGCGCGAGAAGCGCTATCTCCGCGACGTCTACTGACCCGACGCAAACACTTGCATCCATCGGTCCGATCCGTCAAAGACGCGTCGACAAGCGCAGGGGCGGACGCATGAAACAGATATTGATCGTCGGTATCGGGGCCGGCAATCCCGAACATATGACGGTGCAGGCGATCAACGCGCTTAACCGGGCCGACGTCCTTTTCATTCCGACAAAGGGCGAGGCAAAGTCGCAGCTCGCCGTTATCCGGCGCGACATCTGCGACCGTTACGTTACGCGTGCGGATGGTCGGGTGGTGGAATTCGCGGTTCCGGTCCGCCAGACGACGGGCCGGTCCTACGACCAGAGCGTCGATGACTGGCATGCGGCGATCGCGCAATCCTATCAGCGATTGCTGCTGGAGGAACTGGCGCCGGACCAGACGGGCGCATTCCTCGTCTGGGGCGATCCCATGCTTTATGACAGCACGATCCGTATCGTTGAGCGGGTGCGCGCGCTGGGCACGGTGGATTTCGACTATTCCGTCATTCCGGGCATCACCAGCGTGCAGGCGCTGACGGCCAGTCACCGCATTCCGCTCAATCTCGTGGGAAAGCCGGTGCAGATCACCACCGGCCGGCGTCTCGCAGAAAGCTTTCCGGGGTTGGCCGAAACGGCTGTCGTCATGCTGGACGGCGAGCAGGCCTTCATGGCGATCGACGATCCGGAGGCTTTCATCTACTGGGGCGCCTATCTCGGCACGCCGCAGGAAATCGTTCTGTCGGGCCGGGTGATCGAGGTGCGGGACGAAATCCTGAAAACCCGCGCGGAAGCTCGCGCCCGCCACGGCTGGATCATGGATGTCTACCTGGTGCGCAAGGGTGCGGATTTCGACGCATAGCCACGTCATGGTATAGGCTGGAGCATGTTGGCCCGCGCGTCACAATCCTGTAAGGACGGCGGATGGAACGGAAAGCTGCGCATCTGGCAATGGAAAGGCAACCGACAGGCAACGGCGCAATGGACATGCGGCGCGGCGCCTGCCCGACGCTGGCCGCACCCATGCAGACCGGTGACGGTCTTCTCGTTCGCCTGCGACCGGTTCGCCCCGGGTTTTCCCTGTCCGAGATCGTCGTGCTGGCGACGGCCGCCCGCCGTTTCGGCAATGGCATTCTGGAGGTAACGGCGCGCGGCAACCTGCAGATCCGCGGGCTTTTCCCCGAGACAGTGCCGTCTCTTGCCGCTGCGATTGCCGATGCCGGGATCGAGATTTCCGAAGGCGTCGCCGTCGAAACGCCGCCGCTGGCCGGCATCGATCCGACCGAACTTGCCGATCCGCTGGCATTGGCTGCCGATTTGCGCGCCGCGATCATCGCGCATCGGCCGCGGCTTGTGCTTGCCCCCAAGCTGTCGATCGTCATCGATGGTGGCGGACGCCTTCATCTGGGGGAAACCAGTGCGGATATCAGGCTGCGCGCTGTTCGCGACGGAGCGGCCATCCTGTGGCTGCTCGGCATCGCCGGCACGGACAGGACCGCAAAGCCGATTGCGACGCTGACGCCAGATGACGTCATCCCGGCCGTCCTCGACGTGCTCGCCGACCTGGCGCGTCTCGGCTGCGATGCACGGGGCCGTGATCTGCAAGCCGAGAGCCTTATAGAGACCATCGCGTCTGGCCATGCCCTGCGCCATCCTGCGCCTGCGGATATTGCTCCATTGCCCGTCGGCATCCACGATTGCGGGAGGGGCGGACCCATTCTCGGGCTTGGGCTTGCCTTCGGCCAGACGGATGCTGAAAAACTGATCGCCCTTGTCGTTGATCTCGAAAGGCTTGGTGCGCGCGAAATTCGCCTCGCGCCCGGCCATGCCCTCCTTGTTCCCGGCCTCAGGGACGCCGATGTCGCCAAAGCGCAGGCGGCCGCTTTTGCCCATGGCTTCCGAATATCGCCCGACGATCCGGGCAATCATATCGCTGTCTGCGCCGGAACGGGCGCCTGCGCCTCAGCGCTTCTCGATACCAAGGCTGCGGCGCGCCTGTTTATCGAAACGGCGCCGGAACTGCTCGATGGTTCGCTGACGCTGCACCTGTCAGGGTGCGCCAAGGGCTGCGCAAAGCCTTCCGCCGCGACATTGACCATACTGGGTGCGCCATTAGGCTATGGACTTGTCGTAAATGGCCCTGCCTCCGCCGCGCCCAACGCCTACATCGATCAAAAGACCATCCAAACCGCGGTTGCGCGCCTTGGCGCTCTGGTGCGGCACAACAAACACGCTGGCGAATCGGCCCGGTCCTGCCTTACACGGCTGGGAACCGACGCGACCATCGCCGCGGTGCAACAGGGATAGAGATGCCAGACTACGATTACATCCGCGATGGCGATGCCATCTACGAGCGGTCTTTTGCCATTATCCGAAGCGAGGCCGACCTGTCGCGCTTTGCCGAAGACGAGGCGGATCTGGCCGTGCGCATGGTTCATGCCTGCGGTCTGGTCGAAGCGGCCAGACAATTCGAATTCTCACCCGGTTTCGTATCGGCCGCCCGCACGGCCCTGCAGAACGGAGCGCCGATCCTGTGCGACGCCTTCATGGTTGCGCATGGCATCACCCGCGCGCGCCTGCCGGCAAACAACGATGTCGTCTGCACTTTGCGGGAGCCGGAAACGGTCTCGATCGCCAGGGAGATCGGCAACACCCGATCCGCAGCCGCACTCAAGCTCTGGGGCGAGCGCATGGCCGGCTCGGTCGTTGCCATCGGCAATGCACCGACGGCTCTTTTCTATCTGCTCGAGCTCCTGCGCGACGGCGCGCCTAAGCCAGCCGCGATCATTGGCATGCCGGTCGGTTTCGTCGGCGCGGCGGAATCCAAGGATGCGCTCGCCGAACACTCCTATGGCGTGCCCTATGCGATTGTCAGGGGCCGTCTCGGCGGCAGCGCCATGACGGCTGCGGCGGTTAATTCGCTGGCGAGGCCTGGCCTGTGAACGCGGTTCCTGCAGGAAAACTGATCGGTGTCGGCACCGGCCCCGGTGATCCGGAGCTTTTGACGGTCAAGGCCGTCAAGGCGCTGGCCGCCGCCGACGTGCTTGCCTATTTCGCCAAGGAAGGCCGGCGCGGAAACGGCCGGACGATCGTGGACGGCATGCTGAAGACCGATCTCATCGAGTTGCCGCTCTATTATCCGGTTACCACCGAGATCGACAAGGAACACGACGACTACAAGAGCCAGATCACCGGCTTCTACGATGCTTCGGCCGCAGCCGTCGCCGTTCATCTGGAAGCGGGCCGCACAGTCGCCATCCTCAGCGAAGGCGATCCGCTGTTTTACGGCTCCTACATGCATCTCCATGTCCGCCTAGCCGGGCGCTTTCCGGCAGAGGTCATCCCGGGCATCACGGCGATGTCCGGCTGCTGGTCGATGGCCGGACTGCCGATCGTTCAGGGTGACGACGTGCTGTCGGTTCTGCCGGGTACTATGGCCGAAACCGATCTTGCGCGGCGCCTGGTTGATACGGAAGCGGCGGTGATCATGAAGGTTGGGCGTAACCTGCCGAAAATCCGCCGCGCGCTGGAAACCGCGGGTAAGCTTTCACAGGCGCTCTATGTCGAGCGCGGCACGATGACGACCGCGGCAATGATCCCGCTGTCCGAGAAAGCCGATGATGTCGCGCCGTATTTTTCGCTGGTGCTCGTTCCCGGCTGGAAGGGCAAGCCATGACCGGGACGCTCTATGTCGTCGGCACCGGTCCCGGCGGGCCGCAGCAGATGACGCCCGAGGCGTTGGACGCGGTTTCGAAGGCGACCGAATTTTTCGGTTATGGCCCCTATCTCGCCCGGTTGTCGCTGCGACCGGATCAGCACCGCATCGCATCCGACAATCGCGAGGAGCTTGATCGTGCGCAGGCAGCGCTGATGCGCGCTGCAGCCGGTATCGATGTCTGCGTCGTGTCGGGCGGCGATCCGGGCGTGTTCGCGATGGCTGCGGCCGTCTGCGAGGCGATCGATGCCGGGCCGGCGGAATGGCGTGCGCTCGACCTCGTCGTCACCCCCGGCGTCACCGCCATGCTGGCTGTCGCCGCCCGCATCGGCGCGCCGCTTGGCCATGATTTCTGCGCGATTTCCCTGTCCGACAATCTCAAGCCCTGGGATGTCATCACCCGGCGCCTGCGTCTGGTTGCCGAAGCGGGGTTGGTCATCGCGCTGTACAACCCGATCAGCAAGGCCCGACCGTGGCAGCTCGGCGAGGCCTTCGATATCCTTCGTTCGGTTCTCCCGCCGTCGACCCCGGTGATCTTCGGTCGTGCAGCCGGACGGCCGGACGAGCGCATGCAGGTCATGTCGTTGATCGAGGCCGATGCCGGGCGCGCCGACATGGCGACCTGCGTCATCATCGGTTCGGCCCTGACCCGGATCATCGAGCGGCCGGGCAGGCCAGACCTCGTCTACACACCGCGTTTCATCTCCGGGGATAGCCAGTGATCGATCCGGTCGAGAGCCTCTGTAAGCGTTCCGACCGACGGCATGTCGGCCGGTTCCTGCCGCTCGACCATGACGATCTCCACCCCAAGGTCCCGCGCCGCCGCGATCTTGCCGTAGGTGGCGCTGCCGCCGCTGTTTTTGGCGACGACAACGTCGATGCGGTTGTCCTGCAGAAGTTTGCGTTCGTCGGCAATGTCGAACGGGCCGGACGCGAGGATATAGCTGGCTTGAGGGACATCGAGTTGCGGCGTTACCGGATCGACGCTGCGCACGAGATAGCGGTGCTGCGGCGCCTCTTCGAAATGAAAGGCCTCTTGGCGGCCGATCGCCAGAAAGACGTTTCTGGGCGAAGCACCGAGCGCCGCAACGGCGTCCGCCATGCTGGAAACGCAGGTCCAGCGATCTTCGGCCTGACGCTCCCATTTCGGACGCCGCAGGGCAAATGCTGGAATACCGGTTTGCCGGGCCGCAAGGGCGGCATTGGCGGAGATGCGCGCGGCAAAGGGATGGGTCGCGTCGATCATCAGGTCGAAACGGTTGTCCCGCAGAAACTGAGCAAGTCCCTCTGCGCCACCGAAGCCGCCGCTGCGCACCGGAACCGGCTGCGCCATCGGCTCGGCTGTGCGGCCGGCAAGCGACAGCAGCACCTCGCAATCGGTTCGGCCTTCAAGCTTACCCGCAAGCTGCCGCGCTTCGGTGGTTCCGCCGAGTATCAGGATGCGGTGTTTGCTCATGCGTGACGGTTCCGTGCCTTCCTCTGGCCTGCAAGCGCCTTGGCTGACGATCATCGGCCTTGGAGAAGATGGTCTATCCGGACTTGGCGACGAGGCCAAGCGCTGCATTGCATCGGCAACCACGATCTTCGGCGGTGCCCGGCACCTGGAGCTCGCCGTATCCCTGATCACGGGCGAAGGCCATGTCTGGGCAAGCCCGTTCGAGCGTTCCGTCGATGCGATCGTTGCCCTGCGCGGTGCGCCGGTCGTGGTGCTGGCCTCGGGGGATCCTTTCTTCTTCGGCGTCGGCGTAACGCTTGTGCGCCGGATCGATCCGTCCGAGATGCGGGTTTTGCCGTTTCCGTCTTCTTTCAGCCTTGGCGCTGCAAAGCTTGGCTGGGCGCTGCAGGACACTGCGACCGTCTCGCTGCATGGACGTCCTGTCGATCTCATCCGCCCACATCTGCATCCCGGCGCGCGCATTCTCGCGCTGACCTCGGACGCTGAGGGGCCGGCGGCTCTCGCGGCGTTGCTAGTGGAAAGCGGGTTCGGTTCATCGGTGCTGACCGTGCTCGAGGCGCTGGGCGGTCCCGACGAGCGGGTGACACGGCATGTCGCCGCACGGTTTTCGCAGTCGGATATCAATACGCTCAATATCTGCGCCGTCGAGGTCGTGGCGGACAAAGGCGCCCGTGTCCTGACGCTCGCAAACGGGCTGGACGATGCATTGTTCGAGCATGACGGGCAGATCACCAAGCGGGAAATCCGGGCGCTGACGCTCTCGGCGCTTGCTCCGCGCCGCGGCGAGTTGCTCTGGGATATCGGCGCCGGCTCGGGCTCGATCGCCATCGAATGGATGCTGAGCGACCCGTCGATGCGGGCGGTGGCGATCGAGGCTTCTGAGGAGCGGGTTGCCCGCATCGGGCGTAACGCGTCCCGATTTGGCGTCCCGGGCCTTGCTGTGGTTCATGGTGCCGCTCCGGATGGGCTCTCCGGCCTGCCGCGGCCCGATGTGATCTTCATCGGAGGCGGCGGCAGCGGCGATGGCGTGATGGAGGCCGCGATGGCTGCCCTGCCCGAAGGCGGCCGTCTGGTCGCCAATGCGGTGACGACGGAAATGGAAGCGGTGCTTCTGGCCAGCCACGCCCGCTTTGGCGGAACGTTGATCCGCATCGACATTGCGCGGGCATCGCCCGTCGGTTCGATGACCGGCTGGCGCCCGGCGATGCCGGTCACGCAGTGGTCTTGGATAAAAGAACAGAAGACGTCTGAGAGGAAATGAAATGACAGTGCATTTTATCGGCGCAGGCCCTGGAGCCGCCGACCTGATAACGGTGCGCGGGCGTGACCTGATCGCCCGCTGCCCGGTCTGCCTCTATGCCGGATCGATCGTCTCGCCGGACCTGCTGCAATATTGCCCGCCCGGCGCCCGCATCGTCGATACCGCGCCGATGTCGCTGGACGAGATCGAGGCGGAATATGTGAAGGCCGCAGCCGATGGCCATGACGTCGCCCGGCTGCATTCCGGCGATCTCTCCGTCTGGAGCGCGGTGGCCGAACAGGTCCGCCGGCTGGAAAAACATGGCCTCGATTATACGATGACGCCCGGCGTGCCTGCCTTTGCCGCGGCTGCTGCGACGCTCGGCCGCGAGTTGACGATCCCGGCGGTTGCCCAGAGCCTCGTTCTGACCCGGGTTTCGGGCCGAGCCTCGCCGATGCCGAACGAGGAGACCCTTGCCCGTTTCGGTGCGACAGGTTCGACGCTTGCCATTCATCTGGCGATCCATGCGCTGGGACAGGTCGTCGAGGAACTGACGCCGCTTTATGGCGCCGATTGCCCGGTCGCCATCGTCGTCAAGGCCTCCTGGCCGGATGAACGCGTCGTGCGCGGAACGCTTTCCGATATCGAGGAAAAGGTCGCCGCCGATCCGATCGAGCGCACCGCTCTGATCTTTGTCGGCAAAACGCTCGGCGCCACGGATTTCCGCGAAAGCGCGCTTTACGATGCCGCCTACCAGCGCCGTTTTCGCGGTCGCGACGGGCTCTAAATGTCCGTTTCGTCGGCTTTCGGCGATATCGGCTTGGCCTTGAGCGGGACGCCGTCGGTGCCTTCGATCCGGTCACGGTAAAGAGCCGATTGTCCAAGCAGCATCAGGGTCACCGGTGTCGTCAGGATGATGAAGACGATGATCAGGACCTCGTGGAAGATCCAGCGGCTTTGCAGTACCGCAAAGCAGAGCATGGATGCCAGGCAGATGAGGATCACGCCGGCGCTGGCGCCGAGCGTCGGGGCATGCAGCCGCTTGTAGAAATTCTTCAGGCGGATGAGCCCGATCGAGCCGATGAGCGTGATCATCGACCCGGACAATAGCAGCAAGCAGACGGGGATCGCCGCCCAGAGCGGCAGGTCGGTAAGGTGGCTCATTCGATCACCTCGCCGCGCATCAGGAACTTGGAAAAGGCGATCGACGAGACGAAGCCGAGAAGCGCGATGATCAGCGCCGATTCGAAGTAGATCGTGTTGGCCGTGCGGATGCCGAAGGTCAGAAGCAGCAGCATGCCGTTGATATAAAGCGCGTCGAGACCCAGGATGCGGTCCTGCGCCCGCGGTCCTTTGACCATGCGGAACAGGGCGCAGCCCATGGCAAGTCCGAGGATGATCTGCGAGGCAAGGATCGACCAGATGATGAAGAGTTCGGTCATTCGAAAAGCTCCTTCAACGGTGCCTCGTAGCGCGTTTTGATCAGTTCGGCCCAGGCCGATCCGTTTTCGACATCGAGCACGTGCAACAACAGCACCCGCGTCTGGCTGTCGAATTCCAGCCAGGCGGTGCCGGGCGTCGCCGTCAGGATACAGGCGAGCAAAGCGAGTGCATTCTCGTCCTGAAGCGTAATGTCGATCGGCACGAATCCGGAGGTGACCGGCCGGTTCCTGCTGCGCAGGATGATACCCATCACCGAAATGTTGGACCTGACGACATCTGCGGCAACGCGGCCGATAAGCCGGCCGATCAGCCAGGCTTTTTTCATAGAGGTCTTGGCCGGCCTCAGATTGACCATCAGCCATGCATGAGAAATGCCGAGCGCTGCGCCGAGAAGAATCTGCGCCGGCGAAAGCGACTGGTTGATCAGCAGCCAGAAGAGCATGAGGGCGAAGGAAAGCAGCGGATAGGGAAACCAGTACCGCATCGGCGTCATCCTCCTTCCGTCGGCCCGGCTCGCGGTGCCGACAGCACCGGATCGGTATAGTTGCTAGGGTTGGCAAGGGCCCTTGCCGTCGCGTCCATATAGCGCATGGCCGGTCCCGCCTGCAGGCTGAGGAAGACGGTGGCCGCCAGGAGCAGCAGCACCGGGGTGATCTCGATCAGGAACACCCTCGGGATCGTGCCCTCGATCGAGGTCCAGAAGGTGCGGATGCCGATGCGGTTCATGGCGATCATGGCCGCAAGCCCGGACAGGATGAGCAACGCGACATAGATCCATTGCGCCGCCGTGATCGGCATATTGCCGCCGAAACCGCTTTCGTTGAAGAGTTCGTGCAGGATTGCGAATTTGGCCAGAAAGCCGGATAGCGGCGGCAGGCCCGACATCAGGACGGCGCAGGCGCAAAAGCACAGGCCGAGCACTGCCATCGTGCCCGGTACGGCAACGCCGATTTCCTTTTCCGGCTCGTCTTCGTCGATATCGCCATAGGCTTCCATCGTGACCGCGAGAACGTCGGCGCCGGCGTCGCGGCCGCGCTCGACCAGTTCGATCAGCAGGAAAAAGGCGCAGGTCGTCAGCGTCGAGCTGACGAGATAGAACAGGGCACCGCCGATGACCGCACCATTGCCGAGGCCGACGGCAGCCAGCAAGGTTCCGGACGACACCAGGATACTATAGCTGGCAAGGCGCCCCATGGCCTGCGAGGCAAGCACGCCGATCGCACCGAAAGCGATGGTGAACAGGCCCCCATAGAGCAAAAGGTCCTGCCCGAACCCGGCCGACGTGCCGGCCTCGTTGCCGAACAGCAGCAGCGACAGCCGCATGATGACATAGACGCCGACTTTGGTGAGAATGGCGAAGATGGCCGCCACCGGCGGTGTCGCGGCCGAGTAGGCCGTCGGCAGCCAGAAGCCGAGCGGCCACATGCCGGCCTTGACGAGAAAGGCAATGCCGAGCAGCGCCGCACCCGCTTCCATCAGCATGCGGCTTTCCGGTCCGAGCGTCGTGATGCGCACGGCAAGATCGGCCATGTTGAGCGTGCCGGTCGCGCCATAGATCAGGCTGACGCCGATGAGAAACAGCGAGGACGCGGCGAGGTTGACGGCGATGTAATGCAGGCCGGCCTTGACGCGCATCGGCCCCGAACCGTGCAGCAGGAGGCCATAGGACGCGGCGAGCATCATCTCGAAGAAGACGAAGAGGTTGAACAGGTCGCCCGTCAGGAAGGCGCCGTTGAGGCCGGCCAAAAGAAGCTGGAACAGCGAGTGGAAATGAGAGCCGGCCGTGTGCCAGCGGGCCATGGCATAGACCTGTGCTGCCAGGCCCAGCACGGCGCTCAGCGCCAGCATCAGCGCCGAAAGCCTGTCAAGCACAAGCACGATGCCGAACGGCGCGGGCCAGTTGCCGAGCATGTAGACACTGGTGCCCGCGGCCTCGCCGGAGGAGACGACGCCGATCAGAATGACGGTTGCAACGAACAGCACCACGGTCGAGGCGAAGCTCAGGACTCCCTTCAGGGTCCGGTTCCGGTCATCGATCGGGATCAATGCCGCAGCCGTCGCCATCGGCAGCAGGATCGGCAGGATGATCAGGTTGTTTGCCCAGTTCATCCCATCATTCCCTGCCGTCCACATGGTCGGTGCCGGTAAAGCCGCGCGAGGCGAGCAGGACGACCAGAAACAGAGCCGTCATGGCAAAGCCGATGACGATCGCGGTGAGCACAAGCGCCTGCGGTATCGGGTCCGTATGGGTGAGCAAGCCGCCGACGCCGCCCGGCTCCAGCACCGGCGGTGCGTTGACACGCAGCCGGCCCATGCCGAAAATGAAGAGATTGACCGCATAGGACAGAAGCGAGAGGCCGATGATGACCTGATAGGTCCGCGGCCGGAAGAGCAGCCAGACGCCGGATGCCGTAAGAACGCCGATCCCCGCCGAGAGCACGAGTTCCATTACACCGTCTCCTTTGCCGCGGCGCGGGCGGCCTTGATCTGGGCACGGGGCGAACGTACCGACTGGTGGGCGAGGGCAATCAGGATCAGCACGGTGGCGCCAAGAACGAGCGAGAAGACGCCGAGGTCGAACAGGATCGCCGTCGCCAGCGGTATTTTGCCGAGGATGGGCAAGCTGGCATATTGCGCGTGCGAGGTCAGGAACGGATAGCCGAAAAAGAACGAGCCGAGGCCGGTCGCCATCGCGACCAGAAGGCCGATGCTCATCCAGCGCAGCGGATGAATGCGCAGGCGTTCCTCGACCCAGCGGGTACCGCCTGCCATGTATTGCAGGATGAAGGCGATCGACATGGCGATGCCGGCCGCAAAGCCGCCGCCGGGAAGATCGTGGCCGCGGAAGAACAGGAAGGCTGTCAGCATGCCGATGACCGGGAACATCCAGCGCATGATCACCGACGGCACCAGCAGGTATTCGGCGATGCTGTCGCCCTTCTTGCGGTCGGGATGATCGTCGTCGAAGGCGTTCTGGATGCGTTGCTGTTCGGGTTTTTCCAGGCTTTCGGCTGCCGGCCGGAACCGGAGCAGCAGCGAAAACACGGTCAGTGCCACGATGCAGAGCACGGCGATCTCGCCGAACGTATCGAAGCCGCGGAAATCGACGAGGATGACGTTGACCACATTGGTGCCGCCGCCTTCGCTATAGGCACGCTCGAGGAAGTAGCTCGAAATCGTATCGGGCACGTTGCGGGTCATCACCGTATAGGAAACGAGCATCATGCCGACGCCGCAGGCGAGCGCCAGCGCCAGGTCGCGCAGACGACGCATCCGGACGGAAAAATCCATGAGTTCCGGGTCGTTCGAATCTTCTATCCGCTTGGGCAGCCAGCGCAGGCCGAGCAGGATGAGCACGGTGGTGACGATCTCGACCAGAAGCTGGGTGACGGCGAGATCCGGCGCCGACAGCCAGACGAAGGTAATGCAGGTGACGAGCCCCGCGCCGCCCAGCAGCACCAGCGCCGCGAGCCGGTGGAATTTCGCCTGGTACGCAGCCCCCACCGCGCAGATCATGCCGATGAACCACAGAAGCGCAAAGGCCGGATCGACGCTGCGCAGCGCGATCGCCGCAGGCTTGAAGCCCTGCAGGAAAAGCGGGATCGCACCGGCGGCGAAAGCGATGAAGACGAGGATGCGCATCTGCGGCTGCAGTCGGCGCGAACTTGCCGTGCGCTCCAGCCAGCGCGCCCATTTCCAGGACAGCGTAACCAGCACGCGCTCGAAGATGCGCTGGCCTTCCAGCCGCCGGAAGAAGGGCGGTCCTTCGACGCTGGTGGCGAGATAGGTTTTCATCAAAAGGAACAGAATAACGCCGCCGATCAGCGCCACGAGGCTCATGGCGAGCGGCAGGTTCCAGCCATGCCAGACGGCAAGGCTGTAGACCGGGGTCGCGTCGCCGAGCACCGATTGCACGGCCGTATGCAGAAACGGGCCGATCGTCAGCGTCGGGATGACGCCGACGACGAGGCAGGCGAGCACCAGGAATTCGATCGGCGCCCGCATCCAGTGGGGCGGCTCGTGCGGAATCTTCGGCAGGTCGTGCGGCGGCGGCCCGAAGAAGACGCTGTGGATGAAGCGCAGCGAATAGGTCACGGCAAACATGCTGGCCAGCGTCGCGACATAGGGCGTGATCGTATCGAGGATGTTGTACTTGTGGGTCTCAATCGCTTCGGCGAAGAACATTTCCTTCGACAGGAACCCGTTGAGCAGCGGTACGCCGGCCATCGCGGCGCTGGCGACCATGGCGAGCGTCGCGGTGATCGGCATGTGCCGGAAAAGCCCGCTCAGCCTGCGCATGTCTCGCGTGCCGGTTTCGTGGTCGATGATGCCAGCCGCCATGAACAGCGACGCCTTGAAGGTTGCGTGGTTCAACGTGTGAAAGATCGCCGCGACTGCGGCGAGCGGGCTGCCGAGGCTCAAGAGCACGGTGATCAGCCCGAGATGGCTGATCGTCGAATAGGCGAGAAGGCCTTTCAGGTCCTGCTGGAAGATCGCGAAATAGGCGCCGAGCAATAGCGTCGTCAGGCCGGCGCAGCCGACGATCCAGAACCATGCATCCGTTCCGGCCATGACCGGCCAGAGCCGGATCAGCAGAAAAACACCCGCCTTCACCAGCGTGGCCGAGTGCAGGTAGGCCGAGACGGGTGTCGGGGCCGACATGGCATGCGGCAGCCAGAAGTGGAAGGGAAACTGCGCGCTCTTGGTCAGAGCGCCAAGCAGGATCAGGATCAGCACCGTCGTATAGAGCGGATGTTCGCGGATGACGTTGCCCGAGGAAAGCACGGCGTCGAGGTCGTAGCTTCCGACGATATGGCCGATCAGCATCAGCCCCACGAACATGCAGAGCCCGCCTGTTCCGGTCACCGTCAGCGCCATGCGCGCACCATCGCGGGCATGGGCGTTGTGATGCCAGTAGCCGATCAGCAGAAAGGAAACGATGCTGGTCAGCTCCCAGAAGATCGCGAGCTGGATGATATTGCCGGAAAGCACGATGCCGAGCATGGCGCCCATGAAGGCGAGGAAGAGCGAAAAGAAACGCGGCACGGGATCGCTGGCGGACATATAGTATCGCGCATAAACGACGACGAGCAGGCCGATCGCCGTGATGACGCCGGCAAACATCCAGGCAAAGCCGTCCATGCGCAGCGTGATGTTCAGTCCGAGTTCAGGCAGCCAGCGCAACTCGTAACGCAGCACGCCGCCTGATGCTACGAAGGGATAGAGTCCTGCGACCAGAAGCAGGCAAAGAAGCGCGACGACACCCGAAAACCAGGCGGCTGCAGTGCTTTTGTCAGAGGGAAAGACGATTGCAGCAAGGCTTCCCGCAAAAGGTGCAAGGGTCAGAATCAAAAGCAATGGCCCGGCGGTCTCTATATCTCTGATTCCTCGATCGTTCCCAATGGAAAGGAGCGCACGGGCTCCGCGAAGGTCTGCCCGGCAACGTGGCCGGAACCGCTGTCCGAAGCATGCCGCACAGCAGCAAAATGGACATGTGTTTTTATGTCCCGTTTCTTCCGCGATGCCAACCCGAAGAAGCGAGAAAACCATGCGATTTAACTATTTTTCGCAAGCACGCTCCAAGCTGCGGCCAATAGTCCTGCGTCACGCGCATCGCGATTTCAGAAAAGAACGGCGATTATTTTGTAACGAAATGTATTGCGCCTGCTGCTGGAAATATTGGGACATGCAATTCCAACGGAGGGATCGTTCGGTCGCCGTGCGTTTTCGCCCGCGCGCGGGTATAAGGCGTCATGGAAAACACACCGCATATTCTCGTCGTGGACGATGATCTGGAGATCCGGCGCCTGCTCGGAAAGTATCTCGACGGCCAGGGCTTTCGCGTCAGCCTCGCCGGCAGCCGGACCGAATGCGAAGCAAGGCTCGCAGAGCTGAAGATCGACCTGATCGTGCTCGACGTCATGCTTCCGGATGGATCCGGCCTTGACCTCTGCCGGTCGCTGCGCGAGCGCATGCCGCAGCTTTCGGTGATCCTTCTGACGGCTTTGAAGGAAGATGTCGATCGCATCATCGGGCTGGAATTCGGCGCCGACGACTATCTCGGCAAGCCATTCAACCCGCGCGAACTGGCGGCGCGTATCCGGGCCGTGCTGCGGCGCGGGCGCAGCGAACCCTCAGCACCCAGTGTCGAGCGGCGCTTCGTCTTTGCCAATTACGTCGCGGACGTGGAAAGTCGTTCGCTGACGGCGCCGGACGGAACGCCGGTGGATCTGACCGGTGGCGAGTTCGAACTGCTGATGGTCTTCCTGCAGCGGCCGGGGCGTATCCTGTCCCGCGATTCGCTGCTCGACCTGACGCAGGGGCGCACGGCAGATCCGTTCGACCGGTCAATCGATATTCTCGTCAGCCGCCTGCGCCGCAAGCTCGGCGATTCCAGCGTCTTCCATATGCTGAAAACCATCCGCAACAAGGGCTATCAACTGGCGGTTCCCGTCGAACGCGGGCATTGAGCCGATGTGGTCGCTCCGCACCCGCTTCACGCTGTTGCTGGTCGTGGCCGTTCTTCTGGTTCTCGTCGCGGCCGCATTTGTCACGGCGCAATTGCTGCGCAAGCCGCCCGAGGCGCGGTTCAATCTTGCCATGTCCGAAAAGGCGGAACTGGCGGCTGCATTCCTGCGGATCAATCCGGCCTCGGCCGGGCCGTTGCGGATACCGGTCGGGCCGAGACCGGCTGCAGATCGGATCGATCAGTTCCATACCCGCATCCTGAACGACGACCGCAAGGCGCGGGGCTACACGGCCGAACTTCTCGTGCTGCAGGGATACAAACCCGGTCAGAATGGTTCCGCTGAGCGCGAACCTGACAGACGAAATCTCGCGGTCCATATCAATGGCGATCGATGGGCCTATCTGGATTTTCCGCCGGGTCCCGGGCCGTTCCCATTCGCGCCTTTGGCCGCCTATCTGACGCTCGTCGCCGCCGGCATAATTGCCATCGCTGTTTATGCCAGCGCCGTCATGATGCGCCCCTTGCGCATTCTGGACGAAACGATTGCCAAGATACGGCCCGATGGCGTCATTCCTGACATTCCGGAGACCGGCCCGATGGAGGTGCGGACCACGGCCAAGACGATCAATCGCCTGGCTGCCCGTCTGAACACCGCGATCTCGAGCCGCATGCGGCTGGTTGCTGCGGCGGGCCATGACCTGCGAACGCCGATGACGCGCATGCGCCTGAGGGCCGAATTCGTCGCCGATGCGGACGAGCGGCAGTCATGGCTGAAGGATCTCGATGAACTCGATCACATCGCCGACAGCGCCATCCGGCTGGTACGCGAGGAGGTCAGCCACGCCGCAGACGAGACGATGCAACTCGACAGGATCGTCGAAGAGATCGTTTCCGAGATCGAGGAGATGGGGCTCGATGTCGAGCACGGCCCGCTCCTGCCTGCCATGGTCAACGGTGCGCCTTTTGCGCTCAAGAGAGCCATCCGCAATCTGGTCATCAACGCCGCCACCCACGGCGAGGGAGCCAGCCTTTCGCTTGCGCAGATCGAGAACGGCGAAGCCGTACTGACGATCGCCGACAATGGTCCCGGAATTCCGCCGCACCTGCTGGATCGGGTGTTCGAGCCCTTCTTCCGCGTCGATCAGGCGCGACGCCAGATTGTGCCCGGCGCAGGGCTGGGGCTCGCCATTTCCCGCGAGATCATCGAGAACAACGGCGGCTCGGTCACGATCGTCAACCGGCCGGAAGGTGGACTGCTGCAGACCGTCCGGCTGCCGATCGTCCTCGCCTCCTGAAATACTCCATCGTTCTTCATTTGCCGCATGCCTGCTGCTAAATGGTTCTGACTTTCAAAGACAAGGGCGGGATGGATATGACAGACAAACTCATCGTCACGGCAGGGCCGTTCACATTTTCGGCCAAGCTGGAAACGGCTCTGGCGCCGAAGACATGCGCCGCGATCCGCAGGATTTTGCCCTATCGGCAAAAGCTCATTCACGTGCGCTGGAGTGGTGAGGCCATGTGGATTCCGCTTGGCGCGGAGGATTTCGGCATCGGCTATGAAAATCACACCAGCTTTCCGGCTCCGGGCCAGATGCTGATCTATCCGGGCGGCATCAGCGAAACCGAAATGCTGCTCGGTTATGGTTCCGTGCATTTCAAGTCGAAGATGGGCCAGCTTGCCGGCAACCACTTCCTGACCATCACCTCCAATCTGGAGGAACTGCCAAAGCTCGGCAAGATGGTCCTGTGGGAAGGGGCGCAGCCGATCGAAATCAGCAACGCCCCCTGATGTCTCTCATCCGGCCCGCCCGTCGTCAGACAGGCGGCTTTCCCGGTTGATTACTGGCCGGCAACGTCGATCGCCGAACCGCCGCCGATGGCGACGTTCAGAGCAACATAGTTGGTGGCAAGGCTGCGAATGCCGGCAGCCAGCTGGATACGCGCGGACGAAAGCGAACGCTCGGCGTCGAGAACGTCGAGCAGCGATGTGGCGCCGCCCTTGTAGCTTTCGCGCGCCAGACCGAGGGCTTCCTCGTAGGACGACACGACCTTGCGGAGCGCGGCGACCGTTTCGTAGTTCTTGCGAAGCGAAATCAGCGCGTTCTCGACTTCCTCGACGGCTCCCAGAACGGTCTGCTTCCAGGCGATATACTGCTGGGCGGCGTCCGACTTGGCGATATCGACATTGGCCTTCAGGGCGTTGCCGTTGAAGATCGGCAGGTTGAGGGTTGGTCCGAACGACCAGGCTGCGGCGCCACCGCGCGTGACGCTGGTTATCGTTCGCGAAGCGTCGATCGTGCCGCTGAGCGAGATGCTGGGGTAGAGCTGCGATTCGGCAACGCCGATCTGTGCCGTCGCTGCTGCCAGCAGGCGCTCGGCGCGGCGTATGTCGGGCCGGTTGCGGATCAGGTCGGCCGGGATGCCGATCTTCGTGTTGTAGCGCGGCATGGGCTGCGACGAGCCGCGAATAAGGTCGGCCGTGACGGTCGTCGCCGGCACGCCGAGCAAGGTGGCGATATGGTTGGCCGCGACATGGAAGCCGGTCTCGTAGGCCGGCAATTCGGCCAGGGTCTGGTTGACGAGACCTTCCGACTGCACGACGTCGAGATTGGAGGCCGCGCCTGCGGCCTTGATGTCGTTGGTCAGCTTCAGCGTTTCGCGCCGCGAGGCGAGGCTCTTGCGCGCCAGCGCCAGGGCTTCCTGGTTGTAGCGTGCATCGACATAGGAGCTGACGAGATCGGAGAGATAGGCGAGACGTGCCACGTTCACATCGTCATAGGCGGCGTCGAGCGACGCATTGGCCGATTCCTTGGCACGGCGATACTGGCCGAAAAAGTCGAGCATCCAGGATGCGTCGAGGCCGGCCGCCAGCGACGAGGTTTCGCTGTGGTCGTTGCCCGTGGACCGGCGCGCAAAGGAGCCGTCCGAGCCTTGCCGGGTTGCAGAAGCGCCGCCGCTGAGCTGCGGCAGTCCGCCGGCACCGGCCGCGACAACATTGGCGCGTGCCTCGATGATACGCTCCAACGATGCCTTGACGTCGAGGTTTTCTGCCAGGCCCTGCGCAACAAGGCTGTTCAGCCTCTTGTCGCGGAAGGATTGCCACCAGGGCGAAAGCGTGACGTCATCGGCTGCATGGGTGCTGCCTGCGGAGAATTTTCCCGGCAGTGCCGCATCCGGGGACTGGTAGTTCGGGCCGACGACGCAACCGGAAAGAAGGAGGAGGCTCAAGGGAAAGAGCACGTTAGCAATTTTCATCTGGTATCCCCATCCGGCACGTCATGATCCGGCTTACTATTCAATTTTAATCGATCTTTAACAGTTTTCCGCGCATGAAGAGCGCAGTCGATGTCAAAGCATGAGGGGGCAGGACTGTCCCCAAGAAATTCCGTGCCGCGCGCGCAACCGGGCAGGTGAAAATCACACCCGAGCCTATTCGCCGTGGCTGATCGCTGTTCAACGACCCCATCTTAGTCACCATGCGCCGTGGAGCAAGGCCTCGATTGCGCCGCATTCCCGCGCGGACTTCATATATGATGGTCCCTCATTGAATGCAATCGTGCGAGACGCGGTATTTGCACCGGCGTGAGTTCGGCTTTCCGTGCCCGGATGGCGGCTTTCAAGACCCTCGCTTCTGTGGCTTGCGTTTCGGTGTTGTCGGCTATTTTTTCCAGCCGGTCGAGCAGTGTTTTGTTTCTGTATTCGGAAACCCTCGGTATTCCGGGGATTGAAGGCTGAAATCATCATGCGCCGGAAAATTTGCGCCAGATGTTCTTCTGCGATAGGGCGATGCCAAGGGCTGTTTCGACGACGAACAGCATGCTGGCCAGCATCAGGGGATAGGGCAGGCGAGGCAGAATCGAATAGCGTTCCAGCGCGATATTGCATGTGCGAAAAAACAGTAGTGGTGCAAATTGGCCGCAGGTGCGACGGGGCAATATTGCCCGCGTTCTATCCAGGAATTCGATCCAGAAAGAGGGCCGTCGCCGCCTTCAAAATCAGAGCGCGACCGAAGTCGAAAGGGAGGGGGACGGCGCGGCGCTTGGACGATCTCAGTGTTGGTCGCCTTCACTTTGATATGGGTTTTGAGGCTGATGAGAACGGTTTCGGCGCGTAGAGCGAGAATCAGGAGGCCACAGCGCTTCCGCTGCCAGTCTTGTGCGGCATCCATTTGCGCTCGCGGGCGAAGTTGACGAGGTCGTTGGCGCTCATCGGGCGGGCGAAGGCATATCCCTGCAGGCCGTAGCAACCGAGTTCCCGCAGGGCCGTGGCATGCTCCATCGTCTCGACCCCTTCGGCGATCACGTCGATGCCCAGCGAAATGCCGATATCGATGATCGAAGCGACAAGCTGGCGCTGTTTTGGCGAGGTAAGGATGGGGATGATCAGCTGTCGATCGATCTTGAGGCGGCGCGGCGTCAGTTTCAAAAGACTGACGATCGACGCATAACCCGTGCCGAAATCGTCGATTTCGATATCGATGCCGAGATTCTTGATGCGCTCGATGTTGGACAGCACCGTCACGTCGCTCTCATCGAACGAAATCGATTCCAGCAGTTCGAAGGATAGCCGTCCGGTCGGGATGGTCAGCTGCGACAGGCGTTCGATCAGGTTTTCGTCATGCAGCCGCTGATAGGACAGATTGACGGAGACCTTCGGAATGTGAACGCCCGAGGCCTCCCAGCGATGAAGCTGGAAGAGGGCCTGTTCCAAGATGCGCTGGTCGATTTCGGCTATGACATTGATGTCTTCCGCCGTCTTCAGGAAGGCGTAGGGCGCGAGCAGGCCTTTCGTCGGATGATCCCAGCGGACCAGTGCCTCGACCCCGATGATATCGAGCGAGACCGGGCAGAACTGCGGCTGGAAGTAAGCCACGAATTCGTTCTGTTCCAGCCCCCGCAGGATTTCGTCGGCGGTCTGCTTGGATTTGATGACCGCGGTCTTCAAGGAATGGGTAAAGACCTCGTAGCGGTTGCGGCCGCGACGCTTGGCCTCGTAGAGGGCGATATCGGCATTCACCAAAACCTGCGTCAGTTCCTCGTCCGGCCGCGTCTGGTGCGCGATGCCGATGCTGACGCCGATGCGACACTCCTGTTCCTTGTAGCGGATGGGCAGGCTCATCTCCTCGATGATCCGGCTTGCCATGGTCGTATCGCTGTTTTCCGCGACACCGTTCCTGGAGATGATCACGAATTCGTCGCCGCCGATCCGGCCGACGAAATCGGTGTCCTGCGTATTGGCCCGCAGAATCTGGGCTGCATGCCGCAGGATTTCGTCACCTGCGGCATGGCCGAGCGTATCGTTGATTTCCTTGAACCGGTCGAGGTCGACATGGAAGATGCTGACCAGATCGGCATCGGCATTGTGAGCGCCCATGCCGGCCAGCACCTGGTCGAGATAACGACGATTGGGCAGCGTGGTCAAAGGATCGTGCAGCGCGTTGAATTCCATGCGATATCGCGCTGCTTCCAGCTCGGCGCTGTGCGCTTCCGCCTGTATCTTGGCCTTTTCCAGGATCGCATTGGTCTCGACGTCGGCGGTCACGTCCCAATTCACGCCGACGATCTTTTCCCGGCCGCCGGCACCGATATATTTCGAGCCGATCGACCGGATGTGCCGGACACTGCCATCGGTCAGGGTAATGCGGAACTGCGAGCTATAGGCGTTGTCGCCGGCCAGCGCCTCGTAGAATTCCGCGCGAGCCTGCTGCAGGTCGTCGGGATGCAGCGTTCTCTGCCAGTCTTCGTAGGTCCCCTGCAGGTGGCGTCCGCCATAAAGCTCCTTCATCCGGTCATCCCAGAAGAGCTTGCCGGTCGCGATATCGAGTTCCCAGATGCCGATCTGCGACGTGTCGAGGGCAATCTTCAGGCGATAGGAAAGCTCCTGCAGGCTTTCCTTGTTGTGCCGCAGCACCTCGATATGGCTCTGGCGTTCCTCCATCAGCCGGCCGGTGACGAACATCGGGACGAGAATGAACAGACCACCAATGGCGACAAGCAACCGCAACTGCCAAGTGTTCGGCGGCTCGGTCTGCCATCCGCCCTTGGGAACGGCAACGATCTGCCAGGTACCGGCCGGCAAGACGATGTTCATTTCGACGGGATGGGATGTCCTGACCGACGGCGAGCCGTAAAACAGTGCGCCATCCTTGCCCAGTCCATCGCGGCCGATGATGGCGATATCGATGTCTTGCGCCGCTGAGAGCAGGCCGCTGTCCTGGTAGAGCAGCGGAACGTTGATGACGGCCGATACGATGCCCCAGAAGCTGTTGGAACTGCCGCGGCCGGAAATGAAGACGGGAAAGCGGCCGATCAGGCCTTCGCCGCCCTGTACCAGCGTCAGGGGACCTGCAAGCACCATGCTCGCCGTTTCCTTGACGCGCAACGCTGCGGCGCGCTGGTCCTTGTTCTTGCGGTAATTCAAGCCGATGGCCTTCTGGTTGCCGGCCACGGGATAAACCATGGAAACCACGAGATTGGGGGCGGCAGCCAGACTGCGCAGGTGTGATCGTTCGTTGAAGAGGTTGCGCGCCAGTTCGGAAAACCGCTTCTGGTCCATTCCCGGCTCGGTGGAGATGGTCGCGATCAATCCCCGTATGAGCTGAATGTCGCCGTTGATATTGGCTTCCAGTTTGGCGCGGATGGGATTGAGCGCGGCTGCCACCGTTTCCCGCATCCTGGCTTGATGGACGGCGCGATTCTGCTGTTCCGCGAAAATCCCGGCCGCAAGCAAGATAAAGACAGCCAGAAGAGCCGGCAGATAGTTGGGCCGAAACCAACGCGCCTTCTTCGATGTGACCGGATTGTCCAACTGACCTGAATGCACGATATCCCCACGTTGCTGTCCCGCAGGACCTGCTTAGTGGAATAGTCGCAAAATCATCTTAACAAGATGTGCGGAAGGATCGGGCCGCGTTAGTGAGATTTCTTATGCGCCGGAAGCCCTTTGGTCTTGGTCTTCGCGAAATCTTCCAGTTCGCTCTCGGTCATCGATTTCTCCATGCTCCGGGATGCGCCCTTGAGGGCCGATTTCTTGGTTTCGCCGCGCTTGGCGGAAAGCGCTGCTCCGGCCGCCTTCTGCTGCGCCTTGGATGTTGCTGGCATCGAGCTTCTCCGTTGTATCTGCAGGGTTCGGAAAAGAAATGCCGGTCGGTAGGAATAGTTCCTCCGGTCCGCTTCAAGTCAATTTTACGCCGTCGATCATCGCGATGAGGGTTTCGAGCCTGTCGGCATCGCGTGGCAACTTGTCCGTGCGCAGCCGCGAAATCCGTGGAAACCGCATGGCAACCCCGGACTTGTGGCGGCCTGAGCGATTGATGCCTTCGAAGGCGACCTCGACGACGAAGCCGAAATCGGCTTCCGCCCGAACCGAACGGACCGGGCCGAAACGTTCGATCGTATTGTTGCGCACGAAGCGGTCGAGAACTTCGAGTTCCGCATCGGTAAAGCCGAAATAGGCTTTGCCCACGGGCACGAGCACATCCTTGCCGTCGCCTTCGGTCCACACGCCGAACGTGAAGTCGGAATAGTAGCTGGATCGCTTGCCGTGGCCCCGTTGCGCGTACATCAGCACGGCATCGATATTGTAGGGATTGCGTTTCCATTTGAACCACGGCCCCTTGGCGCGGCCCGAGGTATAGGGTGAATCGAGCCGTTTCAGCATGATGCCCTCGATGACCGGGTCAGGAGGCTCGCTGCGGAGGTGGTCGAGTTCTTCCCAGGTGGAGAAGGGTACGAGCGGCGACAGGTCGAAATGGACGGGAGACGCGGCCTCCACAAGATTGGCCAGCTTTTCGCGCCGGGCAAGAAAGCCGTCGGAACGAATATCCGTCGTGCCGGAAAACAGCAGGTCGTAGCCGCGGACGAAAGCCGGATAATCCTCCAGCATCTTGCCGCTGACAGTCTTGCGGTTCAGCCGCTGCTGCAGGTCGGAGAAGGTGCGTGTCGCCCGATTGGTCCTTGACGTTCCGCCGACCAGAAGCTCACCGTCGATGACACCTTCAAAATCGGCGGCTTCGAGGATGTCAGGAAAAGTCCCCGAAATGTCGTCGCCACTGCGGGAATAAAGCCGTCGCGTGCCCCCGAGATTGGCCAGTTGCACACGAATGCCATCCCATTTCCATTCGGCGGCGAAGTCTGCCGGATCGAGGCTTGCGAGGTCGTTGTCGCCGACCGGCGTCGCCAGCATGACGGCATGAAATACGGCAGGCGTTTTCAGCGCCGGCTTTTCCGCCTTGCCTTCCAGCCACTGGAAAAGCTCTGTGTAAGGCGGAGACAGACCATGCCAGAGCGTCTCGACATCGCCGATGTCCCGGCCGCCCACGTCTGCGACCGCCTGCTTCGCCAACCGCGCGGAAACGCCGATGCGCAGGCCGCCGGTAACCAGCTTCAGGAAGGCGAAGCGGCTTGAGCTGTCCATTTGATCGAGAAGGCTGCGAACCAGGGCGCGGACCTCGGAACGGCTCACGGATTGAAGCTGGTGGATGATCGCGCCCAGCGACAGGTCGTATTCCTTGCGGTCTGCATCTGCTGTGGGTTCCCAGACCAGCGAGATCGTCTCGGCGAGGTCGCCAACGTAATCATAGGAGTAGCGGAACAGCACTTCGTCCATCCGCTCCAACACCAGTTCGCGCAGGAGCGCCGGCTTGACGGCGTTCAGCGACAGCGTCGATGCGATGGCCGCAAGGGCATAGCCGCGATCCGGATCGGGCGTGGCGCGGAAATAATCGGTCAGCAACCGGATCTTGGCATTACGCTGCGGTGTCAGCACCAAACGGTCGAGGAGTTCGGCAAAGGCCCGCATCACTCACCCTCGTCGTCATAGCCGACCAGATGCAGCGGCCGGGCAGCAATGCCCTGCAGCTCGCACCAGCGAACCAGCGCTTCCTCCCGCCCATGCGTCACCCAGACCTGGGAAGGCGCAATCTCGCGGATCGTCTGCGTCAGTTCGGCCCAGTCGCAATGGTCGGAAATGATCATCGGCAGCTCGACGCCCCGTTGCTTGGCCCTCTGGCGCACAAGCATCCAGCCGGAGGCGAAGATCGAAACCGGGTCGGGAAAGCGCCGTGCCCATTTGTCGGCGAAGGCGGATGGCGGCCCGATGACGACCGCGCCGGCAAAGATTTGACGGTCCTTGCCGACGATGGTTGCCGGTCGCAGGTCGCCGAGGTCGTAGCCCTTCGTCTGGTAGTAGTCGCAGAGTTTGGTGAGCGCACCATGGATATAGATCGGCGCATCGTGCCCGGCTTCGCGTAACAATGCGATGACGCGTTGCGCCTTGCCCAGCGCATAGGCCCCGACGAGATGGGCGCGCTCGGGAAACTGGCGCAGCGACGTCAGCAGTTTCGCAACTTCATGACGATCGTCGGGATGATGAAAGACCGGCAGGCCGAAAGTCGCCTCTGTGATGAAGACATCGCAGGACACCGGCTCGAACGGCAGGCACGTCGGGTCGCGCCGCCGCTTGTAGTCGCCTGAGACGACGATGCGGGTGCCCTGAGCCTCCACTGCGATCTGTGCCGAACCGAGCACATGACCTGCGGGATGGAAGCTGACGGTGGCGCCGTTGATCGCAAGCCGTTCGCCAAGCACCGCCACCTGCTCGCTTTCGCAAAAATCCTCGCCATAGCGGATGCGCATGATGTCCAGCGTCTCGCGTGTGGCGAGCACATGGCGATGGCCGGAGCGGGCATGGTCGGCATGGCCATGGGTGATCAGGGCGCGCTCGACCGGCTGGACCGGATCGACGTAGAACTGCCCGACCTCGCAGAAAAGGCCCCTTGGGGTTGGAAAAAGCAACGCATCCGGTTTCATGGAGAGGAAGATAGCTGGCAAAACCGGGCCTGCCAGCCGTCACCGACGATTTTTTATTGTGCGCTCCCGATCAGGCGGCCCGGCCGATCGTTTCGGCAATCAGCGCCAGCACGGCATCGGCGTCGACACCGACGCAGACGTTCTGGCTCGGCAGATCGTCCCACGGGCTTTCCGGAAAGGACTGGCTGTCCGGCTTCTGTATGGTCTGGCCGTCGGCAATACCGCCGCAGACGACGCGGATTGCGCCTCTGCGCGTCTCGAAAAGATGCGGCGCGACCACGTAGACGCAGGCGCAGCTGTCATGCACGACCATGCCGTCCTCGACATGCTGCTCGTAGAATTCGATGTAGAATTGCGAGATCCTGGCCAGAAGCGCGGCACGTTCGCCGCCGGCCGCAGCAATCTCCGCCATCAGCTTGCGGGTCATCACCGTCTTCGTCGTGACGTCGAGGCCGACCACCGTGACAGGCCATGGAGCCATCATGGTGACGTCGGCGGCGTCCGGGTCTCCATGGATGTTGGCTTCCGCCGCAGGCGTGATGTTGCCGGGCACATCGAAGGCGCCCCCCATGATCACGACGTCCTTGACGAGCACGGCGACATCCGGGTCTTCCCGCAATGCCAGTGCCAGATTGGTCATGCGCCCGACGGCAACGATCGTCACTTCGCCGGGATTGGCCCGCACGGTCTCGATGATGAAACGGTGCGCGGGGCGGGGATCGACGTCGAGGTCAATCCGTTCCGGCACGCCGATGTTGCCGAGACCGTCATGACCATGGATTTCCGTTGGCCAATTCACGTGCGGGCGCGACGGATCGAACGTTTCGCCAAGGCCCCTGGCGACGGGAGCGTCGATGTTCCAGACCTGTTTGAGATAAAGCGCGTTGCGCGTCGTCGTTTCGATTGAGGCATTGCCGAAAACCGTGGTGATGCCGATCAGGTCGATGTCGGGGTGCTGATGCAGGAAAAGCAGCGCCATTGCATCGTCGATGCCCGGATCCGTATCGAAAATTACCTTGTGCATCGCGTCTTCTTTTCTTTTTGTCGTGTGTCGCTGGTTCGTGATTGCGGAGCCTATGGAAACAAGGCGCGGCTGAAAGTCAATCTTTGCCGGTGGACCCGGACTACTGGAACCGTTCGATTCCGAACGGCGCAAGATCGGTGTTGTCGGCGCCGGAAAGCAGCCGGGTGACGGCTCTCGCGGTCACTGCCGAAAGCGTCAGGCCGAGATGGCCGTGGCCAAAAGCCATGGCGATGCGGGGATCCTTCGGGCTGAGACCGATCACTGGCACGGAATCCGGGGTGGACGGCCGTCGCCCCATCCATTCGACGCCGCCTGTCTCGGGCAGGGACGGAACATAACGGCGCATCTTGCTGCGCATCGCCGCCGCCCGGGCAAAATTCGCCGGTGCCTCCGGCCGCGCGAGTTCCACTGCGCCGCCGATCCGCAGCGCGTTGCGCATCGGGGTCGCGACGAAGCCGTGCTCCGCGAAGAAGACGGGGGCTTCAAGCGTCACCTGCGGGTTGGCAAAGGTCGTGTTGTATCCGCGTTCGGTTTCGAGAAGCACCTTCAGCCCGAGGCCGCGCACAAGATTGCGCGACCAGACCCCGGCGGCGATCACCACCTTGTCGAACGTCTCGCGCTCGTTTGTTTCAGCGATCAGTGCGACGCCATCGGCAGCCGGTTGCACGGCAATCACCGTCGCATCGACGAGGCGCCCGCGCGCGCGGATGTGGCTCTGAAGATGCCGCAACAGGGCCAGCGGGTCGGCGAAGGTCTGGTAGCCGTGGGAAAATACGCCGCCGGCAAACTTGCCTTCGAGCGCCGGAACGCGGGCGCGGGCTTGCGAGGCGTCGAGTTTCTCCACGTCGTAGCCAAGCAGCCGGGCCTTGCCTTCCTCATGGCGAAAGGCGGTATCGACGGCGCCCTGGCTGTCGAAAATCGTCAAGGCTCCCGTGGACGCCATATGCCCGGAC
>UCJH01000087.1 GCA_900472785.1 Hyphomicrobiales bacterium | reverse complement strand
GCTACGGCAACGACTACGGTTACTGAGCCGGACCCATCCGACGAACTGACCTTCCCGAAAACCCGGTCGTTCCCTGCGACCGGGTTTTTGCATGCCCATCAAGGCAATTGCCGGACACTCTGAACAGTCAATATCCCCGCGCGGCTCCAGAAGCTGCGCGGCTGTCGATGGCGCCGGAGTAGCGGGCGCCGCCACCCTTTTCGATGTCCGCCAGGCTCTTGCCGCCGACGATAATGCCGGCTGCCTGGCCCCAGATCGACCAGCTTTTGTCGATCTCCACGTCGTGGCCCATCTCCGAGAGCACGCGCCGTGTATCGACCGAAAGGGCGTAAGGCTCCATATAAACCTTGTCCGGCAACCATTGGTGGTGGATGCGCGGCGCGTCGATCGCTTCCTGAATGTTCATGCCGTGATCGACGACATTGATGATGGCTTCGAGCGTGATGGTGATGATGCGCGCGCCGCCGGGGCTGCCGATCACCATGAAGGGCTTGCCGTCCTTCGAGACGATTGTTGGGCTCATCGAAGACAGCGGCGTCTTCTTCGGTTCGATCGCGTTGGCCTCGCCCTGCACAAGCCCGTAAAGGTTCGGCGTGCCGGGTTTGGCGGTGAAATCATCCATCTCGTTGTTGAGCAGGATGCCGGTGCCGGGCGCGACGATGCCGGCACCGAAGGAGCCGTTCAGCGTATAGGTGACGGCGACCGCATTGCCGGCGTCGTCGACGATGGAATAATGCGTCGTCTCTGTGCTTTCACCCATGCCCTTCGGCATCAGCTCCTGCGAGACGCCGGCCTTGAACGGGCTGATTTTCTCGCGGATTTCCTTGGCATAGGCCTTGTCGGTGAATTTTTCGACGGGGTTTTCGACGAAATCCGGATCGCCGAGCGCCGAGTTGCGATCCACATAGGCATGGCGCATCGCCTCCACCATGACATGCACGGTCTCCGCCGAACCGTAACCGAGATAGGAGAGTGGATAGCCTTCCAGCACATTGAGGATTTCGCAGATAATGACGCCGCCGGAGCTGGGCGGTGGCGAGGAAACGATCTCGTAGCCGCGGTAATTGCAGGTGATGGGCTGCAATTCGCGCACCGCATATTGCTCGAAATCCGCTTTTGCGAGCACGCCGCCCTTCTCGCCGCTGGCCTTGACGATGGCATCCGCGATGACACCCTTGTAGAAAGCGTCCGGGCCTTTCTCTGAAATCGCCGACAGGCTTGCCGCGAGATCCGGCTGCACGAGCCGTTCGCCGGCCTCATAGGTCTTGCCGTCGGGCTTCAGGAAAATCGACGCAGCCACCTTGTCCTTTGCCAGCTTTTTTGCGCCGCCTTTCAGCGAAATGACGTCGCCCTGTTCCAGTACGAACCCGTCTTTCGCAAACCGAATGGCCGGCGCCATCAGGTCCTCGCGCGACTGCGTGCCATATTTGATCCGTGCGGCTTCAAAACCGGCGACGGAACCGGGAACGCCCACGGCGAGGTAGCCGTCAGTGCTCAGCCCCTTGACGATATCGCCCTTGGCATCGAGATACATGGTCTTGGTGGACGCAAGCGGGGCGCGTTCGCGAAAATCGAGAAAGGTCGTGGTGCCGTCCTTCAGCCGGATGGTCATGAAGCCGCCGCCGCCGATATTGCCGGCGGTCGGATAGGTCACGGCCAACACATAGCCGACGGCGATCGCGGCATCGACGGCATTTCCCCCCTTCTTCAACACTTCGACGCCGACATCGGACGCCAGGTGCTGGGCGGTGACGACCATGCCATGCTCGGCCTTGACCGGCTCCGGCGACGCGGCAAAGGCTGGCCACAGAGGCGGCAGGACGAGGGCAATGGACAGGGTGAGGCGGGCGACATTCCGGGCAACGGGCGACATGCAGTGTCCTCCTGTTTCAAGACGTTCGACGCGCATCTTTGCTGAGAACGCCCACGGATGCTACCCTGGAATTGCATGATCGCAGCGATGCTTGCAGCTGATTGCTGCAACTTGCAAGACTTCCTGCCGTCTTGGCGATCGGCGTCCTTCAGCGGTTGCGATACGGTTTGTCCTCCTAGAAGCCGTACATGAGATGCCCGGTCCACCACCCGCTATCGCTTGAAAACCGGATAAGCACCATGATTGCCGTCGCCACGATGCCGCCGATGAAAAGCGGGGTGGCATAGCGGACATGGATCGGGGCATCTGGGCCGCCTGATGGAACCTGCGGTTTGAGAATGAAGAGGCTGATCATCACGAGGATGTCGAAGATGATCGACAAAAGGGGCCATGGCGGAAGGGAATATTCAGTGGCCGGGATGAACACCCGCCACAAACACCGAAGGATCAAGTAGCCGGAAACCGCCGCCAGAGCGATCGGTGCCTTCGCCTGTGTGTTTGAATCAGTCATGGATGGACCATCCCGGATTGGAAACCTGAATGAAGGAGAAAGTGCCTCGGCAAAGGCGCCGAGCTTTTTGGGTTGCGGAGTCGTGAATTTCAGGAGCCTGCAAACACTTTACGCCAGAGCATATTTGCCACCCTTTGAGAGGATGTCAAACTGTGGCGCAATTGGCTCGACACCGATGTCGAGATCGACGATGCCTGGCGGTCGCTGGTCCATCGCACGCCCTTCGCGCACCGACCGAAGCGCTCCTTGTCCTTGTCACGACCGAATCTCGGGATCGATTTGCCGAGGCGCGTGAAGGAAGGACGGCAGATCAGCGACCGTCCTGCAGCCGAGCTGCGCCATGGCGCCGGACAGTTCGGCCTTGAGGATGGTCATCAGATGGTCGCCGCCTTCAGCGCCGATCGCCGCGCCGGCGAAGACGAAGGGCCGGCCGAGCAGCACGGCATCGGCGCCGAGCGCCAGCATACGGGCGATATCGAGACCCGAACGGATGCCGCCATCGGCGAGGATCGGCACGTCGGGACCGAGCGTTCGGCGGATGCCGGGCAGGACGGATACCGCCGTCGGCGCCGCATCGAGCTGGCGGCCGCCATGGTTGGAGACGATCAGGCCATCGGCGCCCAGCACCATATAAGCCTGCGCCTCGGACACATCCAGCACGCCCTTGACCAGCATCCGGCCCTTCCAGGCATCGCGGATGCGGCGCACGCGATCGGCGCCGAGATGACCGGTCATGACCCGGCCGACGAACGCCGCGGATTCTTTCAGGGACGCGCCTTTCGGGTAATAGGGCGAAAGATTCTCGAAATCGGGAATGCCGTGGCGCAGCACGTGGCGTGCCCAATGCGGATGGGTCGCGATCTGGAAAAGGGTGCGCGCATCGAGGATCGGCGGCACCGACATGCCGTTGCGGATATCGCGCTCGCGGCGGGTGGGGGCCGGGATATCGACGGTCAGCACCAGTGTTTCGTAGCCGGCCCGTCTTGCCCGCGCGATCATGTCGCTTTCCATCGCCGGGTCGTTTGGTGGATAGAACTGGAACCAGCCATTGTCGCCGACGATGGGGCCTATGGTTTCCATCGACCGGTTGGCGAAGGTCGAGAGCACATGCGGAATATTGTGCTCTTTTGCGGCCTGCCCCAACGGCACTTCGCAGCCCGGCCAGAGCAGGCCGGCAAGCCCGAGCGGCGCGACGCCGAACGGGGCATCGAAGCGCTTGCCGAAAAGGATGACGCTCAGATCCGGAGATGGGGCCTCCGACAGGTATCGTGGCATCAGCTCGACCGCATCAAGGTTCGCCGCGTTGCGCCGGACGCTGCTTTCCCGGCCAAGGCCGCCGATCAGATAGTCATGCACGAACCCCGGCATACGCCGGGCGGCGGCGGCTTCCATATCGGGGATGCAGGGAAAGCGGCGGTGGAGATTGCTCATAAGAATTCGGATGCTCCTTGAACTGACGGGAGAAACTGGTTGTTCAAGCTGATGGTGACTGCGCCTGGACCACCCCTCATTTGCGCATCAGCCATCGCAGAGACGCTGCTACGGTAAGCGCAAGGATCGGCCATATCGCCCAGAAGACGCCGTTCCAGGCCAGGAAATTGATCAAAACCAATGTGATCCCGGTAACGGAAAAGGCGGCAATGCGCTGGTCGATCTTGTTCTGGGTCCGAACCCATGTCATCGACAGCAGAAATCCAAGCGCCAGAAGCGGCCAGCCGGCCCAGAAGACGCCGCGCCAGGACAGGATATTGATGGCGACCAAGGTCGTCGCAATCAGTGCGACAAGGCCGAGTGTCTTCTGCATGCGCCAGGGGACTTTAGAAGCGGCGTTCAAAGGAGCGGCCGAGAGAGAATGCGGAGCGGCCGGTGGCCTTTCCGCCTTGTTGCCGTCGGCACCGATGCGTATCGCATAACTCGGAACGCCATCCGTGACGTTCTTGATCGTCAAATGTCCGAGAAAATCGAACCCGACCGAAATCTTGTTTCGGACTTGATCGTAAACGGTGCTGGATATCACGATGCCGCCCGCGGTTGCCGAGGTTTGCAGACGGGCAGCAATATTAACGCCGTCCCCGTAGAGATCGTCGCCATCGACGATAACATCGCCGAGGTTGATACCAATTCGAAACAGCATGCGCGCTTCCGCAGGGCGCACGGTGTTCATGCCCGACAGCTCGTTTTGAACATCAACGGCCGCACGCACGGCCTCCACGACACTCGGGAATTCGGCGATCAAGCCATCGCCCCAGGTGTTGACCACCCGTCCGCCATGGGAAGCGATGAGGCGCGACATCAAATCCCGATATCGCTTCAGCATCGCCAATGTGCCTTCTTCGTCCGCGCCCATCAGACGCGTATAGTCCTGGACATCGGCGCAGAAGATGGTCGTCAGCTTGCGGCGTGTTTCGCTCATAGTGCCTCCCTGCTGGCATGCAAAACTACCCCGTTTGCACCCGAAAGCCCATGCGGGGATTGCATGGAATATCACACCGACGCTGGTGGCGACTTCAAAACCGCGCACGCGGTGTTCGATCGGGGTCTTCGAGGCATTGGGCGCGATGGCGCGGTCCTTGCCCCACGACAGAAAGTTCGTCCTGCGTGCGCGCATCCGGGCCATTGCTCTATTTTTACCACGGAAATCCTGTGCTGTTGTGGGTGAAACCGAAACGATCGGCGCTCTGTCCAGACGATGAGGCTCGACAGGGTCGGCGGCGCAAATTATCTATGCTGCATGGCCGCCACGAATGAAGACACGATCGCAAGCCGCATCAGCCGTATCCTCGCCGACAGGATCATCACCGGTCAACTGGAGCCCGGTGCGAAGCTGCGGCAGGATCATATCGCCGAGGAATTCGGGGCGAGCCACGTGCCTGTGCGCGAGGCCTTTCGCCGTCTGGAGGCGCAGGGGCTTGCCGTCAGCGAACCACGCCGCGGCGTCCGGGTGGCCTCCTTCGATCTGAAGGAGGTGCGCGAAGTCGCGCAGATGCGCGCATCGCTTGAAGTTCTGGCGCTGCGCCATGCGGCGCCGCACCTGACGGCATCGATCCTCGACCGGGCCGAGGAGGCGACGGTCGCCGGGGATAATTCCAGTGATGTCCGCTCCTGGGAAGAGGCCAACCGCCGTTTCCACCGCCTGCTGCTGGCGCCTTGCGACATGCCGCGCCTGCTGGCTGCCATCGACGACCTGCATGCCGTCAGTGCCCGCTTCCTGTTTTCTGCCTGGCGCTCCGATTGGGAAGTCCGCACCGACCATGATCACCGCGCGATTCTCGGCTTCCTTCGACAGGGAAAGGTCGACAATGCGCTCGCCGTGCTGGAGCGGCATGTGCAGTGGATCGGCCAAAAGCCGGTGAGAAGCGCATCCGGTTCCCTGCGCGAGGCCTTCGCCATCGTCGGCTGAGCAGCATCCTTCCTGGGTTCCAAAATCCCTTCGTCCGCGGCATCAATCGTCATTCCTGGTTCCAATCAGGTTACCCCGCATGGCTTGGACAGCAGGCGCCTCGCGTCCGCGCCAAAATTATAGATAATATGAATTTATATCTATAATATGATGCGGAACAGTCACCCGTTTGGGAGCTTTGAGGGAATAAATGCTGACCGAAATCAATGAAACTGCCGATTCCGACACCTTCTGTGCAACTGGTGCAGCCTGGATGGTTGAGGAGGCAGAAAAAATCTATAATCTTCCCTTCAACGATCTGTTGTTTCGTGCGCACTCTGTTCATCGGGCAAATTTCGATCCCAATGCGGTGCAGATGAGCCGGCTGCTCTCGATCAAGACCGGCGGTTGTGCGGAGGATTGCGGCTATTGCAGCCAGTCCGCCCACGCGCCAACCGGTTTGAAGGCTTCCAAGCTGATGGAGGTCGAGCGGGTTATCGAGGAAGCGCGCAAGGCGAAGGCAGGCGGTGCGACCCGTTACTGCATGGGCGCGGCATGGCGCAGCCCCAAGGATCGCGACATGGAGGCGGTTCTGGCCATGGTGCGCGGCGTCCGGTCGCTTGGCATGGAAACCTGCATGACGCTCGGCATGCTGACGCTGGCGCAAAGTGCCGCTCTCGCCGAGGCCGGCCTCGATTACTACAATCACAATGTCGATACATCGGAGCGCTTCTACGGCGAAATCATCACGACGCGGACATTCGCCGACCGGCTGGAGACGTTGGCCAATGTCCGTGATGCGGGCATGAAGGTCTGCGCTGGCGGTATTCTTGGGCTGGGAGAGACCACCGAGGACCGGATCGCCATGCTGCTGACGCTGGCGAACCTGCCGGTGCCGCCGGAAAGCGTGCCGATCAACATGCTGATCCCGATTCCGGGCTCGAAACTGGCCGACGCGCCGGCGGTCGATCCGATCGATTTCATCCGCACCATCGCTTTGGCGCGCATCCTGATGCCCCGGTCGCATGTCCGTCTCTCCGCGGGGCGTACCGACATGAGCGACGAGATGCAGGCGCTCTGTTTTTTCGCCGGCGCAAACTCGATCTTCGTCGGCGAGACGCTTCTGACGGCCGATAATCCGGGCGAAGACAAGGATGCCGCCCTGTTCGGCCGTCTCGGGCTGAAGCCGATGCAACTGGGTGCGGCCGAATGAGCGCAGAGGCGCTTCAGCGCTACGCGAAATCACTGTCCGGTCTGGAGCGCAAGGGCAGGCTGCGCAGCTTGATGCCGCAGGCCGGCGCGGATTTCACCTCGAACGACTATCTGGCCTTGGCCGGAGCGTCCCGCATCCGGGCTGCGGTCTCGGCGGCGCTTGCGCGCGGTGTGCCCGTCGGCGCAGGCGGTTCGCGCCTGCTGCGTGGCAACCATCCGGAACATGCGGCGCTGGAAAAGGAAGCCGCCGCATTCTTCGGTGCGGAGCGCGCACTTTATTTCGGCAGCGGCTACACCGCCAACATGGCTCTGTTTTCGACCCTGCCGCAGCGTGGCGACCTCATTGTTCATGACGCCCTTGTTCATGCGAGTGTGCATGATGGCATTCAGGCAAGCCGAGCGCCGGCCGTTTCCGCTGCTCACAATGATGTCGAAGCCTTCGAGGCGGCGATCCTCGATTGGCGGCGCAATGGTGGAGCCGGGCATCCGTGGATCGCGGTCGAAAGCCTCTATTCCATGGATGGAGACCGCGCGCCGCTTGAAGCGCTCGCTGATCTGGCCAACCGGCATGACGGTTTCCTCATCGTGGACGAGGCGCATGCGACCGGGGTTTTCGGACCGGACGGCCGGGGTCTGGCGGCCGATCTGGAAGCGCGGCCGAACATCGTCGTGTTGCATACCTGCGGCAAGGCGCTCGGCGCATCGGGTGCGCTGGTGGGCGGAAGCTCGGTGCTTTGCGACTATCTGGTCAACCGGGCACGCAGTTTCATCTATGCGACGGCGCCATCGCCGCTGATGGCGGTCGCGGTGCGGGAGGCGCTCCGCATGCTGGTCGATGAGCCCGCCCGGCACCGGGATTTCGCGGCTTTGCGTGTCTTTGCCAATGCGGAACTTTCAGAGGCGCTTGGTTGCGACAGCAGTGGCTCGCAGATATTGCCGGTGATGATCGGCGACAACGGTCGCGCCGTGCGCATCGCCGAACGCATGCGCACCGCAGGCTTCGATATCCGCGCCATCCGCCCGCCGACCGTGCCGGAAGGAACCGCACGGCTAAGGATCGCCATCACGCTGAATGTCGACAAGCCACTGATAAGGGCCATGTTTGCGGAACTGGCCAATGTGATGGCCGAGGTGCCGGAATGATGCCGCGTTTCGTCGTCACGGGCACCGATACCGGCATCGGCAAGACCGTATTTGCCGCCGGGCTCGCGGGTGCGCTGGAAGCGCATTACTGGAAACCGGTGCAGTCCGGGCTGGAAGAGGAGACCGACAGTGAGACCGTTCGCCGGCTTGCCGCACTTCCGGCCAGCCACGTCCTGCCGGAGGCCTACCGCCTGAAGACACCGGTATCGCCGCATCTTGCCGCGCGCCTCGACGGCGTGATGATCCGACCGGAGACTTTGCTGCCCCCTGCAATCGATGGACCTTTGGTGATCGAAGGAGCGGGCGGCCTGCTCGTGCCGCTGACGGATCATGTTTTGTTTGCCGACGTCTTCACCCGCTGGCAGATCCCCGTCATTCTCTGTGCCCGCACGGGGCTTGGGACGATCAATCACACGCTGCTGTCGCTCGAGGCTCTGCATCGCCGGGCGATACCGGTCTTCGGGATCGCCTTCATCGGCGACGAGCAGGCGGAAACCCAGGCGATCATCGCGACAATGGGCGGAGCGCCGGTTCTGGGTCGCCTGCCGCGGCTCGATCCGCTGACGCCGGAGACCCTTCGCCAGGCTTTCTCCAGTTACTTCGAACTTGCCCGCTTTCAGGAGGCAAAGCCTTGAGCCCCGCAACGTCCCACTCGCCGGTCTGGCATCCATTCACCCAGCATGCGCTCGAGCCGGTGATGAAGCGCATCGTCCGCACCGAGGGCGCCTATCTGGTCGATGCGCAGGGCAACCGCATTCTCGACGCGATTTCGTCCTGGTGGGTCATCACCCACGGTCACCGCCATCCGGCGATCATGCAGGCCATCCGCGACTCTTCCGAAGCCTATGACCAGATCATTTTCGCCGAATATACCCACGAGCCGGCCGAGGCGCTGGCAGCAGGCCTGATCGATATCGCGCCGACCGGCCTTGCGCATGTGTTCTATTCCGACAGCGGTTCGACCTGCGTCGAGGTGGCGCTAAAGATGGCGCTGGGCTTCTTCCACAATTCCGGCGCGCCCCGCCGCCGTGTCGTGGTCATGGAGCACGGCTATCATGGCGACACGATCGGGACCATGTCGACGGGAGAGCGCGGTGCCTTCAATGCGGCCTATGAGCCGCTTCTCTTCGGCGTCGATCGCCTGCCGTTTCCAACACCCGGCCACGAGCAGGATACGCTCGGTGCCTTCGAAACCTTCTGCGCTACGGGCCAGGTTGCTGCACTTTTGGTCGAGCCGCTGGTTCTCGGTGCCGGCGGCATGAAGATGTATCCCGCTACGGTTCTCGCCGAGCTGAAGCGGATCGCGGAACGTCACCAGAGCCTTTTGATCGCAGACGAAGTCATGACCGGCTGGGGCCGGACCGGAACCATGTTTGCCTGCGAGCAGGCCGGGATCGTGCCCGATATCCTCTGTACCTCGAAGGGCCTGACCGGCGGCGCCTTGCCGCTCGCGGCGACCCTCTGCACCGCCGCGATCTTCGATGCGCATCTTTCCACGGACCGGCGCCGGACCTTCTTCCATTCCAGCTCCTACACGGCCAACCCGATCGCCTGCGCCGCAGCCCTTGCCAATCTCGAGGTCTGGAAGAACGAACCGGTCGCCGAACGCATCAATGCGCTGTCGGCGATGCAGGAGGAACGGCTGGCGCCGTTTCGGAACAATCGTCATTTCGCCGACGCCCGCCGCACCGGCACGATCGTCGCGCTCGACTTGGATGTTCCGGCAGGGGGCTATCTTGCCGAAATCGGCCCACGCCTACGCGCCTTCTTCCGGAAACGCAATCTGCTGATCCGGCCGCTGGGTAATGTCATCTATCTGATGCCGCCCTACTGCGTGACAGCCGAGGAACTGGATTGTGTCTATTCCGCAATCGAAGAGGCGGCCGCGCTTGCCGCAGTGGGTTCGTTGTGAGCTGTTCCAGCCGGATCGCCGGTTTTGGGCATGCGGTGCCGGATCGCTGCGTCGGGAATGACGAGATCGAACGGCAGCTCGATCTCGAGCCCGGATGGATCGAGCGCCGAACCGGCATCCGGTCGCGACGATGGGCGGCGGATGGCGATACGCTGACCGGTCTTGCCGCCGAAGCCGGGGCGATGGCGCTTGATGATGCGGGCGTCGGGCGCGGTGAGATTGCTCTGACGCTGCTGGCCACCTCGACGCCGGATCATCTGCTGCCGCCGTCCGGTCCGCTGCTCGCGCACAAGCTTGGACTGCCAAATTCCGGAGCGATCGACCTTGCTGGGGCCTGTTCGGGATTTCTCTACGCGCTGACGCTCGCCGACGGCTTCGTTCGAGCTCAGGGCCGGCCGGTGCTGGTGGTTGCGGCCAACATCCTCAGCCGGCGCATCAATCCGGTGGAGCGCGGCACCGCGGTTCTCTTTGCCGATGCGGCGGGCGCCGTTGTCCTTGTCCCCTCTGACAATCCGGGGCAGGGCGTAATCGGAACGGATCTCGCTTCCGATGGGGGCCACTACGATCTGATATCGATTGCGGCCGGCGGCAGCAGCCGTCCCTTCGGCCCGAACGTGGCAGCCGCGGAATGCCTGATGACGATGCTGGATGGCCGGGAGATGTTCAGCCAGGCTGTTCAGATGATGACGGATTGCGCCGGCCGCGCGCTTGCCCGGGCCGGTGCGGACGCCGGGGAAATCGACCGTTTCGTGCCGCACCAGGCCAATGGCCGGATTTCCGATGCGGTCTGTGTCGGCTTGCGGATCGATCCGCAACGGGCTGTGCGAACCATCGAGGATTACGGCAATTCGTCGGCTGCGACCATTCCGTTGTCCCTGTCGCTCGCCCATCGCCAGCGGCCTTTCGCGGTGGGCGAAAAACTGCTGCTGACGGCGGCAGGCGCGGGGTTGACAGGCGGCGCCTGCGTCATGGTTGTCTGAGGATCACGCATCTGCATTCTCCCGGCTTATGGGCCCCATTGCCACTATGTATTTGCAGCCGGCCTCATCCGCCGTCATTCTCTCCCGGACATGCGCATATGCGTTGCGGATGGAAGATGTGAGGACTGTGCGTGGCAGAAGCGACCGATCCGTTTCCCGATTTCGGGCTGAGCGTCGAGGAGCGGCGCCATGCCGTGCGCGGGCATTATTACGAGACGCCGGGCATGGACGGTGCGCGCGGCGAGATCTGGTGCTATACGCGCGCCTTTGCCTATGCGCGCGGCGCGACGGTGGATCTTCATATCAGCTCAACGGCCTCCTCCTGCCGGATGGAAATCGTCCGGGACGGGGGTGTCGAGACGAGCGTCTACGGCACTGATGGCATTGCGACGGTCTGGCAGGAGACGCCGGAGCAGTGCTCCGTACTGGGCTGCGGCTGGGAGCCGTCCTTCACGTTCCAAATCCATGAAAGCTGGCCGTCCGGCGCCTATCGCATCACGCTGACAGCCGATGGCCGTGACGGCAAGCCGATCCGCTGCCATCATCTGATCATCGTCCTTCCGAATGCCGGGCCGAAACCGGGCCGCATCCTGCAGGTGGCGGCGACCGGAACCTGGGCTGCCTACAACACCTGGGGCGGCTCCAATCATTATCAGGGCATCACCGGGCCGAACCGCGATCAGTTTGCAACCACTGTCAGCCGCGAGCGCCCCTGGTGCCGCGGCTTCGTGGTCCTGCCGCCGGAGGCCCCGCGCGTGCCACTGACTGTGAGCCTGCCGCCCGGCACGATCCCGCGCTATCCGCATATGGAATGGGCCTATGCCAATGGCTATTCCAAGAAATACGCCTCGTCCGGCTGGGCGAGCTACGACAGTCATTTCTTCCGCTGGGCCGAACGGCGGGGCTACGGAATCGACCTGATCTCGCAGGACGAGCTGCATTTCCGCCCCGAACTGCTCGACGGCTATGATTGTGTCGTTTGCGTCGGTCACGACGAATACTGGACCTGGGAGATGCGCGACGCGATCGATGCCTATGTCGACAAGGGCGGCCGCGTTGCGCGCTTTGCCGGCAATTTCATGTGGCAGACGCGGCTGGAGGACGAGGGCCAGCGACAGGTCTGCTACAAATATGTCGCCCGCAGGCAAGATCCTTTCTATACAAACGGCGACGTGACGCGCGCCACAAACTCCTGGGAAGCGCCGGAAATCGGCAGGCCCGGCGCGCTGACCTTTGGGCTGAATGCCACCAACGGCGTCTATGCCGGCTGGGGCGGCTGTGCGCCGCGCGGCGTCAAGGGGTTCCCCATCTATCGTCCCGGCCATTGGGCTTTCGCCGGAACCGGCCTGTTCTATGGCGACGTGCTCGGTGCCGACAGCCACATCTATGGCTATGAGGTCGATGGCCTTTCCTACGAGATCCGCCACGGCCTGCCTTATCCCGCGGCCGATAGCGGCGCGCCCGAAGGTCTGGAAATCCTGGCGTTGGGCATGGCGAGCCAGGTGGAGGAAAGCGATATCCTGTCACCGGAAGACCAGTTCTTCGGCGACGAAGATGGCCGCTTCATCGCCGAGACGCTTTATGGCGAGGCCAGCGACGAGAACATGGAAAAGGTTCGCTACAGCAACGGCATGATCGTCAATTTCAGGCGCGGTGGGGGAGAGGTCTTCCACGCCGGTACCTGCGAATGGGTGGCAGGGCTTTTGCGCAACGACGCCATGGTCGAACGCGTCACTGCCAACGTCCTGAACCGTTATCTCAACCGATAAATCCGACAGAGAAAATTTCATGAGCATCGATCGTCCGGCCTCCCATCTCTTCTATGTAACGCGCCTGCGTCGCCCTCTGGTCGATCGCGCCGAGGGCATCTACTTCTGGACAGCCGACGGAAGGCGTTTCATCGACGGGTCGAGCGGCCCGATGGTCAGCAATATCGGCCACGGCAACCGACATGTGATCGAGGCGATGAAGCGGCAGATGGAAAAGACCACGTTTGCCTACCGCCTGCATTTCGAAAACGAACCGGCCGAGGAACTGGCGCGGCGCATGGCGGGCAAGATGCCCGGCGATCTCGACCGGATCTTCTTCGTCTCCGGTGGTTCCGAAGCTGTTGAATCTGCCATCAAGCTCGCCCGCCAATGGGCGGTCGCCACCGGTCAGACAAAGCGCTGGAAGGTCATTTGCCGGTTCCCGTCCTATCACGGCGGCACGATGGGGGCGCTCGGCGTCACCGGCGACCTGGCGCTGACCGAGACCTTCGCGCCGCAGATCCAGCCGATGCCTGCGATCCCGGCGCCACGCGCCTATCGCGACCGCGACAATCTTTCGATGGAAGAGCGCGGACTGCGCTATGCCGACATGCTGGAGGCAAAAATCCTGGAGGAGGGGGCAGACAGCGTCGTCGCCTTCATTATGGAGCCGATCGGCGGCGCCGCGACCGCAGCCCTCGTTCCGCCGGATAGCTACTTCGCCCGCATCCGCGAAATCTGCGACAAATACGGCATCCTTCTCATCCATGACGAGGTGATGAGCGGTGCGGCGCGCACCGGCCGCTATCTCGGCGGCGATCATTGGAATTGCACGCCTGATATCGTCACGATGTCGAAGGGCATCGGCTCCGGCTATGCAGCGCTTGGGGCCATGGCCGCTTCGTCGCGGCTGGTGAAGCCGGTGCTCGACATGGGTGGCTTCCAGCACGGCTATACCTATGCCGGCAATCCACTCGCCTGCGCGGCCGGTCTGGCGGTGATGGAAGAAATGGAACGGCTGGATTGCGAGGGCAATGCGACGGCCATGGGCGATTTGCTGAAAGGCGAAATGGAACGGCTTTCGAAGCGGTTTCCGTTCATCGCCGGGGTGCGCGGCAAGGGTCTGCTGCTCGGCGCCGATCTGGTCGCCAATCCCGTCACTTTCGAATCTCTGCCCAAGTCCAAGGGCACCAACCAGCGGCTCGTCGATCTCTGCTACGAACGCGGCCTGATCATTTATTCGCGGCGCATCCGGGGCGATGGCATCGAAGCCGACAATTTCATTCTGGCGCCACCCCTCATCATCAACGCCGAGCAAGTCGGCGAAATGGTCTCCATTCTCGGCGATGCGCTGGAGGTTCTGGCACGGGACCTCGATCTGCCGGTCAACGGGTGAGGGGTGAAACGGTGAAAAACAAGGTCATCATCACCTGCGCGGTCACCGGCTCCGTGCATACGCCATCCATGAGCCCGCATCTTCCGGTGACGCCGGACGAGATTGCGGAACAGGCGATTGCCGCCGCCGAGGCCGGGGCCTCCATCCTGCATCTGCATGCACGCAATCCGGACGATGGCCGGCCGACGGCTGACCCGGCGGTATTCATGCAGTTCCTGCCCCGCATCAAGCAGGCGACGGATGCGGTCATCAACATATCGACGGGTGGAAGTTCGCTGATGACGCTGGAAGACCGGTTGGCCGCAGCCTTGCGGGCCGAGCCGGAAATGTGCTCGCTCAACATGGGCTCGATGAATTTCGGTATCTTCCCGCTCGCCAAGGCCGATATGGTCTGGAAGCACGAATGGGAGCCAAAGCTGCTGGAAGCGACGCGCGGCACGATCTTCAAGAACACCTTCGCCGATATCGAAAGCATCCTGCAGCAGCTCGGCGAAGGCTGCGGCACGCGTTTCGAGTTCGAATGCTATGATGTTGGCCACCTCTACACGCTGAAGCATTTTCATGACCGGGGGCTTGTCAAAGGGCCGCTGTTCATCCAGTTCGTGCTTGGCATTCTCGGCGGCATCGGTGCCGATCCGGAGAACCTGATGCATATGAAGCGCATTGCAGACAAGTTGTTCGGCGACCAGTATCGTTTCTCGGTGCTGGCGGCTGGACGCCAGCAGATGCCGCTGATCACCATGGGGGCGACAATGAAAGGCAATGTGCGGGTTGGGCTGGAGGACAGCCTTTATCTCGGCCGCGGCGAACTGGCGAAGTCCAATGCCGAGCAGGTGGCGCGCATCCGTACCATCCTTGAAAACCTGTCGCTGGAGGTTGCGACACCCGACGAGGCGCGCACGATCCTTGCGCTCAAGGGCGGCGATCGGGTGGCGTTCTGATGGTAGACGCTCCCCTGCGCATCCGGTTGGCCGAAGCCGGCGACGCCGACATCATCCATTCCGGGCTTATGATGATCGCCCGCCATGTCGGCGAGGAAGAAAAGGTCACGGCGACGCCTGCCGATATCCGCCGCCATGGCTTCGGGGACCGACCCGCCTTCATGGTGCTGATCGCCGAGGTTGGCGGGTCGTTCGCGGGCATGTCGCTGTTCTTTCCGAGTTTCTCGACATGGCGCGGCCGGCCAGGCGCCTATATTCAGGATATCGTGGTCGGCGAAGACTTCCGCGGTGCCGGCATCGGCGTCGCCCTGCTTCGGGCAACAGCTGCCCATGTGCGGGAAAACGGCGGTGCCTATCTGCGTCTGTCCGTCGATGCGAAGAATGTGTCGGCGCAGCATTTCTACGAACGCATGGGGCTTCAATGGTCAAAGGACGAGCATATCCACGCCGTCCATGGCGATGCCTTCGAGGCGCTGGCCGGCCAGCATGAGAGTGGTGTCTGAGATGATGTGCGAAAGGCAAAGCCTGTGAAGACCTTCTATGCCGACGAGCAGAAGACGCATGATCCGAAGATGTTCCTGTCGAGCGGCGCGCCGCAGCCAAATCCGGAAAAACCGGAACGAATCGAGCGGCTGCTGGCGGGGGCGAAGGCCGCCGGTTCGGAAATTCACCGGCCGCGCAATCACGGGCTGAAACCCATCGCGGCCGTGCATACGCCGGAGTATCTGGAATTCCTGCAGAACATATTCCTGCGCTGGCAGAGGATCGAGGGCGCGTCGGAAGAGGTCATTCCCAACATTCATCCGCTCGCCCGCAGCGGCAGCTATCCCGCCTCCGCGGTCGGGCAGGCGGGCTACCACATGGCCGATACGGCCTGCCCGATTTCCGCAGATACCTGGATCAGCGCCTGCTGGAGCGCGTGGAGCGCGATCGAGGCGGCAGATGCCGTTCTCGCCGGCGACCGTTCCGCTTATGCGCTTTGCCGCCCGCCGGGGCACCATGCCTTTGCCGATGTCGCCGGCGGTTTCTGCTTTCTGAACAATTCCGCGATCGCCGCACAGCATCTGCTGAAAGGCGGCAGGCGCGTGGCTATCCTCGATGTCGACCTGCACCACGGCAATGGCACGCAGGGGATCTTCTACGGTCGCGGCGATGTCCTGACGGTTTCTCTGCATGCCGATCCGGTACGCTTCTATCCGTTCTTCTGGGGCCATGCCGACGAGCGCGGCGAGGGGTTGGGCCTTGGCTACAACCATAACCTTCCGCTGCCGCGCAAGACTGGCGATGAGGGTTTTCTGCAGGCCTTGTCTGTTGCCTTGCGCCGGATCGAGGCCTATGCGCCGGATGCCTTGGTGGTGGCGCTTGGTCTGGATGCCTACGAGCACGATCCGTTTGGTGGACTATCGGTTTCGACGCCGGGCTTTGCGAAAATTGCACAGGCAATCGCCACACTCGGCTTGCCGAGCGTCATCGTCCAGGAAGGCGGTTACCTTTGCGATGCGCTTTCCGACAACCTCACCTCGTTCCTCACCGGTTTTACCAATGCCGGTCGCTAACGATCAGGCCGCATTTTCGGCTGGGGCGAGGGTCTGCGGATAGGTGCGCTCACTGAGCGGCACCGTATCGATGGCGGCAAGCAGATGCTGCAGAAACACCCGTTCCGCCTTGCTGCGCCGGGCATCCGGTCTGGATATAATGTACACGTCGACAACCGGCTGATTGTCATAGGGCGGCAGCTGCCAGAGCTGCTTGGCGGCAATCTCGTCCGCCACGACATGGATCGGCAGCGGGCCGAAGCCCGAGCCGATCTTGATCAGCCGCTTCACTTCCTCCAGGCTGGACGAGGTTCCCAGCAGCCGGCCTTCGAAGCCGGCCTGTTGCCGCAGGTTTGCGACGGGGCTGAGTGCGTCGGTCATCTGGTCTGTCTTGAACGTCACATAGTCGAGCCGGCGCAACGCCTCGAGCGTCAGGTTTGTCTGGCCGAACAAGGGGTGTCCCGGCGCGCAGAAATAGCCGAAATGCTCGCGGTACAGGATCGCATGGTCGAGTTCGGGATGGTGTTCATGCGCAAGGCAGATGGCGAGGCTGACCTCCTGCGCCAGCACCGACGCTGCCGCCTGCCGGCTCGGCATCACCGTCGTGGCATAGCTGATATCGGGATGCTCCGCTTGAAAATCGGCCAGAAAGCGATCGAGAAAAGGGCACTCGATGTGGCTTGCAAAAGCCATTTCGATGGGGCCGGATATGTCTTCGTCAGTCTCGTCGACAAGGTCGGGCAAGGCGGAGACGATATCGAGCATGCGGGCGCATTCCGTATAGAGCCGCGTCCCCGCCGCCGTCACCTGAAAATGGCTGGAGGTCCGCTCGATGAGCCGGCAGCCCATCTGGTCCTCCAGGCGTCGCAGGGCATTGCTGATGGTCGGCTGCTTCAGCGACAGTTTTTCGCCAGCGGCCGTCAGGCTTTTCTCCTTGACGATGACCGTGAAGGTGCGCAGCAGGTTCCAGTCTAGTTCCCAGACGAAGCGGCGTCTCGGCCGGGGCATGGTAGCCTCATGTTTTTTCGTGTTTGTTCAAGTGCCATCCTAAGGTTTTGTCCTGGCATGTCCACTGGTCGGCCGCAGTTCGGAAAAACAACAAACTTGCCATTTCGTTAAAGAACGAGGTTAACGGCGGCGATCCCGTTCCTTTGGTGACGTATTCTTAATGTCCATGGGGTAAATTAGCTTTGACTGGTTCCAACAATGGATCAAAACCACAGTTTGTTCGTTGTTGCCCTTGAGGACGGACGCAAGTGCATCCGTTCAGGGTTTCGACCTGTCGAGCAAGGACGTGTGGCATGACCGTTCATATCATGAAAACGCTTCTGAACATTTTCGCGGCACTTTCGGTCGGGTCTATGATGCTGATCTTCCTCGTGCTTTAAGCGCAGCCGCAGCAACGACACCGCGCAGGCATCGCCGCGCTCACTTTGCTTTGTTCAATCTCGCTGATGTCAAGGATAGAGGTAGTGCCGTTCCCATTCGTCATGTGGAACGATGTCGCCGATTTTATACTTGAAGGACAGGACCTCGATATGGTCGGGTCCGGTGCTGCATTTGAATTTCAGCCTGTACCACTCACCCTTGCTGCGGAAAACCGCACCCGGAGCCTTCATGGCGTTGTCCTCCATAATGGGATCGGCAAAGGTGTAGGCGATCACCTTGTCCGGCCGGTAGACGCTTTTGTCGGCGCTGATCTGCTCCATCGCTTCGGTATCGCATCGCTGTTCCAGGCGGGTCTCCGGGTCGAGCTTTTCAAACTGCCGCACAAGCCTTTGATCCATGGCCGATGTCGCCGTGGCAGCGAAAAACACTGCCAGCGCGGGCCAGGCAAATTGTCTCATAAGCACGTCAACTCCACTGTCTTTCCAAAAAATGCATGCTTTGCCCGCCGCAACGCGACGATGCAGCAAAGCCCATTTACTTGAAGTCAACCTTTGTGGTCATTGAACGGCAGCAATGTGTCAGACGTCCGAAACATCGATCCAGGCGGCATCGGAAAGTTCGGCCATGCGCACCGGGCTGATCCGCACGGCGGCATTGGTCGCACCGGCTGCGGGCACCACTTCATCAAAGGCCCTGAGCGCGATATCGCAATAGATCGTATGTTGTTTCACAAGGCCGAAGGGGCAGACGCCACCAACCGGATGGCCGGTCTCGGCTTCCACTTCATCGAAACCCAGCATCTTGGCCTTGGTTGCGAATTTTGCCTTGAATTTCCTGTTGTCCAGCCGGGCGTCGCCGCGCGTAACGATCAGGATAACCTCGTCCCCCACCCGCAAAGCCAGCGTCTTGGCGATCTGGCCCGGCGTGACGCCATGGCCTTCTGCGGCCTGCGCGACCGTTGCCGTGCTTTGCTCAAGCTCTATGACGGTAATATCCGGGGCTTTTTCGGCGAAGAAGGCTTTGACAGAGGAAAGGCTCATGACACTCACGAAAACAGGATCGGATGCAGTGCTGTCGATTTTTTTCAGTCGTCGTTGGTCGCGTCAAGGTCCTCGGGACGGGTCCCCGTCTGACCGGCCGGCAGATATCCATGGGTGCTGAACCAGTTTTCCAGCACGGCGGCGATCGCCGCTTCACGCGAATGGATGCCGGGGTGATCGGCGATGAAAGCCTTCAGGGCCTGTTCGATGTCCGTTTTATATGGCTCCGACATATATGCTCCGTCACTGAAAAACGATCGATGACGGCCCGCAGTAAAAATGCGGGCCGGGCTGTGTATCGGGGTCAGGCGCGCTTTATGACGCGAATCAGCAGGAGAAGGATCACCGCGCCGAGGGTGGCGGCAAGGATCGCACCCAGAATCCCGTCGCCGAGCGGCACGCCGAGCCGTGGAAACAGTGCACCGGCGATGAAGGCGCCGACGATGCCGACGACGATATTGCCCAGAAGACCAAAGCCGAAGCCCTTGACGATCAGGCCTGCAAGCCAGCCGGCGATGGCGCCGATCAGGATGAATATGAGAATGCTTTCAATGCCCATGGATGGTTCCTTTCCTGTTGCATTTCACAATTCGACATAGTGCGACACAGCCCGATGGTTAGGGGAGCATGTGACAATTTCCGAATATATCTTGCTGTGATGACATGCCAACATCCGCAAAAAAAACGCTCCCGGCATTTTCATGCCGGGGGCTGACGGTCGTGTACCGATAGGCGTCGATGGATCAGACGATGCCGCCGCCGCCGCTCTTCGATGCCGGGCGTTCGCCCGAGACCTTGGCGCGGTAACCGCTGGCGCGATAGGCCGAAATAGGCGCGATCGCGCCGCCGGCCTCGTAGCGCGACATGGCGAGGATCGGCTCGACATGGGTACGGAACGCGGCCTTCAGCGTCTCCGTCGCCATCAACGCGTCGTTGCCGTCCTGGTAGCCTTCCAGCGCCTTGCGATCGACGAGCAGTGCCTGCGCATAGGCGCGGCTGACCTCGGTCGCCGAGTTCATCAGGCTTTCGATCGGGTCGGTGACATTGTGGCTCTGGTCGAGCATGTGCATCGGCGCAAAACCGTCTGCCTGTCGTGTCTCTGCGTCCACCAGTTCGTTGAAGACGAGGAACAGGCGGTAGGGATCGATCGAGCCCGTATCGAGATCGTCGTCGCCATATTTCGAATCGTTGAAATGGAAGCCGCCGAGTTTCTTGAACTGGATCAACCGGGCGACGATCATTTCGATATTGACGTTCGGCGCATGGTGACCGAGGTCGACGAGGCAATGCGCCTTGGGGCCGAGTTCCTGGGCGATCAGATAGTTGGTGCCCCAGTCCTGCACCACGGTCGAATAGAAAGCAGGCTCGAACATCTTGTGTTCGGAGAAGATCTTCCAGTCTTCCGGCAGGCCCTTGTAGATCGCCTTCATCGCGTCGAGGTAACGCTCGAAGCTCTTGGTGAAGTTGCTCTGGCCCGGAAAGTTGGAGCCGTCGCCGATCCAGACGGTGAGCGCGTTGGAGCCCAGCGCCTTGCCGATCTCGATGCAATCGAGATTGTGATCGACGGCCTGTTGGCGCGTTGCAGCATTCGTATGGGAGAGCGATCCGAACTTGTAGGAATGCTTTTGGTCGGCTGCGTCCGAGAAGGTGTTGGAGTTCATCGCGTCGAAACCGAGACCGAGCGCGTTGCCCTTTTCCTTCAGCCCCGTCAGGTCGTCGACCTTGTCCCACGGGATATGCAACGACACGGTCGGTGTTGCCTTGGTCAGCTGCTGGATGACCGAGCAATCCTCGATCTTGTCGAAGATATTGCGCGGCTCGCCGGCGCCGGGGAAGCGGGCAAAGCGCGTACCGCCGGTGCCGACACCCCAGGACGGAACGGCAACACCGTAAGCGGAGACTTTCGCTTTGATCGCATGAATATCCACGCCCCGGCGCGCAAGCTGTGCGCCGAGATGGTCGTAGTCGGCTTTCAGGTCAGCGATGCGCTTGGCATTGTCGGCCTCGATGACGTCCTGTGTGATCATCCGTGTCATATCGTTCTCCGGATCAGCGTGTGAATGACTGGGCGTTGCCCGCGTCGACATTGATGATGTTGCCGGTCGACTTGGCCGACATGTCGGAGGCGAGGAAGTAGATCGCTTCGGCAATGTCTTCCGGGAAGACGCTGAGTTTCAGCATCGAGCGTTCGCGGTACATGGCTTCCAGCCCTTCCATGTCCGTCTTGTAGACGGCGGCGCGTTGTTCCTTCCATTCGCCGGACCAGATCTTCGAGCCGCGCAGGACCGCATCCGGGTTGACGACGTTGACGCGGATCTGGGCGGATGCGCCTTCGAGCGCCAGGCAACGGGCGAGATGGATTTCGGCCGCCTTCGCCGTGCAATAGGCGGATGCGCCGGGCGAGGCGGCAAGGCCATTCTTGGAGGCGACGAAGACGACGTTGCCGCCGGCCTTCTGGTTGCGGAAAATGCGGAAGGCTTCGCGCGACACGAGGAAGTAGCCCGTCGCGAGGATATCCATGTTCTTGTTCCACAGCGCCAGCGTCGTATCTTCGATCGGTGCGGAGGAGGCGAGGCCAGCATTGGAGACGAGAATATCGAGCCCACCGAATTCGAGCAGCGTGTCTGCGAAGCTCTTTTCGACGGCGGCTTCATCGGTGACGTTCATGGAAACGGCACGGACGAAATCCTTGCCGTAGCGGCCGCCGAGTTCACTCAATGCCGAGGCCAGCGCTGCCTCGTCGATATCGGCCAGAACCACGCAGGCACCTTCCTGCATCAGGCGGTGGGCGGTTGCCTTGCCGATGCCGCCGGCGCCGCCGGTGACGAGCGCTATTCTGCCGGCCAGCATCTTCGGCTTCGGCATACGCTGTAGTTTTGCTTCCTCGAGCAGCCAGTATTCGATGTCGAAGGCTTCCTGTTCCGGCAGGCCGACATAGGTCGAGACGCCGGACGCGCCGCGCATGACATTGATGGCGTTGACGTAGAATTCGCCGGAAATACGCGCGGTTGCCTTGTCCTTGGCAAAGGTGATCATGCCGACGCCGGGGATGAGATAGACGACGGCATTCGGATCGCGCATTGCCGGGCTGTCGTCGCGCTTGCAGCGCTCGTAATAGGCAGCGTAACCGGCGCGGTATTCGGCGATCGCGGCTTCAAGGCCGGCGAGCGTCTTGTCGATATCCGGGCTGGCCGGATCGAAATCGATCACCAGCGGGCAGATTTTGGTGCGCAGGAAATGGTCGGGGCAGGAGGTGCCGAGCGCTGCCAGCGGCGCGAGGTTTTTTGACGTTACGAAATCGAGAACAGCCTGGCTGTCGTCGAAGTGACCCAGCTTGCGTTCGTCGGCACTGATCATGCCCCGAATGACCGGCATCAGCTTCTGCGCGATGGCGCGGCGTTCCTCGGCAGCAAGCACGGGCTTGACCGCGCCGCCGAAGACCGGCGCCGTGTTCGTCTCTTCAAACCAGGCGATCGCCTTGTTGATGATTTCGATCGTCGTCTCGTAGGCTTCCTTGGCGGTGTCGCCCCAGGTGAACAGACCGTGGCTTTCCAGGATCAGGCCGCGTGCGTTCGGGTTCTCGGCGCAGAATTTCGACAGCCAGAGGCCGAGCTCGAAGCCGGGACGCTTCCAGGGCAGCCAGCCGATGTCGTCGCCGAAAATCTTCTGGGTGAGTTCGCGGCTGTTCTGGGAGGCGGCGATGGCGATGATCGCGTCGGGATGCATGTGGTCGACATGCCTCTTCGGCACATAGGCATGCAGAGGCGTGTCGATCGAAGCCGCGCGCGGATTGAGATTGAAGGTGCAATGCGGCAGGTAGCCGACCATTTCGTCTTCATGTTCGAGACCGCGATAGAGACCCTTCAGGGCTTCCAGCTTTTCCATGTAGAGCGTCGAAAAGCCGTCCATCTTGATGGTGCCGACGTCGCCGCCCGAGCCTTTGACCCACAGCACCTCGACTATGCCGCCGCCGAGCGGATCCTTTTCCATGACCTTTGCAGAGGTGTTGCCGCCGCCGTAATTGGTGATGCGCTTGTCGGAACCGAGAAGGTTCGAGCGGTACAGAAGCCGCTCCGGTTCGCTCATCGCCGCTGCCTTGCTGTCGTCCCAAAGATTGGCAAGGCGCGAGCCTTGTTGCTTGTCGAGCATCTCAATTTCCTCCCGGTCAATTCTGCGCTCGGCCAGCAGCCGCAAGCGCCTTCGTTGCCGTCAGATCACATAAAATTCGAACTGGTGTCAATCATAAACGATCAAAAACAATCATATTGCACTGCACAATGAAAAATTATGAGCGAACGTGATTGACAATGCGCGATCGTGATGGAAGCATAGGCAAGGTTGGAGGAGTACATGCACGAAAAAGAGCGACACAGGATTATCCTGTCGGCGGTCCAGGACAAGCCGGTCATCACCGTGCCTGAACTGGTCGATCTGACGGACAGTTCCGAAGCGACGATCCGCAGGGATATCGCGGCGCTGCACGTGCAGAAGCGTCTCCGCCGGGTGCGTGGCGGTGCCGAAGCGATCAATCCGCCGCAATTCGTCGGCCTTGCCGGCCGCCCCTTCAGCGTCAACGAAGGCCTGCATGCCCGCCAGAAGCAGGCAATCGCCAAGGAGGCCGTGGCGCTTTGCCAGGACGGCGAGCCGATCATCATCAATGGCGGCACGACCACCTTTCAGATGGTGCATTTTTTGGCCAACCGTCGCATGCAGGTGTTCACCAATTCCTTCCCGATCGCCGAGCATCTGCTCAAGCATTCGAAGAACACGGTGATGCTGTCCGGCGGCACGATCTACCGCGAGCAGAACATCATTTTGAGCCCTTTCGACAATGACGTGACGCGCAATTTCTATGCACGCCGCATGTTCATGGGTGCGCAGGGCCTGGGGCCGCTCGGTCTGATGGAGGCTGATCCGCTGCTCATCCAGGCGGAGCAGAAGCTGATCGACCAGGCGGACGAACTGGTCGTGCTGATCGACTCGTCGAAATTTCACAAGCGCTCCAGCCTCATTCTGTGCGGGCTGAAGCGCATCACCACGGTGATCACGGATTCGGGCATCGAGGACAGGCACGTCCAGATGCTCGAAGATGCAGGCGTCGGTTTGGTCATTGCCAATACGCGGTCGGGCATCGTTGAGGAGAATGCTTCCTCGTCGGCATGACTGGCAGGAAGCGGGGAGTTCAACCGCCATATGGCCAAGGCATTTCAGCCGGAAGCATGGGGCAAAATTGATAGAACAAGCCGGTCAAGGCGGGCCATCGGGGTTGCGCGCGGTTTATTGGGAGGAGAACGTCAATGAAATTTCTGAAGACTTTGGCTCTGACGACTGCGCTTGCGGCAACCATGCTTGCCGCCCCCGCAATGGCTGCGGAAAAGATCGCTCTCGTGGTGAAATCGCTCGGCAACGGCTTCTTCGACGCCGCAGCCAAGGGCGCTGAAAATGCCGCGAAGGAAATCGGCGGCATCGAAGTGATCTACACCGGCCCGACCTCGGCAACTGCCGAAGGCCAGATCGAAATCGTCAACTCGCTGATCGCCCAGAACGTCAACGCCATCGCGATTTCGTCGAACGATCCGGACGCGCTCGTTCCGGTTCTGAAGAAGGCCATGGATCGCGGCATCAAGGTCATCTCCTGGGATTCCGGCGTTGCTGCTGAAGGTCGCCAGTTGCACCTGAACCCGTCCGACACCAACCTGATCGGCGAAACCATCATCAAGCTCGCCGCCGACTATCTGCCGGAAGGCGGCGACGTCGCCATCCTGTCGGCGTCCTCGACGGCGACCAACCAGAACGCCTGGATCGAGGCTGCCAAGAAGATCCTTCCGGAGAAGTTCCCGAAGATCAACCTGGTTTCGGTCGTCTACGGTGACGACGACTCGGTCAAGAGCACCAATGAAGCCAAGGGCCTGATCTCGTCCTATCCGAACCTCAAGGCGATCATCGCTCCGACCACCGTCGGCGTCGTCGCTGCCGCACAGGTCGTCACCGACGGCAACCTGATCGGCAAGGTCAATGTCACCGGTCTCGCTCTGCCGTCCGAGTTCAAGCAGTTCATCGACAACGGTTCGTCGCAGGCCGTTGCCCTGTGGAACCCGATCGATCTCGGCTACTCCGCCGTCTACCTCAGCCACCAGCTGATCGGCGGCACCGAAGCCAAGCCGGGCGCGAAGTTCTCGATCGGCAAGGTCGGTGAAATCACGCTCGACGATACGAACTCGGCCGCCATGGCTGCCCCGTTCACGTTCGACAAGTCGAACATCGAGGAATTCTCGAAGATCTACTGATCCCAAAAAAAATCTGGCCGGTGGCGTTCTCGCCGCCGGCCTCACCCGCGCAGGCGGCCCACGGATTACCTTGCGCGCCACCCTCACGGTTGGCGATTGCCGTAACCGATTGAAACGAAGCTGACCCCATGACATTGCCCCAACCCACGCCCGAGACCGTGCCTGGTCGCTCGACGCCGAAGATCACGCTGTCCGGCATCACCAAGTCCTTTCCCGGGGTTCGCGCGCTGCACAAGGTCGCGCTTGAGCTTTACCCCGGCCAGGTGACAGCGCTGATCGGTGAAAACGGCGCCGGCAAGTCGACGCTGGTCAAGACCATGACGGGCATCTACCAGCCCGATGAAGGCGAGATCCGCATCGATGGCGAGCTGGTGACGCTGTCTTCTCCGCATGCCGCCTTCAAGCTCGGCATCACCGCCATCCATCAGGAAACGGTGCTTTTCGACGAGCTGAGCGTCGCGGAAAACATCTATCTCGGCCACGCGCCGAAGACCCGCTTCAAGACGCTCGACTGGGGCGCGATGCGCGAGAAGTCGAGTAAGCTTCTGCAAGAGATCGGCGCCGGCCATATCGCGCCGGAGACCCGCCTCAAGGACCTGAGCATCGCCAACAAGCATCTGGTCGCGGTGGCGCGCGCGCTATCGATCGACGCCGACGTGGTGATCATGGACGAGCCGACGGCGGCTCTCTCCTACAAGGAAATCCAGGACCTCTTCGAGCTGATGGAGCTCCTGAAGAAGAACGGCAAGGCGATCCTGTTCATCTCGCACAAGTTCGACGAGATCTACCGCATCGCCGATCGCTACACTGTCTTCCGCGACGGCGAGATGGTCGGCAGCGGTCTGATCGCCGATACCAATCAGGATACCATCGTGCGCATGATGGTCGGTCGCTCTGTCGAGCATGTCTTCCCCAAGCAGGAAGCCACGCTCGGCGAAACCGTGCTGACCGTTTCCGGCTATTGCCACCCGACCGAATTCGCCGACATCAACTTCACGCTGCGAAAGGGCGAGATCCTGGGCTTCTACGGCCTGGTCGGTGCCGGCCGCAGCGAGCTGATGCAGGCGCTGATCGGTATTACCAGGCCATCCAAGGGTGCGGTCCGGATCGGTGAGGATATCGCCGTGATCCGCAGCCCGGCGGCGGCGATCGAGAACGGTATCGTCTATGTGCCGGAAGAGCGCGGCAAGCAGGGCGTCGTGGTCGACATGCCCATCGTCCAGAATATCTCGCTTCCCTCGCTGCGCCGCACGTCCAAAAGCGGTTTCCTGCGCCTCGCAGAGGAATTTACCCTGGCGCGCGAATATGCGACGCGCCTTGACCTGCGCGCCGCCTCGCTCAGCCAGAATGCCGGCACACTTTCCGGTGGCAATCAGCAGAAGGTGGTCATTGCCAAGTGGCTCGCCACCAAGCCGCGGGTCATCATTCTCGACGAGCCGACCAAGGGCATCGATATCGGTTCCAAGGCCGCCGTTCACGCCTTCATGAGTGAGCTTGCCGGCCAGGGCCTCGCCGTCATCATGGTTTCGTCCGAACTGCCGGAAGTCATGGGCATGAGCGATCGCATCATCGTGATGCGCGAAGGTCGCATTGCCGCCACCATCGAAAAGAACAACGGCTTCGACGCGGAGACGCTTGTCCGCGCCGCCGCCGGCATTGGGGAGAAAGCGGCATGAAAACCGTCATCCGATCCCGCGAATTCTGGCTGGCGGTCATCGTCACGGTCATGGTCGTCGCAACCAATCTGCGCGCACCTGGATTTGCAGCGCCTGGCAAGCTCGCGGGCATTTTCAATGATACGGCGATGCTGATGATCCTGGCGCTCGGCCAGATGTCGGTCATCCTGACGCGCTCGATCGACCTGTCCATGGCGTCCAACCTGGCGCTGACGGGCATGATCGTGGCGCTGATCAACGCCGCGTTTCCGGGGATTCCGATCCCGGCACTGATGCTCTTTGCCTGCCTTTGCGGCCTCGCGCTCGGCGCCTTCAACGGTATCCTGATCTGGCTCCTGAACATCCCCGCCATTGTCGTGACGCTCGGCACGCTCACAATCTATCGCGGCATCATCTTCCTGATTGCCGGCGGTCAGTGGGTGAATGCCGACAAGCTGAGCCCGGCCTTCGTGCAGTATACCCGCATCGAGTTCCTCGGTCTGCCGGCTCTCTCCTGGTACGCGATTGTCGTGGCCGTGGCTTTTTTCATTCTGATGACGCGCACCTCGCTTGGACGGGCCATCTATGCGGTCGGCGTCAACCCGACGGCGTCCGTCTATGCCGGCATCGATGTTGGCCGCACCAAGTTCGCGACCTTCCTGATATCGGGCCTGCTCTCCGGCTTCTGTGGTTACCTCTGGGTCTCGCGCTACGTCATCGGCTCGGTCGAGGTCGCCAAGGGCTATGAACTCACCATCATCGCAGCCTGCGTGATCGGCGGCATTTCCATCTCGGGCGGGGTCGGCACCGTCGCCGGCGCGCTCCTCGGCGCTCTCTTCCTCGGCGTCATCAATTCGGCGCTGCCGGTCATCAACGTCTCGCCCTTCTGGCAGATGGCGATTTCCGGGGCCGCCATCATCCTGGCTGTCGTTCTCAACGCCCGTGGCGAAAAGCGCGGCAGCCGGCTTATCCTTCGTGAAGCAGAGGCCACGTCATGACTGATACAGCACACGAAGCGCGTCATATTCCCGATCGTCTCGACAGCCCTCTGCGCGGGGCCGTATTCTCGTGGCCGACGCTACTGCTGATCGTCGGGGTCGTGCTGTTCATCGTCAACTCGCTGGCTTCGCCCTACTTCCTGTCGCCGTGGTCGCTATCGGATGCGACGTTCAACTTCACGGAAAAGGCGATCATCGCGCTTGCCATGGCGCTCTTGATCATCTCCGGCGAAATCGATCTGTCGGTCGCCTCGATCATCGCGCTTGCCTCGACGGCGATGGGTGTGGCCCTGCAGTTCGGCGTCGGCGTGCCGGGTCTGGTGACCATCGGCATCCTGACCGGCCTTCTCTGCGGCTTTTTCAACGGCTTCCTCGTCACCGGCCTTGGCCTGCCCTCGATCGTCGTGACCATCGGCACGATGAGTTTCTTTCGCGGCATCTCTTACATCGTGCTGGGGGATCAGGCGTTCAAAGGCTATCCCGCAGGCTTCGACTATTTCGGCCAGGGCTATGTCTGGTGGGTGGTTTCCTTCGAGTTCGCCCTCTTCCTGATCTTCGCGCTTCTTTATTATGTGCTGCTGCACCACACCAACTTTGGCCGGCAGGTCTTCACCATAGGCAACAACCCCGTTGCGGCCCGCTTCTCCGGCGTCCGGGTCGAGCGGGTGAAGTTCATCCTGTTCTGCCTGACGGGCCTGATGTCCGGCATCGCGGCTGTGCTGCTGACCTCGCGCCTTGCCTCCACCCGCCCGTCGATTGCAGTCGGATGGGAACTGGAAGTGGTGACCATGGTCGTTCTCGGCGGCGTCTCGATCCTCGGGGGTTCCGGCACCATTCAGGGCGTCGTCATCGCCGCCTTCATCATGGGGCTCGTCACTTTCGGCCTTGGCCTTTTGAACGTGCCCGGCATCGTCATGTCGATTTTCATCGGCGCGCTCTTGATCTGCGTCATTGCCCTGCCGATCATCTGGTCGCGCACCCGCCGTCGCGCGGCCCGCTAGGAGAACGGCCCATGGAAAAATACGCGTTCCGCATGCGGCTCAATCCCGGTATGACCGAGGAATACAAGGCCCGTCACGATGCGATCTGGCCGGAGCTGTCGCAACTCCTGACGGACGCCGGTGTCTCCGACTATTCCATTCATCTGGATGAAGAGACCAACCTTCTGTTCGGCGTGCTCTGGCGACGGGATGACCACACGATGGCGGACCTGCCATCGCATCCGGTGATGCAGAAATGGTGGGCCTATATGGCCGATATCATGGAGACGAAAGAGAACAACGAGCCCGTCGCCGTGTCCTTGACCACTGTCTTCCATATGGCGTGACCCCATGAAAACCATCGCCGTCATCGACATCGGCAAGACAAATGCCAAGGTCGCGCTTGTCGACCTCGATCGTTTCGAGGAAATCGCCGTCCGTAAGATCGCCAATGGCGTCTCGAATGACGGGCTCTATCCGCATTTCGATGTCGAACGGCTGTGGCGCTTTATCATTCAAAGTCTTGGCGACCTGAATGCCGAAGTTCCGATCGATGCCATCTCCGTCACTACACACGGGGCGACCGCTGTTCTTCTCGATGCACACGGCGATCTCGCCTTGCCGTTGCTCGACTATGAATTCACCGGCCCGGATACGCTTGCATCGGACTATGATCGTCTCCGGCCGCCCTTCGCCGAGACCGGGACAGCGCGCCTTCCGATGGGTCTCAACATCGGTGCGCAGATCTATTGGCAGCAGCAGACCTTCCCGGAAGCGTTTGCCGGCGTCGCAACCATTCTCACCTATGCGCAATACTGGTCCTATCGACTAAGCGGCGTGCTTGCCAATGAGCTCACATCGCTTGGCTGCCATACGGATTTGTGGAGCCCCTACAGCGCCGATTTCTCCAGCATGGTGGACGAGCGCGGCTGGCGTCCCCTGTTTGCATCGGTTCGCAAGGCGAGCGATGTCCTTGGCGGGCTGCTGCCGCCCGTCGCGGAAGAGGCGGGCCTGCCAGCCGGCCTTCCGATCTATTGCGGCATCCATGACTCCAACGCCTCGCTCCTGCCGCACGTCTTGTCGCGGCCATCGCCATTCGCCGTGGTTTCGACCGGAACATGGGTGGTGATCATGGCCGTCGGCGCAGAGAAGGTTGTGCTTGATGAAACACGTGACACGCTGATCAACGTCAACGCACTCGGAGATCCCGTGCCGTCGGCCCGTTTCATGGGCGGTCGGGCATTTGCCACGCTGATGCCGGATCCGGATATTTCCGCTTCCATCGAAACAGAGGCCGAAGTTATCAGGCGCCAGTGGATGCTTTTGCCTTCCGTTCCGGAAGGCTCCGGCCCGTTTCCCGGCGCTAGAGCGCGCTGGACCTGCGACGAGGCCAGCCTTGCACTCGAAGAACGTTATGCCATCGTGTCTTTTCATCTCGCACTGATGACGGCAACATGTCTTGATCTTGTCGGCGCGCGGGGTGACATCGTCGTCGAAGGGCCGTTTGCCGGGAATGTCAGCTATCTGCGCATGCTGGCGGCCGCGACAGGTCGGCCGATCTTGACCGGCAGCCAAAGCGCAACCGGCACAAGCCTCGGTGCCGCATGTCTTGCGGATTCCGCTCGGGCGCAGGTGCAAACGACCGCTTTCAGCGGGCATATACCGCAGGCCTACTCGGCCTATGCGGACGCATGGCGCGCAACGGCCGGCTGATATCCGCTGCGGACAAGTGTCATTGGAAATTTTTCAGGAAGAAGGCGCGTTCAGGGGAGCGATACACTTCGACGTGCCGATGAAAGGCGGCTCGCGACGCTCAAAAAACCCGCGAGCTTGTAGCCTTGCCGTCGTCTTCGATGTTCAAAAGCATGGAGACAGCAGCCAGTGTCAGGGTGGCGATAAGCATGGCGCACAATCCAAGAACAATCATTGTCCATTCCCTTCCTACGTCATCATCATGATGCCGCTTTACACTGGTCCGCGATGCTTGCGCATGGCTGACCTCAAGCAGAATAGAACAAGAAGTACAGTGGCGAACCGCAAACTTCAATTCCCAAGTCTTACCATTAAGAACCTGTGGTTTTGTCAGGAAGACTTGTGTGGCTTGCTCTCCCGGTCCGCAGGAAAGCGGAACGACCGGCTTAATTTTAGCGAAAGCATATACGGACCGTGAACCGTTAACCTTCAAGCAAGGAATTAACCATAAACATGGTCATACACCTCGGAATGCGAAAGTTCCGATGGTCCCGACAAGGCATGATGCCGCGCAGTCGAACCGGGTCTGGTCCGGTATGACAATCTTCACGAATGGACTTGGGAAACCGGATCGCGTGGACTGATGCCTGAAGTCTATGGACTTGAGGCCATCCCGCACACGGCGCCGTCATGGACGCCGGTCTCCCATGTTGTTCGACAGTGCAGCAGCGCCGCAAGCATTCGGGTCGAATGCGACGATCGGCGCTAGACATGGAATTTACGCATGATCCCGTCTGAAAAGCACAACTACTTTTCAGGATCATGCGCTGAACCGGGGAACAGCGTTGAGGCAGGATACGTCAACAGATCAGTCGCGAAAGGCCCAGGCAGGCAGTCTGCTTGAGCGTTTGCGCTTTGCTGGTCTCGATGACGGCCAGACCGACGTCATTCGCCGGCATCGCCAGGCACTCGGTCCCGAGGTCGAACTCGCCCTCCGCGATCTCTTTCAGCGCCTGCAGACATTCCCCGAAGCCGCCCGGCATTTTACCAGCGACCGCCAGATCGAGCGCCTTCACGATCTCCAGTCTTCCCACTGGAGCGTGCTCACCGATGCGCGTTTCGACAGCCTCTATGCTGAACGCGTCAAGGTCCTGTCCGATACCGAAAGCAAGATGGGGCTCGATCCGCGCTGGCAGATCGCCGGCCATGCCGTCGTGCTGGAGCGCCTGCTCTGTGCGACGATCGAGGATTTCTGGCCGAAATCCATGCTTCCGCTCGGAAAATCCCGCAAGGGCGAGCTGATGGAGCTTGTTTCGGCCCTGGTTCGCACGGTCTTCGTCGATACTGAAATTGCCGTTTCGTTGCGCTTCAACGAACAGCGCCATGCGCATCATCGCCAACTGGCAGATCAGCGCAAGGCCGGTGAGGCCGAGGCCATCGCCGTCTTTGACGCCGTCGTCGAGGGATTGTCCGATGGCAACACCTCCGTTCGCACGCCGACTGAGGTTCCGGAAAGCTATCAGGCGATCGCCCGCCGGCTCGATGGCGCGCTCGACGGCCTGGAGCGAAACCTGCTTTCGATTACGGAGCGGACAGCAACGATCGAAACCTCCAGCGCATCGCTTGGTTCGCGCACGCAACGCCTGTCGGAAACGACGCAGGTTCAATCGGAAGCGCTTGGCGAAACGGTCCGCACGCTCGGCTCCATCGTCGATCGGGTCCGCGGCAATGCGCTCCAGACG
>UCJH01000117.1 GCA_900472785.1 Hyphomicrobiales bacterium | reverse complement strand
ATCGACCGCCAGTATGCCGCCTTTGCCGAACAGCTGGGCGGCATGTCCGGCGAAATCCGGGCGTCCAGCGAAATGCTGCAGAAGGCCTCGTCGCGTGTCGATTCGGTGGTCGCCGTCTCCGAAAAGATCATCCAGGTGACGGCAAGCGCTGGCCTTGAGACACCCGACAGCCCGTATATCCGCACCGTCCGCGATGTCGCGGCAGAGGTTTCCGCTCTGTTCGAAAAGGCGGTTTCGAGCGGGGCCATCGGCATGGACGCCTTGTTCGACCGGCAGTATCGCCAGGTTGCGGGCAGCAATCCGGTGCAGATGACGACCCGCTTTACCGATTTTACCGATCGTGTGCTGCCCGCGATCCTGGAGCCGGTGGTCGAGGCGGATGAGCGGATCGCCTTTTGCGCTGCCATCGACGAGAACGGCTACCTGCCGACGCACAATCGCAAATTCTCGCACCCGCAACGCCCTGCCGACCCCGACTGGAACACCGCCAACTGCCGCAATCGCCGCATATTCAACGACCGCGTCGGGCTTGCCGCGGGACGGGGCAAGCAACCCTTTCTCGTGCAGACCTACCGTCGCGACATGGGCGCCGGCAATTTCGTGCTGATGAAGGATATTTCGGCACCGATCGTCGTCAACGGTCGCCATTGGGGCGGGTTGCGGCTGGCCGTGCGCGTCTGACGCAGGTCCACTCGATCGGACCGGATGAAAGGCATGGATTTGCGCGATGCCTGCCGCCGGTGTAATCAGCCGGCATGCGCCTGAAATCCGAAATCTTCGTTTCCGCCCTGACACGCCGCGTCTTCAATGCCGGCGACTATGCCGCTGTCCTGCGCAAGGGGGCGGCGGAGGCCGGCGCGATCTTCATCCGGCAGCGGACGCGGCAGGGGACGGAAGTGCTCTATGGCCCGGCGTCGCAAAGCTTTTTTCAAGAGGATCCGGTTCCGGGACGATTGTTCGAGGTGCGGCTGGACAAGGCCGATGCCGAGACCGTCGAGGCCGCTCTTGCACGCGAAATCCGCTTCGACCCGGATTGCTGGATCGTCGAGATCGAGGTGGAAGAGCGCGGCGACCTCTTCGAGGTTGCAGGAGAAAGGCGTTAGCGGCCGAAGCTGCGGCGCTTGCGGGCGGTTTCGCCATGCTGGATGTCGGCCGGGCGGACATTGGCCTGGCGCGGATCGGCAGTCCGATCGGCCGCCAGATGCGGTTCGTGGACGGTGTCCTCGCCGGTATAGCGATCGGCCCGCAGCCAGGCTTCGACACGCTCGCGGCTCGTCACGGGATCGGTCGTGTCGATCAGGACGTCAGCGCGGGTCGTTCCGCCCAGCCGCTCGCCAAGATGCGGATAGAGCGCCTGCAGAATGAACAGCTGGTCGGCGCGATCGAGCGTGAGTGCGTGCAGCACGGCGGCCAGTTGCTGGCCGGAAACATCAAGAACGATGCGTTCTCCCAAGAGCGGACTGGCGTTGAGGGCCGCCGCAAGGCTCGATGCGAACAGGTTGATTTCGCCGCCGCGGGCAAAGCGCACGAGCAGCGCTTCATGCAGGTCGTCGATCGGCTGGAGAAGCGGCAGCTGGGTCGGCGCCTGGCGGTTGGCAAGCGCCAGCGCCTTCAGTTCGCGCCGCAGTTCCTCCTCGCGCAGCTGCCGCTTTCGAAGCGTATCGCCGTCCGGCATCACTGCTGCTTGCGTGATGTCGGTCCGGACCGGCTCGGAGGGAGTCAATTGGGCAGGCTTTGCCTGTTGCGGCATGCTTGTCAGCGTCTGGCAGCGTTCGACCAGCGTATCCACCACCTGCGGCGACAGATTTTCGCGGCGGGTGATCGCCGTCGAATGCGCCGGGCTCTGGCTGCGGATAATCGCGACGAGCGTCTTGTCGTCGATCGATGTCGAGCGGGTCAGGAAGATCGCGGCGATGGAGATGGGGGCGCTGCCGATCTGCAGGGCGACTGTTTCAGGGACGTGCGGGCATTGCGAAAGGGCTGCCGCTGCCTGGCGCCGGGCTTCATCGCTGGAAGACAGGAAGAGCGGTTCGAACAGTTCCGAGAACTGCTTCATATCCGATTTGCGGGGATGGCGGAGACCTTCGAAACCGGTCACCGTCGCCATCAGGACAACGTCCTTGAGACGCCCTGCCTGCGGTCTTTCCAACTCACGAAACCGGTCCGACACGGATACACCCACTCGTACGCAAAACATCAGAAACATCCGGCCGGACAGTCGGATCAAATCCGCCCGTCCCGATACGGAACCCATCGTTCAAACTAGAGCAAAAGCGTTGACGGCTCGTTAACTATGGGTCTTTGGGTTTCCTTTATATCTGCGGCGATCGCAAGGCATGCCGGAAGTCCGGGCGGCGCTTTGCCGCCCGGATCATTTTCAGCCTAGTTGCTCTTGCGAAGGGCGCATTCGACATCGCCCTTGGGGCAGGTCAGCGGGGTGCTGTCGCTGTTCCCATTGTCGTTGTTGCCGCGACGACGTTCCTGTCGAGGTTGGTCCTGACCATCGTCCTGCTGGCGGTTCTCCTCGCGCTGACGGTTCTCATCGCGCCTGCGATTTTCGTCCTGCTGGCGGTTCTCGTCCTGCTGACGATTTTCCTCGCGTCGGTTTTCCTCGCGACGACGACGACGGTTGTCATTGTCGTTGTTGTCGGTTTCGAACTCGTCGATCGTGTTTTCCTCGATCACGCGGCGGCGATCCCGGTCGCGGTCGCGACGATGGCGGCGGTCGCGATCCTGACCGTAGCCGTCATTGTCGTTGTAATCCTGACGCGGCCAACGGTTGTCATCCTGGCCGTAGCCGTCGTTCTGGCCATAGTCGTTGTCGTACTGGTCGACGGTGCGGCGGCGCTCGCGTCTTTCGCGGCGTTCGCGACGGTTGCCATCATAGTCGGACCGTCCCCAGCGATCGCGATCGCGATAGAAGTCGCGGTTGCGATAGTTGCGCTCCCAGTAGTTTCCAAGATCGAAGGTGATCGTCGGGATGCCGAGCGGCTGGTAGTATCGCGGCTGCAGATAGACGCGGTTCTGCCGGTATTCGGTCGCGATATATTGCGCCGCGACCCAGCCGCGTCCCTGATAGAAGGAGACGTCGCACCATGGTACATCCGCCAGGCAACCATGGATTTCAAGTTCGGTCTCGACGGGAATGACCGTCACGGCCGGATAGCGCGTGCTTGGTCCCGAACGCATGTTGACGTTTGCCGTCGCATAACCTTCCGCCGCAACGGCCAAGGTCGGGACGAGGAGCATGGCCGCGGCCGCTATCCCCAAAAGAATCTTTTTCACTGGTGTTTCTCCCGTAAACGCGTTTTCTTCAACTGTGTCGATCTGCATCATCTTCAAGACGGGTATCTCTCAGCATTGCATATTTTAGTAGACGTTTGTTTTTGTGTTTTTATTTGAGTGATCGGCGTTTTCTGCCGTCCGTACCGCAAATCTTGCATTTCCCATGCACATAGAGCCCGATAACGCGCCGCCAAGATAGGTGGGTCACGGATTTTCCTGCGCAAATTTACAGCCCGAAAACTGCGGTGTGCAGGAACCAAAAAGCGTTCCGCGCGTTGTCGGGGGATATCAAAACAAGGAGCGTCAAACATGGCCGAGAAGAAATTTGCGACCGTCCCGAACGAAGCCGAGATCGAAGCGACGGATGCGCGTATCGACCTTGAAAACCAGATTGCCGAACTGCGCGCGGAAATCTCCCGGTTGACGGTTTCGGTATCCGCGATCGGCAGCGGCGCCAAGGCCGTGGTGACATCGGAGGCGGAGGTTCTGGCAGAGCGCCTGCGCGAACGCGTTCGCGACGAACCGGTCACCACGCTTTTGACCGTTGCCGGCATTTCCTTCTTTGTAGGGTTGCTTGCCCGCCGCTGATCGCCATGTTCCATCCGGAACTGCGCGATATCAAACGTTTGCCTAGTGTGGTTTTTGCAAGCGGGAGGACCGGCCCGATGATATAGTCATCGGGCGCACGATTTGCGAAAGGCAGGGCTGCTACTGCGTTCCTGCTTCTCGCTAGGTCTAGGTCCCTTCCTTAACGAGCCGTTAACTATCGTATGGCTCAATCAAGCTGCGGCGGTCATAGTTCAAATACGACGCTGTAGACCGCTTCGAAGACTGGCATGAAGATCCGGATGTCCGGAAGAAGGAGCAAACGAGAAAGGCGCGAATGCCGGGGTTGAAAATCCCGGGAATGCGTCAGCCCGAAGACGGGCAGGGTGAAATCCACGATAGTTCATCCGTCTCATTCATTTTATGGAGACGAGAATGGCAGACGTAATCAGACTGGAGGACCGCACACCGCGGATCCCTCGAAAATCGGTGACCGAACAGGGCCAGCCAAACAAGGCGGTCATTCTCCTGTTCACCGGTATCCGGTACGAGCGGCTTGACAGCCAAAAGGGCGGAGGTCCTGCAAAGACGCCTCTCCATGGTGGCCGCAAGAAGCACTGACGACTTTCGAAACGATCGCGCATCCGCCTATGCAGCGATCCATAGCGGCCTTAAAGCCGCCTCCGGTTTCGGCAGGCATCTGCGCGAATCCGCTTCGCTGGAGTCCGAATGCTCCCGCTTGTGGCGAATTTTATGCCTCGTCATTCTCAACAGACGCTAACCCGACTGCCTAGCGGCGAAACGGTTCGCAGCTCGATTCTGCCAGGAAGCTGCGTGCGGCTTCCTCGATGCTGACGGTCGGTGCGATCGCCCGCAGGATGGCGTAGCCTTCCTGCTGTTCGGGCATTTCGACCATGATCGACTGCGCCAGGCTCTCGGCCGGCGTCTTGCGCAACTCGACGAGCTGGATCGGGGTGGCGACGACCAGGTCGAGATTGCCGTTGACCGATGTCTGGTCGTTCATGCTGAAGACCTCGTTGGAATTGGCGTCGTAGATCGACAGCGACCAGAATGGAACCGTGCCGCGTGCCTGAAAGCGGGCAGGCCCGCCGTCGATCGAGAAGCCGCAGACGGCGACGCGCAGGAACGGATCATCGTTGGCAAGGCCGGTCGTCCCCGGTTCGCTGCCGAGCGCGAAAAAACTGTCCATCTCGTAGAGGCCGAGCACCCGCGTGTAGGCATCCTTGCCGGTGAATTGCGGCAGCGCCAGGATGATGACGATATGCAGCAGTGCCGCGCCGACGAGGCCGGTTATGATGGCAAAGAGCACACTACGCATTGTCGCATCCGGTCCTGACGATCTTCGGCATGGTCAGATCGATGACCCCGGAGGAGCCGGCCGTCGGCGTGTCGAGCAGGGTGAGAACCAGCTTGAAAGGCCCGGTCTGGCGGATGGCCAGCCAATTGTCGGGTTGTGCCTCGGCCGACACGTGGATGACGAAAGAGCTGTCCCGCTTGCGCAGCACCGTCAGCGCATTGAAGGCCGAGGGCAGTTCCGGGCCGGAGCGCAACGCGACATCATTGGCATTGGTGGCATAAAGCGTCCAGAACCGCGCCGGCGGCGTGAGGCCGGTGATATCGTAGGCGCAGGCGGACGAGAGTTTTGCGCCGCCATCATCGACGGCCGCGGTGAACTGCAGGCCTTCGGCGCCACCGAGCAACAGCTTGCCGGCCCGGGCGCGATGGGCGCGCGCATAGGGATCGGCATTCGCCGTCTGCGCATCGGGAAAGGCAATCCACGGTCCGAGCGCGATCGCCCCGAAACCGACCGTCGCCTTCAGCGCCGATACGACCGAGGCGATGCCGACGCCGAAGGCGACGGACAGGGCGAGGGCAACGAGGAGGGGAATGCGGAACAAGGGAGCTACCGGGGATTTGCGGGGAAGGAAGGGGCGCCTGTCGGATATCCGTTACGCGCAGACTGACATCTCCCGCCAGTGGTTGCCGGCGCCGCAAAGGTAAAATCACTTCCCCGCATGCCGGCTTCCTTTCACGACAGCGCCGGTGCGTTGCGGATCGAGTTCGGCGACGTTGCCGGGGATCTTCTCCGGCGCCTTGAGCGGTGGCGCGCTATTAAACTTTTCACCGATCGTTCGGATGAGGCGCGTCGCCTCGGCCGAAAGCGAGCGGGGGCGGACGAGCGGCGGCAGGGCGCTCTCGTCCCCGGGCTTGGCGNNGCTGCCGGATCCGGCAGCGGGTTGTCGATGCCGGGGATGGCGCGGTGCTCGATGCCCTGTTCGGCATAGTCCATCAGGCGCTTGAAGGTCATGGCGGGAAGCGAACCGCCGGTCATGTTGTTGCTCGACGTGTAGTCGTCATTGCCGAACCAGACGGCGGTCGTGTAGTCGCCGGTGAAGCCGGCAAACCAGGCATCGCGATAGGCCTGGGTGGTGCCCGTCTTGCCGCCGGCGACGACGCCGTTGTCGAGCGCCGCCTTGCGGGCCGTGCCGATGATCGGGATCTGGGTCAGCATGTAGTTCATCGAGGCATTGGCTTTTTCGCTGAGAATGCGCCTGGCGGACGGTGCGTCGCGATTGAAATCATAGAGCACATCGCCGTCGTAGTTCAGGATCTGGCTGATGCCGTGACGGCGCGATTGCACGCCGCCGGCGGGGAAGACCGCATAGGCGGTGGCCTGGTCGAGAACCGTGACCTCGGAGGTACCGAGCGGCATCGTCTTGTCGGTGCGGATCGGTGTTTCGACGCCCATGTCCTTGGCCATCTGGGCGATCCGCTCCGTTCCGAGTTCGTCCTTGGCGAGGCGGACCGGCACGGTGTTGATCGACTTGGCGATCGCCGTCAGCATGGTGACGCGACCGGCATAGGAGCGGCCGTAATTCTGCGGCGACCAGCCGCGCCAGCTGATCGGCGCATCGCTGATCACCGATTCCGGGGTGAAGCCTTTCTCCATCGCCGCCGCATAGGTATAGACCTTGAAGGACGAACCCGGCTGGCGCAGGGCTTTTGTTGCGCGGTTGAACTGGCTTTCGCCATAATCGCGGCCGCCGACCATGGCGCGGACGGCACCGCCATTCTCAAGCATCACCAGGGCGCCCTGCTTGACCCGGTAGCTTTCGCCATACTGGCGCAGGCTGGATTCAACGGCTTCTTCCGCTGCATGCTGGAGGCCCATATCGATGGTGGTGCGGACCACCAGCGAATGCTGCGCGAAGGGGGCGGCGATGCGCTGGACTTCGTCGAAGGCCCAGTCGAGGAAGAAGTCCGGCGCCTTGGTCTGGGCGCGGTCGATGATGGTGGCGGGGTTGAGGCGGGCGGCGATCACCTGGCCCTCGGTCATCAGTCCGCCCTGGACGAGATTGGTCAGAACCTCGTTGGCGCGGGCGCGGGCGGCCGGCAGGTTGACATGCGGCGCATAGCGGGCCGGCGCCTTGAACAGGCCGGCAAGCATGGCGCTTTCGGCCAGATTGACGTCGGTGATCGCCTTGCCGAAATAGAACTGCGAGGCCGCAGCCGCGCCGAACGTGCCGCCACCCATATAGGCGCGGTCGAGATAGAGGCGGAGGATTTCCTTCTTCGACAGGTTGCATTCCAGCCAGACGGCGAGGAAGGCCTCCTTGATCTTGCGCTCGATGGTGCGCTCGTTCGACAGGAACAGGTTTTTCGCCAGCTGCTGGGTCAAGGTCGAGCCGCCCTGGACGACGCCGCCGGCGCGGGCATTCTCGCTGATCGCGCGGGAAAGACCGAGGAAATCGATGCCGTAATGATCGAAGAAACGACGGTCCTCGGTGGCGAGCACCGCCTTGATCAGCGAATCCGGCAATTCGTCGATCGGCACCGAATCCTCGTGGATGATGCCGCGATGGCCGATATCGTTGCCGTAGCGATCAAGGAAGGTGACCGCGAAATCGCTCTGGGCGCGCCAGTTGCCCTTGGTTTCCTCAAAGGCGGGAAGGGCAAGCGCCAACATCAGCACGGCGCCGACGGCGCCCCAGTTCATGCCTTCGCCGAGAATGTCGAACAGGACCTTCTTCCAGCCGCGCATCTGGAAGCGGCGGAAGAAGATGGTGACGTCCTCCCACCATTCGGCCGCGCGGAAGCCGGCGTTCCAGACGGTAGAATCGATCCAGGAATCGATCCGCAGGAAGATGTGGCGCTTGCGCGGCCGGTCGGCGATTGACCTGTCTGCACCGGCTTTGTCCGCGGCGGGCCGATCGTCCACCGTCCGATTCTTCCCCGAATTGCCATCGTCTGGCGTCATGTCCTGCACGGCACTGGTTTCCCGCTGTGTTCGTGATGCGCGGGGATATTTGCATGGCCCCGCTTTCTATTCTACTTGCATATCGCCATCGCAGCCTTAAAAAACCGGCAATCCTATGTCAAAAATCGCGCTTCGCGCGACGGCCTATGTCAAAAGTCATCCCTGGCATGGTGGCTCATGCGAAAAACACCGTGTCCTGCTGACGGTTGAAGAAAGTGACTGCGATGGGCGAGATGCCTTTCTGGAAAACCAAGACGCTCGGGGAGATGAACAATGCCGAATGGGAAAGCCTGTGCGACGGCTGCGGCCTCTGTTGTCTGAACAAGCTGGAGGACTGGGATACCGGCGAGATCGCCTGGACCTCGATCGGCTGTACGCTGCTCGACGGCGAGAGCTGTCGGTGTCGGGACTATCCTAACCGGCAGGCGACGGTGCCGGACTGCATCCAGCTGACGGTGGACGAGGTCAACACGCTGACCTGGCTGCCGCCGACCTGCGGCTACCGGCTGGTGCGCGACGGGATCGATCTCTACTGGTGGCATCCGCTGGTGTCCGGCGACCCCGATACCGTGCATCAGGCGGGTATCTCCGTGCGCGGCCGCACCGTGCCGGAGGACGGGATCGATGTCGAGGACTATGAGGAGTATCTGATCGATTGGCCGCTGACGGTGGGCGAAGACGAGACCTCCGGCGGCGGCGGTCGCTGATTACTCCGCAGCCGACTTCTGCAGGCTTTTGGGCGCGACGTTGCGCCAGGCGGTTTCCATGACATGGTCGATGGTGTCCTGACTTGCATCGGCGAACCAGACCGATGTCCAGCCCTTCAAACCCCAACCGCCGGGGACCGCGGCGCAGACGCCGGGTTCGGTTTCGATGAGCATGCGCTGCTGGTCGGGCGTGAACTTGAAGACCGCGCGGCCGGCTTCCGGCAGCGACATGAAGATGCGTTTTCCCACCCGGAAATCACGCTTGCCGAAATGCGAGCTTTCGAGCGTGCCGGGCAGGCTGAGCGCCAGTTTTTCGATCTCTTCGGTCAACATGAGAGAAGAGTAACACGGGTGCGCCGTTTCGCAAGGTAAAGAAAATAATCCTAATAGGAAAATAATCCTTGACGGCGTGACGGTGGTTTGATAGGGTTTATCTACAGTCGGAGAAGTGCGGGTAAGGCGGGCTCGGGAACACTGGACAAACCGGATTTCGTAGCGGTCCCCCCTCTGTCGGCGTCGCCGGCTTTGGTGCCGCCCAACTTTACTGCCTACTGCCTACTGCCTACTGCCTACTGCCTCTTCGCAAAGCGAAGCCATCAAGGACATCGTCGATGAATGTGGAACTGGATATCGATCCGGCGCTTTTTGGCGTCTGGCCGAAGGCGGCCGTCTATGACGGGCTGCGGACAGCCGGCCCCGACGATGCGCTGGAGGCGCAGGCATGGCGGGTGGTGCTCGACACCAAGGCCGAAGCTGTCTCGCCGCTCGATGACCTGCAGGACATGCTGAACAACATGACCAAGGAGCTGCGCATGCAGCTGCAGCAGTTCCAGCTGTTGCGCGAACAGGCCGCGGAACGGGCGCTGGCGGATGCGGACGAAATCGACCGCAAGCAGACGCAGGCGGACGCCAAGGCGAGCATCGAGGCGATGTCGCTGATCGTGCGGACGCTGGAGAAGATCGACAGCCTGCAGAGGACGATTGCGCTGACCGGCGCATCCAGGCGGAAGCAGAGATAGACGAGGATGATTATGAAGCGTTGCGCGCGCAATTCGAGGCACGGATCGAAAGCCGGGCGCAGCAGCTTTCGGCGGCGTGGCAACGGGAGGCCGCCGCCGCGCAAGAGCCTGGAAGCGCCGGTGCTGCCGCAACTGAAAGCGCAAGCGCGACCGGACCCCCGCCGTGAAAAGCGGGTGACCAAGGGCAAGATGAAGCAGGCTGGCGAGATCGTCGTGACGCACGGCAAGGACATGGCGAAACTCCGGGCCGCGCATAAGCAGGCCACTGCTAACACAAACGGGCTGGCGATATCGATCGTCCGCAGCGAGAAAGGCCTGGCGGACGGTACAAAGCCGATTTCCAATGCTTCAGAAAACAAGGACTGGACCGGACTGGACAGACCTGCGGCCGGGACGGTCTGCAACGGGCCGGAAGACGGCGAATTGCGGCAGCAGGGCCGCAACTGCGGAAATGCAAGCGATGCGGAAGGCGTGCCTGTTGGCGCAAGACCATCAATGGCAGAGGTTTGGGAGGAGGCGCAGGGGCTTTCGTTCGGATCCTGCGAAACGAGTTCCCCGGACAACCAGCAGGACAAGAGGACGGCCAACGGTGCCGGCGAGGACGGCGGGATCACATCGAAGACCGTTCAGCTGCACCAGCGTTTCAAACGCGACTGGTTTTATGTGCTGCGCCACGAGCAGATGCCACCGAAAAGCGACTGGCGGACCTGGGTGCTTATGGGAGGGCGCGGTTCCGGCAAGACGCGGGCGGGCGCCGAATGGGTGCACGCAATCGCCTCGGAAAAGATTGGTGGCCCGCCGCGGCGGATCGCGCTGGTGGCCGAAACGCTCGGCGATGCGCGGGAGGTGATGATCGACGGAATTTCCGGGATCTGCCGGATCGCGCGGCACCATCGCCCGGACTTCGAGGCATCGCGGCGCAGGCTGGTCTGGCCGAACGGGACGATCGCGCAGATCTTTTCCTCGGAAGATCCGGACTCGTTGCGCGGGCCGCAATTCGACTTTGCCTGGTGCGACGAACTTGGAAAATGGAAGCATCCGCAGGAAACCTTCGACATGCTGCAGTTTGCGCTGCGGCTCGGGGATGCTCCGCGCATGCTGGTGACGACGACACCGCGTCCGATCCCGCTTCTGAAGGCGCTGATCGCCGACCCGGCGACGGTGACGCATCGGATCAGGACGAACGACAATGCCGGCAATCTGGCGCCGGGATTCCTGGAGGCCATGGCGAAACGCTACGGAGGCACGCGGCTGGGGCGGCAGGAGCTGGACGGTGAGGTGATCGTCGACCGCGAGGATGCGCTGTGGTCGCGCGCACTGATCGAGGCGCTGAAGCTGCGCGATGCCGGACCGCTGTCCCGGATCGTCGTGGCGGTGGATCCGCCGGCGGGCGCGGGAACGCAGTCCTGCTGCGGGATCGTCGTCGCAGGTCTCGACCGGCAGGGCCGGGGCGTGGTGCTTGCCGATTGCTCGGTGGAAGGCGCAAGCCCGGCGGGATGGGCGCTGGCGGTCGCCAGAGCCTACCGCCGTTTCGACGCCGACCGGATCGTCGCGGAGATCAATCAGGGCGGCGACATGGTGGTTGCGGTTCTGAAAGGCATCGATGCACAGCTGCCGGTGACGACGGTGCGGGCATCGCGGGGAAAATGGTTGCGGGCCGAGCCGGTCGCGGCGCTCTACGAACAGTCGCGGGTGGTGCATGCCGGATCGTTTCCGGCGCTCGAAGACCAGATGTGCGATTTCGGGGCGGACGGGCTGTCGTCGGGCCGCTCGCCCGACCGGCTGGACGCGCTCGTCTGGGCGCTCACGGCCCTCATGCTGGAAGGCCATGGCGAACCACGGGTGCGGGGGATTTGACTATCTGGGAAGGGTTACGGAGATAGTTTAACGCTGGCTGTTGCCGACGGACTTTTCCGGTGCCGATGTGCCTTCGCGGATCTGGCGCCATTCGTTTTCGAAGCGATCGTACAGGGGTTGGGGCATAGTCTGTGTGGTCATGTCGCATCCTTCTGGCCGGTTGACAGCGAGTTGAAACGTCAAACGGCCGGAAAAGTTCCCGGCCGTTTGCATGTCCTCATCGAAAAATAAGGTCAGGTCTTATCGTTGGAAGGCTGGAAGGGTTTTGGCTGGGCCAGAGCATTGGCGCGCATCTGATGCCACTCGTTCTCGATCCGGTCGAGCATATGCTGCGGGATGGTGGAACGTTCCGTTTCGGACGGGATCTTTGCGGCTGCGTTCATTCTATCCTCCAAGATTAAAGCAGTTCACCTTGCTGGGATTTAGTTTTCATATCTCAAACACAAAGTAAATCAGGGTGTTAAATAGTTTAAACGATTTAAATTACTTAAATCGATTTAGACTCCCATGTTTTTTTCGTCCAATCTGAGCGGGAGTGGCCTTGTATGCACTTCAACCGGGACCTGTTCTTCAAAGCGGTACGTGCCTCATTGTTCGACGGAGCCTTGTCCCAGAAACAGACCGCTGGATTGTCGGCGATTCTCGATCGCTGGTCGCGGTATCCGGCCGGGGCAGACACGCGCTGGCTGGCCTACATGCTGGCGACTGCGCATCACGAGACCGGCCGGACGATGCAGCCGGTGCGCGAGACACTTGCCGCAAGCGACGACCGGGCGATCGCCATCCTCGACAGCGCCTACCGGCGCGGCCGACTGCCTTCCGTTTCAGCGCCCTATTGGCGACGCGATGCGGACGGCAAAAGCTGGCTGGGGCGCGGGCTGGTGCAACTGACGCACAAAAAGAACTACCAGCGGATGACGGAGTTGACCGGCATCGATCTGCTTGCGCATCCCGAACGGGCGATGGAGATGAGGGTCGCGGTCGATATTCTTTTCCAGGGGATGGAGCAGGGCAGTTTTACCGGCAAGCGACTGGCGGACTATTTTTCCGGCGGCAGCAGCGACTGGACGGGTGCGCGGCGGATCATCAACGGGCGCGACCGGGCAGCGACGGTGGCGCGCTACGGCAGGGATTATCATGCGGCGATCAGGCTTGCAGTCGGCGGGACCTGACCCTTCTGAAACGGACATGACCGGCTTCCGCGCAAAGGTGCGGCTTCTCTTCAAGGATCAAAAATCATGAAAAACCCCTTCCGTCTGCCGTGGCTGCGCCCGGCCGATCAAGCACCCGTGAGCGAGGCCAAGGCCGCGACCGGGTTTATCGCGCTTTCGAAGGAGGCGCGGGCGCACTGGACGGGACGGACCTATGCCGGGCTTTCGCGCGAGGGGTTCATGAAGAACCCGGCGGCGCACCGGGCCGTGCGGTTGATTTCGGAAGCCGCGGCATCGGTGCCGATCCTGCTTTACGAGGGGGCGGAGGAGGCAAGCGATCATCCGGTGCTGTCGCTGCTTGCAAGGCCAAACGGCCGAATGGGCGGCGTCGATTTCCTGGAGACGCTTTATGGCCATCTGCTGCTGTCCGGCAATGCCTATGTCGAAGCGCTGAGTGTGGGCGACCAGGTACGCGAACTGCATCTGTTGCGGCCGGACCGGGTTCGCATTCTTGAAGGGCGCGACGGCTGGCCGGACGCCTACGAATACCGCGTCGGCCCGCGAGTAAGCCGCCATGCGGCCGGCGAGGGCGGGCTTCTGCACCTGCGGCTGTTTCATCCGCTCGACGACCATCTCGGCTTTCCGCCGCTGGAGGCAGCGCAGATGGCGCTCGATCTCTCCAACGCGGCGGCGACCTGGAACAAGGCGCTGCTCGACAATTCGGCCCGGCCTTCCGGCGCGCTGGTCTACCAGCCGAAGGAGGGCGGCAATCTTTCGGCCGACCAGTACGAGCGGCTGAAGAGCGAACTCGACGAGGGCTATTCCGGGCCGATGCGGGCCGGGCGGCCGCTGTTGCTCGAAGGCGGGCTCGACTGGAAGGCGATGGGGCTTTCGCCGAAGGACATGGATTTCGTCGAGGCGAAGAATGGCGCGGCCCGCGACATCGCGCTCGCCTTTGGGGTGCCGCCGATGCTGCTCGGCATTCCCGGCGACAACACCTATGCCAACTACCAGGAAGCCANNCCGCGCCTTCTATCGCCTGACGGTGCTGCCGATGCTGTTTCGGACGCTTTCGGCCTTGTCCGGTTGGTTTTCGGCAAGTTTTGGCGCGGACCTGCGGCTGGCGCCGGACCTCGACCAGGTGACGGGCCTTGCGGCCGAGCGCGCCGAGGTCTGGGCGCGGCTGAAGGATGCGGATTTCCTGACGGACGCGGAAAAGCGGCAGGCGGTGGGGTATTGAGGGAGAGTTGGATCGCTGCTATTTTGTAATACGTTGTATAACAAATGGAGGCGATGATGGCCAAGCCCGTTCTGTCCGATCCGATCGCATTGCGCCTGCCGGTGGATGTTCTCGCCGATATCGAGACGATCGCCGCAACCGCTGACCGATCCCGCAGTTGGGTGATGGTGCGGGCGATGCGGTATTATCTGGCGACGGAAGGCAAGGATATTCTGGCGATCGAGCAGGCCCGCGAGGGCATGCGTCAAGGCAAGTTTCAAGATATGGACAATCTCTTGGATGAACTGGAAGCGCTGAATAAGGACGATGCGGCTTGATGAAGCTGCGCATTCACGACGGCGCTGCGGCCTACTTGAAAGCCGAACGCGCCTATCTTGCCCGATTCGATAAACGGGCTGCATCGGTGATGATCCAGCAAGTTCGACAAGCAATGGAGATGCTGCAGCGTTTTCCCCACGCAGGACAGTTGCTGAATGCAGCGCGAGGTGTGCGCCGATTTTCGGTTCCGCCCTATGTCATCGACTACGAAGTGGTGGATGGAATACTCGGCGTGCTTATCATACGCCACGCCCGTCAACATGATCCGGATATTGTCTCAGATCAGACGGATAACTTTGAAGATCTCTGATTTTTCAGAGGCTTATAATGATCATCGGAATCATTTTAACGACCGGTTTGATCTTTATCCGAGGCTATTGACTCAGTTTCCGAGCGCCTGACCGCAACGATTCAAAAGATTCACGGAATTTACCGACTGACGTTGCGTAAGGCATGGCCTTTCGTTGCGGCACTCGGCTGCCGTTCCGTCATGATGTGTCAATTCTCATAATAGCATCAAGGACTTAACAAATGACTGATTTTGGCAATGACCCGGGTCTCTGGGCGGCCAAGGGGATCGGCTCGGCCGCGGGGGCCGCGGTATCGCTCGTCTACATGCTGCCGAAGGGCAAGCAAGAGGCGGCATCGCGGTTTTTTACCGGACTGATCTGCGGGCTGATCTTTGGCGGTCCGGCTGGTCTGTGGATCGTCTCCAAGCTTGGCATCGCCGGCATCCTGTCGGGTACCGAGGTGATGCTGGCCGGCTCCGCCGCCGCCAGCCTTTCGGCCTGGTGGGCGCTGGGCGCGGCGGCGCGGGTGGCGGAGCGGTATGGGCGAGGCAATAGGCAGTAGGCAGTAGGCAGTAGCCTGGGCGGGGCATTTCTGAGCTTTGAATCTATGCGCCTTCTTTCATCAAGGTGAAGTTCCTCGCGCCTAACTCCTACTGCCTATTGCCTAACGCCTATTGGCTGCCGGCTCATTTTTTCAAACATTGGAGACATGCCATGACGACCGACAGGCTGCCTGTCTGGCGAACGCAGAAGTTTGCCAATCTGACGCTTTCCGGAGTGACGGGGGAGGGCCGGTTTTCCGGTTATGCCAGCGTCTTCGGCGAGGTCGATCTCGGCAAGGACGCGATCGAACCCGGCGCGTTCTCCCGGTCGCTGTCGCGACGCGGTGCGGCCGGCGTGCGCATGCTCTTCCAGCACGATCCGGGCGAGCCGCTCGGGGCCTGGAAGACGATCCGCGAGGACGCACGCGGGCTCTATGTCGAGGGGCAGCTGGCGCCCGGCGTCGAGCGTGCGAGTGAAGTACACCAGCTGATGAAGGCGGGTGCGCTGGACGGGCTCTCCATCGGTTTCCAGACCGTCAAGGCGAAGACCGACGGCAAGAGCGGCGTGCGCCGGATCCTCGAGGCCGACCTCTGGGAAATCTCGATCGTGACCTTCCCGATGCTGCCTTCGGCGCGCGTCTCGAACGTCAAGAATGCGCGGTGGTTCCGCGACCCCGAAACGGAGCTCGTGCGCAGGATGCGGCGGGCGGCCCGGATGATGAAACTCCAAGCAGACAAGGACAAGACAAGATGACCGTAACAGCAACCGAAACACGGGCAGTGGCCCCCGAGATCAAGACCGTTCCGGAGACGATGACGGCGGCCTTCGACGATTTCATGGGCGCCTTCGAGGCCTTCAAGGAAACCAATGACCGGCGTCTGGGCGAACTCGAAACCAAGCTCACCGCCGATGTCGTGACCCGCGACAAGATGGAGCGCATCAACCGGGCGATGGACGAGCAGAAGCGTGTGCTCGACCAGCTGGTGCTGAAGAAGGCGCGGCCGGCGCTGGGCAGGAGCGATGCCTTTAGCCTCGAGGCCGTCGAGCACAAGGCGGCATTCGAAAGCTATATCCGTCGTGGCGACGAGCAGGGCCTGCGCGACCTGGAAGGCAAGGCGTTTTCGATCGGTTCGGCGACGGATGGCGGCTATCTGGTGCTNNGAGACCGATAGCGAGATCGGTCGCCGGCTGTCCGTGGTTTCGCCGATCCGGGCAATGGCGACGGTGCGGCAGGTTTCCGGCGCCGTGCTGAAGAAACCGTTCGCGCTGGCCGGCATGGCGACCGGCTGGGTGTCGGAAACGGCGGCGCGGCCGCAGACGACGACGCCGCAACTGGCCGAGCTTTCGTTTCCGACCATGGAACTCTACGCCATGCCGGCGGCGACGGCGGCGCTGCTCGACGATGCCGCGGTCGATATCGAAAACTGGATTGCCTCCGAGGTCGATATCGCTTTCGGCGAGCAGGAAGGCACGGCCTTCGTCTCCGGCGACGGCACCAACAAGCCGAAGGGCTTTCTCAGCTACACCAATGTGGCCGAGGCCAGCTGGAGCTGGGGCAATATCGGCTACATCGCCACCGGCGTCGCCGGCGCGTTTAAGGCAAGCGGCCCCTCCGACACGCTGATCGACGCGATCTATGCGCTGAAGGCCGGCCATCGCCAGAACGCCAGTTTCGTCATGAACCGCAAGGTGCAGGCGGAAATCCGCAAGTTCAAGGATGCCGACGGCAACTATCTGTGGCAGCCGCCGGCGACCGCCGGCCAGGCAGCCTCGCTGATGGGTTTCCCGATCGCCGAGGCCGAGGATATGCCGGACATCGCCGCCAGCAGCTACGGCATCGCCTTCGGCAACTTCGCCGCCGGCTACCTCGTGGTCGATCGCACCGGCGTGCGCGTGCTGCGCGATCCCTATTCCGCGAAACCCTATGTGCTGTTCTACACGACCAAGCGCGTCGGCGGCGGCGTGCAGAATTTCGAGGCGATCAAGCTGGTGAAATTCGCTGTCTCCTGAAAAAGCACATCTTGAAAAATTGAACGGCAGCTCTCTTTGAAGGCTGTCGACTGTTTGTGCCCGGCGGTCTTCCCTGCCGCCGGCGCACGAGGGCGGACGTGGCCCCCTCCCGCCGCGTCCGCCACCTTTTTCCCGTCGACGGAGACATCCATGACCATCACCGAACTGACGCCGCCCGCGGGCGAGCCGCTGACGCTTGCCGAGACGAAGGCGCATCTGCGCCTTGATGGCACGATAGAGGACAGCCTCGTCGAGGGACTGATCCGTGCCGCACGGCAGTTTCTGGAACAGGCGACAGGGCTTGTCCTGATCAGCCGGACGTTTCGCCTTTATCTCGACGACTGGCCGGACGGACCGGTGATTCAGATTTCGAGCGGCCCGGTGCAAAGCATTGAGGCGGTTACGGTTTATGACATAGCGGGCCTGCCGCAGGAACTGGCGCTGGCCGATGCGATCCTTGACGGGCGGTCGCGCCCGGCACGGCTGGTGCTGTCCGCACGGCCCATCGTCGGGCGCGAGATCAACGGCATCGAGATCGACTTCACGGCCGGTTTCGGCGAGACCGGCGCGGATATCCCGGACACGCTGAAGCGTGCCATGCTGCTGCATGTGGCGCTGCTCTACGAATGCCGCGGCGCGGTGCCGGCGGACAGCCAGCCGGCGGCGGTGCCCGCCGGCTACGACCGATTGATCGCGCCGTTCTGCCGTCGGGGGCTGTAAACATGGACACGACGATCATCGACCCCGGTCAGCTTTCGGCGCGGCTGGAGCTGGAAATGCCGATGCCGGTCAGCGACGGACAGGGCGGCATCGTGCCCGGCTATGCCATCGTGACATCGCTCTGGGCCAGGATCGAGCCGGTCTCGGCGCTGGACAGCGAGCGGGCGGGCGAGGCGGTATTTTCGGTGACGCACAGGGTCTGGATTCGGTTTCGCAGCGATGTGGCGGCCGGCATGCGGTTTCGCAAAGGCGCCCGCCTGTTCGTCGTCCGGGCGTTTTTCGACCCCGACGAGAGGCGCCGCTACCTCGTTTGCCGGTGCGAGGAGGACGGACGATGAGTGCGACGCAAGCCCTGCAGGCAGCGCTCTACGTGCGGCTGACCGGCGATGCCGCGCTGGCGGCGATGATCGGCCCGGACGGGGTGCACGACCGGCTGCTGACCGGCTCCGATCGACCTTATGTGCGTATCGCCGCGATCGAGACCCGCGACTGGTCGACGGCCAGCGAACCGGGCGAGGAACATCTGCTGACGCTGGAGGTGCGTAGCGGCGAAGGCGGGAACCGCGTCGCGCAGGAGATCGCGGACCGCGTGCGTTTCCTGCTCGACGATGCGGCCCTGACAGTGACCGGCGCCTTACTTGTCAACCTGCGCCACCAGCGAACCCGCACGGGGCGCGATGCCAGGGCCAAGGGGCATGTGGCGGAGATGGTGTTTCGGGCGGTGACGGAGTGACGGCGGATTTGCGGTAAATTTTTAAGTTTTGGCGCCCCATCGGGCGCTTTTTTCAGGAAAGGACATTCCATGGTGGCGCAGAAGGGCAAGGATCTTCTGTTGAAGATCGACAATGGCGGGGCTTACGTGACCGTGGCGGGGCTGCGGTCCAAGCGGCTCGCCTTCAACGCCGAGACGGTGGACGCGACGGATGCGGAATCGGCCGGGCGCTGGCGCGAGCTTCTCGGCGGGGCCGGCGTGCAGCGGGCTTCGCTCTCCGGCGCCGGCATCTTCAAGGACCAGAGTTCGGATGCGCTGGTGCGCTCGACTTTCTTCAACGGCTCGATCCTCAACTGGCAGGTCGTCATTCCGGACTTCGGCACGCTGACCGGTCTGTTCCAGGTGACGGCGCTTGAATATTCCGGGCAGTACAATGGCGAGGTGCTGTTCGAGCTGGCACTGGAATCGGCCGGCGCCCTGACGTTTTCGGTGCTGTGATGGGGATCGGTTCGAGCGGGACGGCAGGCCGCGCCAACCGGCATCGCGGCGAGGTGGAGGCGGTGATCGGCGGCGAAAGGCTGATCCTTTGCCTGACGCTGGGCAGCCTCGCCGAGCTGGAAACCGCCTTTGCCGCGGACAATCTGATGGCGCTTGCGGCGCGGTTTTCAACCGGCAGCCTCAAGGCGCAGGACATGATCCGGATATTGAGCGCCGGCCTGCGCGGCGGCGGCAATATCGTCTGCGACGAGGATGTGGCGATGATGAGCATCGACGGCGGCCTTGCCGGACTTGCGCGGCTGACCGGCGCCCTGCTTTCCGCGACGTTCGGCGAGGCGGAAGAAGGCGCGCCAAACCCTCCGGTGCCGCAGCGGGCTTGAGGACGACGGACAGCCGGTCCTTTCCCTGGACCGATGTCCTGCATCTCGGGCTCTGCCTGCTGCGGCTTTCTCCGACCAGTTTCTGGGCGATGACGCCGCGCGAATTTTTCGCGGCGAGCGGCGGGCTGAAGCCTCGTTTGGGTGTGCCGGAGCGCTCCGGACTGGAAGCGTTGATGGGGGCGTTTCCGGATCGGGAGAAGTGAGTAGTGGGTCGTTGGGCCTTTGCCGCACAGCCATCCCAAACAAGGAGACGGGTATGGTTGAGACAACGGATTTTGCGGCTGCCGCTGACGAGGCAGAGGCGCTGGAGGACGTGCTGTCCGATCTCGAGGGGCGGTCGCGCTCGTTCGGGTCGGCGCTGACGGGAGCCCTGGTTTCGGCGACCCGGGGCGGCAAGGGACTGGAGGACGTGCTGAAAAGCGCCGGCCTGCGGCTGAGCGAGATTGCGCTGTCGGCCGGGCTGAAACCGTTGAAAGGCCTGCTTGGATCGGTGCTGACCGGCATCGTCGGCGGGATTGGCGGTGGTTTTGGCGGCGCGACGCCGTTTGCATCCGGCGGCGTGCCGGGGCGGGTGACGCCGTTTGCAGACGGCGGCGTGGTGTCCGCGCCAACCTATTTTCCAATGGATGGAAATCTCGGCCTGATGGGCGAGGCGGGGTCGGAGGCGATCCTGCCGCTGAAACGCGGCTCGGACGGTTCGCTCGGCGTTGCCGGCGGCGGCACCGCGATGAACGTGGTCTTCAACGTGACCGCGACAGACGCCCAAAGTTTCCGGAAATCGGAAGGGCAGATTGCGGCGATGCTGACGCGGACAGTTTCGCGTGGGCGGCGGGGGATGTGAGGGGAGCCTTCGCCCTAAGAACATGTGGCAATGGCAGAACTGATTGATAAACGTCGCGTATCAGCCTCCTCGATCAGAAAATGGATTCCGGAAACTCTGACTGCGAATGAACATTGCCAAATCCACTTTGCCCGCGCGCCCGCCTGAGTCAGCAGCGGAGCCATTGACGCGCTTCTTCCGGCTTTTGCGTCGAAGAGCGAGTAAATAGAAAAATCGTGCCTTCTGCCGGACACAGTATTCACGTCACGCGCAGGCGGGCTGACTAAACGCAGTCCTCGTCATCATTGCCGGGGATTGGCGCGACATCCGGATAGTTGCGTAAAAATTGTTCTATTTGTTCGGGGTGGCCATCGAGCACCACACCGTCACGCCCCCCTACCGCGGCCTCCAGCCCAAACAATGTCGCTTCAGCAATTATATTCGATTTTTCCAAAGCTGTATTGACTCCGTATCTCCGGACATCAACGTACTTCGTTGTCATCAATGCACGCTCCTAGACAAAACTGCACCTAAGTTAGAACTTGATCAACCGCGCTGGCAATCGATGTTTTGCGCGTTGCGCACCTCATCACTTTCTTAAGGGTGGGGTGATCAAGTCGTCGCTTGCCGAGACATGGGCGACATGGGTCGCACCCGTTCGTTCGCTCATTGCGGAGCCAACGGTCTCCTTCCGGTAAATTGGAAACGCGCCGCCGCCCGCCGAGCAGTCTGCAAACACTCCCAGCCACAGTCCACACAAACGGAAAAACATCATGTCAACAGGCTTCCATGAAGTCCGGTTTCCGCTTCGCCTTGCCTTGGGGACGAGCGGGGGGCCGGTGCGGCGGACGGATATTGTCAGTCTTTCGAACGGACGGGAAAACCGCAACCGGCGCTGGCGCGATGCGCGGCGGCATTATGATGCCGGGTCCGGCATCAAGTCGGTCGACGATCTCTATGCGGTCCTGTCCTTTTTCGAGGCGCGGGCGGGGCAGCTTTATGGGTTTCGCTTTCGCGATCCCATCGATTGGAAATCCTGTGCGCCGCAGGCATCCGTCAGCGCGAACGACCAGGTGATCGGAACCGGCGACGGGGCGACGGCAGACTTCCCGCTGATCAAGACCTATGCCGATACGGGTGGGGCCACGATGCGGCCGATCGAGAAGCCGGTGGCGGGCAGCGTCGTGGTTTCGGTCGGTGGCGTCGCGGCCTTGCCCGCTGATTTCACGGTGAACGCGGAGACCGGCATGGTGACCTTCGTGCCGGGGAAAATTCCGGCTGTCGGGGCGGCCATAACGGCGGGCTATGAGTTCGACGTGCCGGTGCGGTTCGATACGGACCGGATCGATATCGACCTGGCGCAGTTCAAGGCTGGGCGCATTCCCTCGATACCCCTGGTGGAGATCCGGCCATGAGACAGGTTCCATCAGGCCTTGCCAGCCATCTTGCGGGCGATGCGATGTCGGTCTGCCATGCCTGGCGGGTGACGCGCCGCGACGGCGTGGTGCTGGGATTTACCGAGCACGACCGCGATCTTTCCTTCGACGGCACGGATTTTCTGGCGGCCAGCGGATTTCAGGCGAGCGATGCCGAAGCGACGGCGGGGCTTTCCGTCGAGGCGAGCGAGATTGCCGGCGGTTTTTCGGCGGTGGCGATCAGCGAGGACGACGTGCTGGCCGGGCGCTATGACGGTGCGCGGGTGGAGGTTTATCTGGTCAACTGGCAGGTGCCTGATGATCATATGCTGCTGCGCGTGCAGGAGATCGGCGAGGTGACGCGGGCCGGCGGGGCGTTTCGCGCCGAATTGCGGCGGCTGACGCACAGGCTGGATCAGGTTCAGGGGCGCATCTTTAGCCGGCGCTGCGATGCCGTGCTCGGCGACCAGCGGTGCAAGGTGAATATCGACGGCGCGCCCTGGCGCGGGGACGGCGTGGTGACGGCGCTGATCGGCACGACGCGGTTGATCGTCGATGGCATCGGGTCCGCTGCGCCAAGGTTTTACCGTTATGGCG
>UCJH01000050.1 GCA_900472785.1 Hyphomicrobiales bacterium | reverse complement strand
CGCTCGGCGCCGTCTTCGCGATTGAAGGATTTTTCGCCGAAGGGCTTGCGCGGCCTGTCGCCCTGCGGGCGCTCGCCACGCGGCTTGTCGGAGAAGGAACGGGCACCCTCGGCGCGCGGCTTGCCGGCGAACCCACGGCCTTCGCCACCTTCACGCGGCTTACGATCCCCGAACGGGCGATCACCGGACGGACGATCGCCGCGCGGGCGGTCGCCAAAGCTGCGCGGGCCGCGGTCGTCGCCGCCACGCTTGTTGTCGAAACCGCCTTCGCGGCCCCTGCCCCGGTCCTCGGTCGGCACGTCGCTCGAGCGAATCCATTCATTGTCGTCATCAGCGCGATTGACGACGACGCGCGGGCCTCGATCAGGGCGATCGTAGACGCTGGCCTTCTTGCGATCCGGATCGAACTTACGTGCCGACTTCATCGGCGCGCCGTCCTTGGTCTTGCCGTAGCGCTTGACGTTCGGTGCGCCGTCCGGACGCTCGCGACGAACCGGTTTTTCGCTCGTATCGGCTGCCGATGCATCCTTCGGCTTCTTTTCCGCCACCGGACGGGCGCCAGGCGCCATCCAGACATTGGCCTTGCGGGCACGGAAACCGGGCTCACGCTTCGGCTGGTCGTCGAAGCGTGCCGCCGGGGCATCGCGACCGCCGCGTTCCTTGCGGTCCGGTCGGCCGCCGCTTCTGTCGTCCCGCTTGGTATCCAGGCGCGACAGCGCGCGTTCGCGCTTGTCTTCCGGCTTTTCGCGGAACGCACGCTCCGGCCTTTCGGCCTTGGAGGACCACTCGCTCTTCTGCGGCTTTTCCTCTTCGACGGGCGCGTTGTCGAACAGCGGCGCGTCGAAATTCGCCTTGGCATCCTCGATCAGGCGCGGACCAAGTTGGTCGCGCAGCGTGCGGCCGCGGATTTCCTGCGCGTTGCCTTCGGCCAGTTCCCCGAGCTGGAACGGACCGTAGGAAATGCGGATCAGGCGGTTGACGTCGAGACCGAGCGCGCCGAGCACGTTCTTGATCTCACGGTTCTTGCCTTCGCGCAGTCCCATGGTGATCCAGACGTTGGCGCCCTGCACCTTGTCGAGCGTCGCTTCGATCGAGCCGTAGAGCACGCCGTCAACCGCGATACCGTCCTTCAGCTTGTCGAGTTCGGCCTGCTCGATCGTGCCGTGGGCGCGCACGCGGTAGCGGCGCAGCCAGCCGGTCGAGGGCAGTTCCAGAACACGGGCCAGACCGCCGTCATTGGTCAGCAGCAAAAGACCTTCGGTATTGATGTCGAGACGGCCGATCGAGAGAACCCGCGGCAGGTCTTCCGGCAGGTTGTCGAACACCGTCGGGCGGCCTTCCGGATCGGAATTGGTGGTCACCAGGCCGGTCGGCTTGTGATAGAGCCAGAGACGGGTGCGCTCGATGCCGCGGATCGGCTCGCCGTCCACTTCGATGTGATCCGACAGCGTCGCATTGACGACCGGGCTGTCGAGCAACTTGCCGTTCAGCTTGACGCGGCCCTCCATGATCATCCGTTCGATGTCGCGGCGCGAAGCCACGCCTGCACGGGCCATGATCTTGGAGATGCGCTGCGGCTCGTCGCCGGTGGCGGCAGGGGCCGAAACCCGCGGCTTGCGCGGCTTTTCAACGCCGGAATCCGCAGCGTCCTGCTTGCGCGCTTCGGCATAGGGTTTCTTGTCGCGGTTCTTGTCGGCGGGCGGTTTGCCGCCGGGCCGCTGGGGCTTGTCTTTGAATGTCATTTGTGTTGCCTGCCTTTTGCGGCTGTCCTATCAGGTCGGGACTGATGCGTTAAGAGAAATTATCACAGGGTCGTCAAATGGCCGAGACAAACCGTTTCATGGACCTCGCCCTCGAACAGGCCCGGCTGGCGGCGGCGCGCGGCGAAGTGCCGGTCGGGGCCGTCCTCGTCCTCAATCGCGAGATCGTCGCCAGCGCCGGAAACCGCACCCGCGAACGGAACGACATCACCGCCCATGCCGAAATCGAGGTGATCCGGCAGGCGGCAGGCTCAATCGGCGCGGAGCGCCTGTCAGGCGCCGACCTCTACGTGACGCTCGAACCCTGTACCATGTGCGCAGCCGCGATTTCCTTTGCCCGCATCCGCCGCCTCTATTATGGCGCCGACGATCCCAAGGGCGGCGGCGTCGAAAGCGGCGTGCGCTTCTTTTCACAACCCACCTGCCATCATGCGCCGGACGTCTATTCCGGGCTTTCCGGCGTCGAGGCGGCCGATATCCTGAAAACCTTTTTCGTCGGCCGGCGCTGAAGCAGTTTCAGCCGGCGGCAAAATCGGCGAGCGTTTTGCCGCTCATCCGGTAGCGGATCCACTCGGACTGCGGCTCGGCACCGATCGCATCATAGGCGCGGATCGCCGGGGCGTTCCAGTCGAGCACGCTCCATTCGAAGCGGGCGCAATCCTTTTCGACGGCGACGCGGGCCAGATAGCGCAGCATCAAGCGCCCCGCGCCACTGCCGCGCTGATCCGGCGTGATGTAGAGATCTTCGAGATAAAGCCCGTTGCGGGCCTTCCAGGTCGAGTAGCTGTAGAACCAGACGGCAAAACCGACCGGCTTTCCGTCCCTCTCGCAGATCGCCGCTTCGCAGACACTGTGCGGGCCGAAAAGCGACGACTGCACGCTCTCGACGGTTGCCTCGACCTCCTCGCCGGCCTTTTCGTAGACGGCGAGTTCCGTGACGAAGCGCAGGATGGTTGCCGCGTCATCGGACGCGGCACGGCGGATGTCAAAGGACGGTATGGATGCGGACACGGGTTAGAACGGCCAGTACCATTTGGAACCGCTGTTCTTGATCTGCGCTTCCTTCTTGCGGCGGCGCTCCTTGACCTTCTCGTCTTCGCCGAGGTCGGCCTTCGCCTCTTCCGGAAGCGCACGATACTCAAGCGGCGGGTCGCTCAGGAAGCGGCGCTTGTCGGAATAGGCGCCCATCTCAATCTTGCGGGCCTCGCGATAGGCGGCCTGCTGTTCCTTGGCGGTCAGGCGGCGATTGTTGGCATTGGACTTGGCCAGCGGCGAAACGTAGCCGATCTGGCCACTGTTCTCGTCGGCCTCGGCAACGAGGCGCTGCCGCGTTTCTTCCGGCGATTCAAGCCACTGCGGATTGTCCTTGGAAGCAACCGACTGCTGCGGCTGGACAAGCGAAGCCTGCTCCTGCGACGGCGGCAAAACCAGTGTCGGGCGCGGCTGATACTTGACGTTGCTCTTGGGTGCGGACTTGAAGGAAACCGCGCTGCCGAGGTCGTCCATCAGATGCTCGCCGACGGTCTTGTCGGTGCCATAGGTCGGGCCACCGATGCAGCCGCTCAAAAGGAAGCTGCCGGCTACAACGCCGAAAACGCCGGCAAAAACTCGAAACTCTCGCGTCACTTTCATGAAAACCCTTCCAGCAATGCCGGCACGAACACTTCCCCACGCAGCACTCTGCGCCCCATGACGGATAAATCCGCCAAATTTCAGGCAGGTTTTACCGGATGAGATGCAAAAGCGCAATTCACCGGGTAAATTATCGGTTAAGACGCGAAACCCAGTTCCTTCAGCGCCGCCGCATCGCGGGCCGACACGTCGGGGAAGTCCGGATCAGAGCCGACGTCGGGCGTGATCCGCCACGACCGGGCACATTTTGTGCCCTCGGCAAGCAATGGCTCGACGCTGACGGTCGCGACATCGTCCACGCGGAAAGCGTCCGCCGGGCCGGCGGAGCCAACGATCGCGATTGCCGAGGTGATGCAGATTTCCTCGAAATCCTGACCTTCCAGTGCCTTCAGCAGGTCCGGGTCCGTGACATGCACGACCGGTGCCGCTTCCAGCGAAGAGCCGATCCGCTTTTCCCGACGCTCGATTTCCAGCGCGCCGGTGACGACTTTGCGGACCTCGCGGATCTTCTTCCACTTTTCCGCCAGCGCCTCGTTCTTCCATTCGGCCGGCACTGCCGGGAACTGTTCGAGATGCACGGAAACCGCGGATGGATCGCGCGTCAGCCATGCCTCTTCCGTCGTGAACGGCAGCATCGGCGCCAGCCAGGTCACGAGGCAGTCGAACAGCTTGCGGATAACGGCAAGGCTCGCGCGACGGCGCAGGCTCGACGGTGCGTCGCAATAGAGCGCATCCTTGCGGACGTCGAAGTAGAAGGCCGAAAGCTCGACATTGGTGAAATCGATCAGTGCACGGGCGATACGCTTGAATTCGAAAGCGTCGTAGCCTTCGCGCACCAGTTGGTCGAGTTCGGCCAGCCGGTGCAGCATCAGCTGCTCCAGTTCCGGCATATCGGCCAGCGCGATTTCCTCGCCCTTGTCATGCGCCAGCGTGCCCAGCATCCAGCGGATGGTGTTGCGCAGCTTGCGATAGCTGTCGATATTGGTCTGGATGATCGCCTTGCCGAGGCGCTGGTCTTCCCAATAGTCGGTGGTCATGACCCAGAGACGCAGGATATCGGCGCCGGATTCCTTCATGACCTCCTGCGGCGAGACGACGTTGCCCTTCGACTTCGACATCTTCTCGCCCTTCTCGTCCATGGTGAAGCCATGGGTGATGACGGCGTTGTAGGGCGCGCGGCCGCGGGTCGCCGCGCTCTCGAGCAGCGAGGAATGAAACCAGCCGCGATGCTGGTCCGAGCCTTCGAGATAGACGTCGGCCGGCCATTTCAAATCGGGGCGATCTTCAAGCGTGAAGGTGTGCGTCGAACCTGAATCGAACCAGACGTCGAGGATGTCCATGACCTGGGTCCACTTGGCGTGGTCATGATCATTGCCGAGGAAACGTTCCTTGGCACCTTCGGCGAACCAGGCGTCGGCACCCTCGGCCTCGAAGGCTTCGAGGATGCGGGCGTTGACCGCGTCATCGACCAGCACCTCGCCCTCGTCGTCGGCGAAGACGGCGATCGGCACGCCCCAGGCGCGCTGGCGGGACAGGACCCAGTCCGGGCGGTTCTCGATCATGGCGCGCAGCCGGTTCTGGCCGGCGGCGGGCACGAAGCGGGTGTCCTCGATGGCGTTCAGCGCACGTGAGCGAAGCGTCGTGCCGTCGGCCAGCGTCTTGTCCATGTAGACGAACCACTGCGGCGTGTTGCGGAAGATGACCGGCTTCTTCGAGCGCCAGCTGTGCGGATAGGAGTGCTTCAGTCGACCGCGGGCAAACAGCGTGTTCGAGGCGATCAGGGCCTTGATAACGCGGTCGTTGGCATCGCCCTTCTTGCCGTTGTCGTCCATGACGCGCGCAGCGCCGCCCTCGGCGCCCGGACCGAAGCCCGGCGCATCCTCGGTGTAGAAGCCGGCATCATCGACCGGAAACGGGATTTTCGGCGAGATGTCGCGGGCTTCCAGCTCGCGAACATTGGCCGTCCACGCCTCAAAGTCCTCGCGGCCATGGCTGGGCGCAGTGTGCACGAAGCCGGTCCCGGTCTCGTCGGTGACATGGTCGCCGTTGAGCAGCGGGACTTTGAAATCGTAACCGAGATGAGCCAGCGGATGCGCGCAGGTGATAGCCGCCAGTTCGTCTGCGCTGACGTCGCGGACGAGCTTCAACGCAACCTTTGCCTTGGCCGCGCATTCGTCGGCCAGACGTTTCGCGAAGATCAATTTTTCGCCGGGCTGGGGACCGAAATCGTTCTGGGCGCTTTCGACCTCGAACAGGCCGTAAGGGTAGCGTGACGAATATGCGATGGCGCGGTTGCCGGGAATGGTCCAAGGCGTCGTGGTCCAGATGACGACGAAGGCGGAAAGTAACAAATTTCTTTTTATTTCAGCGTCATCAAAGGCTGCATCCATAGAAACTGCGAACCCTTTGGATTTATCTGATCGCGCCAAGTCGGCTTCAACCACCGGGAACTTCACCCAGATCATGTCGCTCTCGACGTCGGCATATTCGACCTCGGCTTCGGCCAGCGCGGTACGCTCGACCACCGACCACATGATCGGCTTGGAGCCACGGTAGAGCTGGCCGGACTTGGCGATCTTCAAGAGTTCGCCGGCGATGCGGGCCTCGGCGTGGAAAGCCATGGTCGTGTAGGGATTGTCGAAGTCGCCTTCGATGCCGAGACGCTTGAACTCGTCGCCCTGGACCTTGATCCAGCCGGCCGCGAAATCCCGGCATTCCCTACGGAATTCGTTGACCGGAACCTCGTCCTTGTTCTTGCCCTTTTCGCGGTATTTTTCCTCGATCTTCCATTCGATCGGCAGGCCGTGGCAATCCCAGCCGGGCACATAGTTCGCATCGTAGCCGCGCATCTGGAACGAGCGGGTGATGACATCCTTGAGGATCTTGTTCAGCGCGTGGCCGATATGGATATTGCCGTTGGCATAGGGCGGGCCGTCATGCAGCACGAATTTCTCGCGGCCGGCGGCGGAGGCGCGGAGCTTTTTGTAGAGGCCCATTTGCTGCCAGCGGGCCACCGTTTCCGGCTCCTTCTGCGGCAGGCCGGCACGCATCGGAAATTCGGTCTCGGGCAAATACAGCGTCTTGGAATAGTCGAGCTTTTCGGAAGTCACGGTCATGGTTCTTGCAATCGTCTCTTGGCGCGTTGCGTCGCGCAGGCGAACGGGAAAATATGGAGGTGACGAGAGGGGCGCTGACGGGCAACGCCGAAAACCCGGACCTCCCGGCAGCAGTCAAAGCGCGCGGAAGGCCGGGCCTGTAATTCGCAGATCAATCATCAATTGACGACGAGGGCTCATGGTGCCGGTTCTTTAAGGGGTTTTCCGCCGAAAAGGAAGAGGAAACTGGCTCAAACCTGCAGGCGAGAGGACGTCGTTGCACTCCATGCCAAATGCGCTTATATTTATGGGCACATGGCATAAGGAGTCAAAGATATGACCAATGCAGCCGTTCGTAATCGCAAGGTCATTCCTATACAGGAGTTGATCGAAACCGCTGGGGCCGGTTTCGTACGCAAGTTCGACAGCCGGTCGCTGGACGAGTTGAAACAGCATGGCTTCTCGACAGATGAAATCCATCGTTTTGTCGCGCCGCGCCGGACATTGGCACGCCGCATCGCGAACAATGAACCTCTGACGCTCGCCGAAGTCGACAGCGCCCGGCGTATTTTGCGAATAGCGGAAACGGCCGAGCGTGTCCTTGATGGACCTGAACGCGCCCAACGCTGGCTTCGCAAACCATCTCGCGCACTGAACGACGTCGTGCCGATCGATCTGCTGGAGTCCGAGACCGGGGCACGATTGGTTGAAGACGAGTTGCTTCGGATCGAGCACGGAATCTATCTCTGAATGTACCTTTGGCGGATATCCAAATTTGCCGATATTTCGGGGCAAGGCGGCATGCTTGTCGCCGGTCGCTGGCATGAAAAAGGTGTTCCGGTCGTCTATTGTGCCGATCATCCATCAACGACATTGCTGGAAATTCTTGTCCATCTCGATAGGCGAGACGTCGCTCCATCGTTCCAACTTCTCAAAATATTCTGTCCCGACGATGTACCCATCGCTGTACTGCCGGCCGATTGGCCACACCTCAATGATGTGGATCGAACGCAAGCTTACGGCGGCGAGTTGCTAAAGTTAGCGGCCCACTGCCTGATCAGCGTGCCTTCGGCTGTCTTGCCGATTGCGCGAAACCTTCTGCTGAATCCGCTACATCCGCAGGCAGAGCAAATTTTCATCGAAAGAATCTACGAATATCCCTTCGACAGCCGCCTGCTGCGCTAAAGCGAACGTCGTTGAATCGAAAGACATGGGCTCATCGCTTCCTCGAAGGCATAACTGACTACCTGACCAGTTGAGGATACGATACCCGGAAAACCCACTCATACCGACAGCAGCTGGAAGCTTGAAGACGCCAAGGCACAGTTCAGCGAGGTCGTGCGGCGCGCCCATAGCCAAGGGCCGCAACGCGTGACCGTTCGTGGTCGGGAGAGTGTCGTGGTGATCAGCGTCGAAGAACTGGAACGGCTGACGCAGCTGGCACCGAAGCAGCCATTCCTGGATTTCATGGAAGGCTTGGCCCTGAGCGTGATCAACCTTGACCGGGAAGACGATCGCGGTCGGGACGCCGAACTTTGATCGGCTGGCTTCTCGACACGAATGTCATTTCTGCCCTGATCAATCCGAACGGAGCGCCCTTGGTCAAGACGTGGGCGGGGGCCAATGATGAAAACACCTTCTTCATCAGCATTCTGACACTCGCGGAATACGACAAGGATATCGAGAATCTGCCGCCCGGCGAACTCAACCGGTACCGCTATATGGACGCACGCGATACATTGGCAGAACGCTTTTCAGGCCGCATTCTCTCGCTGGACGATTCGGTGGTGCGTCGATGGGGTATGTTGTCAGGTCGGGTAAAACGGGAAAACGGCCAAGCGCCGCCTGTCATCGATACGCTCCTGGCTGCCACGGCAATCGAGTACGATCTGTATCTCGTGACGCGTAACATCAAGGATATGCGGCACTCGGGCGCAGCAATTTTTGATCCCTGGAATGACAATGCCGGCCGGTTTCCGCTCAGCCGACGATGATCAGAACGCAACCTTCCGGTCGATCTCGCTGAGCGGGCTGACACCGGACAGAAGCGCACGGGCCTCCGCGTCGTCCTGCTTCATCTGAACGACCAGCGGGTCGAGGCCGTCGAACTTCAATTCGTCGCGCAAATGGCCAAAGAAAGAGACGGAGCAGGTTTCGCCGTAGAGATCGGCGCTGAAATCGAAGACGAAGGTCTCGAGGAGCGCGATGCCGTCGCTATCGACTGTCGGACGCTTGCCGAAGCTTGCGACGCCATCGTGAAGGCTGCCATCGGCGCGGCGGAAGCGCACGGCGTAGATGCCGTTGCGCAACTCGACTTCCGGCGGCAATTGCATATTGGCGGTCGGATAGCCCAGCGTGCGGCCAAGCTGCTTGCCGCCGATGACTTCCGCTTCAACCGTGTACCTATAACCGAGCAGGCCCGCTGCCTGGGAGACGTCGCCTTCGCCGAGCAGGCCGCGAATGTGGCTGGAGGAAATGACGGCGGCACTTTCGTCGCGGAAGGCATCGACCAGCGTGACGCCGAAACCATTGGCGCCGCCGGCGGCCATCAGAAAGGCCGGGCCGCCTTCCCTGCCCTTGCCGAAATGAAAATCGAAACCGGTGACCACGTGGCTGGCATGCAGCCAGTCCATCAGGACCCGGCTGATGAAGTCCGAGGCCGAAAGCTCGGAAAAGGTGCGGTCGAACGGGTATTCGATGACGGCGGCAAAACCCATGCCTTCCAGGATGCGCGCCTTCAGCGGCGCCGGCGTCAGCCGGAACACAGGGCGGTCCGGGCGGAACACCGTGCGCGGATGCGGCTCGAAGGTCAGGGCCAACGCCGGAACGTTGCGGGCGCGCGCCTCTTCCAGAGCCCGGTTGAGCACGGATTGATGACCGCGATGAACGCCGTCGAAATTGCCGATGGCAATGACGCCACCCCGGAGATTTTCCGGCAAGGGCTCGCGGGTTTCGTTGCGATGAAAAACAGTCATGTCAGTCGCATCCGTCAGGCATCATTTCAGGCAAGTCTTCCATAGTCAGACGAGACGGGGCATCCACCATTTCGGCGTGGCACCTTCGTTCTTCAGGAAAGCTGCGAGCTTCGTCTCGTCCGTCTTCGTATCGACCATATATTCGCGGGCATGGATGCCGGCGCTGATATAAAGCAGGTCGAGACCGAAATCCTGCGCGCCCTTGACGTCGGTCGGCATGCCATCGCCGACCGCGATCACGCGTGTAAGATCAAAACCGCCGCGCACCGCCTTGGCTTCGGAAAGCGAGGCCCGGTAGATCGGGATATAAGGCTTGCCGGAAATCCGCGTCTCGCCGCCCATCTCCTCATAGACCTTGGCGATGGCGCCGGCACAGGGAATGAGCCTGTGACCGCGCTCGACGACCAGATCGGGATTGGCGCAGATGAACGGTATCTTGCGTTTGGCAAGGCCTGAAAGCGTGGCGCGATAGTCGTCCGGGGTTTCGGTTTCGTCATCGAAGAAACCGGCGCAGACGACGATCTGCGCATCTTCGGACGAGACAAGCTCGACGCCCAGTCCTTCGAGGAGCGGCAGGTCACGCTCGGCGCCGATAAAGTAAATTTTCTTCGGGCCGGCGGAAATCAAGGCGCGGGTGACATCGCCGGAAGTGACCATCCGGTCATAGGCGCTGTCCGGCACGCCAAGCCCGCGGATCTGCACGACGACGCCCGGATGCGGACGCGGCGAATTGGTGATCAGCACCACGGTCGCGCCCTTGGCCCGGGCCTCCGTCAGCGCATCGCAGGCTTCCTTGAAGGCCGCGACACCGTTGTGAAGCACGCCCCAGACATCGCAAAGCACGACGTCGTAACGGCTTGCGATATCGCGAAAACTGTTGATCCGAACGGCCATGCTGGCTTCCCGCAGAAGAAATGTCCGGCTGACATCGCAAGGAAGCGCCGAAAAGACAAGACTCAATCCGGAAATTCACCGTCGAATCCAAGCTTTCCGGCCTGCACCGCACCCTTCACCCTCAAACCGACTGCAGCAGGAAGCCGGCGCAGGCACAGACGGCCAGCGTCGTCACCACGCCGCGCTTCAGCCTGAAGAGCAGCAAGGCCGCCAGCAGCGACAGCCCGAGTGCCGCCGGCTGCAGCGTCGTCGGATCCGGCATCGGAACGGACAAGGGTCCGGCCTCGTAGCGACCGACATCGGCAAACAGCACATGCAGGCCGAACCAGAGCGCCAGATTGAGAATGACACCGGTGACGGCAGCCGAGATCGCCGAGAGGGCGGCGGACAGCGCCCGGTTGCTTCGCAGCGTTTCGACATAGGGCGCACCAAGGAAAATCCACAGAAAGCAGGGAATGAAGGTCACCCATGTGGCAAGGGCGGCCCCGAGAAATCCGGAGAGCAGCGGATCGAGCCCGACGGGTGCGCGAAACGCCCCCACGAAGCCGACGAAGGTCAGCACCAGGACGAGCGGCCCGGGCGTGGTTTCCGCCAACGCCAACCCGTCGAGCATTTCGCCGGGCTTCAGCCAGTGATAGGTCTCCACCGCCTGCTGCGCGACATAGGCCAGCACCGCATAGGCGCCGCCGAAGGTCACCACCGCCATCTTGGAAAAAAACAGGCCGATCGCGGCATAGGCGTTGTCGAAACCAATCGTGGCGCCGATCAGCAGAAAGGGCGCTATCCAGAGACAGCCCCAGAGGCCCAGAACCCGGAGCGTCCGGCCCGGAGACGCGGTTTCCTGCGAAAAATTTGCCCCGATCACGGATGGTTTGTCTGCCAGTGCCTCGCGAGCCGCGGCGGCGGCGGCGGCCTTTTCCCCATGTGCCGGCTGGAGCCGCGTCATCAGATAACCGGTTATGCCGGCGGCGAGCACGACAATCGGAAACGGCACGGCAAAGAAAAACAGGGCGGCGAATGCAAGCCCCGCCACGACGAGTGCAAACCGCGTCTTCAGTGCCCGGCGGCCGACACGGATCACCGCCTCGATGACAATGGCGAGTACGGCAGCCTTGAGCCCGAAGAACAGGCTCGTCAGCCAGTGCGTGTCCTGAAACAGCGCATAGGCCGAGGATAGGCCCAGGATCACGAGGAAGCCGGGAAGGATGAACAGTGTACCGGCAACGACACCGCCGCGCGTGCCGTGCAGCAGCCAGCCGATATAGGTCGCCAGCTGCTGCGCCTCGGGGCCTGGCAGCAGCATGCAATAGTTCAAGGCATGCAGAAAGCGGCTCTCTGAAATCCACCGCCGCTCGTCCACCAGCTCTCGATGCATCAGCGCGATCTGCCCCGCCGGTCCGCCAAAACTGAGAAAACCGATCCTCGCCCAGACACGCGCGGCCTCGGCAAATCCAGGATGGGCGGGCGGCTCTGTCGGCGAACCTGATTCAAGCATCTTCGGCGCTCTTTTTCGGTCCGTGCGAAACCCAGTCGTGTTTTTCCTGCGTCGCATCGCGCGCCCAGCGATAAAGGGCATCATAGAGCAGCATGCCGGCATCCAGTTGCTCGAGATCGTCGGCGAACACGCGGGAAAGACCGAGCGATACCGCCAGAAGCCCGGCGGCTTCGGGCACGAGATCCAGCCTGTCGGTGTCCGCCGCCCGGACGATCAGGGCCAGTTTCTGAAGCGCCGGAAAATGCAGCTTGAACTCTGCGATCATCGTATCGAAGGTGCAGAACTCGCCGCGATGGCTCCAGAAGACCCCATCCACATCGAACGGCATTGCGGCGAACCTTTCGGCGACAGCCTCAACCTCGGACGGCGCGACAAACAGGAACGTCGCCTTGGGATCGACGAAGCGCCGGATCAGCCAGGGGCAGGCGATACGGTCTATCTTGGGGCGGGACCGGGTCACCCATACGGAACCGCCGCTGGTACCCTCGCCCGGTATCGTTGCGACCGGCACGAGCGGCAGGCCGGCGGTGGACCAGACTTCAAGCCCGCCCTCAAGGCTCTCCGCCTGCGCACCCGCATGCCGCAGCCAGGCGGCGACGCCTTCGCTGAGTTTCTTTCCCTTCTGGCAGACCACCACCACCCACCGGTCGCGATACTCCACCGCCCATTCAGCCGCGGTGGCATAAGGACGGCGCGTGGACGCGGGCAGAAGGGCAGGACGCGCTGCAAAATCGTCATCGTCGCGCACGTCGATAATGACGGGCGCTTTCGGCGTGCCGATCAGCCGGGCAAGTTTTTCGACAGAAATGGAATTGTACGAGGCCATCGTCTACGTCCTTTTTTTGAGATTGGACGCGAAATTCCGGCATGACGCCTCGTGGGGCATTCGCAGACCCCATGGGTTCGTTAAACAAAAAACACAAATCCAAGTCAACACACCGGCGCGGACAAAAATTATGGCGTGCCGTTCTTGACTCGTTTGCGCGCCGTCCTTATCTGCAAGCCGCTAGCACTCACACAAGAGGAGTGCTAACATCCATCCATCGGGTCGCAAAGACGATCCGTGAAGTCATTTGATCGAGGGATTAGACAATGACAAGCACCAATTTCCGTCCTCTGCATGACCGCGTCGTCGTACGCCGTGTCGAGTCTGAAGCCAAGACCAAGGGCGGCATCATCATTCCGGATACCGCCAAGGAAAAGCCGCAGGAAGGCGAGATCGTCGCTGTCGGCACCGGCACCCGTGACGACAAGGGCACGCTCATCGCGCTCGACGTCAAGGCTGGCGACCGCGTTCTGTTCGGCAAGTGGTCGGGCACCGAAGTCAAGCTCAACGGCGAAGACCTTCTGATCATGAAGGAAGCCGACATCATGGGCATCATCGGCTGATTCAGGCCGGTACCCGTCTCTTCAATTCCATAAAACCAATTGGGCATCAGCCCGGGAGTTTTTAACATGGCAGCCAAAGAAATTAAGTTCGGCCGCACCGCGCGCGAAAAGATGCTGCGCGGCGTCGACATCCTCGCAGACGCAGTCAAGGTAACGCTCGGCCCGAAGGGCCGTAACGTCATCATCGACAAGTCCTTCGGCGCACCGCGCATCACCAAGGACGGCGTTTCCGTCGCCAAGGAAATCGAACTTGAAGACAAGTTCGAAAACATGGGCGCCCAGATGGTCCGCGAAGTTGCTTCGAAGACCAACGACATCGCCGGCGACGGCACCACGACGGCAACCGTTCTCGCCCAGGCCATCGTTCGCGAAGGCGGCAAGGCCGTTGCAGCCGGCATGAACCCGATGGACCTGAAGCGCGGCATCGACCTCGCAGTCGCAGCCATCGTCAAGGACCTCGTTGCCAAGGCAAAGAAGATCTCGACGTCTGACGAAGTCGCCCAGGTCGGCACGATCTCCGCCAACGGCGAAAAGGAAATCGGCCAGTACATCGCTGAAGCGATGCAGAAGGTCGGCAATGAAGGCGTCATCACGGTTGAAGAAGCCAAGACCGCCGAAACCGAACTCGAAGTCGTCGAAGGCATGCAGTTCGACCGCGGCTACCTGTCGCCTTACTTCGTGACCAACCCTGAAAAGATGGTTGCCGAACTGGAAGACGCTTACATCCTTCTCCATGAGAAGAAGCTCTCCAACCTGCAGGCCATGCTTCCGGTTCTCGAAGCCGTCGTTCAGACCGGCAAGCCGCTCCTCATCATCTCGGAAGACGTCGAAGGCGAAGCGCTTGCGACCCTCGTCGTCAACAAGCTGCGTGGCGGCCTGAAGATCGCTGCAGTCAAGGCTCCGGGCTTCGGCGATCGCCGCAAGGCCATGCTCGAAGACATCGCGATCCTGACGGGTGGCCAGGTCATCTCCGAAGACATCGGCATCAAGCTCGAAAACGTCACGCTCGAAATGCTCGGCCGTGCGAAGAAGGTTTCGATCTCCAAGGAAAACACGACGATCGTCGACGGTTCCGGCAAGAAGGCTGAAATCGAAGGCCGCGTTACGCAGATCAAGGGCCAGATCGAAGAAACCACTTCGGACTACGACCGCGAAAAGCTGCAGGAACGTCTTGCCAAGCTCGCTGGCGGTGTTGCCGTCATCCGCGTTGGCGGTGCGACCGAAATCGAAGTCAAGGAAAAGAAGGACCGCATCGACGACGCGCTGAATGCAACGCGCGCTGCCGTTCAGGAAGGTATCGTTCCTGGTGGTGGTACGGCCCTGCTCCGCGCTTCGATCGTTCTGGACCTCAAGGGTGCAAACGACGACCAGACAGCCGGTATCTCGATCATCCGCAAGGCGCTTCAGTCGCTGGTTCGCCAGATCGCTGAAAACGCAGGCGACGAAGGCTCGATCATCGTCGGCAAGATCCTCGAAAGCAACACCGACAACTACGGCTACAACGCCCAGACCGGCGAATTCGGCGACATGATCGCCATGGGTATCGTCGATCCGGTCAAGGTTGTCCGTACGGCTCTGCAGAACGCAGCTTCGGTTGCCTCGCTGCTGATCACCACGGAAGCCATGATCGCCGAAGTTCCAAAGAAGGAATCGGCTGGCGGCGGCATGCCGGACATGGGTGGCATGGGCGGCATGGGCGGCATGATGTAATAAGGCGTCTGCCTTATTACTGAATGACGACCATCAGCTTCGCCCATGTCTCAGAGTGTTTCAGCGCGTCAAGCGCGCTGAAATGGCGGCATGGGCGGCATGATGCAATAAGGCGTCTGCCTTATTACTGAATGACGACAATAAGCTTCATTCGACATATAGGGAAGGCGGGCCGCGAGGCTCGCCTTTTTCTTTGACCGCCACTGTCTTGAAAAACCTCGCCAGTGATTGCCAGCCCTCCTGCAACGCCCCCAAGAATAGTTCGGCTGCCGGATGCCTGACCCATTCTCTGGCCACAGTTCGCGCGTAGCCTTCCAGCGTCGAAATTCAGGCCCGAGCCGTGGCCGAGAACGGAGGGTGCGCTGTCGGGCGTTATAAGGTCTTTGTCAAAAAAGGCGTTGAAGGGCGAAAAAAAGCAACTATAACAACGACCCAAGCGAGCCAGAGACTCACGGGGACTTGTAAAATAGAGCGGCAATTTCGCCATCTATTCAAATTTTCTGTATTAACTGTGTATTAAACTTCCCTTTGATCAGACCGTCCAAAGCATATAGGTTTTACGAAGCAAACAAGTCATTTTTTGCCGAATATTCCTGGCCGTCATGCAATGGAAATCCTTCATTTCCATCATGCCGGAATTGGATCGTGCGCGTTGCTTGCGGCGCCCTCTGCAATGCTTGCGCCGCAGACCATTGTATTCGCTGCAAAACCCTGACGGAAAAGTCGAAGATGGCCAGACAGATAAGCATGCCGGGGGTTGAACGTGTTTAAAATTACCAGAGCCGGCATTTTTGAGCCGCCTATGCCGACGTTTGCCCTGGATGAAACCGGTCAGGAACTGCTTGGCCAATTCTGCATTTCCGAGAGCTGGTCCGGCGACCTTTCCAACGGCCTGTTCAAGCTGGGCGAGAAAACAACGGCGACCCATGGCTTGCAAAACGCGGAATGCGGCCTTCTGAATCTGGTGCGCTGCTATGATGCAGCCGACCGGAACCATGTCCTGGCCCTGTTCGAGCAGGCTGCGACGACCTCCTCCTCCTTCTGCTTTTCCACGACCATCATCATGGCCTCGGGCCAGAAGCAGCCGCTGTTCTGCATCGGCGAATCGTCGGGGCTTGAGCAGCGTTATTCCGGCTCGATGCTCGGCATCTTCTTCTTTCCCCGTTTCCAGGTGGAACCGAAGACCCAGATTTTCAATCGCCAGTAGACGTTGAAGGCGCCGATCCCGAACGGGTGCGGCGCCTGCTGTTTCTGCGTCCTGAACGAAACACCGCTCAGGCGCTGCGCTTCAGGTTGGCGGCGTCATGTACCGCCATCGGCTGCGGCCTTCCGAGGAAATAGCCCTGCGCTTCGTCGCAGCCTTCCGACTGCAGAATATCCAGCTGGCTCTGCGTCTCGACGCCTTCGGCCAGCACCGGAACCGCAAGGCTCTGTCCGAGCGCCAGGATGGCGCGAACGATCGCCTTGGCCTGCGGACTAACCTCGACCTCGAGCATGAAGCTGCGATCGAGCTTGATCTTGTCGAAGGGGAAAGCCCGCAACGTCTCAAGCGAGGAATAGCCCGTTCCGAAATCATCGATGGCGATGGTCACGCCGAGTGCCTTGATCTGGCGTAGCGTCAGAAGCGCGCGGTCCTTGTCCTGAATGATGGTCGATTCGGTGATTTCCAGTTCCAGCCGCTTGGCCGAAAGCCCGGTCTCCAGAAGGACCTCGTGAACCAGCGCAACGATATCGCTGTTGCCCAGCTGGACCGGGGAGAGGTTGACGGCGATCTTGTAGCCGTTGTCCCATCCGGCAGCCGCCCGGCAGGCTTCGCGCAGAACCCATTCGCCGATCGGCAGGATGGCGCCGCATTCCTCGGCGAGCGGAATGAATTCGCCGGGCGGCACCATGCCGCGCTCCGGATGATTCCAGCGCAGCAGAACTTCGTAGCCGATGGTCTCTCCGCTCAGCACCGATTTCTGCACCTGATAATGCAGGCTCAGCTGGTTCTTCGGGATCGCGTTCCAGAGGTCGTTGGCAAGGCTGCGGCGTCCACGGGCCGCCTCGTCCATCGAGACTTCATAGAAGCAGACCGTCTGGTTCAGCGCCACTTTGGCGCGATACATCGCAAGGTCGGCATTGTTGACCAGAACCTCGGCCGTCGCGGCGTCCTGCGGGAAGATTGCAACCCCCATGCTGGCACCCGGCTTGATCTCGAAGTCCTGATAGGACAGTTCCGCGAACAGGCACTTTTCCAGACGGGTGAGAAAATCGTTCAGTTCCGACAGTTCCGAGAAGCGCTTGACCGCCGCGAATTCGTCGCCGCCGACACGCGCCACGAATTCATCCTCCAGACCGGCGGACTTCATGCGTGTCGCGAGCGTCGCAAGCGTATAGTCGCCGGCGGCGTGGCCGTGCAGATCGTTGATTTCCTTGAACTTGTCCAGATCGATGCCGACCACGGCAACCTTGCGGTTGAACCAGGTCGCAGCATCGATCTCCTCTTCAAGATGGGCGTTGAACTGAAGCCGGTTCGGCAGGCCGGTGAGGCTGTCATGGCGGGCGAGGAAGGAGATGTGCTCCTCCGTATCCAGCCGCTCGGTGATATCCTCGTAGGTTGCCACCCAGCCGCCCTCCTCCAGCGTCCGGTACTTGATCAGCACCGAGCGTCCGTTGGAGAGTTTTTCGATCAGGTCGCCACCGCCCTTGCGGACGACGTCGGTGACGTGACGCTGATAGGTATCGGCGACGCGGGCGTTGAAGGCCGCCGGCTCGTTGATGAGCGGCTTGTAGGCGCCTTCCAGCATGGCCTTGAATGTCAGGCCCTTGTGCTCGACGTCGCGCGGCAGATCGAAAATTTCCAGGAACCGCGTGTTCGCCAGGAGCAGCCGCTCCTCGTGATTGAACAGGCAGATGCCCTGCGACATGTTCTCGAGCGCCACATCGAGGTTCTTGGTGATTTCGGCGATCCGGTCGGCGGCGGCTTTTTCCTGAGAATTGTCCTTGGTGATCTTGGCAAATCCGACGAGCATGCCCGTTTCATCATGGATGGCATCGATGACCACATGCGCCCAGAAGCAGGTGCCATCCTTGCGGTAGCGCCAGCCTTCCGTTTCGAACTTGCCCTTGCTCCGCGCAGTCGAAAGCGCCTTTCCCGGCTCGTTGTTGGCCTGGTCCATGACCGAATAGAAACAGGAGAAGTGCTTGCCGACGATTTCCTCGGCAAGATAGCCCTTGGCGCGTTCGGCGCCGACGTTCCAGTTGGTGACGTAGCCGTCGGTATTCAGCATGTAGATTGCATAGTTCTTCACGCCGCGAACCAGAAGCGCGAGCTGCCGTTCGCTTTCGGCTGACATCTTCTGCACATGATTTGCAAAGGCGGAAATCGCAAGTGCGGCAAACAGAAGCGAGAAAGCGAGCGTCGCGATCAGCAGCACCATGACCTTCGGCTCCAGAACGCCCTCGTTCACCACCGGCATCAGTCCGGGCGTGATCGTGACGGCACCCATCGCAATGAAATGCAAGGACACGACGCCCAGCGTCATCAGCGCGGTCGCCATCAAGCGCCGCTTGAGATTGTGGGCATTGCGGCCGGCGGTGGCCAGCGCCGCGATACCGAAACCCGTGGCGGCGATCAGGGCGGCCCCGACAAGGGTCATATCCCAGGCGATCTTGCCTGGCATCTCGATCGCATTCATGCCGAGGAAATGCATGCTCGCGACACCCAGACCGATCAGAGCGCCCCCGATGTACTCGGCGGGACGGCCATCGCGCAGGGTTGCAACGGACAGGCCTGCCGTGGTCATGAAGATGGCGACGACGAGGGAAAGCACGGTAAGCTGCAGCTGGAAGCCGATGACGATGCCGGGATCGTAGGCAAGCATGGCGATGAAGTGTGTGGACCAGATTCCGAAACCGCTGGCGACCCCCGCTGCAACGAGCCAGGCAAGACGCGCCCGTCCCGAAACGGAGCGTGCCCGCTGCAGCAACGTAACCGCGCCGTAACTGGCGAGAAAGCAGATGGCCCCCGCCAGCAGCACGAGCCGCAGATCATGCTCCACAACCAGACACGTCAGAACCTTGAACATCGAAACCGCCATACATTCATGAGCTGCCGGGAGCGCACAGGGTGGAAAAATCCCGGTTATTACAACATCATGAAATGGCGCGGGCGCTTTAAGGAATGATGAAATCCCGTGTCCGGACGGCTGTTCCGGAACGGCACAATAGGATTGTCGTTAACATCAGGACAATCCCGACATGCCGCAGATTGCATGTCGGCATGCTTCAGCTTTTTCGGTTGTAGAAAATCAGCATTACGCCAATAGCGATTTCAGGTCGGTTGCCGGGTCTTCCAGTGCCTTGCGATCGGGGTTGATGCCCATTTCAAGGAGCTTCTTGCCGGTAACATAGGCCTTGGCGTCGTTGATGGCATCGACGGCGATCAGCTTTCCCTGCCGGAAATACCAGACCGAGACGCTGCCTTCGCGCTGGCCGGCTCGAACCAGCGTTTCGTCATGGCCGAGGCCGAAGCCGGCGATCTGCAACTTGACGTCATACTGGTCCGACCAGAACCAGGGCTTGGGCTCGTAGGGCGCCACACCGCCCGCCAGAAGAGCCGCTACGGCTTCGGCCTGATCGACGGCATTCTGTACGGATTCCAGGCGGATGCGCATCTCCTGGAACGGCAGCACGGCGCAGTCGCCCATGGCATAGATCGACGGATCGGCGGTCCGCCCGAAGCTGTCGACGAGGATGCCGTTGGCAACCTCGAGGCCGGCATCATGGGCGAGCTGGTCGTTGGCCGAGACGCCGATGCCGACGATCACGAGATCGACCGGCAAGGTCGAGCCGTCGGTGAGTTCCGCTGCAGTCACACGTCCATTTGTGCCGACAAGGCGGACAAGACCGGCGCCCTCGCGCACATCGACGCCGCGGGACACGTGGATTTCGCGCACGAGGTTCGACGTTGCGGCTGATGCGACGCGCTGCAGGATGCGGTCGGCCATTTCGATGACCGTGACTTCAAGGCCCGACGAGCGGGCGACGGCCGCCGCTTCCAGGCCGATATAACCGCCGCCGATGATCAGCGCGCGGCGACCGGGCTGCAACTCGCCCGCCAGTTTGTCCGCATCGGTGAAGTCGCGAACGACAAAGACGCCGTCGAGATCGCCGCCGATGCTCGCCGGCAGCCGGCGCGGGGTCGAGCCGGTGGCAATCGCGAGCGTATCGTAAGACAGCGTCGCGCCGTCGCTGAGCGATACGGTCTTGGCATTGCGATCGATCGCCTCGATGCGGGTGGAAAGGCGGATGTCGACCTGATGCTCGGCATACCAGGCCTCCGGGCGATAGAGCAGCCTGTCGAGGTCCATTTCGCGGAGCAGATATTTCTTCGACAGCGGAGGACGCTGATAAGGCAGGCTGGCTTCCGAGGCGACGATCGTCACCGGGCGCTCGTCCTTGAGGGCTCTCAATTTGGCCACCAGCGCAAAAGCCGCCTGGCCGCCGCCTGCAACAACTAGTCTTCCCGTCACGTCTGTTCCCGCCCGATTTCGCGCATTGTTCTTGGGGACCAGACCTAGCCTGCCTGCCCAAGCCACGTCAACTCGGGGCTGCGTCAACTCGGGCAGGCAGCGAACGTCAATCGCGCTTCGGGATTTCCATGCCGGTCTTGACGGCCGGACGGGCAAGGGCGCGGTCGACCCAGGCCATGACATTCGGGAAGCTCGAATATTCCAGCACGTCCGCGCCGCCGTAGAATTTGCGCGCACCCTCGACCCACGGGAACGTGGCGATATCGGCTATGGTGTATTCGTCACCCATCAGCCACTGCCGCCCGTCCAGCCGGCCTTCCAGAATGCCGAGCAGACGCTTGGATTCGTCGCGGTAGCGCTCCATCGGATAGGAATTGTTGGCAACCTTGTCGGCGGCGAATTTGAAGAAGTGGCCGAACTGGCCGAACATCGGCCCGACGCCGCCCATCTGGAACATCACCCAGGCCAGCGTCTCATAACGCGCGGCCGGATCGCTGGGCAAAAGCTTGCCGGTCTTCTCGGCGAGATAGACGAGGATCGCGCCGGATTCGAACAGACCGATCGGCTTGCCGCCGGGACCGTCGGGGTCGATGATCGCCGGGATGCGGCCGTTCGGATTGAGCGAGACGAACTCCGGCGATTTCTGGTCGTTGGTGCCGAACGAGATCAGGTGCGGCTCATAGGGCAGAGCGAGCTCTTCGAGCGCGATCGAAACCTTCACGCCGTTCGGCGTCGGCAGCGAATAGAGCTGGATAATATCGGAATTGGCGGCGGGCCAGCGCGAAGTGATCGGGAAGGACGAGAGATCAGCCATGGAGAACTCCTTGAGGTGGGATTTCCGATATAGGTCGGCGCGGCGGAAAATATCAGCCGCGGCGACATTTTTTATCCTCGGAACAATCGCATTTCTGGCGACCGCCGGCGAACCTTTCTCCCGGTTCGTCGTTACAGCTTGAAGCCCGCTGCAGGAGGCCGCCCGAACCATGTTTCCGCTTGCCAGATTGATCGCCCTCGGCGCCGGCCTTTTCGGTGGCATCGTCATGTCGCAGGCACCGGAACTGACCCAGCAATACGGCCAGCGCATCGGCGGCGCACTCGACGAGCTGCGCGTCATCGTCGAGAATTTCGATCGGGAAGCGGCAAACAACAGTATCGACCGACAAAAGGCGCTGCAACTCTATGGCGCGTCCGGAGAGCCCTTCCTGCGGTCGCAGGGCGTTTCGATGCAGCAGACGATATCCCGCTACGAGACCTTGGAAGAGCAGGAAGAGGCCTTGTCGACGGCCCTGCCCGTGCTCAAGCCCTTCGTGTTGATCCGCGCGGCCGACAAGACGATTTTTGCCAATGCCTTTCGGGATTTCATCCCGGCCGTTCCGGTCAGCATTCCGGGCATGGTCTGGGCCTCGATCGGCTTTCTCGTCGGCTGGGGACTGCTGCGGTTGATGGGCTTTCTCGCACGCGGCGCCTACCGGCTGGGCGCCGGGCGGCGTTATCGCCTGCTGCATTGAAACGAGGCGGCGCAGGCTTTCGCAGGCCGGCTGAAATCTTCATCGAACCTTCAATCTTCCATCACCCGGACGTCATGATCGCTGCCTATCCGGTCGCGGGTCTGCTCATGCAACAAGGATGACCCATGACCCGAACCCTGCTGGCCTCCGTCGCGCTTCTCGCGCTGACGCTCACCGTTCATGCCGAGGAAAAGGAATTCCCGGCAAAACTCGTTCAGCAGGTCATCCTGCCGGCCAACACCATCATCGCCGCGCCCGCCGATGCTCCGGAGCACCTGAAGACGTCCGGGAAGTTCACCACCGCAGACCGCAAGCGAGCCGAAGGCCTGGGCAGCGTCACCGGCAATGACGGCGTGCGCAAGACCGATCTCTCGGTGCCTTTCGACGGCCAGCCCATGCAGGGCTTTTCCGGCATCAAGGCAATGCAGGACGGCACGTTCTGGTCGCTCTCCGACAACGGCTTCGGCGCGAAAGCCAACTCAAGCGACGCCATGCTGATGCTGCACCACATCCGCCTCGCCTGGGACGCCGGCAAGCTCGAGCCGATCGAGACGGTGTTCCTCTCCGATCCCGACAGGAAGGCTCCCTTCCCGATCGTCATGGAGGGAGCCGAGAAGCGTTACCTCACCGGCGCCGATTTTGACGTCGAATCGATCCAGCCGGTTGATGACGGCTTCTGGGTCGGCGAGGAATTCGGCCCATATCTCCTGAAATTCACCCGCGACGGCAAGCTTACTGACGTCATCGCCACCAAGGCCGGCGAGATCGATGTCAAATCACCCGACAATCCGACGCTTGTCGTGCCGGCCAATCCGGCTGCGAAGATGCCGGTTTTCAACCTGAAGCGATCCGGCGGCTATGAAGGACTTGCGATGTCGAAGGATGGCACCAAGCTCTACGGTCTGCTTGAAGGCCCGCTCTACAAGGAAGACGGCACGGTTGAGAAGGACGGCGAGCTGACGGCGCTGCGCGTCATCGAGTTCGATATCGCCTCGAAAGCCTGGACCGGCCGCACCTGGTTTTACCCGCTGTCCGCCGGCGGCGAGGCGATCGGCGACTTCAACATGCTGGACGAAACGACGGCGCTGGTGATCGAGCGCGACAACGGCGCCGGCATCGGCCCGATCTGCGCAGACCCGAAGGCGCCGACGCCGGATTGCTTTGCCGTTCAGGCCAAGCACAAGCGCATCTACAAGATCGAGATGACGCAGGAGAACGTCGGCAAGGCCGTGCGCAAGATCGGCTCCATCGACCTGATGAAGATCGCCGATCCGGACAACCGCAAGCGTCAGGGCGGCGGCGACGGCTTTTACGACATGCCGTTCGTCACCATCGAGAATGTCGATCGCGTCGATGCAACCCACATCGTCGTCGGCAACGACAACAACCTGCCGTTTTCGGCGGCACGCGCTCTGAACAAGACCGACGACAACGAATTCGTGCTGCTCGACGTGTCCGAGTTCCTCGCCGCAAAATAAGCGCTGCGGTTTGCATCGAGAAGCGTCCGGTCCTGCCGGACGCCTTTTTCGTCAGAGGACTGCGCGCACGCGCGAGACGATTTCGGCGATCTTCGGGTCGTTTTCGTGCTCGGCCTTGCGGGCGCGCACGAGGCAGGCTTCCGATTTCAGGATGATGCCGTCCGACAGGATTTTCAGGTGGTTGGCCTTCAGCGTCGAGCCGGTCGAGGTGATGTCGACGATGATATCGGCCGAGCCGGAGGCGGGCGCCCCTTCGGTGGCGCCGAGGCTTTCGACGATCCGGTAGAGCTGGATGCCGTGCTGGGCGGAAAAGAACTGCTGCGTCAGCCGCCAGTATTTTGTGGCGATCGCCAGACGCCGCCCGTGGCGAGCCCGGAAATCGGCGGCGACATCGCCAAGATCGGCCATGGTATCGACATCGAGCCAGATTTCCGGCACGGCGACCACGACGTCGGCATGGCCGAAACCGAGCCGGGCGCAGAATTCGACGCGGGCATCGGCTTCCGCCAGTCCCTCGCGCACGAGGTCCTCGCCGGTAACGCCGAAATCGACGCCGCCATTGCCGATCTCGCGGGAGATTTCGGACGCGGACAGGAAGGCGATCTCGACATCATCCATGCCTTCGACGCGGCCGCGGTAGGAACGCTCGTTGCCGACAGCGGCAATCTTCAGGCCGGCCCGCTCGAAGATCGCCGAAGCGTCTTCTTTCATCCGGCCCTTGGAGGGCAGCGCGATGGTGATGGTCATCGGGCAGCCTCCCCGGCAACGGCTTTTTCGATCCGGTCGAGCCAGAGCGCGAATCCAACGGCCGGAATGTGGGTTTTCGCGCCGAGCAGCGTCATCAGCCTGTCGAAGCGGCCACCACCGGCCAGCACGGCCTCTTGTCCGGTGAGCGTGACCTCGAAGACGAGGCCGGTGTAATAGTCGAGCGGGCGGCCGAAGGCGGCGCGATAGGTGAGCGGGACCAGATCGACGCCCGCATTGCCGAGTGCGGCGACCCGCGCATCGAAGCGCGACAGCGCGCCGTCGAGTTTCAGGCCGGACTTTTCGGCAAAGCGGAACAGGACGGCCGGCGCATCGGCAAGCGGCACGCTGAGCGACAGGAATTCGCGCAGCAGATCGAGCGTGCGGCCGTCGAGCGCAGTGCGCGCCAATGCCCGCTTCTCCTTCAGCCGGCTGGCAATCTCCTTTGGGCTGCGGCTGGCATTGGTGGAATAGCCGGTCGCTTCCATGGTCTCGTCGAGATGGGCGATCAGCGTCGCCTCGTCGCCGGAGGCGAGCAGCGCCTCGATATCGGCGGACAGGCCGCTCACCGGCTGCGGCGTGGCAAGGCGCGTGATGAGCGCCTCGATCTGCGCGGCGTTTCCAAAGGCATGGATCAGCCGCTTCTGCCAGCCGGACGGCAGGCCGCAGGCGGCGACGACCGCCTCGAACACCGCCTGATCGCCAAGCGTCACCGACAGGCTCGCATCGGGCAGCCGCGCCTTGAGGATCGCGATCGCATCGCCGATCACGCGGGCATCGGCGCCGGCGACATCCGTTTCGCCGAGATCCTCGATGCCGGCCTGATAGAATTCGTTGGCGCCCTCGCGGCGCTGGCGAAACACCTCGCCAAGATAAGAATAACGACGCGGCGTTCCGGTCGCAGTCTCGATGTGGCGCAGGCAGACGGGAATGGTGAATTCCGGGCGCAGGCACAGGCTCTTGCCCGTCTCGCTCTCGGTCATGAAAATCCGCCGGCGCAGGTCCTCGCCCGCCATGTCGAGAAACGGCTCGGCCGGCTGGATGACAGGCGTATCGACGCGCACCGTCCCCAACCGCTCGAAATCGGTGAGCATGTCGGCGGCGAAACTGGGCAGGTTGATCAGGGGCATGGCGTCTGGACCCTAGAGTTTGCGGAGGCATCCCCCCCTCTGTCACTCCGTGACATCTCCCCCTCAAGGGGGGAGATCGACCGCCGACGCTGCGGTTTCTTCATTTTGGAGAGCACAAAGCCAACGGCCAATCTCTCCCCTTGAGGGGGAGATGCCAGCGCAGCTGACAGAGGGGGGGAAGCGTCCGCGATCATTGGATCAACCGTTCCGCGCCCGGTCTTCCGCCTGCGCGGCCAAAATCTCGCGGACCTTCGCGACCATGTCGCCTTCCGCCACCGCGTATTGCGCCGAGCGCGCCTCGCGCCAGGCGGTGTTGTCGGTGATCTCGCCGGAGAGACGCTTGCCCTCGATCAGGTCCTTGATCTGCACTTGGTTTGTCGCCCGCTCGTCGCCGCCCTGGATGATGGCGATCGGGGAGCCGCGACGGTCGGCATATTTCAGCTGATCGCCGAAGTTCTTCTTCTGGCCCTGGTACATTTCGGCGCGGATGCCGGCAGTGCGCAATTCCTGGGTCAGCTTCTGGGTGCGGCCGAGGCTTTCCGTGTCGCGGTCCATGACGCAGACGACGACCGGGGCGATGACCTCGTCCTGCCCGAGCTTGCCGAGGTTCTTCAGCGCCGTCATCAGGCGCGAGACGCCGATCGAAAAGCCCGTGGCCGGCACCGGCTGGCCCATGAAACGCGAGACGAGACCGTCGTAACGGCCACCGCCGCCGACCGAGCCGAACACGACCTTTTCGCCTTTTTCGTTGGTGACGTCGAAGAGGAGTTCGGCCTCGTAAACAGGGCCGGTATAGTATTCGAGGCCGCGGACGACGGAGGGGTCGATCTTGATGCGGTCCGGGCCATAGCCTGAAGCAGCTACTAGGCTAGAGATTTGTCCAAGTTCTTCCACACCTGAGTGATAAATTGAGCCCGGAGAGTATATGGGAGGAAGAAACTGATCTGGTCCGCTGCTGACCAAGTTCGCTGTAACCCGTCCGGCACCATCCGCCGACACTTGTAAATCTGACTGCAATATCCCTAGAACCATAACAGCGTCGGTTTCGCTTAAGGCTGCACCTTTAGTAAAATCGCCGCTTTCGTCTTTCCGACCGTCTTTCAGCAACATACGTACGCCGTCTATACCGAATTTATCGAGCTTATCCATGGCCCGCAGCACCGTCAGCCGCCGCCCGGTATTCTCCTCACCGCCAAGCCCGATCGCTTCCAGCACGCCATCCAGAACTTTCCGGTTATTCACCCGGATCACGTAATCCCCACGCTTAATTCCCAGCGCTTCCATCGTGTCGGCCATCATCATGCACATTTCGGCATCGGCCTGGACGCCGGCGGCGCCGACCGTGTCGGCGTCGAACTGCATGAACTGGCGGAAGCGGCCCGGGCCGGGTTTTTCGTTTCGGAAAACGTAACCAGCGCGATAGGTGCGGTAGGGCAACTGGATATCGTTGAAGTTTTCGGCGACATGGCGGGCGAGCGGCGCCGTGAGGTCGTAGCGCGCGCTCATCCACTGCTCGTCGTCGTCCTGCAGCGAGAAGACGCCCTCGTTCGGGCGGTCGCTGTCGGGCAGGAATTTGCCGAGCGCGTCGGTATATTCGAACAGCGGCGTCTCGACCGGATCGAAGCCGTAGCGCTCATAGACCTCGCGGATTTTCGTGGTCATCTCGTTGACGGCGCGGATATCGGCGGCCGAGCGATCAACGAAGCCACGCGGCAGGCGGGCCTTGAGTTTCTGCGGTTTCTTCTTTTTGTCGTTCATGGAGACTATCCGGATTCCAGAGGGCCGGTCGATCATGCTTGTCGGCCAGCGGGATTGGCGCTTTCCCTAGCCGATCAGGGCTGGTGCGGCAAGTGTCGCAGGGGCGGGAACCGGCCTATTGCGGCCGCGAAAGCGCATCCCAATCATGGACGACGGCCCCGAGCGTCATCGGCGCTTGCGCAATGGGAATGAGCAGCGAGCGCGTGTCGCAACGGATGAGGCCGCGGATTTCCGACTGGAAGGTCATCGTCTTCTTCTGCACGAATCCGTCGGGAATGCTGGTCATGGACAGGGCGGCACCGCTGTAGAAATCGACGCTGGCGATCTCGCCGGCCTTCATGCTCGCAACCATCGCCGGGTTTTCGACATACTCCTGATAGATTCCGGTCATGAAGCGGCGGATGCTGCGGCCGACGACAGCGCGCATCTGCGGCGTTTCGCTATATTCGCCCACCGAGCCGGCGAGATAGCGGACATCCTCGCCCTCCCAGAGATTGCGGCTGTCGCGGGCGCCCAGCACGGCGCGGATCAGCGCCTGTTCCGTATGGGCATCGGCACGGCGGAGAAAATCGACGATGGCGCCGACGGCACGCAGATCCGGCGTGCAGACGCCGCGCTCCCAGCGCGAGACCGCCGGCACCGAAAAACCCAGCTTATAGGCTATATCCGCTTGGCTGAGCCCGACCTTCAGCCGGTAAATCCGCAACTGCCGGACAAGTTCGCTCGGAGCGGCGCCCAGAAAAATCATCGGCCCAACCCGACGCAACCGTTAAAATATTTAATTTTCATAATGCCCGTAATGGTGCAGTCAATGATCAGTGCGAGGCGTTCCCGCTTCGCGGTTTGTTCTTTAGGTTGCGACATTATTCAACGTCGATTTCGCCAAACGTTACTTTGGCCCGACAGCAGATCATCCCTTTTTCAGGCTTCGGGTAAAGGTCTTTTTTGACGCTATCCCATGTCGGAGAAATACGGCGGCCGGATCAGGGCGCGGTGTGAAGCATAAGGAGGCAAACAATTTCCACGCCGGACGGATATTGGGGAACGGATTTCAGTCCACTGAGCTTTATGATGCCGGGCTTTGCCGCCATCCAGGCGGAGGAGACGCGTGCCCATGAACAATGGACCCAGGCGCTGATCGAGGGCAGCCATGTGCTGGAAAGCTGGACCTGCGACCTGTCCACCGGTCTTTTCAGCATCGGCGCCAAGGCGCGGGCGCGTCATGCGCTGGGACCGGACGCCCATGGCCTTCTGGACCTTGTGCGCCGATATGCGAAGGAAGATCGGCAAACGGTGTTGAACGTCCTGGAAGAGGCGACGTCGATATCCTCCTCCTTCTGCTATTGCACGACGATCGTGCTCGATGACGGGCCGAGAAGCCGCATCTTCTGCGTCGGCTCGTCGGAGATCGCCGCCGCCAAGGGCCGGCTGCACGGCGTCTTCGCCTTTCCACCGCTGAACGGCTGATAGTTCAAACTGGAGAACGAGCCCGGCGCGGAGCCGCAACACACCGGGGTTAGCCGGCGTCCTTGTTGGCCACCGCGTGCGGACGCACTCTGCGCCAGATTCGCAGCGACTTCTTGCGGATCAACATCCCCGCATCGCGAAACGGCACCCATATCGCATTGGCGACGCTGTCATGTTCCTCGCCTTCGTGGCCGACGCCGAGAACCACCCGCTCGCCGGGCTGGGGCATATGAAGCGTGCCGGCCAGCCAGTCCCAGATCGACAGCATATAGCCCATGTTGCGATCGAAATGCTTCGGGTTGTCCGAGTGATGGATCTGGTGATGCGCCGGGCTGTGGAGGATGAGCCCCATCACGCCGGTAAAGGGGATGTTGATGTGCGAATGCCGGACATGATGAAAGGTCAGCATATGCACGCACAGGATGATGTTGTAGCCGACCGTCCCCATTGCGACCGCGCCGGTCCCGAACCAGTGCGTGGTCACCGCATAGGAAAACCCCGTCGTTACCCCGATCACGCAGGGCATCAGGATCAGCTCGACCGGATGCTGACGGAACTCGGTGGCCGGCGTCATGACTTCGGCGGAATGATGCAGCTTGTGGAACTGCCACAGGATCGGGCTCTTGTGCATGGCCGCATGGCCCAGCCAGTAGCCGAAGTCCAACGCCAGCACCTGCACCACAGCGAGCATCGCGATGATGCCCCAATGGGTGGAGGTCGTGGTTGCGGCAGGCCCAAAAAGTGACGTCAGGCCGCTTGTAAACAGATTGGACCAGAAACTGCTGCTGACGATGAAAAAGCCGAGAACGAAGGCCATCAGCGGCAGATTGAAGAGGTAGAGCTTGTAGTCGAGCAGCGCGGATCGATGCAGCCAGACCGACCGCTTGGTGAGAAGCCGCCACAGGGCGCGGCCGCGGATTTCCTTGTGTGGCCGGCGCAAACGAACGATGACGATGAACAGGAATACGAAAAATATCGCGCCCAGATAGGAAAAAATGCTGCGCTGATCGAGAATATCCGTCAGCGGAGACATCATGTATATGATTTCCGCCCAGAGCGAATGAAATACGTCCATGAAATTCGCCATTCAGAAGTTGGCGAATCCGGGTGTTCGCCAGGGAAACATCGGTCTCAACGCCGTTGAGTTTTCAGTGGTTCATCATGATTGCGCCGCGACAACCGTTCGGTGATGGTCGCCTTAAAAGGTTAGGCGAACGAGCTTAATGGCGCGTAAATATCCTCCCATGGCTGAGGGTGTCATCGTCCATCAAAAAAGAAGAACACGATGGCGCTGACGGACTGACAAAGACATTGGAACATCTTCCTTTTGCCGCGCTTCCGTCCTAGGTTTCCAGCCATGCGAATGATGAGCCTTGCCCTCCTGATGTTCTGCGCCGTGATCAGCGGCTGGACGGCTGCGCTTGCGCAGATCGAGATGCGCGGCATGCCCGGACATGCCGCTTCCAGCCACATGCACAATCAGAACGCCGCATCGCATGAAGTGGCGGGCGAACAGGATGGTTGCGGTGGTGGCGACACCGAATGCCGGCATCCTTCAAAGAGCGTGCACCCGCTCCTCTGCGCCGCCTGCTTCGCCATCGAAACATCAGCCCTCGCCATAACCCCTCCCCGCGTCATGCCATCGACGCCGGTTGCCATGCCGCAGGCGACGATGATCGCCACGAAGATCAAGCCCCGCTATCCGCCGCCCAAGTTTTTCTTTCAAGCCTGACCGAAGCGGAGACACCGCCTCGATACCGAAACCATCAGATTTGAGAGAAAACCAATGACATCGAAACGCATTCTCATTGCGCTTGCCCTGACGCTTGCTCTGCCGCTGACGGCGCAGGCGCAGGAAGCCATGGACCACAGCACCATGGATCACGGCGCCACCCCGCATGCAGACATGGATATGGCCAAGCCCAAGGGCGACAGCGGACCGTCGAGCACGGCCTTTGCGCAGGCCAACGCCAAAATGCATGCCGGCATGGACATCGACTTTTCCGGCAATACCGACCTCGACTTCGTGCGCGGCATGATCGCCCATCACCAGGGCGCCATCGACATGGCGAAGATCGAGCTTGAATACGGCAAGGACGAAACCCTGCGCAAACTGGCCGAAGACATCATCGCCGCACAGGAAGCGGAAATAACGATGATGAAGGACTGGCTGGCGAAGAACGGCGGCTGATCGATCACACGCTAAAGGCTGCGCCTGTGGCATTCACGGGCGCCGCCAATGCCTTGCATCGCAGGGCGTTGACGACAATCCGCATCAGTCGCATACTGGTCGTTGTGAACGTGGAGGACGTCATGAAGACTTTCAAGAACATCGCCGGTGCCTTCGTCATATTGATCGGTGCGCTCTGGATGCTGCAGGGTTCCAACATCATCACCGGCATGGCCATGTCCGACAACAAGGAATGGCTTGTGATCGGCGTGATGCTGGTTATCTTCGGCCTCGGGCTTCTCTACGAAAACAACCGGCCGACGACACGCATTCATTGAGCGGCAGCAGACAACCTGCCGGTGCGCCGAAATCTTTTTAGCGCCCGTCGTTATCGACGGGGCTTCAGCGGCTGACGGCGATGTGAAGCGCGATCAGGGCCGCTTGAAGGACGCCCGCAAACCTTCCACCCTCTGCCGGCAGAAGCACCCCTCGATGTGGTCGTTGACCAGCCCCATGGCCTGCATGAAGGCATAGACCGTCGTCGGGCCGACAAAGGTCCAGCCGCGCTTCTTCAGGTCTTTGGAGATGCGGATCGAGGCCGGCGTCGTCGGATTGGCGGCGATCTCTTCCCAGCTGACGATGGCGGGACGCTCCGACGGGCCCGGCTCATGGCTCCAGAAATAGCGGGCAAGAGACCCGAACTCGGCCTTCATCTCCTGCGCCCGCTTCGCGTTGTTGATCGTCGAGACGATCTTGCCGCGATGGCGCACAATGCCGGCATCGCCCAGGCAACGGGCGATATCCTCCTCGCCGAACTTCGCGACGATGTCGAAATCGAAGCCGGCAAAGGCGGCGCGGAATGCCTCGCGCTTGCGCAGGATCGTCAGCCAGGACAGGCCCGACTGGAACCCCTCGAGGCAAATCTTCTCGAACAGCCTCCGGTCATCCGCCATCGGCGTTCCCCATTCCTCGTCATGATAGCGCCGGTAGTCGTCGAGATTGCCATGCCAGGCGCAGCGATCGCGCCCGTCCTCCCCGGTGATGATGCCCTTGGCCGTCACGCCATGTCCCCCGTTCATCTGTCTTTTCCAGCTTTTACCATTCGCCAACCATAGTCCTAAAGCAGGCGATAACCCTACCCAAAGCTTTATGCCGTCCGGGGCTGTTTAATGAACGGCCGTTTACCATTCGGTTTCCGCGCGGTGCCACGATCGATTGCAGGGCGCCGATTTTCAAGGTGCCAAATTATCCCGTCGAGCCTTCGTCTCCTCGCTGCCGCGGGGTGTGCGGAGCTTTGGCAAAGTTCCGTCGAAAGGTTGCGAGTCCGCCCGATGCTCAAGAAATCCATTCTCCTTGCCACGTCCATCCTTCTGGGATTGACCGGTGTGACGCACGCCCAGGACCGGTATCAGAACCGTCCGCCGGTGATCATCAGCCCGGATCTCACCGCCCCCTGGATCATGCAACTCGGCGGTTCGGTCGAGCCGGTCGTCTATCGCCAGCAGGTACCGCGCGCCACCCGAAAACAGCTCGTGCGCCAGCGGATTCTGCGCCAGCGCTCGGGCGTCACCCTCGTACAGCCGGCAGCCATCGTTCGCGGTGCGCGCCCGGCCAGCAAGCCGCTCGACCCGCAATTCCTGCCGCAGACCGTGACTTACGAAACGTCCGAAAAGCCGGGCACCATCGTGATCGATACCAACAACCGCTTCCTCTATCTCGTCGGCAGCAATGGGCAGGCGCGGCGCTATGGCGTCGGCGTCGGCAAGCCCGGCTTCGAATGGGCGGGGGCGCACAAGATAACCCGCAAGGCCGAATGGCCGGTCTGGAATCCGCCGTCGGAAATGCGCGCCCGCGAGGCGGCAAAGGGCCATTTCCTGCCTGTGAGCATGACCGGCGGCCCGGAAAATCCGCTCGGCGCGCGCGCCATGTATCTCGGCAGCACGCTCTACCGCATCCACGGCACGAATGCGCCCTGGACCATCGGCTATGCGGTTTCTTCCGGCTGCATCCGCATGCGCAATGAGGACGTCGTCGACCTCTACGAACGCGTCAAGGTCGGCACGAAAGTCATCGTCCTTTAAAAAACACCGCACAAAGTGTTTTTCCGGCAACAGATGTTTCCCGGGTGACAGATGCAGCGATCACATTTTGGCTATTGCGGGCGGCGCCGGGTTGCGCCGCCCGCAATATTGAATAGCCTTGTGCGCAACGGGGTTAAGAGGGAATCGTCCATGAGATTTGCATTGAAAAATGCGGCTGCGTTGATGCTCGCCGCTGCGACTATACTGTCTGCACCGGCAGCTTCGGCCTTTACGACCGGAGAGCGGCCCGCCGCCCGCAACGGCGACGTCGTGCAGATTGCACAGCAGAAGATGCCGGCCAGGCAGTTCTGGCGCACCAAGGTGCGACTACAGACGAATGAAGAGCCCGGCACCATCATCGTCGATACCAACAACAAGTATCTCTATTACGTGCAGGGCAAGAACCGCGCGGTGCGTTATGGCATCGGCGTCGGGCGCGAAGGCTTCGGCTGGTCCGGCGTGGTCAAGGTGCAGCGCAAGGCCGAATGGCCGGGCTGGACGCCGCCTAAGGAAATGATTGCCCGCGAACGCAAGAAAGGCCACATCCTTCCGGCCTTCCAGGAAGGCGGCATCGACAATCCGCTCGGCGCCCGCGCCCTCTACCTGTACAAGGGCAAAAGCGATTCCGGTTTCCGCATCCATGGCACGAACCAGCCCTGGACGATCGGCCAGAACATGTCGTCCGGCTGCATCCGGATGATGAACAAGGATGTCGAGCACCTCTACAACCAGGCAGCCATCGGCACCAAGGTCATCGTCATCGGCCCCGGCAACAGACAGGGCGACGTCAGCTTCGACGACCGCGGCATCGATTTCCTGCGCACGCTGTTCGGCGGTTGAAGCAGAGGCAGCATCAAATACCTGAATGGCGCCAGGGAGCGCGCCATTCAGGTCACGCTTGATACTACATACGTGGCAGAAGATCATTTGTGCTGATCTTCTCCTTGCCGAGGTTTTGCAAGAACGGATCACCGGGAAATTCAGCCTGCGCGCGACGGTCGAGTTCATCCAGCGATATGTTGGAACCACGCCCGCGAATAAAATCCGCGCCATCCTTCATCTTCTGGCGAACAGTAGGATCGTCGTAACGGGCAGGCTTCCCGACAACATGACCATCATCGAGATATTGAATGCCAAGGCTTGCAAGGCGAGCATCGCGTACGCATAGCGGTCCGCATACTTCACCGGGCACAAGCTCAAACCATTTCGGGCCGCCGATCATCACGGCGAAATACATCACCAGCGCATCCGATTTCTCCAGACCGATGGCCATCATCGCATTGTAGAAAACACGGTGGGTTCTCAGGAACGTTCGTACCCGTCTTTCTTTCAGGCAATAATGATCGTGCAGGACGGCGGCGCGCAGGTAGCGCGGATCAAAGGGCGAACCGACAAAGGGTTGGAAGATTTTCGGGATGCTTGCACCGTCCGTCCTGCCGCCGGCGGGAGCAGACCAGTTCAATCCCTGCCGCGGATCATGGAAATTCAAATCGGCAGAGAGGATGCAACTGCCTTTCTTCTCGCAGCCTCGCGGTTCTAGCCGCAGCGGTGTGGTAAAGCGGCCGTAGGAAGGCCGATCCCGTGAAAGAACGACCTTTGGCGGCTGAATCTCTGCAGATCTGGTTTTCTCACTGTTTTCGCAGGCGCTGACCATAAAGGCCAACGCGGACAGCATCGCGGCACGGCGAATCTCCATGCAACCTCCCCCCAAAGCACGCCATGTTTCGTTATGGAACCTCACTCGCCACAATTCAAGCGCGTCTCGAACTGGAACGCAACCGCCGTGCTGGAAAATTGGGGATTCCACGCTTCAGTTTGCGATGTCTATCTCTGCCGGCTTCTCGCCGCCATAGGCCCAGTCGAGCAGTTCCACCGTATGCAGGATCGGGATTGCCGTGCCGGTGGCGATCTGGGTGATGCAGCCGATATTGCCGGTGGCGATGATGTCCGGCCGGGTTGCCTCGATGTTTTTCACCTTGCGCGCCTTCAGCGTCGCCGAAATCTCCGGCTGGAGGATATTGTAGGTGCCGGCCGAGCCGCAGCAGAGATGACCTTCCGCCGGATCGCGCACCGTGAAGCCCGCCGCCTTCAAAAGGGCCTTCGGCGCGACGGTGATCTTCTGCCCGTGCTGCATCGAACAGGCGGAGTGATAGGCGACCGTGACCCGCTTCGGCTCCAGCCGCGGCAAGTCGAGCGTCGAAAGATATTCGGTCACGTCCTTGGCAAGCGCCGAAACCCTTGCCGCTTTTTCGGCATAGCCCGGATCGAGGCGCAGCATATGCCCGTAGTCCTTGATCGTCGTACCGCAGCCCGAGGCGGTGATGATGATGGCATCCAGCCCGCCGTCCGTGATCGCCTTCGTCCAGACGTCGACATTGCGGCGCGCGGCCGCGAGCGCCTCTTCCTCCCGGCCCATATGGTGGACGAGCGCGCCGCAACAGCCCTCCCCCGCCGGCACTTCGACGTCGATGCCAAGGCGCGTGAGCAGCCTTATCGTCGCCTCGTTGATGCCGGGTTTCAGCACCGGCTGGGCACAGCCGCTCAAAAGAGCGACACGGCCGCGCCGCGCCGTCTGCGCCGGACGGTTTCCCGGCCGGGTCGAGTCGGAGGCCGGGGCGACTGTGTCCGGAGCCAGATCGAGCATGACGCCAAAGGTCTTGAGCAACGGGACGCGCTTCATCATGCCCGCAAACGGACGGCCGAGACGGGCCGCACGCAATGCCAACCGGAAGCGCGACGGATAGGGCAGAACGGCGGCCAGCACCGCCCGCACGAACCGATCTTTCAGCGGACGCCGGTAGGTCTGCTCGATGTGGATGCGGGCGTGGTCGATCAGGTGCATGTAGTCGACGCCGGAGGGACAGGTCGTCGTGCAGGCAAGGCAGGACAAGCAGCGGTCGATATGAGTCACGACCTCCTCATCCGCGGCGCGACCGTTTTCCAGCATGTCCTTGATCAGGTAGATGCGGCCGCGCGGGCTGTCGAGCTCGTTGCCCAGCGTCACATAGGTGGGACAGGTGGCGGTGCAGAAGCCGCAATGCACGCATTTGCGCAGGATCGCCTCGGACTCGGCAACGTGCGGATCGGCAAGCTGGGCGGCGGTGAAGGTGGTTTGCATCAGTTGCAGGCCTCCGTGGGTCTGAAGGCAAGCGCAGGTTTTGTCGAAGCGTACCCCCCTCTGTCCCTCCGGGACATCTCCCCCTCAAGGGGGGAGATTGGCCGCAACCTCTGTGTCCGCCTTACAGAAAAGCCGGCTTGGGAAATGGATGATCTCCCCCCTTGAGGNNAGTGACAGAGGGGGGGAAGGCGCCGCATATTCTTCAGCTTCTTCATCCCGTCACCCCCGCACTGAAAATCCCCTTGGGATCGAACTTCGCCTTGATCCTCGCCTCAAGAGCCGCGACCGCATCCGGCTGCGGCTCAAGCACTAGGGTTGTCGCAAGGATGCCCGGTGCGGCCCGCACCAACGTCGCATGTCCGCCACCGAGCGCCTTGATGAAATGGCGGAGCAGGCCTGCCTCGGCCTCCGCCTCCATCCGCAGCCAGATTAGGCCGCCCTGCCAGTCGTAGAACGCATCGACGCCGGTTTCGAGACGGAGTGCCGCGACCAGTTGATGACCAACGGTCGGGGCGACGGACACACGCCAGAGCGGCCGCAACGTTCCGTCCGCATAGGGGTGGACGTCGCGGATTTCGCGCCAGAGCCTGTCCGTCGCGTCCGCATCCAGCATCGAGACGGCACCGAACGAGGCCATCGCGGCGCGCAGTGTTTCGGCACGCACGGCGACCGACGCGGACAAGCCTTCGATCCGCAGCACGGTGGCGGCTGCCGGCAAGTCCCCGCCGAGAAAACGACCACGCACCGTTTCCGGCAGGTGCGCCGCGCCGGAGACTTCGACACTCATCGACAGCGCCGTGGCCATCGCAGCCGTCGCTTCCGCATCATTCAAGCCGGAAATCACGATGGTCGCGGCGGTCTCCGGCACCGGCAACAGACGGAAGGTGACCTCCGTCACGAAGGCCAGGCTGCCGCGTGAGCCTGCCAGAACCTTGGCGAGGTCGAGACCCGTGACGTTTTTCATGACGCGGCCGCCGGCCTTGATGATGTCGCCGCTGCCATTGACGAAGCGGACACCGAGCAGGCTGTCGCGCGCGGCGCCCGCCACGAAGCGGCGCGGACCGGAGGCGTTGGTGGCAAAGACGCCGCCGATCGTCGGGTTTCCGGTCGTGCCGAGAACGGGGCGCAGGTCGAGCGGCTCGAAAGCCAGCATCTGCCGCTTTTCGGCGAGTGCCGCCAGAATATCGGCGAGCGGCGTGCCGGATTTCGCGGTCATCGTCATTTCCGCCGGATTGTAGCTGACGATACCGGATAGCCGGGCGGACGAAAGAATCTCGTGTCCTTCGTCGTTTCTTGCCAAGCTGCGCGTTCCGCCGCCGCGAAGGACAAGCGGCGCGCCAACAGCGGCGGCCGTGTGGATGATGCGGGCCGCCGCATCTTCGGAAACGGGTTGGTGAACCTCGCTCATGCGGCGGGTCGCCCCTCAAGCGGAAACACCTTGGACGGGTTCATGATCCACTGCGGATCGAAGGCGGCACGGACAGCCATCTGCTGATCAAGATCGACCGGCGCGAACTGATGCAGCATCAGGTCCCGCTTCTCGATGCCGACACCGTGCTCGCCGGTCAGGCAGCCGCCGGCATCGACGCAGAGTTTGAGGATTTCGTTGCCCGCTTCTTCGGCGCGGGCGGCGTCTTCCGGGTCGTTGATGTTGTAGAGGATCAGCGGATGCATGTTGCCGTCGCCGGCATGGAAGACATTGGCCACCCGCAGGCCGAGGCGCGCGACGATTTCACCGGTTTTCTTCAACACATAGGGCAACTGGCTGAGCGGCACCGTGCCGTCCATGCAGATATAATCTGCAATGCGGCCGGTGGCGCCAAAGGCCGACTTGCGGCCCTTCCAGATCAGCGCGGCCTCGGTGGCGGACTGCGATTCCTTGATGGTCGATACACCGTGGCGGCGGGCAATGGCGATGATGCCGGCAAGCATCGCGTCCATCTCGGCCTCCGATCCCTCGACCTCGACGATCAGAAGCGCTTCGACATCCATGGGATAGCCGGCATGGGCAAAGGCCTCGCAGATCTCGATGGCCGGCCTGTCCATGAATTCGATGGCGACCGGAATGATCCCGCTGCCGATAATCTCGGCGACGCAGGCCCCCGCCGCCTCGGAAGACTGGAAGCCGAAGAGGACGGGCCGCGCGCCTTCGGGCTTGGCAATCAGCCGCACCGTTGCCTCGGTGACGATGCCGAGCTGGCCTTCCGAGCCGCAGACAAGCCCCAGAAGGTCGAGACCCGGTGCATCGAGCGCCTTGCTGCCCAGGTCGATGATGGTGCCGTCGAACAGGACCATCTTGACGCCGAGCAGGTTGTTGGTGGTCACGCCATATTTCAGGCAGTGCGCGCCGCCGGAATTCATGCCGATATTGCCGCCGATGGTGCAGGCAAGCTGTGAACTCGGATCGGGTGCGTAGAAATAGCCGTCGGCGGAGACCGCCTCGGATATATTGAGATTGGTGACGCCGGCCTGAACGGTCGCGGTGCGGTTGGCATAGTCGACATCGAGAATCCGCGACAGCTTGGACAGGCCGATCACCACCGCATCGGCCTGCGGAATGGCCCCGCCGGAAAGCGAGGTACCCGCTCCGCGCGGCACGACGGGAATGCCGTAACCGCTGCAATATTTCAGAACGGCCGCCACCTGCGCCGTCGTTTCGGGGAGAGCGACGGCCAGCGGGACGTTGCGATAGGCAATGAAGGCATCCGTCTCGAACGGAACCAGCCCGCGCGGCTCGCTGACCAGACAGCCCTTCGGCAACAGATCGGCGAGATCCGAAACGATAATGTCGCGACGGTCGAGCACCGATTTTTTCGGGGGCAGAAAGGCGATCTTGTCCGGCATGGTTCCTCCCGCCTCCGCCACTCAACTGGTATTATTTCTTTACCACTTTCACCTGGTTGGAGCAAATGTTAAACAGTTTTTCCGTTTCAGCAAGAATGGCCGATATTGATGACAAATCTGGGCGATCTCGAGGTTTTCGCGCGCGTGGTCTCGACGGGCAGCATGTCGGCCGCCGGCCGCGCGCTCGGGTTTTCGCCGGCCGTCATCTCCAAGCGGATCAAACGGCTGGAGGATCGGCTCGGCACGCGACTCCTGCAACGCACCACAAGGCAGATTTCGCTGACGGAGGCAGGCCAGGGCTTCTACGATCGCGTGCTCGGCGTGCTGGCCGGCATTGAGGATGCGGAAGCCTTTGCCGCCGGGCGCTCCGGCCAGGCGCAGGGAACGCTGCGGATTTCAGCGCCGACCTCGTTCGGACGCATGCACATCGCGCCGCATCTGACGCGCTTCATGACGGCGCATCCCGATCTCGTGCTCAATCTCGTCCTGTCGGATGCCTTTACCGATATCGTCGCCGAGGGCTTTGATCTGGCGATCCGCATCGGGAACTTAAGCGATTCGAGCCTTGTCGCGCGCAGGCTGGCGCCGGTGCGCCGGATGCTCTGTGCATCGCCGGATTATCTCGCCCGCCATGGCATGCCGCAGACGATTGCCGATCTCGAGCAGCATATCTGCCTGCCGGCGCACAATCACGAGAGCTGGAAACTCGAAGGGGCGGACGGCGTCGTCAGCTACCGGCCGGAAGGTCCGCTGATTACCAATTCCTCCGAGGTGATCCGCGAGGCCGTGCTGTCCGGCGCCGGCATCGCACTGCGTTCCACCTGGGATATCGGGCCGGAGCTCAGGGCGGGAAAACTCTTTCAGGTCCTGCCGCAGTGGGAGGGTTCGCGGAACCTGACCGTTTCGGCGCTTTATCCGAGCCGGCAGTTCCTGCCCGCCAAGGTCCGGCTGTTCATCGATTATCTCGCCGATCTTTACGGTCCCGTACCGCAATGGGAACGGGACGCCGTCACGTAACCTGGCTCCAGAAGCCGAACCGGCGGCCATGTTTCTGTCGCAGGCTTTCTACATAGGCACCATGCGTCATCTGGCCGGGTTCGGTCTGCACCTGGCCGGCAAGGTCGGAAAGTCGCGACAGATAGGAGGCCGCATCCTGATAGGCATCCGACAGACCCGCTCTCAGGATATGATCCAGCATTGCCCGGTACAGAACGGTTGCAGCGGCCGGATGATTAACTTCGAGCGCGATGGCAGCCGGCGCCAGCGCATCGGCAAACCGGCCGTCCCAGATATCCGTCCTTCGCGTGACGTAGCGGGCCGCAAGATCGAGCCTTGGCCATTCCAGATAGAAGGCGAGTGCCGCATTGACGTCGGGATGGCGCTCGATGAAGGCGAAAGCCTTATCCAGAGCCTCGAACTCCTCGAAATCGCCGGCCTTGGCGATATAATCCCGCAATATGCCGGCATCGAGCCGCTCCTCGAAAGCGGCCCAGCGTACCGCCTGCGCCGCCGTGCGGTCCTTCATGCCATCGAGGATGGCGGCCTCCAGGCGCGCCGCATCCGGCTGAACCGGCGCCACGCTGCCGCCATGGATATCGGCACGCCGCAAGAACCCCATGCGCGCCTTGCGCGGTCGTCGCACCCACATAAGCGCCTCGGTAAACCGGCCCGCTTCGAACAGGCGGGCCGCCAACAGTTTCGGTTCCTGCAATCCTTCCGGCAAAGCCTTTTCGATCAAAACATGGCTGTCGAGATCGTGCCTCGCGTCGGCGATCGCCCGACGGACAGGGACGATCGCCGGGAGATAAGGGCTTCCAGCGGGGATTTTCATGTTCCCGGCCAGCGTTTCATCCCAGGTTTTCAGCACATCGGCTGGCAGGCCGCCGGTGATGCGCACCGCCAGCAGCGTGTGAAAACCGTAATAGTCCGCTCCGCCGATGCCGGGCGTCACCAATGCCGGGATACGCGCCGCATCCTCCGGCTTGAGCACCTTCGCAAGTTCACCAGCCGCCTCGCAGGCCTGGCCGTAAATTTTCGCGATCCGGCCGCTGGAATCATTGGCGCGGTCGGCAATCACTTCATAGCCGAAAACGAACCGGATCAGCCGTTCCAGCGCCATGCCCGGATCGACGGGCCCGAACTCCTTGACGATGGTCGCCAACAGGCTTTCAAGTTCCTTGGCGAACAGCCGTTCCCTCTGGCCCTTGATGCGGGTCCGCGCCTTTTGCAGGGTATCGAGGCGGCTGTCGACGAGCTTGGCGACAGCATCGCCACCGCTGATCCCGGCAAGCGCCGCATTCAGCCGCTTCTTGAATGAAACATTCAAGGCCGCCTCGTCGAGCGCGATATCGATCAGCCTGTCGAGGCCGAGAACCGTAAGGCCGGCTTTGTCCAGTTTGGGTTTCTTTGCTGCTTTTGCCATGATGCTAAACAGCGCGAATCCGCATGGAAAACAAGAAGCCTTACCGGAAACTCAATGGCTTTCCCTGTCCTCGTCCTCATGATGGCGGCGAATGGAGCGCACGACGAGCCAGATCGCCAGCATGGCGACCGGCACGAAAAAGCCGGTCAGCACGCTTGCCTTGATCGGCAGGCCTTCGCTTTCCACGGCCTTGGCCAGATAGCCGAACAGGCCGACGACATAATAGGAGATTGCCGCCACCGACAGGCCTTCGACCGTCTGTTGCAGGCGAAGCTGCAGCTTGGCGCGCCGGTCCATCGAATTCAGAAGCACGCTGTTCTGGCGCTCCAGTTCGACATCCACCCAGCTGCGCAGCAGCGACGTCGCCCGCGCCAGCTTGCGTGACAGATTGGCCTGCCGCTCCTCGATCGACTGGCAGGTGCGCATGGCCGGCGCCAATCGCCGCTCCAGGAACGTGCCCATGGATTCGAAGCCGGGAATGCCGGTTTCGGCCAGCGTGCGGATGCGTTCCTGTACGATGCCGTAATAGGCGCGGCTGGCGCCGAAGCGGTAAAGGCTCAGTGCCGCGCCTGCCTCGAGTTCGGCGGCGAGGCGCGTGATCTCCGCCAGCATCGCATCAGCCTCGTCGCGCACGTTGCCGCGCATTCGCTGCGTCACCGCCGTCAGCCCGTCCTCGATCCGGCGAATATCCGGCGACAGGGATTGCGCCAGCGGCAGGCCGATCATGGCGAGCGTCCGGTAGGTTTCGATGTCGAGCAAGCGCTGCACCAGTGCGCCGGTCCCGGCTTCCGTCATGCCGCGATCGAGCACGAGAATCTGGGTCAGGCCATCGCCGTTCTGGCGGAAGTCCGTCAGGATCGTCGCCTGCCCGTTCTTGATCTCGCTGTGACAGAGGCTGGTCGGATCGAACAGCGCAATGGCGGCGCGGGTTTCCGGCGTATCCGGGCGAATTTCGAGGCGGATGCCGGAAATCAGTGTTCCGGGCGGCGAAAAGCCGTCACCGAAGGGATGGATCGACACCTCACCGCCGAACTGCTCGGGCGCTGCGCCATCCCAGAAATAGGTCGAGAATTCCGTATGCCGCTCCCAGCGCAGCGTGCCCTGTCCCCAAGGCATGGCGTGGTGATTGGCTTCCCGTCCGGGCGCGGCGATGCCGCGGGCGCGCGACAGCTCGGAGAGAACCGCATGATCGACGATCGAACCGCCATCGGTCATGAAGGCGAGCTGGAAGATCACGCGCGGGCACGTCACCAGCGCATAGGGCCGCGCATGAATTTCGCCCAGGGCCTGCGCCCTGACCGGTGCGGCCGGAAATGCAAAACTGCCTTTTGCCATGAAGCGATCGTCCCCTCTCACGCGTCAATCAGGTTCGTCTTATCAAGAGCACGCCATAAAAGGAAAGGACGCTTTGACGCACCTTGGATAAATGCCGTTCCGTGACAGAGGCATAAGTGGATAATATAATTGACCAGTTTTAAGCCGAACCCTAAATTATACGGCAGGGAGATACAGCCTTGACCGAAGATCCCATCGATCTCTATGCCCGCATTCGCCACAGCCGGACAGCTGACGAGGTGATCAACCAAATCGAGCTTCTGGTGCTGGAGGGCATCCTGCGCGACGGCGACCGGCTGCCGGGCGAACGCGATCTGTCGAAGCGGTTTGACGTTTCACGACCGATCCTGCGGGAGGCGCTGAAAGAACTGGAAACCCGCGGGCTTCTGATCAGTCATCATGGCGGCGGCACCTTCGTTGCAGATGTTATCGGCCAGATCTTCTCCAAACCGGTGGTCGAGTTGATCGCCCGTCACCCTCAGGCGACACAGGATTATCTTGAATACCGCCGCGAGCTCGAGGGGCTGACCGCTGAACTCGCTGCCCGCCGGGCGACGGAATTCGACCGGGATATTCTGACAAGGATCATGTCGGAGATGCGCGCCGCCCATGGCAATGGCTCTTTCGACAAGGAACTGGCTGCCGACATCGACCTTCACAACGCCATCGGCGAAAGCGCCCACAATATCATCCTTCTACACACGCTGCGGGCCTGTTACCGGCTCCTGAGCAACGGCATTTTCTTCCATCGTTCCATCGTCTTTGCCGCCCCCGGCGCCAGCGACCGATTGCTTGCCCAGCACGAGGCGATCTACGATGCGATTATGGCGGCCGACCCGCAGCAGGCCCGTGCCGCTGCCCAGGCCCATATCGATTTCATCATCACGGCCACCCGCGAAGCGGAGCGGTCCGGCGAATGGACGCGGATTTCGCAATTGCGCATACAACAGCGCGACCAGCAGGGCGGCGCATAAACGCAAACGGCAAGACGGTCCGCGATCCGTCAGGTAGCGACTCTCGACCTGAACTCCGCGACGCCATAAGGCGCAAATACGATTCCGGATGCCGCATACGACACGCCCCGGTCACGCAATCCGCATAAATTGCATCTGCATCGCCCCTTCTTTGGTGGCCGTGAAACACTATATCCACCTCACTAGATCTGCGCATTTATCTCCCGGATAAAGCGGGCATAGTAAAGTGACGCTGCAGATACTGATTCTCTTTTTTTAACTGATTCTCTTTTTTGAATGGGTGCCCCGACGTTGACAATCCTGACCCGTATCGCAAACGATGTACGCCTGATGTTCCGCCGACCCGTGCGGGTGCAATGTGCCGCCTTGTGCTATCGGTTCAGGAAAAAGACTGCGCAGCCGGAGATGCTTGTCATTACCAGCCGCGATACCGGGCGCTGGGTCATCCCGAAGGGCTGGCCGATGGAGGGGAAAAAACTCAACCAGGTCGCCGCGCGTGAAGCCTACGAGGAAGCGGGCGTCAAGGGCGAGCCGGGTGCCAATGCCATAGGCTTCTACACCTATCAGAAAGGCATGGACAACGGCATGAAAATTCCGTGCCGCGTTGAGGTCTATCCGGTCGTCGTTCTCGACATGGCCAAGCGCTTCCCCGAGAAAGGCACCCGCACGATCGAGTGGGTCAGCTTCGAGGAAGGCGCGACGCGCGTTGCCGAACCGCTCCTGAAGGAGCTTATCCTGGCGTTCGAAAAACGCCTGCTTGCCACGATGGACCCGGAGCCGCAGGGCTCCGCGCAAAAGATGGCCTGAGCCGCAAACTTTTCATGCAGGACAGGGCGGCGCGAGCTTCGCAGGCTACATTTCGATATCGCCGTCGCATCGTGCCTTGAAATCGAACAGGATTTAGGGCCAAGAACCAACCCGGATTAAAGAGCGTCGGCGGTCTTTGCGTGTGAAATGCGCAATGCCGGAAAATGCGTGTCATATCGATTGGAGACGAAACGGTGGCCAAACCACTTCCCTGTCTGGAAAAACCGACCCTCGACAAGGACTTGGACAAGGTTACCTTCACCGAGGAAGCCTCCCACTTCGTACTCAAGCCTTGGGCAGGCATCGGGCTCGGCTCGCTGTTCGTTCTGCTCAGCATGCTGTTTGCCGCCGCCTACGTGTCCGAACAACCGGCCTTTCTGATGATTGTCGCAGCCGCCGCGCTTGCCGGCTACATGGCCATGAACATCGGCGCCAATGACGTGACCAACAATGTCGGCGCGGCCGTGGGATCGAAGGCGATCACCATGACGACCGCGCTGATCATCGCGGCGATTTTCGAGATCGCCGGCGCCGCCTTTGCGGGTGGGCGTGTCGTATCGACCATCGAGGCCGGCATTGTCGATGCGGCGATGATGCCGACCGGACCCGCCTTCGCATGGGTGATGATGGCGGCGCTGCTGTCTGCCGCCGTCTGGATCAACGTTGCGACCTGGTCGGGTGCGCCGATCTCGACCACGCATTCCATCGTCGGCGGTATTCTGGGTGCGGGAATAGCGGCGGCCGGCCTTTCGGCGGTGCACTGGTGGGTGCTCGCCGGCATCACTGCCAGCTGGATGGTCTCACCGCTGCTCGGCGGCGGGATCGCCGCTGCCCTCTTGGCCTTCATCAAGATCTTCATCATCTATCGCGAGGACAAGATCACCGGCGCCGTCTTCTGGATGCCGATCCTAATTTCCGGGATGACCGGTGCCTTTGCATCATATTTTGCGCTGATCGGTCTGGAGAAGATTGTCAGCGTCGGGCCGACGACAGGCATCGTCATCGGTCTTGCGGTCGCGCTCGTGACCTTTCTCGTCAGCCGCCCATGGATCATCCGGCAAGCCCAGGGGCTCGACAACCGCAACCAGTCGCTGCGCAAGCTTTTCAAGGTGCCCCTGATCCTTTCCGCCGCCCTGCTCTCCTTCGCCCATGGCGCCAACGACGTTTCCAATGCCGTCGGGCCGCTCTCCGCTATCGTCACCCACGTCAAGGGAACCGCCGTTACGAGCGTCAGCGACGTTCCGCTCTGGGTGATGCTGATCGGGGCGCTCGGCATTTCCTGCGGGCTGCTGCTGTTCGGGCCGAAGCTCATCAAGGTCGTCGGGGAGGAGATCACCAAGCTCAACCCGATGCGCGCCTTCTGCGTGGCGCTGGCGACCGCGATCACCGTGCTGCTCGCCACGGCGCTGGGACTTCCGGTATCGACCACCCACACGGCGGTCGGCGCCGTCTTCGGGATCGGCTTTTTTCGCGAATGGTTTACCCGCAACTCCAAACGCCGGCTCGACTATGTCCGCCAGAAGACCGGCCAGACGGATTTTCAGCGTCGTGTCGAACAAAGCCCGGACGAGCGGCATTTGCGCCAGCTCGTTCGCCGCTCGCATTTCATGACGATCGTTGCCGCCTGGGCGATCACGGTGCCGATATCGGCCTTGCTTTCGGCCGGCGTTTACGTCTTATTCGCGGCGATTTTCAACTGACCATCCGTCATGGAAGGAATAGCCATGCGCGCCAATTTCCGGATGCAGCGCCTGTTTGTCGATGCGCCGCTCGCACTCGGCGCCGCCCATGATGTCGGCAAGGACCAGTTCAACTACCTGGTCAACGTCCTGCGTTATGGCGAAGGCAGCGAAGTCCTCGTCTTCAACGGACGCGACGGCGAGTGGCGGGNNTGCTGACGCCGGTCGAGCAGACGCGCCCGCAGCCGGCACCGTGCGACCTGCATTATCTGTTCGCGCCGCTGAAGGTCGGACGGCTGGACTATCTCGTCCAGAAGGCGGTGGAGATGGGGGCAGGCCTGCTGCAGCCGGTGATGACCCAGCATGTGCAGGGCAAGATCACCAGCATCGACCGCCTGAAAGCCAACGTTATCGAAGCGGCCGAACAATGCGGCGTGCTCGGCATCCCGGATGTCGAGGTGCCAAAGCGGCTCGGCGATGTTCTCGACGCCTGGCCGAAAGACCGGCGGATCATCTTCTGCGACGAGGGCGATGCCGGGCAGAACCCGCTGCCGGTTCTGGCGCAGGTGACGGAGCGGAAGCTCGCCTTGCTGATCGGTCCGGAAGGCGGATTTTCCGATGAGGAACGCGCGCGGCTGCGCAGCCTCGATTTCGTCACCGCCATTCCGCTTGGACCGCGCATCCTGCGCGCCGATACCGCCGCCGTCGCCGCCATGGCGGTTATCCAGGCCGCGATCGGCGACTGGCGATAGCCTGTGGCGGAACGGTGGAATACCGGTGTTGAAATTTTGAACCACGCTTGAAACAATTTCACTTGCACCACACTTGAAACCGGTTCAATCACCCTCCTGATACCTGCCGTCCGGCAGATAGCGCCCGTTCAAAAGAAGACGCCCATGGCCAGAGACACCACCGATCAGACACCGGTTACCTCCATCGCAGACCTGACCGAATATCTGGCTCAGGGCAACAAACCGAAGGAGAAATTCCGGATCGGAACGGAGCATGAGAAGTTCGCCTTCTTCAAGGCTGACAACAGCCCTGTTCCCTATTTCGGTGATGCGAGTATCTCGGCCCTTCTGAACGGCATGGCGCAGAAAAGCGGCTGGGAGCCGATCATCGACGCCGGCAACATCATCGGTCTTGCCGAACACTCCGGACAGGGCGCAATCTCGCTGGAGCCGGGCGGCCAGTTCGAACTGTCGGGCGCGCCGCTCGAAAACCTGCACCAGACCTGCAAGGAATCCAACCGTCATCTGGCCGACCTGCGCGAGATCGCCGAGCCGCTCGGCATCCGCTTCCTCGGCATCGGCGGCAGCCCGAAATGGACGCTGGCTGAAACGCCGCGCATGCCGAAATCCCGCTATGACATCATGAGCCGCTACATGCCGAAAGTTGGCACGCAGGGTCTCGACATGATGTACCGCACCTGCACGATCCAGGTGAATCTCGACTTTTCCTCCGAAGAGGACATGCGCCGCAAGATGCAGGTATCTTTGAAGCTGCAGCCGCTGTCGACGGCCCTGTTTGCCTCGTCTCCCTTCACCGACGGCAAGCCGAACGGCCTCGTCTCCTGGCGCGGCGACATCTGGCGCGATACGGACAACCAGCGCGCCGGCGTGCTGCCCGCCGTCTTCAATGCCGATTTCGGCTTCGAGGATTATGTCAAATGGGCGCTCGACGTGCCGATGTATTTCGTCGTCCGCAACGGCAAGTATCACGACTGTACCCATGTCACGTTCCGCCAGTTCATGAACGGTGCACTCAAAGGCGAGATCGCCGACTGGGAACCGAACATGGGCGACTGGACAAACCACCTCTCCACTCTCTTCCCGGATGTCCGCCTCAAGCGCTTCCTCGAAATGCGCGGCGCCGATGGCGGCCCGTGGCGCCGCATCTGTGCGCTGCCGGCCTTCTGGGTGGGGCTTCTCTATGACGACGCAGCGCTGGACGCCGCCGAGGACCTGACCCGAGACTGGACCTACGAGGAGACGCTGGCGATGCGCAATGCGGTCCCGACGCAGGGGCTGTCAGCCACCCATGGCAAGGCTTCCCTGTTCGACATGGCCCGCGAAGTCATCGGCATTTCGCGTCTCGGCCTGAAGAACCGCAAACGCCTGAATGGCGACGAGGTTGACGAAAGCATTTTCCTGGCACCGCTCGATGAAGTCGTGGCGAAAAAGGCCACACTCGCGGAAGATCTGCTGTCGCTCTACAACGGCCGCTGGAACGGCTCCGTCGAACCTGTGTTCGAGGAATACCAGTACTAAGGATCCCCAGCGGTCCCGCCCCACGCCTTCCCGACGGGCGGCGTGGAAAACGATGCTCGGTGCTCGACGGAGTAGCGCCATGTTTGCGGATTTGAACGCCGGGGCCGGCGGCATCGCGGCTGTCCTATCCTCACGAGGCGTGCGTGACCGTGACCCCGGTTGGCGGGGTCCTGTTCGGTCTGATCGCCCTGACAACGGCTGCGTTATTCTGGTGGTTCAGGCAACCGTTCTCGACGCTTGGCTCTATGTGACGTTGACCAGTCCGCTGCACGACGCTGCGTAAAAAACCGTTTCCACCTGTCATTTTCCCGTTATAGTGCAAACACATGCGTTGCGCTGCCTGCTGGAGAGGACGGACTATGATCCCGCTTTTTGACATGATGATGCAGGCGCAGAACGGCAATGCCATGGACGTGATGGCCAAGCAGTTCGGCCTCGCCCAGGAACAGATTGCCAAGGCGACGGCGGCCCTGATGCCGGCCTTTTCGACGGCGCTCAAGCGCAATACGGCCAACCCCTATGATTTCGGCGCGCTGATGACGGCGATGACCAACGGCAACCATGCCCAGTATTTCGAGGACATGACAAAGGCGTTCACGCCGAAGGGCATGGCCGACGGCAACGGCATTCTGGGCCAGCTTTTCGGATCGAAGGAGATGTCGCGCGCCATTGCCGCGCAGGCGGCCCAGGTCACCGGCATCGGCCAGGAGATCTACAAGCAGATGCTGCCGGTCATGGCGAGCGCCATCATGGGCGGCCTGTTCAAGCAGTCGTCGGGCCAGTTGGGCGGGCAGACCTTGCAGAACCCCTTTGCCAATACGCCGATGGAGGCGATGATGAAGCCCTGGCTCGAAGCCTCAGGCTTCGCCAGGAAGCCGGAACCAACGCCGAATCCGTTCGACAATCCGTTCACGCAGGCCATGCAGGGCTTTTTCAACGGCGGCAAGACGGAGGAAAAACCGGCCTCCGGCGCGCCGGACATGTTCGCCGCCAATCCTTTCGTCAAGGCTTTCCAGGACATGATGAAATCCTCGGGCACTGCCCCGGAAGCCCCTGCACAGAAGCCGGCCGAAAAAACCACGCTCGCCCCCTTCGCCGAAATGTTCTCCAGCATGTTCGACAGCGGGCTGGAAGCCCAGAAGGAATATCAGAAGAGCATCGACGGGCTGTTCGACACATATCGGAAGAATACGGGCGTGTGACCAGCGGCGATAAATTCCGGCGACCATGACGGGAGTCGTTGCTCCCGAAAGGATACTGCACCGAAATCTAATTCTTTTTAAATGAGGGTTATTCCGTAGTTGTTTGCCCCATGGCCGCTCCCCCCGTGCAGGTTAGATTGCGTTCATGACGGCGAAAAAAACCCAACTTCATATTGTATTTGGCCGATCCGCTGCGGGATCGCTACAGCAGGCCATCAAAGCGGCTGGCCGAACGGGTATGGTTGTTGCCCCCTACGACGATTTCGGCTTTGGTCCCATAGCCGGCGATAGCGTCGAAACGCGGTCTCGATGGGTCGAAGACGAGTTGGGCATTACCGGCTGGCAAGACGTCTGTCAAAACAGTCTGCCGGTACTGAAAGCTTCCATCGATGCAGACATGCCGCCGATAGCGTGGATTTCTCCCGACAGCGCATCTAGCGTCGCTGGGTTTTTATGGTGGTTGTCACATATGGACCACAGGGAAATTTTGGTGCAGGAGGTTCCGCGCCTGGGTCTTCTCAATCCTCAGAGCCTGATCGAACATTTTGACCGGGAAGTCCCTTTGACCGTCGCTGATCGGAACATTCACCGCGCATTGTGGCAGAAACTGCAATCCGAGAACGCGCCGCTACGCGTGCTAACCGACGATCGCCTGTTGTCAGCGTCAATCGATTATTTCGACGCTGCATTGATAAAACGGGTTACGCCGGAATGGCGCAAGATGGCAAGGATTCTAGGCGACACGCTTCACGACTTCCACGAAACCGGGGTCTTTCAGGCTGGCGATATTATTCTTTCTGCCCGCCTGTGCTACCTCGCCGAAACAGGAAGTCTGGAATGGCAGGGAGATCTTAGCGATATCAGAAACTGCCATTTGCGTCTGCCGAAGTAACGGGTCAAACGGTTTACATGCCGTATTTTGCAAACCTCCACCCCCAAACAAAAAAAGCCCGGCGCTGGTCTTGGGGACCGGGCGCCGGGCAAGCAGCAGGGTAAATTGGCTCAAACCCTGCGGGGAACGGTAACGCGCAGAGGCGGCTGCGCGTCCCTGTTGCGCGGTCGTCTTTCGACGGTTGAGGCACGCAACAAAACTTTGACCGACTGCAACCCCTTGAAGCCATCGGCTTCAAACGAATGCAGCGAATGCTTACGTCAATCGCGCCGCGCATTCCTGTAGAAGGTGTTCGCGCGGTTGCGCGATGCCTGCATCAGGTGCCGACCCGGATCTTCGAAGAAAGACGAGGTCAGCGCTTCCCGAACCTCGTGGCGGCAGAGCCCCATGTCGAGCAGCTGGTGGTCGTCGAGATCGTGGAGGCTGCCGATGGCGCTTCGGTTTCGCAACCTGCGCCAGACCGATTTCAGCACGCCCATGAGCCCCGTCTGGCGGGACGTCGTGGACAGCCTCCCGGTCAGGGTGAGGTCGAGGGCGTGATCGGTCGTGCGCATGATCTTACTCCTTTTTTCAGGCACGCCAGCGCCGCACGTCTTCCAGACGTGCAAAGGTCGCTGTTCAGTTAAAATGGTGCGCAATTTGTTCTCGGATCGATTCCGATCCAAGACATTGCGCAAGGGCGACCCATCCTCCCGCAGGAGGTCAGCGCGGGAGGTCGGGTCGAAACTTTGATGGTGAGCCGGTTTGCTTGAGGCGGGCCGGAGCGGTCTTTGATGCGTTTTGCAAGCTCAAGGTCGCAAATCCTTATTGATCAGTCCAACGAATGTTTCTAATGATATTCATCAAACTAATTTATGAGACCCGCACGCGCTCATAAACCATCCTTGGGGACCGGGACCATGTCCGCACCGCTCGATATCGATCAACTGCAAACCTTCGTCGCCATCGCCGATACCGGCAGCTTCACCAAGGCGGCCGACCGTGTCTTCAAGACGCAGTCCGCGGTTTCGATGCAGATGCGACGGCTGGAGGAACGGATCGGCAAGCAGCTCTTCGCCAAGGACGGACGCGGCAACCGCCTGACGACCGAAGGCGACCGGTTGTTGAATTTCGCCCGGCGGATGATCCGACTGAACAACGAGGCGATCGCCTCCTTCGACGACAACCGCCTGGAAGGCACGTTGCGCATCGGCACGCCGGACGATTATGCCGACCGCTACATGCCGGAAATCATCGTCCGCTTTGCAAAAACCCATCCCAACGTCGAGCTCTATATCATCTGCGAGCCATCGGTGGACCTCGCCGAAAAGATGGCCAAGGGCGACCTCGACATTGCGCTGGTGACGCACAATCCGCGCGCCCGGGCATCCGATGTGGTCCGGACGGAGCCGCTCTGCTGGGTAAGCTCCATCAATCACCCGCTGCCGGAAAATGCGCCGGTGCCGCTTGCCGTCGGGAAACGGGATTGCCAGTGGCGACAGGCGGCCTGCGCCGCGCTGGACGCAACCGGCAAGGAATACAACATCCTGTTCACCAGCTGGTCCTCGACGGTCGTCGCAGCGGCGGTGCTGGCCGGCATGGCTGTCTCCGTGCTGCCCGAGTCGGCCTTGCGCACAGGCATGAAAGTGTTGACCCAGGCTGACGGCTTCCCGGCGCTGGCACCGGTTCAGATCGGCATCATGAAGCGGCCGGGACTTTCTCCCTCGCTGTCGAACGCCATCACCAATCACATCACCGCCTGCCTCGACAACATCACGCCGACTGCGGTGAACGACGATCTCGAAGGCGACATGAAGAATTTTCCGCGCTATCCGCGCCTGCGCCAGAGCCATATGCTGCCCGGCTGGTAGTCCCGGGAGCTTTAAGAAAAGCCGCCCCCCTTCGGCAGAAGGGGGGCGGCTTTATTTATGCGGCGACTGAAAACACTTGATCCGTGCGGATAAAAACGAGTGCCTGCATTAGTTTTTGGTTACTGAATGCTTACGCGAACGCCAATGACCCGATGGTCATTGCGGCGATATTTATAACCCCGGACGCATGGTGACCAAAGAGAGGACGACGGACCATTTTTGGACTCGTCGCGAAGGCGCCTCGAACAAGCATCGGCAAAAAGGCCGGGCGCCTTTCGGAGCCCGGCCCTTTCATTTCAACCGCATGACGATCGTCGCTTCGACGATGCCGACGGTTTCCTGATCAAACCAGATCGAAGCGATCCGCGTTCATCACCTTGTTCCAGGCAGCGACGAAATCCGCCACGAACCGTCCTTGCATGTCGCTTTGGCCGTAGACCTCCGCCAAGGCACGAAGCTGGGAATTCGAACCGAAGACGAGATCGATGCGGGTGGCGGTCCATTTCAGTTCGCCGGTTGCGCGGTCCCGCCCCTCGAACACGTCCTTCTCATCCGAGACCGCCTTCCAGACCGTCGCCATGTCGAGCAGGTTGACGAAGAAGTCGTTGGTCAGCGTTTCGGGACGATCGGTAAAGACGCCGTGCTGGGATTGGCCGTAATTGGCATTCAGCGCACGCAGACCACCGACAAGAACCGTCATTTCCGGGGCCGTCAGGGTCAGCAGCTGAGCCTTGTCGATCAGCAGTTCTTCCGGCGAGACCGTGAAGCTGACCTTCTGGTAATTGCGGAAACCTTCCGCAACAGGCTCGAGCACGGCGAAGGATTCGACGTCGGTCTGCTCCTGCGAGGCATCCGTGCGGCCGGGCGTGAAGGGAACGGAAACGTCATGGCCCGCAGCCTTCGCCGCTTTCTCGACGGCGGCAGCGCCGCCCAGGACGATCAGGTCGGCAAGCGAAACCTTCTTGCCACCCGACTGTGCGTCGTTGAAGGCCTTCTGAACGCCTTCCAGCGCCGTCAGGACAATGCCGAGCTGTTCGGGCTGGTTGGCCTCCCAATCCTTCTGCGGCGCAAGCCGGATGCGCGCACCGTTTGCACCACCGCGCTTGTCGGAGCCGCGGAAGGTCGATGCGGATGCCCAGGCCGTCGAGACGAGCTGCGAGACCGACAGGCCGGACACGAGGATCTTTTCCTTGAGCTCGGCGATATCGGCAGGATCGATCAGCGGATGATCGACAGCTGGTACCGGATCCTGCCAGATCAGCTCCTCGCTTGGCACTTCCGGGCCGAGATAGAGAACGCGCGGCCCCATGTCGCGATGGGTGAGCTTGAACCAGGCGCGGGCAAAGGCGTCGGCGAACTGTTCGGGATGCTCGTAGAAGCGACGCGAAATCGCCTCATAGGCCGGATCGAAGCGCAGTGCGAGATCGCTGGTGAGCATCGCGGGCGCATGGCGCCTGGACGGGTCATGGGCATCCGGCACGCTGCCGGCTCCCATGCCGTGCTTCGGCGTCCACTGGTGCGCGCCGGCCGGGCTCTTCGTCAGCTCCCATTCGTAGCCGAACAGGTTCCAGAAGAAGTTGTTGCTCCAGCGCGTCGGAGTCGAGGTCCAGGTGACTTCGAGGCCGCTGGAAATCGTATCGCCGGCCTTGCCGCTGCCATGCGTGCTGGCCCAGCCGAAGCCCTGCGCTTCGATGTCCGCCGCTTCCGGCTCCCGACCGACATGGGCGGCATCGCCCGCGCCATGGGTCTTGCCGAAGGTATGGCCGCCTGCGATGAGGGCAACGGTTTCCTCGTCATTCATGGCCATGCGGCCGAACGTTTCGCGGATGTCGCGCGCCGAGGCCAGAGGATCCGGATTGCCGTTCGGGCCTTCCGGGTTGACGTAGATCAGGCCCATCTGAACGGCTGCCAGCGGGTTTTCGAGATCACGCTCGCCGCTGTAGCGCTCGTCGTCGAGCCAGGTGCTTTCCGTACCCCAGTAGATATCTTCTTCCGGCTCCCAGACGTCGGGACGGCCGCCGGCGAAACCGAAGGTCTTGAAGCCCATGGATTCCAGCGCGACGTTGCCGGCCAGAATCATCAGGTCCGCCCAGGAAATCCGGTTGCCGTATTTCTGCTTGATCGGCCAGAGAAGGCGGCGGGCCTTGTCGAGGTTGACGTTATCAGGCCAGCTGTTCAGCGGCGCGAAGCGCTGGGTGCCGGCCGTTGCACCGCCGCGGCCGTCGCCCGTGCGATAGGTGCCGGCGCTATGCCAGGCCATGCGGATCATGAAGGGTCCGTAGTGCCCGAAGTCGGCCGGCCACCACTCCTGCGAATCCGTCATCAGCGCGACGAGATCGCCCTTGATCTCGGCGAGATCGAGCTTCTTGAATTCCTCGGCATAGTTGAAGCCCTTGCCGAACGGATCGGAGAGCGCCGAATTCTGGTGCAGAATCCGCAGATTGAGCTGATTGGGCCACCATTCGCGGTTTGACGTGCCCTTGCTCGCGCTGCTGGTGAGCGAGCCGTGCATGACCGGACATTTGCCCATTTTTTCAACTTTGGCGTCCATACTCTGCCTCCTGTGTGAAATGCAATTCGTTGGTTCGGCCGCAACATCCTCCAATTGTTCCATAATTTCCAATTGTATTTGCTGCAATTATCGATAGGATAAAATTATCATGCTGACCCTTCGCCAGATGCGTTACTTCGATGCGCTCGCCACGACGCTTCATTTCGGGCGGGCGGCAAAAATGACCAATGTCAGCCAGCCGGCGCTCTCGGCGCAGATCATGGAAATGGAGGCAGATCTCGGCATTCGCCTGGTGGAACGCGGCCGGGCCGGCGTGATCCTGACGCAGCAGGGCGAAGCGCTTTTGCCGGAAATCCGCGCGATCCTCCTGTCGGTGGACGGCCTCTACGACCGGGCGCGGCAGTCTGCCGGGGTGCTCGAAGGCAGGCTGCGTCTCGGCATCATTCCGACGGTGGCGCCCTATCTGGTGCCCACGCTCATTCCGATGCTGCGGACGCGCTATCCCAAGCTCGACGTCGAACTGCGCGAACTGTTGACGACCGGCTGCATCGAGGACGTCAAGCACGGCAAGCTCGACTGCGCCATCATCGCGCTGCCGCACAACGACGACAGCCTGCGGTCCTGTACCCTGTTCGAGGATCGCTTCCTGATCGCCAGCGCCGACGACGAGAACACCGTGCTCTACTCGCCGATGACCGAGGCGCAGGTCGACATGGACCGCTTGCTGCTGCTGGAAGAAGGCCATTGTCTGCGCGACCAGGCGCTGGCCGTCTGCGGCTCGACCGCCGGCCGGCGTGTTGCCAATTATGGCGCGACCTCGATGGCGACGCTTCTGCAGATGGTCAGCCACGGCATGGGCATCACCCTCATCCCCGAAATCGCAGTCAGGGACGAGCGCACGCGCAACCGCATGCGCATCGTGCCCTTTGCCGAACCGCAGCCGTCGCGCCGCATCGGTCTCGTCTGGCGCCCGAGAAGCGGCCGCAACAACGATCAGGAAGCGCTGGCGGCGCTCGTCACGGAAGCGGCGGCACAGTTGCTGAGCAAGGACGCCTGAGCGATCAGACGACCTTCGCCTTCAGAAACTCGACCGTTCGGCCCCATGCAAGATCGGCGGCTTTCTTGTCGTAGCGGGCGGCGGAGGTGTCGTTGTTGAAGGCGTGATTGACGCCGTCGTAGATCTCTATGGTGAAATCCTTGCCGGCATCGGTCAGGGCTTTTTTGTAGGCATCGATCCCGGCATTGATGCGGTCGTCGAGGCCGGCATATTGCAGCAGCAGCGCCGCCTTGATCTTCGGCACCTCCTCCGCCGGCGGCTGGGCGCCGTAATAGGCGACGCCCGCCTTCAGATCGGGTGACGCGACGGCCAGCTTGTTGACCATGCCGCCGCCCCAGCAGAAGCCGATCGCGCCCGCCTTGCCGGTCGTCGCTTCATGGCTTTCCAGAAAAGCGACGGTCGCCACGGCATTGCCGACCGTCTTCTTTCCGTCCAGCGCACCGATCATTTCGCGCGCCTTGTCCTCGTCGGCGGGCGTGCCGCCGGAAGGTGACAGGAAATCCGGGGCAAGAGCGACAAAGCCTTCGAGCGCCATGCGGCGGGCGACGTCCTTGATATGCGGGTTGAGGCCGCGATTTTCATGGATGACGATGACGGCGGGAAGCTTGCCTGTCGCATCAGCCGGCACGACCAGATAACCCTTCATATCGCCGCCGGCGCCGGGATAGGTGATGTCCTCGGCCTTCACGCGGGCATCGGTCTCGGGGATAATTTCCGCCTGCGCGCCGTTGGCGGCGAGCAGCGGCGCAATGACGGCGGCACTGGCGGCCGAACCGGTGAGCGCCGTCAGCTTGCGCATGAACGCCCTGCGGTCGAGGCTCAGATGGGTGTATTCATCATAGGCATTGATCATGTCCTGGGTGATGACTGGGTTTTCCATGGCTTCCTCCATTTTCCATCGTCCGACAGAGAATTGCGACAAGAAACGCCGACGGCAACGATAACACCGTTAACTTGACGCAAACGTGATGAGACCTTGCCGAAGCAAGGCCCCACCGGCCGTTCTTTACTGCATGTACCAGCCGTGGCTGACGACCAGGGACTGGCCGGTGAGCGCATTGGTCTCGAAACCGGCGAACAGCAGCGCCACTTCGGCAACGTCATTAACGGTGGTGAATTCCGTGTCGACCGTGCCGCCCAGCATCATCTTCTTGACGACCTCGTCCTCGGAAATCCCGAGCCTCTGGGCCTGCTCCGGAATCTGCTTCTCGACCAGCGGCGTCTTGACGAAGCCGGGGCAGATGACATTGGCGCGCACTCCGTCCGGCCCGCCTTCCTTGGCAACGACGCGGGCCAAACCGAGAAGGCCGTGCTTGGCCGTGACATAGGCCGACTTCAGCGGCGAGGCCTCGTGGCTATGCACGGAGCCCATATAGATGATCGCCCCGCCCTTCTGCGCCTTCATGTGCGGGATGCAGGCCTTGGTTGTCAGGAAAGCACCGTCGAGATGGATCGCCAGCATCTTCTTCCAGTCGGAAAAGGCATAATCCTCGATCTTGTTGACGATCTGGATGCCGGCATTGGAGACGAGAACGTCCACCCTGCCCCATTTCGCCACCACCGCCGCAACGCCTGCATTGACGGCTTCCTCGCTGGTGACATCCATGGAAAGCCCGATAGCCTCGCCCGGTCCTGCCGCCGTCAGATCCTTCGCCGTCGCCTCGGCTGCGTCGAGCTTCAGGTCGGCAATGACCACTTTTGCGCCTTCGGACACATAGCGTTTGGCGATGGCAAGACCGATGCCGCTCGCCGAGCCGGTGACGATGCAAACCTTGTCTTTCAGTTTCATGGCAGTCACTCCTTACTTTGCAAGATAATCATGGACCACTTCGCCGAGGCCGAGCGTCAGGTCCGACAGAATATGGATGGCGGATTTCACCTCAAGCACCGGCAGGTCGGCAACCGGCGCAAGTGCATGCGGAAACAGCGCTAATGCCCCCGGTCCCTCCCAAGCCCCTTTCACGGTCAGATCTTCCAGATAATAGCGCACAAGTTCGCAGATGCGCGGCGTGCAATCCACATGCGGAATGATCTTCAGCATGAAATTCGGCTGCTTCAGGCTTTCCAGCACCTTGTCCCTGTCGAGCGTGCGATGCTTGAAGCCCATCGTCGCCGTCGCCACGCGCTGGCCGCCGTAGTCGAGCGTGCCGACCAGCGCATCCTTGACAGATGTCAGCGAAGGTTCGGCAAGCTTCTTCGGGAAACCCCAGATCTCGCGCCCGCCGGCAATCGGCGCGTCGTCGTTGAGATACATCGAATGTACGTAACCGCCATGAACACCTTCATAGGTGACCGGGATGACCTGTCCGGATTCCGTATAGTCGCCGAAACCGGTGGAATCCGGCATGCGGATGAATTCGTATTTCACCAGCGGTTCATCGAATTGCAGCGGCTCCGGCACCACCCGGCGCAGGGCTTCTGGATCGGTGCGGTAGGTGATGATCATGTATTCGCGGTTGACGAAGCGATAGGGTCCCGGCGGATAGGACGGGCTGGTCAGCGGCATGGCGAAAGCGTTGCGCCTGACATCGTCGATCTTCATGTTTTTTTCCCTCGCAGGCGTTGTTCGGCCAGATCGAAAACCCGGATGCCGCTGGTTGGCCGCGTCCGGGTTTTCCAGTCCTCGTGGTTCAGTGTTTCGACAACATCGTCATGCCCGGCCTTCCAGTGTTCCTCGACAGAAAGCCTGGAAAATTCGTAGTCCTTGGAATGGCTTTCATAAGCCGCCTGCCGATAGATCAGGTGGACCATGGTGACGGCGCTGTCATTGCCGATCTTTTCGAGCAGCCGCGCATCCGGATCGTCCTTCAGATCGTCCGGCAGCTTGTCCATCAGCCGCTTGGCAGCCATGCGGATCGCCTGCAGCTTGCGGAACTGGTCGGTGTTCATGCGGGTGCGGCTGGAAAAGCGGATTTCCTTTTCCCGCGCCTCGACATCGAACAGATCCTTGGGCAGGGCGCCGCGAGCGCTGAACAGGTCCACCTGGAAAATGCAGAGATCGCTCTCGAGTTCACCGCCCGACAAAATTCGCTGCAGCGGCGTGTTGGAGACGAGGCCACCGTCCCAATAGTAGCGGCCGTCGATCTCGACCGGCGCAAAGCCCGGCGGCAGCGCGCCGGAGGCGGCAACGTGCTTTGGCGAAAAGGCGCAGTGCCGATTGTCGAAATAGTTGAAATTGCCGCTGACGACATCGACGGCACCCAGGCTGAGACGGATCGCGCCGGAGTTGATGATGTCGAAATCCACCAGTTCAGCCAGCGTCTCCTGCAAAGGCAGGGTATCGTAGAGGCTGATCTGCGCCATCGGATCGCCGGCTATCGCCCAGGGTGCAAAGGCGCGGGGCTTGAAGAAGCCGGGCGCGCCGGTCAAGGAACCGAGAAAGGCGGAGGCCTCGTTGAACCATTTGCGCATGATGTCGCTCGGCCCGACGGTCTGGCCGGTCAGGCCGGACGAAACCCGATGCCAGAAGGTGCGCAGATTATCGACCCGCCTGTTGACGGGGCTTCCGGCGATGATCGCCGAATTGATCGCGCCGATCGAAATGCCGGCCAGCCAGTCCGGCCGGATGCCCGCCTCGTGCAGCGCCTCGTAGGCGCCGGCCTGATAGGCGCCGAGCGCACCGCCGCCCTGAAACACGAGAACGGTTTTTTCTTCGGGTTTGATCAAGGCGGTCGCCTTTCTAAAATATTGCATCTGCGAACAGCAAACGGACGGTACGCCCTCCTGTTCCGCACGCGCAAATTAACTTTCGGCAATGTCGAAATACTCTTTCATGCACAAGGATATGCAGGACACCGTGCCGCGTCGCGCCTGCGCCGCTCCTTGCCGAAGCATAACTCAGAAAGACAGCCTATGATCACAGGAGAATGACGCGAAAATTATTGCGACGCAATGTGCACGGCGAGCAGTACCCAAAGTCCGAATGTCGCGATTACGCCGACACTGAACAGACGCTGGCGCAGCATCAGCCGGTTCGAGGTCACATGCACATAGGCGTGCAGCAAGCGGCTGACGGCGAAGATCCAGGCCAGCACCAAAGCAGCCATGCCGACGCCGCCGGTCACATGAAGCGCAACGCATACGACATAGAAGATCACCGGCAGTTCGAACTGGTTGATCAGATTTCTGGCCACTGTCGCACTCGGCGCGGGCTCGATCGTCGGGATCTTGTAGTCATGGGCTTTCGCGGTCCCGGCCCGAACCGCTCCGAAGCGGCGTTTGGCCATCAGGATATAAACGCCGAAGGTCAGCATCGCCTGAACGATGACCGGCCAGAAAATCGCAGTGCCGAAGGTCATGAAAACTCCATCTGTGTGAATCACAGGATGTATAACCGCTTGCGCCGAAATCCAGAATTTCTTTGCTCGATTCCCATGATCTGACAGCAAACGCCATTCCCTGACACGGGTTTAGCCAATAATGGATGCGCATTGAATGAAACCGCAGACCAGAGATACGGGGCAAATGTCAGAACACACCTCTTCCTCCGCCGGCCCGCTGCCCACACATCATCTTTCCTCCATGCGCGGGCGCGATCCGCATGAGCATCACCGCGTGGCCACGCCGCTGGAGCTTTTGTTCGACCTGACGTTCGTGATCGCCTTCGGCCTTGCCGCATCACAGCTCGCCCATCTGCTGGCCGAAGGGCATTATGTCGCCGGACTGACCGGATTTGGTTTCGCCATGTTCGCCGTCTGCTGGGCCTGGATCAATTTTTCCTGGTTCGCCTCGGCCTTCGACACCGATGACTGGATCTATCGGCTGACGACCATGGTGCAGATGGTGGGGGTCCTGATCCTCGCCCTCGGCCTGCCGCGGATGTTCGCCTCGCTCGATCACGGCGGCCATGTCGACAATGCCGTCATGGTTCTCGGCTATGTGGTGATGCGCGGTGCGATGCTCTTCCAGTGGCTGCGCGCCGCACGCCAGTATCCGGACGGACGTCGAGCCTGTTTAACCTATGCCATAACCATTCTCATTGCGCAGATTGGATGGGTCGCCCTCATCTTCATCGACATGCCACTGCTTGGAACGGCGGCAAGCAGTGTGCTGCTCATTCTCGTGGAATTGACGGGACCATTCCTTGCCGAGCGGATCGCCGGTGGCACGCCCTGGCATGCACATCATATCGCCGAGCGCTACGGACTGCTGGCGATCATCACGCTCGGTGAAGGCGTGGTCGGCACGGTCGCCTCGATCAGCGCAATTGTCGATGAACAAGGCTGGAATCTGGATGCTGTCCTGATCTGCGTGGCCGGAACCGGACTGACCTTCGGGATGTGGTGGCTGTATTTCCTCATGCCCTCCGGCACCATCCTGCATCGCTTCCGGAAAAGGTCTTTCGTCTGGGGCTATGGCCAAATGCTGGTCTTTGGCGCCATCGCGGCAACTGGCGCGGGTCTCCACGTCGCCGCCTACTATATCGAGCACAAGGCACACATCAGCGCCGCTGCGACTGTCCTGACGGTCGCCATACCGGTGTTCATCTATGTTCTGATGATCTTCGTGCTCTATGTCTATCTGCTGCGTCGGCTGGAAGCTTTCTACATCCTGCTGATGGCCGGAACGACGACGTTCATCATCCTGCCGGTTGTGCTCGCTGCGGCCGGGCTGGACATGACCATGTGCCTTGTCGTGCTGATGTTGGCGCCGCTGGTCCCGGTCGTCGGCTACGAACTCAAGGGCCATCGCTACGGGTCGGACGCGCTGCGGCATGCCCTCGAGCCGTAAAAGAGAAAGCGGCGAAGTTGCCTTCGCCGCCTTCAGATCAAATCATGTCGATGGAGTTTACATCGCGCCCGGATAGTTCGGGCTTTCGCGGGTGATCGTCACGTCATGGGCGTGGCTTTCGCGCAGGCCGGCACCGGAAATGCGCACGAAGGTGGCGCGCTCCTGGAAGTCCTTGATGGTCTTGCCGCCGACATAGCCCATCGAGGCCTTGAGACCGCCGGCCAATTGATGCAGCACGCCGGAAACCGGGCCCTTGTAGGGAACCTGGCCTTCGATGCCCTCCGGGACCAGTTTCAGCGTATCGCGCACTTCCGCCTGGAAATAGCGGTCGGCCGAACCGCGGGCCATAGCGCCCACCGAACCCATGCCGCGATAGGCCTTGAACGAGCGACCCTGATAGAGGAACACTTCGCCCGGGCTTTCATCCGTTCCGGCGAGCAGCGAACCGATCATGCAGGCGGAGGCACCGGCGGCGATCGCCTTGGCAAGGTCGCCCGAGAACTTGATGCCGCCATCGGCGATGACCGGGATATTCGCGGCCTGGGCGGCCTCGACGGCCGACATGATCGCCGCCAGTTGCGGCACGCCGACGCCGGCGACGATGCGGGTGGTGCAGATCGAGCCCGGGCCGATGCCGACCTTGACCGAATCCGCGCCTGCATCGATCAGCGCCTTGGTGCCGTCGGCGGTCGCGACGTTTCCGGCCATGATGCGCACCGAGTTCGACATCTTCTTGACCTTGGCGACCGCATCGAGAACGCGCTGCGAATGGCCATGCGCCGTATCGACGACAATGAGGTCGACGCCAGCGTCGATCAGGCGCTCGGCCCGCTCGATGCCGTCATCGCCGACGCTGATGGCGGCGGCGGCACGCAGGCGACCCTGCGCATCCTTCGAGGCGTTCGGGTTGAGCTGCGACTTCTCGATATCCTTGACCGTGATCAGGCCGATGCAGCGACGATCGCCGTCGATAACCAGCAGTTTTTCAATGCGGTGCGTATGAAGAAGGCGCTTGGCTTCCTTCTGATCGACATTCTCGGTGACCGTGATCAGGTTTTCCCGGGTCATCAGTTCGTAGATCTTCTGGCCGGGATCGGAGGCGAAGCGAACGTCGCGGTTGGTCAATATGCCGACCAAGCGACCCGGCACCGAACCGGTTGCGTTCTCGACCACCGGAATGCCGGAGATCGAATACATCTTCATCAGCGCCAGAGCATCGGCAAGCGTCGCATCCGGGCCGATAGTCACCGGGTTGACGACCATGCCGCTTTCGAACTTCTTGACCTGGCGGACCTGCTCGGCCTGCTCGATCGGCGTGAGGTTGCGATGGATGACGCCGATGCCGCCGGCCTGCGCCATGGCGATCGCCAGCCGACCTTCGGTGACCGTATCCATGGCGGAGGAGAGGATCGGCAGGTTGAGGTCGATATCCTGGGCGATGCGGGTGGCGATGTTGGTCTGCCCCGGCATGACTTCGGAATGCCCGGGTTGGAGCAGAACGTCGTCGAAGGTCAGAGCCTCCAGACCTGTTGCCGTTTCAATGATGCGCGCCATGGCCAAATCCCTTCAGTAAATGGACTCCTTGCCGCACAATCGGATGACCGTGCGGTGGGAGACTCGCCGCGCTTGACGGGCGAGAGTTGCTTGGAAGTTGGCGAGGGCTGGTAACACGGATATGACGGGTTGGAAAGTGCAAAGACCCGGCGAAAACGCCGGGTCTCAAGATTCTTCGCAACTGCGATATCAGATTTCGAACTGATAGGTTTCCGGAACGAAGCGATAACCCTGATCGAGTTTCTCGATGAAGCCGACGGACGGGAACGGCATGTGGTAGCCGACAAAGGGCAAGCGGTCAGTGGCAATCATATCGAAGATTTTTCTGCGGGTCGCAGCCGCCGCCGCCTTGTCCATGTCGAACTTCACCTCCCAATCCGGCCGCTGCAGCGAGAGGACGAAATGATTGGCGGTGTCGGCCGTCAGGATAAGCGCCTTGCCGCCTGATTCGATGCGGTAGATCATGTGGCCCGGCGAATGGCCGAAGGCGGCCATGCCGGTGATGCCGGGAGCGACCTCAGCGCCATCGCCGACGAAGGTCGTTTTCTCGGCAAACGGCACGACCTTTTCAAGCACGCCCTTGTGACCGCCCTCCGCCGGCGTGCCGGCACGGGCCGGGTCCTTCCAGAAATCGAATTCGGCCTGTCCCGCGACATAGCGAGCATTCTTGAAGGCCGGTTGGCCGCCTTCCATCAGGCCGCCGATATGATCGCCGTGCATATGGGTAAGGACCACGATCGTCACCTGATCCGCACTGTAGCCGGCCGCCTGCATGCCGGCGATCAACTGTCCCGCACCAGCCTTGCGGCCGCCCTCACCCATGCCGGTATCGAACAGGATCACATCCGAACCCGTATCGACCAGCGTCGGGGAGAAGCCGTTCACGAATTTCTCCGTCGGCAGGAAATTCGCCTTAAGCAGTTCTGCCACCGCCTCCGGTGTCTGGTTGGTGCCATAGGTTTCCTGCGGTTTTTCGGAAACGCGCGTGCCATCGCTGATGACGGTAACCGCGAAGGTGCCGATCTTGAAACCATTGGTTTTCATCGCAGGTGACATCGCAGCATCCGTCTTTGGGTCCGCTTGGGCGAAAGCCGCCCGGTTCATCAAAAAGGGCGCAGCGAGCACGCCGGCCGCAGTCGCGCCGAAAAGGCCACGGCGGCCAAGAGAAAAGGGATCGGTCATAGGTGCCTCCAGCGGTTATCGCCGCGATGAGAGAGATGTGCGTCGCGCAGCGCAAGGCAACATCTAGCGTCTTGACAGGCAATGGCAGCGGCCCTCACACGGATGTGATCGCAAATTGAGCGCCAGTCGGCGACTTTTGCCGGCAAAGCCCTATCTTCCGTCGTCCTCTGCCGCATTCCCAAGGCCAGTCCGCATGAACCGTATTGTCCCGATGATCCTTGCCGTCGCTCTTTTCATGGAGCAGATGGACTCGACGGTCATCGCCACCTCCCTCCCCGCAATCGCCCATGATCTCGGCGTCGGGCCGATCACCCTGAAGCTGGCACTCACCTCCTATATGGTCTCGCTCGCCATCTTTATTCCGCTCAGCGGCTGGATGGCCGACCGGTTCGGAGCCAAGCGCATCTTCCGCATGGCGATCCTCGTTTTCGTGGCCGGCTCGATCCTCTGCGCCTTTTCCGGCAGCCTGATCGCCTTCGTCGTCTCGCGCTTTCTGCAGGGCATGGGCGGCGCGATGATGACGCCTGTCGCCCGTCTCGTCCTGGTGCGCTCGACGCAGCGCAGCGAACTGGTCGGCGCCATGGCACTCCTGACGATCCCGGCGCTTGTCGGGCCGCTTGCCGGGCCGCCGCTCGGCGGCTTCATCACCACCTACTTTTCCTGGCATTGGATCTTTCTGATCAACGTGCCGATCGGCATCGCCGGCTATTTCCTGTCGGGCGCCTACCTGCCGGAGATCAAAAGTGCAGCCCCGCCACCGATCGACATCACCGGCTTTTTCCTCAGCGCCATCGCAGCCTCGGGCACGATGTTCGGCCTGTCGGTGATGAGCCTGCCGGCCCTGCCACCGGTTATCGGCGCTGTTGCAGTCGTCGTCGGCCTCGCCTGCGGGTGTCTGTACGTGCGCCATGCGCGCCGCCACCCGGCGCCGCTGCTCGACCTCGACCTGTTCAAGGACAGCGCCTTCCGGGCGGCCGCGATCGGCGGTACGCTGTTCCGAATCTCCATCGGAGCTATCCCGTTCCTGATGCCGTTGATGCTGCAGGTCGGCTTCGGCCTGACCCCGTTCCAGTCCGGGATGATCACCTTCGTCGGCGCGATCGGCGCCCTGACGACGAAATTTTTCGCCAAGCGCGTGCTGGTTTTCGCCGGTTTCCGAACCACTCTGATGATCGCAGCTCTGGCTGGCTCCGCCTTGACCTTCGTCAACGGGCTGTTCACGCCGGCCACGCCCTATCTGGTCATGGCCTTCATGCTGCTTCTGGCGGGCTTTGCGCGGTCCTTCTTCTTCACCAGCGTCAACGCGCTTTCCTTTGCGGATATCGACGACGCCGATGCCAGCAAGGCGACATCGATGAGCGCTGTCTTGCAGCAGATCAGCCTTGCGATGGGCGTCGCGGTCGCCGGGGCCATTCTTGAAATCGAGACCACGCTGACCGGATCGCCGCTGGAACTACGCGATTTCCAGATCGCTTTCATGATCATCGCCATCTTTACGCTGACAGCGATCATCCCCTTCGTCACCATGGCCAAGAACGCCGGCTCAGCCGTCTCGGGACACCGGCTGGCCGCCCCGGAAAGCGAGACGATAACGGGCGTGAAGTGATCACCGGCCTTTCTTAGGCCTAACACGGAAAATGGAATTGCAGGATAGGAGCTTCGCCCTATTCGGAGCGCGCCGGTGGGGCGCATTTCTTTAGACCGGCGCGGTTTCGTGTACCGCCGAGAGCTTGTTGCCATCGGGATCGCGAACATAGGCAGCATAAAAATCCGCATGATACGGACGAAGGCCGGGCTTTCCCTCATCCGTGCCGCCATTGGCCATCGCGGCGGCATAGAAGGCATCGACCGTTGCCCTGCTGTCCGCCTCCAGCGCCAACATCGAACCGTTGCCGATCGTCGCCGGATTTTGGTCATAGGGTGTCACGACCCAGAGGCGGGTGCGCGTATCCGTCGGCGCCCCATAGCCGATCTCCACCTCATCGGTCACCCGGCGCACCATCCCGAGGGTGCCAAGTGCCGCGTCGTAGAATGTTTTCGCACGCGAAAGATCATTGCTGCCCAGTGTGATGTATAGAAGCATCCGTCAATCCTCGTCACGTGCGACAAGCTCGCGGGCATCATACATATCGTCATCGCTTTGCGCGTCGAAATCCGGCCGCGTCGGGCGGCTTGGGTCGCGTCCCTTGAAGTGTTTGGCGAGCAGGAACATCTCCACCGATTCAGCCCGCGACGCGGCCGGCTTCACATGGATGACCTGCTTGAAATTCTGCTTGAGCAGGGTCAGCAATTCGCGCTCTGCGCCGCCCTGAAAGGTCTTTGCCAGAAAATGCCCGCCCTCGGCCAGAACGTCGATGGCGAAATAGGCGGCGACTTCGCAGAGATGCATGGTGCGGATGTGGTCCGTCTGCCGATGGCCGGTGGTCGGCGCCGCCATGTCGGACAGCACCAGGTCCGGCGTGCCCCCAAGGGCAGCCATCAGCTTGTCCGGCGCCGACGGATCGAGGAAATCGAGCTGCAGGATGTGCACGCCGGCAAGCGGATCAAGCTCGAGAAAGTCGATCGCCACCACCTTCGGATCGGCATCCGTCGAGTTGGTGACCTTTGCGGCGATCTGCGACCAGCTGCCGGGCGCAGCTCCGAGGTCGATGATGCGCTTCGCCCCGGAGAGGATCTTGTGCTTCTCGTCGATCTCCAGAAGCTTGAAGGCCGCGCGTGCGCGATACCCTTCCAGCTGTGCGCGCTGGACATAGGGATCGTTGATGTGGCGCTCGATCCAGCGCCGCGACGACGCCTTCAGCTTGCCCTTCTTGACCTTCTGGCCAAGCTTGCGGCCGGTGCGGTTTCCACCGATCGGAGGTTTCGTCATGACTTGTTTCCTTCGTGGGCGCCCTGCTGCGCCTGTTGGCCGCGGGGGAACCGGCGCGGGCGGCCTCGCCGCCAGGCGCCGTCATCGGCCATCATGTCGGTGAGCAGGCCTTCGCGCAGGCCACGGTCGGCGACGCGCATGCGCTCCGACGGCCAGCGACGGCGAATGGCCTCCAGAATGGCGCAGCCGGCGAGAACCAGATCCGCCCGGTCCGGACCGATGCAGGGATTGGCGGCACGCGCCGTGAAATCCCAGGAGAGGAGCCGCGCCTGCATGGCGCTCACTTCGTCGTCCGACAGCCAGAGGCCATCGACCTTGCGCCGGTCGTAGCGCGGCAGGTCGAGATGCACGCCGGCCAGTGTCGTCACCGTTCCGGATGTTCCGATCAGGTGGAAACCGGTCTCGCCGCTGCCGAGCGCGTCGATCGCCGGACAGTCGAAGCGCGCCAGCATGCCCTCGACCTCGCGCACCATCGCCTCGAAACCGTCCGGCGTGACATCCTCGCCGCCATGGCGCTCCGAAAGCGTCACGACGCCGACCGGCAGCGAGGTCCAGTGCGTGATATGGTTGGCCAGCCGGCTCGAACGGTTGTCGCCGATCTTGATGACCGCGATTTCCGAAGACCCGCCGCCGATATCGAAGAGCACCACCGATTTCGTATCGCGGCCAACGAGCGACGAACAGCCGGACACTGCCAGACGCGCCTCCGTCTCACGGTTGATGATCTCGAGTTCCAGCCCCGTTTCGCTGAGCACGCGCTCCAGGAATTCCTCGCCATTGACCGCGGCGCGGGCGGCTTCCGTGGCAATCAGCCGGCTGCGACGGATATCGCGCATCTTGAGCTTGGCCGCGCAGATCTTCAGCGCCTCGATCGAGCGGTCCATCGCCTCGGGCGACAGACGACCGGAGGCGCCAAGACCTTCGCCAAGCCGCACGATCCGCGAAAACGCATCGACCACCCGGAACTGCCCCGGCCGCGTCGGCTGCGCGATCAGGAGACGGCAATTGTTGGTGCCGAGATCGAGGGCAGCATAGAGGGGCACCGCCATCTCCGAACTTTGCGACAAAGCCGGCGCAGGCGTGTTGCGCCATCCCTCGAAACCGGGATGGGCATGCGCCTTCCTGTCATCTGCGACAACAGCCGGCTGCAAAGCCTTTGGCCGTTCGGCAGCGGTTGCGGCCTGCGGCTTTTCGCCATTGGCCAGCGGCCGCCCTTGCAGGCCGCGCCGGTTGCGCTTCTTCTTGCCGTGATGCGGCCCCTTGTTCTCGCCGGGATTGGGGCGGGGCCCGGTGGCCGGTTTGTGCTGTCCCTCATCCGCGGAAATGCCGGACGCGATTGCGCCAGACGACGGCTGTCCGTTTGCCGATGAAGGTGTACCATGTCCGGATTTCGAGCGGCGGCGACGCTTGCGCTTGCGCACCGGCTCGCCGGTCTCATGCATTTCGGGACGCCCTGCCTCACCGGCAATGCCGGATGGGCTGACATTCGCAGAAGCCATGCGCGACGCGTTGCGCCGTCTGCGCTTGCCCTTGCCGGAACGGGACACCTGTTGCCCATCGTTACGACCTGCTGCCGACGCCCCGGGAACGGACGGCTGTTCGCCGCTGTCGGGGTCTCTCACGTGCTTGTCCATTGCGCCGCGCGGAACGATATGCCGCTCAAGGCGCTCTCTTGATTTTCGTTGGACCGACTTTATCAGCGCTCCCCCATTTCGCCAAATTCTTTTTGCGCAAAGCCGAAATTGCGGAAATCCGGATGAAACGGCTTTGCCGCAGGTTTTATCGGCGCACCTATTTATCGGCTTTATCGGCGCACTTGAATTTTTCCTAAAAATCTATTTGCATCCGGCGTTCTTTTGTTTATAAGCCCGGCACACCGGCTGGACGGCGATGTTCGCCCATGCAGCGTTGGGGAATAGGTTAACGGTAGACCCACGGACTCTGACTCCGTTAGTCCTGGTTCGAATCCAGGTTCCCCAGCCACTGTATTCACAGCGTTTTTTCTCTCTTCATTTAGAACAGCTTGGAACATTTGGGCGCTCATTTGGGAAACTTTGTTCTCTGTTCGAGCTTCCGAATGGCATTGTCACCGAGCTCACTGTCACGGTTGAGGTAGTGAGTATCGAGGATTGCATTCACGTCACGCAGGCTATGGCCGGTGATCGTCGCGATCTCAGGCAAGGTGCATCCGGACAAAGCGAGACGCGTGACCGCAGTGCCCCGGAGGTCATTGAAGGTCACGCCAGTGACGCCAGCCGCAATGCAGGCCTTACGCCAAGACGAGCGGAAGCCGTCCGAAGTCCACACGTCACCATCGCTGTTTAAGAGAACGGTTCCCTGTTTCTTCCGAGCAGTTTCTAGGGCGGCTTTTAGTGGCGCGCCAACCGGGATAACCACGCGAGTTCCAGTTTTTCCCTGTCTTAGCCGGATGCGCTCGCCGTCATACTGCGTCCACGCGAGATTGAGCAGATCGCCTTGACGCTGGCCGGTCCATAGAGCCAACAACAATGGCAGATGGAGATGCGATGGAGCTGAAGCCAGGAAGGCTGCCTCATCAGCATCGGTCCATACATTTTCCGCCCGGGTACCTCGGTAGAGCCGCCCACCCTTCTCACAGGGGTTACTGATCACGAGGCCACGACCATGAGCCCACGATAGAATGCGCGCGAGAACCTGCCACCCATAATCGGCTTGACGACGAGAGGCCTTCGCCCTTTCATCGCGCCACGCCATGAACACACCGCGCGTCCGACGATCGCTCAAAGCCGACAATGGAAAATCGCCGAACTTCTTCTCGATGATCTTGATGAGGCCGATGTAGTCTTTCTGAGTACGAGGGGCGAGGTCGCTCCATTCGCTGCTACCTTGGAAGGCCATCAGGATTGAGAAAATAGCCCCCGATGGGGGCTGAACTTTCTTCGCAATGGCAGCGTTGTACGCTCCATTGAACTCGTGATCGCCCGGAGATCCCGGCAAACGCGGGCCGCCTTTCCATGCGTAGTAGTACACGACCGGCGTGCCGTCAGAGAGTTTAGTCTTTACCTTGTTGATGCCTTTGAGCCTAACTCGCATGAGATTTCATCCATGTATCGAGAGCGTTCTCAGTTTCGACTTTTGCTTCAGAAGCGCTGAGGATGATGCGGCCGGAAACCGGATCAATCTCTACGCGGCCCACAGCTAAGCCACCGCTGATGGCGCCTTTGACGGCGCGGGCAACGTCAGCCTGCTTGAACGGAACAAGTCGCGCCATCGTTAGTACCTCGCAAACCCAAAGGGAACGTCGTCGCTCGTGATGCCATCCGGCATGTCGAGCTTTCGGATAATGCTGGGCTCGCCAAAGTACCGCGGCTCGGCAAAGTATTGCTCCCCGCCATCGAACGGGTTGTCGATCCACTGATAGCCCCAGAAATGTTGGTTCACGACTTCGCCATTGGCGTTTTTTTGGAATGCGGCTTGAAGCCAGTACGGAACCCGATAGCCATCGCAGCTCAGCATATAGAGCCCATCGCCATCAAATTCTTGGAAGGCCGGCGACGCCCTCAGGGTGAACCAGAACCCGCCATCGTCTTGGCTGCGAGCCCAGTGCGCCGCAGGCTCCGCCAAGGGATGCATGCGAGCGAGGATGTTTTTCAGCTGACCTATGCAGGCGTCGAGCGCCTGCTCGTCGGTTAGTGGTACGCTTTCAACGTTGCCAAAGGCAGCCTCGGCAGCAGCCGGGAGCGTAGCTGCGGAAGCAGCGGCAGTGAACTGAAGGAAAGTGCGACGGGAAAGAGGAGCCTTGAGCATTACGCAGCCCTCCCACGCAGCCACAAATCCGGCTCTTCGATGTTTTTAATCGCGTCGTCGAGGACGGCGCGAACCTTCACCATGTTTTCATCGTCGAGCATTTCGCGCTCAGCCCTGAGCGCCAGCCAGACACAACGAAGCGAGTCTACACAACGGTCAACGCGGTCGATGATTTCGGAAACTCTTGCCTCCGAGATTGTAATTCCTATATCGTCATTATGCATTTCAGATTCCTTTCTGGGTGCAAACGAAAGGCGAAGCCGGTTGTCTAGGCCGTGGCTTCGCCTTTCTCGTTTTCCTTGTTTTCCAGCGTCAGCCCAACGCGGACTAAGTGACGCAAGGTCGCTGCACGCGTTCGCATGCGATGCCGAAAACTGTAATCATCCACCTCGCAAACCAATTCCTTTTCAAACATTACGGGGATGCGCTCCGTCTTTTTAGCTCCATTAACCACGTTCGACTCCATTGTTGCGTAACTTGCACAACTTAATATGATCGAATCGCGCCTTGCGTCAATTGAAATGTTGTGCAAGTTGGGTAAATCCACAGGGTCGCAAAGAATGTCAGAAGATAAAGAACTGAAAGACCAGCGCATTCCGATCATGATGACCTCTTCAGAGGTCACGCAAATCGACGATTGGTCTTTTCAGCATCGGATAAGATCACGCGGTGAGGCTATTCGACGTCTGTGCCAGATTGGCTTGATGTTCGACGGACATCGCGGCGAGTTGCTTGAGAAGTTTCAAGCGGTCGCCAAGCACGCAATGGAAAATAGCAACGCAGCAGCGTCGGCGGTCTCCGAAAAAGTGAATTCTGGTGACGCCACTAAGCTTGAGCGGGAGCTTGCGCGGCTAAGTCTGACAACAATGATGGATGTAGCCAGGATGATACCGCTGATTAGGACGCTGGTCGGCGTCGCAAACAATTATAAATCAGACAAAGACCTCAAAGAGATTATGGATGAGGCAAAAATAATCTTTGACATCACCGAGGATAATGTCGCGGATGACGACAATTAAACGTTCTCGTCGAGAACATTTAACCTTTCCGTTTGGAAGGTTTAGGGTCAGCCAATCTGCTGACCCTGCGCCAGTCCAGGCACTCCCCCAATCAAACGGACCTCAATGACGGAAAAGCTAGTGTGGACTAGAGCGCAGCTTCGTACGGCAGCTATCGTTGCGAAAGAGCTGAGCGTCACAATTCTATTGAATGCTGACGGCTCTGTGAAAATATCACCCGAAGCCTCTGCCGAGCCACCAAGCCCGCCACGACGCAGAATTCATCTCTGAGATAGCAAAAGGGTTCGCCAACTTGGCGAACCTTCGGAACACGATATGAAGCAGCCTGCCTGCCCCATTCCCACCGTGCGCGGCCTCAGTCGCGTCCAGGCAGCCGCGTATATCGGCGTGTCGCCAAGCCTCTTTGACGAGATGGTGGCGGACGGCAGGATGCCAAAGCCGAAAAAGGTGAACGCTCGCACGATCTGGGACCGGCGCGCACTCGACCGAGCTTTTGACCGCCTACCAGGCGGCAGCGAAGAGACTGACGTTTGGGATTTTGAGGTGTGAGGGACCAAGTCGCCAAGTTGGCGACTTGGTTTAGAAATCGGCTAGATGCCGTAAAAATCGCGCATCACAGCAACCGAGACGGACAGCGCCTGCGCATAGCGCGGATCGTGGTAGTCGCCGTCTGCAAAAAACGACCAGCCGAGCATGCCGCGGTAGTCGAGGGACGAGTTGGCACTGTAGTCGCCGACCTGGAACATTCTCTCTGCAACGACGGTCGAGAGTCCGGCCGTCAGGGCAGGCGCCGTCTTGTTGACAGTCCCGTTGATGGAAATCGTCATGCCGCGCTCTGGTGACTGCGACATCGCGACGACCTTGTAGTCCGCCGTCCCGAAGGTGTAGTCGGAAATGATCTGCGACGCGACGCTTGGCGAGTGGTCGAACTCGCAGATCTTGAGGTTGTTCATGCCGATTGAGAAGTCCGGCCGGCCCTCGCTGGCGTCGGCAACGATCTTGCTGAAAAGGTACCCGATAGCGCTATACGAGACTTCCGGCGCGATAACGAAGATAGCCGTCCAACGGTTCTGGGGCATCACGATCGCAGTGTCAGTGTTGGGTTTGAACCCCATGGTGCCCGTCGACGACAGGACGTTGCCACCGCCCTTTGCCACCAGCGTGCAGTTGGCGATCGGCGACGTGTAGATGGCCCCCGTCAGCGCGCAGGTAATCGTTTGGCCGACGCCCGCAATGGTCTTGAGGTTGGACGGATCGATCAGCCCCAGCGCCCCTGGCATCTGCGCCAATATCTTCTTGCCTTCCGGCGTATTGTCTGCACCCAGCCAAGGAAAGGCGATCTTTGCCCTGCCCTTGCGGCGTGGACGGAAGCGCTGTGGGACACTGTTCGGAAAATTGTAAGGATACTCGGTCATTGTGCGCCTCCTCAGAATGGGCGATAATCGGCGCAGAGCCAGTCGTGAAGGATCACGCCCGGGATGCGGCTGGTTTCTGTGCGGGTGTTGCGGATATTGCCGGCAGGGGTGTTGGTGAGCGGATCTGCTTCCCCGACCGTTGCCGGACCTTTGCCGGCATAGAACAGCCCGCGATAGGTTCCGGTCGGAGGTGTGGTAGCAAGCGTGATCGTCAGTTGCGTCGGGCTATTGATCACCACATTGCTGATCGCCGTCTCGGTGCTGTCGGTCTTGACGTTGAATCCTTTACCCTCTCGCTCGTTAATCGTTGCCGTATCGATCACCAGTGCCGTGCCCGCAGGATTATGCAATGTAACCGTCAGCGTGACATTGCCATCGAAGGCGACGTTGGTGATGTGCAGAGGCCGCCAGGCGGCGTTTCGGCGCATGCCAAGCTCGTACTCGGCACGGGCCAGATATTCCCCGGCGATCACCTCGCCACTTGCCTTCAGGTGGACGGCGTCAGTCTGGCTGAAACCCTGTGCATGGATCGGATATTGCGGGCCGGCGACAATCACCTTGTCGGGGTGATCTCGCATCGCGTCGAGCATGGCGACAGGAGAAGCAACCTCCAGCAACGGGTGGCGCTGGCTTTCTGCGAGGAAGATGAATCGCACATCGACCGTCTGGCCGGTGATAGCCTTGGTGTCGATATTGTCCTGCGCCTGCCAAGCCAGGATATCAGCGTAGTAACCAGTATGGGCGGCCTGCTCCGCCGGCGAATAGCGCAGGTGGTCGCTTTCGCCGTGCAGCAGCTTCTTGAAAGGCTTGATAAGCCTCGCCCCGCTACCGCGGGCTATTCGGTTGGCGGCGCGCAGCATGTTGAGCTTGTTTGCCCACCAGACAGTAGTCGGATCCAGTTCGGAGTAAGCAGCGCCGCCGACACCAACGACGGCAAACAATCGCACTTGCGGACGCCCTACATCAACTTCCATGTGAGAGAACATCTTGTCTGCGAAGGAGCTGCAGATCGTCTGGCCACCGTAACCAGACGCGGAAATCTTTTCCGTTAGAGGCAGAAAGCCAAGTGCTGTCTGCTCAAGCAGTGAAGGGGTCTGGGTATCGAGTGCGTAGTTCGCGCCTCGCGCGTCGTTAGCCGCGTCCGTTACGTCAACCCGAGCCAGCATCAGCGCGGCGCCCTTGTAGGCGTGGCGCATCTGGTAATAGGCCTCAGTCGCCGCAGATCCAACAGAGAGCGACTGCCCATCCACCTCGTCATAGATCACGAGCGGGCCAGCATAAATGCTAGCGCCTGAGCCATTCGGGCCGAACAGACGGATTTCATTGGCGCCAAATGATGGGCTGGCGAAGGCAACCTTCACAAGATAGGGCGCCGACATGGTAACGTCGCCAAGGGCAGCTTCGGAGCTGAGAATGAACTTGGTTCCGGTCTCGTCTATGACGAACGGCCGGCCGTCGTTTTCCTTCCCCGTCACCCCGCCGAACGACTGCCCGGGCTCTACGAGATCGCCGCCAGGACCAAACGTCCAAAGGTAGCGGTCGCTGGCATCGGTGAAGCTTTCACCATAGCGCCCATCGGCCGCGTTCTCCGGATCGCTGTCGCGAATGATGCGATGACGCCCATGAACGTCGATCAGTTCAAGAAACCGGCCCTCTATATCGGCCTCGTCGGAAACGCCGAAATCTTCGTCGGCTCGGGCCGAAAATGGCTCATCCCAGAGCCATTGCGATGTCTGGGCCGTCTCGGAATAAAGGTCCGAAAATCCCGGTTTCGCGGCGAGCGCCGCCGTGAAAGACGAGTGGTTCGTCGTTTCTGCGAATGGTAACGCCGTCGAACCCAGCGTGACCGGCGCCACCGGCTGGCAGATGAATGACTTACCGCCATTCGCCGTGCCACCATTGACGGAAACGGCAAGCCCGAGCATTTCGGCCGCCGTGTCTGCGTCAGTCGTGCGGGTCCAGGCGCCGGCGCCGGTGGTGTAGAGCCCGTTTGCGGCGGGTGCAGACTGGCCTTTCACCAGAACGCGTGACGTCGACGTCAGCGTTCCGTCAATCGTCTGCTCGCCAGAGAGGGTGACATTCCCTGTCGTTGCCAGGGCAACGGGTCCGAGCGCGGCCCATTTCGCACCGGACGACGCGAAGGAGGAGAGCCCATTGATTGCCGACTGAAGGACGGTTCCGGCCAAGCGGATTTCCGTCTTTTTGGGATTGTTCCTTCCGGATGATGGAACACCATCGGTCACATAGTCGCGCCACGCGGTGTTGAATGCATCTTCAATAGCTTCGGCCATGATCAAGCCTCGCTCTCTACGTCGTCGTCAAATCCGGTGTCGTCATCGAACCCAACTCCGTCGTCAAATGGAGTGCCATCGACGGGTGCGATTTCGTCGGCTTGCGGCGCGGGAATGGTCTTAGGGTCTTGCTTCATCTGTCGCTCCAAAAACTCTTTGTGTGGGCTGTTTGCGTGAACGGCCACCGGATCACCTCCGGGAGCCGCTTTAGGCATTGGAAACTAAAGGCCGAGCGCCACCGCGAAATCGCCGGTGATGAGAGCTGCAGCGCGCTTGACGGCAAACGCCAAACGCTCTTCAGCCCTGATCGTCAGCATATTCTTGATGAAGTTGTCGCGGTCCTCGTCGGAGACCATAACTTCCGGATCCATGCGGTCCCAAAGCGTCGTTGCCGTTTCGAAGGCTCCGACGAGGAAGTCACCGCGTAGCATGGAATTCGTCCAGACAACCGGCAAGCCCCAGAGAGTGCCAGGACCGCCAGACCAAGGGCCGTTGGAAATGTAGTTTCCGTCGCCATCCTTCGTGCCGAGGATGTCCATCCAGTCCCGTGTATTGAGGATGATACCGGACGCGGGGAGATCCGCTTCCTCAGCCTGACTGATCGCATGACGAACCACGTCAATCCGCGTGTCATCCGCCGACTCGACGCGAGCGACTTCGAACGCTGTAGCCTGGGGCACCATGCCGTGTATATTCTGGCCGGTCCCGTCGCCGTAGAGCAGTTGGTTTTCCTCCTTGATTGCCAGACCATAGCGCAGCGTGGTGTCGACGAGCGTGCCGAGCTGCGGCGCGTCGTCCATCACCTGACGGGAGGCCGGCACCCAGTGAGCGATTGTGCGAACTGGCGCGTTATCCAGTTCGTACTCGATGACGGACTCCGCCTTCTGCGCACCTTCGGCAACGACATCAGCGTTGTTGGTGAAGGTCTTTTCCTTGAAATATTCGACAAGGTTCGAGGCAGTGCGGCCCTGCCCCAGAAGAGCGCGGATCGTCATACGCCGGCGGGGCAACATGACGCCGGTCGCATCCCGATCTGGACGGATCAAGGCTCCGCCCGAGGTGCTGATCGAGGTCAAGGCAGCGCTGACGCCGATTTTCGCCTTGCCCTTGCAGCTGTTCGAAACGAACAACTTGAATTCCTCGCTGCGAACCACGGTTTCACCCCAGGACGAGGGATCGCCGCCGCCGCCCCGCCGCCGGTTGCCTGCGATCGACTGTTCCAGATCCCGCTGCCGGGTTTCGACGCGCTCAATCATGTTCCGCAGTTCGTCTGCAGTCTGGGAATTGTTGCTGCCGATCCGCTGAATTTCGGATTTTACCTGCGCGATGAGGCCTGCGACAGGGTCCGCCTCGTTGAGCATGCGACCGACAACAGCGGAGGGGATACGCGACGCCAGCAACGCCGAAATCGCTGTGGAAGTAAGATGTTTTGTCATGGATTTTGCCTATAGCTAGGCGGCCTTGGGCTCTGATATCGCTGCCAATCGCCGCCGTTAAAAAACGGAACGTCACACGCCGAAGCGTATTCAGTTTGCGACTGGTGCGGGCAGCATCGAGCATGCCTTGAGCCAGGCGAAACGGATTTTGAGGCCCGTTTCTGGGCAGCATCGAGCATGCCCTGCCCGATACGTAAGCGATTTTCGTTTGAGCGTCAACTTTCAGATCCTTTCGTGCCGGGTCGCTGTTCGCGGTATGGCTCATCGCCGTCGCCGTCTTTGAGCATTCGCAGGAGTTTTCCGCGCTGCGACCTCGACCACCCGTCGAGCGCAAGAGCGCGATCAGCAATAGCGACGGCCGTCAGCTCCCCGCGCTGGCTTCGAGGCGTCACCGCCCCCGCGTCGGCGCGCCGCGACGCCCGCCGCCGTGGCATCCTCATCATTGGCGCCGCTCCGGTGGTAGGTTTTCGCCGGTCAAGTCGTTGAACGCACCCCGTTCGACGTTATCCGCGAGCTGTCGGAAGAGCTTCGCCGCCCTCGCGGAACCTTCGTTCGCTGCGGCCTGAGCAGCAGCGAACGTCAACAGCCGGTCGATCATCATCGGGACCGGCGCGCCAGCTTCGCCAACCATCATCGTGGCCGCGCGGTAGATAATCTGGTCACAAACGGCGCGTCTTCGCTCGTCGCGCTCGCCTTCAATTGTGGTCTGTTTCGGTTTCATCGTCGCTCACCTTCCAACGGGAATAATCATAAAATTAATGCTCAAAAGCGCTTGCTTCAGCCTGCCAGACGCAAGCTAAGCCACGGTTTTCACTTCGCTTTTTCAGAGATCAAATACAGGCATGTCTCCCAACGTCCGAAAAAACAGATCACGCGGGAAAAAAATCTCTGAATGGGAATGACGCGGGTGGACAGGCGGCCCCCTTTCTAGACTTTTGACCCGCCCCCGCCCTCAATGACGGTCAGGTGCGGTCGTTTTGGATCACCAGTCTGACTGGTCGTCCCGAGATCGAACTCGCCCCATTCGATATGGTCAGCTGTGATGCGTAGCGTCCTGGCTGCTTGCTCTCGCAAGCCCTCACTGTTGACCATGCTGAAGACAGCCTGTGCGAGCAGCGCAGCGTTGAGCATGCGGATGTCGCAGCCATCGGCCAACAGCCGTTGACAGAAGCGCTCCACCTCGTGAGTGAGGCTGGTGGCCGTCACCAGCCTGCACGCTCACCACGTTGCTTCTCGCTATCGTGGTACTCTTTGCTGACGGTCTGAATGTTATCGATATCCCAGAACAAGGCCGGGTCGCCATGGTGCTGCTCGATGTGGTCAGCTACCGGACTGTTGCCCGCTGGGTAAGCGCCAATGCAGACAGTTCCTGTCTTCCGGCAAATGTATGCATCGCGCAGCCACACAGCTTTGCGGAGGTTCTTCCATCGGCGGGTGTAATACCACTTGCGCCACGGCTGCGCCTTGTCACGCTCCCGTAGTCGCACCGCCTCAGCCTCTTGCCGCGATGCCGCAGGCGCAGCGCCCAGGCGCGGGGCAAGCGCATTTAGGCGCGGTTTCAGCGTCGTCAATCGAGCCATCAGTGTCTCCCTGCTGTTGCGGCGATGCGCGAGACACGGTCGATCACCAGGCGCACACCGGCGCCTCGCGTCTTCTGCTCGGCTATGATCGCCTCGTTTTGGATTTCTGGTGTCAGTCGGCCGAGGACAAACGTCCTCACGGTTTCACTCAGCATTTCGATTTGAGTATCGATTTCCACCCTTGCCGCTTCCTGAGCGTCCACAACCGATAGTGGTGGACGCTTGATCGCGGTCGGACGCCTCAAGCTGCTGCTCAAGAGCCCCTTCACCCTGTCCTCGGTCACCGGCTTTGACGGTACTTGCCTGCCTTGATCCGAAACCCTTCCACTAGCACCGTCCGTGCTATTGAGTTTCTCAGATGAGTTCCTCAAATGAGTTAGGGTGCAAGAATTTGCACTATCTATGTGCAAGTTCTTGCACTTAGTATGTGCAAGGTTTTGCACTATCTCGGGCTCGTTTTCCTCACTTTCGACCGCCGCTGCCAGCTCCCTCAGACGACCCCAATTGGGTTGGTAACTGGACCTGAAACCGTTGCCGCCATGCTGGATCTTTGCAATCAGACCGCGCTTATCCAACTCGTTGGTGGCATTGATGACTGTGCGCCGGCTCACCTGTGCCTTCGCCATAAGTCGCTCTGTGCCGGGATCGCACTGGCCGGTTTTCATGCTGAAATGGGCAAGGATCACGATGCCAACCGTCTTGATGTCACCGGACAAACCAGGCGCGTAACCAATCGCTTTGTAGGCGATTGTCATGTCGTATTTACCGGGCATGATGGGCTTATGCTTCATGGCCCATCCTGCGCAGAGCGGCGCGGTAGTCATCGCCAAGTGCGTCGAGAGATCCCATCAAATCCCCCTGTATTCGAGGGAATGAGCGAGCTTTGCCGCCTCGATCGCATCGAGTGTCGTCAACCCAAACTTCGCTTTTAGAAAGGGAATGACGGCGCCGCTTGCTTCCGCACGATGGGATTTCAGCCACTCTGCCGCGACGAAAATCTGAGCGTTTTCAATTGGGAAATCTTCAGTAACGTACTGATTTGTCACGACCGATTTTCTCCGGGTTTGGAGAAAAAGCGCAGCAATTATAAACAACAGGTGGGGACTCTGACTCCGTTAGTCCTGGTTCGAATCCAGGTTCCCCAGCCAATTCTCCCTAAAAGCCCTTAATTCCTTGATTTTCCAGTCGTGCCGGATATCGTTTTGGCATCATTGGCGACCTGATGCCCAGAACTGATGCCCAAAGGTGATGCCCAGCCGAATTCGGCGCGGTCGAACCTTCAGGCTCGATACAGGGTCTGTTCGTCATGGCTGTGCGCCACGAGGTCGAGAATCTCATCCGCCGTGGAAACATCTTCTACTGGCGCCCCCGGGTTCCGGCCGCTTTGACTCGCTGCCAGCCCGGCAGCCGGCTTTCACTCAGCCTTCATTGTTCCGACCATAAAAAGGCTCACATCATTGGCCGCAAGCTCAACACGCGACTGGCCGAATTGAAGACGCATTCGAAGGAACCGATGTCCAAACAGCAGCTCCAGAAACTGTTCGAGCATGAGCGCGACAAGGAACTCGAACGGCTCGACGACATCAACATGATGTCCCGCCGCAACGGGCGCGGTGGTGATGTCGTCGAGATGAAACTTGATCTCGAAGCAGGTTGGGCCTGCCAGCTAGTCGCGAAGTTCGGGAGCCGGGTTGAGCTGACGCTGGAGAGCGGCTGTGCTGGCCTTACCTACCTCCTGAACAACGGCGTCCCGGCATCGCATATCGACGCTATCGGGGCGAACTACCGGGGCGAACTGGCGATCGCTCGCAGCCCTGGCTTCGAAGAAGGCATCCGACGACTGATCTACAATTTCGAAATCGACGACACCGTCGCTAATCGTCAGCGCGCCTTGTCTAAGATCTTCGAGGGTCGTGCCGCGGCTCTTCTCGATATCGAAGAGCGTCATGAACTGGTGGACAAAGGTAAAAGCGAGTTCACAGGCGTGGGAAGAGCCGTTGCGCCTGTTCCTAAGAGCCAGGCGGCCGACATCGCGGCTTCAGTTCCTGCTCCTCCGGCTTCCTTCCATGAGCGACCCTTGCCGACGGCTCTGATCGCCATTCCAGAAGAAACGGAAATCGCCCAGCTCGATCTGACCACGCGCCCGGCGGTGATGAAAAAGGTCGCCTCGAAAGCTTGTGAGGCCGAGCAACGGGTGGTCGCCGTTTCAGATTTCGAGCAGGAGTGCGAAAAGCTCATCGCCAACATGGGAGACGAATGGGAGCCAGCGACCGCACGGGATGCAATGGCGCTGGTGCGGATGTTCAAGTCGGTGCTCATCGAGCATGGCGTGGAGCATTCCGGGCAGATTGAGCAATTCCACATTGGTCAGTTGCGTCAGCACTTCAACCACATTCCGACAAATTGGGGACGCAGCAGCAGGATGCGCATCATGTCGGCACCGGAACTCCGTGATGAAGGAGAGAAGCTGCGCCTGGCGGCGGAGGTTTCCGGCACTAAGGCGAATGTCGGCCTGGCCTCCACAACGATCCGCAAGCATTTCGGAAACCTGCAACATTTCCTGAAACATCTGAAAGGTCACGGTTTCGAAATCGAGGAATGGACCTTCGAGGGCTTGCGCCCCAGAAAGCCCAAGGCTGGCGAGGTCCGCGGCAAACAATTCAAGCCATCCCCGGCGGATATCGCTCCGATTTTTTCCAGCCCGCTTTATGTTGGTTCGCATGGGCATCTACGCGGGAAAAGGCGCCAGCCGGGAAAGCAAGTCTTCCACGATTCGCTTTATTTTTTGCCGATCCTGTTCACCTATCTGGGCCCCCGACGGAAAGAGTTTGCCGGGCTTCATGTCAACGACATCGCAAAAGATGGCGACAGCTACGTCATCATCCTTCGTACGAACGGCATCCGTCGATTGAAGAATGTACAGTCTGAGCGACTGCTACCTGTGCCGGAGGAGTTGGTCCGATTGGGCTTCATCGACTACGTTCAAGCCATCAAGCAGTTGGGATACGAGGCACTTTTCCCTGATCTGTTTTCTGACAAGACGGATAACGATCCCGGCGATCGGTTCTACGACACCTTTGTCCCGATCATGCAGGGCGCGCTCGGTGAGAAAATGTGGGATCGGGCAATTCACGCGCTTCGGCACGGCATGGCCGATACGTTGAAACAGGCGGGTGTGCCGACTGAAGTCATCGACGACATCTCCGGACGGCTCAGCGAAGGTAGCGAAACCAACACGCGATACACCAACCCGGCAGGCCTTCCGTTGATGCGCGGCGCCCTTAAACATTATCCGGTCATCACATCGGGCGTCGAACGGCAGCCTCTGCATCTTCTCCCATGGATCGAGAAGAAGCAGCCGCCGCCGTGGGCACGTGAGGGCAAGAAGTGATGAAGCCGAGGCGGAAATGATTTCCGCCCCGGTCTGCCAGGTGATCAGGCGGCTTCCCAAACCTGATTGAGAATTCGTGCCGCCAGTGCTGCCTTGTCCTGCGGCAGGAAGCGGCCATAATGCTTGGCCACCATGTCGGCCGTGTCCTGGATCGCGTAACTTGCCTGCTCGTATGAGCCGGTCTGCTTCAGGATATGGGTCGCGAGCACATCCCGCACGTTATGTGGACCATGAGGCAGCAGACCCTTGATCGCCCCTCGTCCGGTGTATGGATTATAGATGCCGTAACGCTGGATGGTCAGCCTCCAGGCCTCGTAGAAGGTCGTCACGTCGTATGCCGCCGGCTCGTAGGGCGCGAAGTGGTAAATGTGCAGATCGGGGTGCTGTTCGAGACGCGCCATGACGAAGTCGATAAAGCGCTCGAAATTCGCCTTCTCGTCCTCGCGGGAAAAAGCCCAGTCGCAGGTGTAGCTGGCGGTGCCATCCGTGGCGGCGAAGCTATAGCCGAACAGATATTCGAGCCCGCCTTCACCTGCGAAGGGATCGCCTTCGAGGTCGAAGAAGATATCCCCGGAGGACGGGGTAGGCAGGCTTGCAAGCCCAAACCCTGGCATCACCGGCAGCAATTCGTGAAGCATGGCGGCTGCAGCGCGGCCTTCGACCTGGATGCGCGCCTGTTCGCGAATGCGCTCATAGGAATAGGCCGCACCGCGGGTGGGCTTCCAAGCAAGCGGCAACGGCATGGCCGCAAGGTTGGCCGCAGTCTCTATACCCTGGCGCTTGAGTTCGTCAATCTGGACTTTGCTGATACCGGCGACGAGAGAGAGATGATCGTCGGCACGCCGCCGCTGATCGCAACGATCCTGCCAGCGGCATATATCGCAATGCGTCTTAGGGTCGGGATAGATCGCCGGCCCGTCGTGCTCTTCGATCGCGCGCGCGAGCCCCGACCGCACCCGCCTATAATAGGCCGCAAAGTCGTCCATTCGGAAGATCTGCGGCTCGTAGTCGGACCAGGGGGCGACGACATAGGAATATGCAGGCGTCAGGCCCTGCACCGAGTCCACGAGTTCGGCATAAAGGCAGAGTTGCAGGACGGTGCCTCCCTTGGTCTCGCGGGCGAGCTTGGTGTCGATCACTTCATAAGACCATGCGCCGAGATCGCTTGGCGTATCGATGCGGCGAAGGATATCGGTGCGGCCGACCCAGGCGTTAAGACGAAACGCACCCTGCACGATGATGGGGTGGCCTTCGATCATCGCCGTGCGTGTCTGCGCGACAGCGTCGTCGTCAACCCCGACGCCGTCAATAACGGTGACGTCGAACCCCTGCGCCTTCAGGTGCTCGACATAGCCCTGTTCGTGGCGTGCGCCGCGCTCCCAGAGGATCTGCAACAGCGGGTCCCAGAAGCCGGGTTTGGGAAGTGTGCCGCGCGCGACTTCGATGTCTAAGCCGGTCAGATGGCGGCAGTTCAGGTGCCCGACCAAGTCGGACGCGCTGAGCAGAAGTGAGTCGTTGCGAAGCTGCATCAAATAGTTTTAACTCAAATGGTTTACACGCGCTATTGCTTGTTCCAGAGCGCTAGACATCTTTGTAGGCTCGAGAACTGACACCCAGTATGCGGGTGCTAGCCATCGGCGGCAGGCCGCCTCCAATTCAAGAACTGGCTAGGGAGAGGCCGGTTATGGGAATGGCCACCGCCATTGTGGATGAAAGGAATGAAGGCGTGAAGCGGCCATCCCCGCGATGACCGCAGGAGCGTAAACTTCAGCCTAAAAGCGGAAATTATTTCCGCTTCAGACCCGTGTTGACTGATGCCCAAAGCCAGGGCACAAAGATGGCATCCACGGTCGCTCGCGATGGGAAAACAGAGGGAATTTCAAGGCTTTTCTGCTAAGCTATTGAAATCATGTGAGAATCCAGGTTGCCCAGGCACGCCATTTTCCACGTATTTTTCTCCGTTATACAGTTGCCGTTCCCCACGATAAATCGTGGCATCTTTTCAGCCACTTGGCTCGATTTCCCGTCAATTGGAGTGTGACGTTTCCCAGATCTCAGAGATGCTTTGCGCTCTCAAATTGACGGCTGGGGACCCTGTTTAACTGCCTCCGAAAACGTTTGGAAAGAACTTGTCTCTCAGGCGCGCCGCAAGATCCTTCCCGTTTGCCACGTCGACGCTGCCGGTCTCGACTACCGTCTCCTGACCTGTGATCCGGAACTGCGCCTGGACACCCTCATTGGCGCCAAGCCCGTCGTGATGGGGATAGAGCAGAGTCAGCTTAGGTGACTTGTAGAGATGAGCGTAGGCCATCATCTGGTAAACATCACCCTGAGAAACACCCAGCTTCGGATCATCAATCCGCGCGGATATCCGTTTCCATTTCGTGTCGATGACATGGGCTACCTGTCCATCCCGCCAGATCAGGATGTCGGGCTTGGTTTGAAACAAGGCGCGGTCGTTCTCGACAGAGGTGAGGCAGAAGAGCCGCCCACCCTGCAGCGCAACGCGGAACTCGGTTCCGGCGAGAGCGCGCATGACCAATCGTCCGACATACTCCTCAAAAAGGGCGTTCATCTCGAATAGGAGGGCACTCCCTTGTCCCGAGCCACTGCTAGTCGTCTGGTATCGACTACGCAAGAACAGTTGTGCCATGCCGAACAGATCCTGCCAGGCGCGATTTGTCCGGTCGATGATGACCTCTCGCCATTTCAGGGCTGGCACCGGAACATCTGAGATATCGGCATAAACAAAGGCCAATTCGCGAAGACGCTGCTGATTGGCCGGACTCCGTGACATCCTTGACACATGCGCTACGGCGGCTTTCATAATTTGGTTGAGCGCGATGTCTTGCGATAAGTCATCGAAGCGACAAGCGAGGCGTCCGGGGTTCAAGGCATGACGAGTAAATTGACGCGGCACATCGAGCGTACCGCGCAGCGCGGAAAGATCGTCCTCATGATTGAGATAACGCCTAGGCATACCGCGACGGATCGCTTCGGTCAGCTTGTCACAGAATATCCGGATCAGGATCTCAAGAAGGGTCTCGCGCTGCCAGTCGAGGTCTGTAATCCGCCCCATTTCGATATTCAGATCCAAGGCGACCGCGAGCATATGGACGAGACGCTTGCGGATAGCAGCGTTCTGCCGCTCCGCCCCTTCTGCTTGCATAACGTCGATCTTTGGGAGGATTTCAAGGCTGCAACCCTGCGCAGCAATTACACCCACGACACCTCGGGCTCGTAGCTCGTGCCGCCGATCCTCCAGCACACCACCCCCGCCCCGGCCGGCAAAAGGCGAGGTCTTGGTCAGGGCAACCAGCCGGCTAGCAAGATGTGCTGGAATGGAGCCCTCCACGTCGCCATGGGGCAGCGTATCCCACTCCCGCACAGTGTAGGACGACATCAGACCTCAAACTCCGAGAAATCGAACGAGTCTTTAACGCGCCAACGTAGCTTTTCACCGGAGAGGTCGTCTTCGGCAATGCTCGCAGGAGCGGCAAGTCGCCGTGCTTCCAGAAACCGCGGCTGGCCTTGCCCGGTGTCGCCCAGGACGGCGGCAACCTTGGACCAGTCCTCGTAGAAATACTCCGCCAACAATGGGATTACTTTGTGGCGCATCACCTCCTCCACATCGCCACGTGTTGCGCAGCCGGTAAAATAGGCGTGGCCAATCTGATGCTCCCGGTCGAAGAGAAACTCGACCCGGTCGTTGATCGTGGTCAAGAGCTTCCGCAGATCAATCCCGCCCGTATTTGTGGGAAGGACCAACGGGTTCGGCATCAGCTCACGAAACGTGAACCGGCGGCGCAATGCGGTATCGAGAAGCGCAATGGACCGGTCGGCCGTGTTCATAGTGCCGATGATGTGGAGGTTCGCTGGAACCGCGAAGGGTTTCTTCGAATATGGCAACATGAGGCGGATCTCGTTCGGCATACCCAACCGCTTGTCGGGCTCTAAAAGCGTGATCAATTCGCCGAAAACCTTCGAGATGTTTGCTCGGTTGATCTCATCGATGATCAAGACATGATCCCGTGCCGACTGATTTGCACGAGGTGTCTCATCACCGAAAACAATTGCTTCCAGGGCGTCCCAATCCACCAGTGACTGATTGAGCTTGTAAACTGAATGACGTCTGAAACCTCTGGCGTAAAAGCGGCTTCGTTCTGCTCCGGCGTCTTCTCGCCAAAGCCAATTTACATGCCGGCGATGCGGATGGAATGATGCCTCGGGGTCGTAAAAATATTCACCAGTGACCCTGCCAAACGCCTGCATTCGATCACGTCCATCAGAGACCACGACATAATCACCAACCTGCATGTCCGCCCTGAAAGAGAAGGTGATTACGATGTTTCCATCGTGGCCGGTCGCGTCGGGATCCTTCTTTGCTCTCCATTCAGATTGTATTTCATCGAAGTCGTCGAAACGTTCATCCGACCAGTCAATGTCACCGCCCCAGCCCACATGGATGAGGTTGTTGTCTAGGCCAAATCGAATCCGGTAACGGTCCTGCTCAATTTGCCGATTCCCGAGTGCGACCTTGAACACGCGTGCAGAGCGGTCAAGCCTGCGCGGGGATCCTTCAGAGACTTGGTCGAGCCGTGCGCGCTCGCTGACTTGCTTGAATACGCCGTCGTGGGATTTCAAACGAAAACCGGTGCTGACTTCAACATCCTCGGGCCCCTCGCCGGCTTCATCGCCGGTGCTTGGCCGAAGGCCTTCGACAAATTCCTCGTAAGACATAGACTGGTGGAAGGTGACGAACTCGATCCTTCCCTCGCTGACTAAGCGTCGATACTCGACCATCAGCGCGTTACGCTTCTCGCCCCCCTGAAGCGCCGCTGCTACCTGTTCCCCAAGACAAAGCCGAACGGCCTCCCATGCGGTGCGGTAGGTCTTGCCTGTGCCAGGTGGCCCATAGAGAATCAAGTTGGTTACTGAACGCGTTGAGGCTGTACTTTCTTCTGTCACGGTGGCCGCCTTCGCTTGTGATGCGAGCTTGTAGGTGAAGATGGTGGAGCTGCTGGGGTTCGGCTCGGTATGTATTGGTGGTGGCACCTGAGCCAATTGCTGAAACTTTTCGCCTCCGAGAGCTTGGCAGATATTAGGAAACGCATCTTGCAGGCCCATGGTCGCGGCGAGATCGCCAGCTCGAACGGAAACCTCAGTCGCGCCCTGTTCCCGTGCCGGCTCGATGAAGTAGTTCAGCGCACAAAGCCGAATACGGTCGGCGCCTCGCAGCACATGTTCTTCGTTTGGTATTTCAGAGGGCGTATCATCACTTCCGACAATGATGAAACCGCTGTTATGCAGTAGTGAAACCGGGCCGCTTGGCTGGTTCCAGCCACCGTGAATATCGGTCGTGCCCAAGAGAAACGCCACAATGGGCTTTGTGGGGTAGAGACGGTTCTCGCGGTCGCGGGTAGAGCGCACCCAATAATCTCGCGGCTCACCAAAAACGCCGAAGGTTTCCGCATGGGCACCGTGGTTCCGAAATCCGTCGAATGCATCGAAAGCAGCTTCTATGGCAGCGCGTGAGAAATGACTTGGCTGCTCGTTAGTGCCGCCCTCCGCCGGAATTCCTAATTCCCGAGCGATCTCTGGATCGAGCTCGTACCGAACGAGTTTTTGAGCACCAAACGCGAGGTAGTTGACTGAGCCACCCGAGAACGCCTGGCAGCGAGCCGCAAGGCCATCGATCAACATCGCGCGCGCTACTTCCAGCCAAAGTTCTGTGTGAATGGCTTCGTCGGCCCGGTTGCTGGCGCCCTTTGGCTTTACTTTGAAGATTGATCTTCCTGTTCCACCATCCCTTACGGGTCGATACGGCAGGCCTTCGCGATCATAAAAAACGAGCCGTCGATCTGGGGTGAGCAAGGTCATCTACGGGTCTCCAAAGCATACAGCGTGTTTACCGGACGCGTCTGCTCGTTTGCATTACAATTCACCTCGCGAAGCCCCCGGGCACCAAAAGGCGAGCCAGCCTTTTGATACGCAACACCGCCAGGTTGATCCGGTTCTATTTCCCAATTTGATTTTTGAAGAGCTTTTCGAAAAGACGAGCGTTTTGCTCGATTGCGTCATTGAGCTTACCTGATGATAGGCAAGTTGGCCAACGAACGGCGATCGATACTAGGACCAACATAAATGCGGTAGTGCTCGCGAACTGCGAGCCAGCGTAGTGCTTGAGTTTGTACGCACTGCTACGGAAAGAAGGAAATACGTTTCCGTGAAAGCGATCATTTCTCATGCTGGGTAGAATTACAGTGGATAGTATCCCAACCCGATCAATGCCGTCAAAAGTTGCGGTTACTCCATTTAAGTCGACGTCACGCCCCTCTATTAAGAGCTTGATGAGGCCACCAGCCTTTCGCTGATTATCGGCCTTCGCTTTTCCGTCGCCTGAGATGCTGCCAGACATATACTTCGTGCAAAACGCGTGAAAGAGATTTGACCCCAGTGCATCTTGTGCTCTTTTTAATAGCTGCTGATCACTGGAAGATCCCCGCGCTTTGGCACTGAGTATTCGGCCCGCAGCAAACTCACACAGTTGCAATGGTGCTAGAGACACAAACTCCGCAAGCGCAGCAATTGTCGATTGCTCAAGCGTTGTCAAAAACTGTTTATACTCAAGGAAACGCGAGGCGTTGAAATTACCTGAGCTTTCTTTGATCCTGTTCATTTCCATCTCTAATGGAACGTAAAAGGACTCAAAAGCCCAGTCCGGCCGATGCGGCAGCGCATCAAGCCCATCCAAAAGAAAAGCAACGAGAATGTGAAACTCTCTGTCGTCGATGATCCCTAGATTGCAGTGGACAATAGGGGCTTGCACGTTCGCTCGAGCCAACAGTTCGGTATACTGCTGTTGAACTGGAAAAACCGTTTCAGCCGGCCAGTTGTTGAATGCTTTAATCCGCAGTTCTCGTGTGCTGGTCATGTTATCTCGCTTGTTAGACGCGGCCTTCGCGCAAACAAGGCACACGAATTCATTTTACCTGTCACAAGACAAGTAAAAATTCGATGCTCGCTTGGGCGAAGGGTCGTTCAAATCACAGACTAGGATCGAAATTATTTGTGGCATCGATCAAGGCGTTATCCGTTTTCACACCATACCGTCCTCAACGGTACAAATAGATCGGGAAAGATCACAATTGTAGAAGAATTGGTTCTGGTGTTCGATCCCGACCGAATGGTCCGCCAATCTGCAATCTGTGCCCCCCTGCATGGCTACTTGTTGTTGCGGTTGCCGTCCGTGATGCGGAGACCGTAGTCACGCTCCAGCATTTCGACAACTTTGACCAGCGCCCGAAAGATGCCAAGCTCGTTGCTGCCGAACTGATAGCGTCCCGTCATCAGCACCTCCGGATCGATGTCCGCAGGGACGTATCGGCGCTTTAAGCTCTCGTCGCCCTTGTCGAATTTCACGGGATATCGGAACGACCGCCCTTCACCTTCCCAGATGCCCCCTGGGCCGTAGTTCTGGATATTGGCGTTGTAGCATTCGTCTCCGATGATGCCTTCCATATCAATCAGCAGATTCTTGATCGGTTCGATCCTCGCCCGAAGATCCCTGACGTAAATAAATCGCCGGGCGCCTGCCACGACATGATCGCGCTGCCCCGTGAAGTCATCGGGGAATGACTGCTCGGCTTCATTTTTCAGTCGGGAGATTTCTTTGGCGGGCACACCGTCGAACCTGGCGGCGTGCAGTTCTTGAAAAGCTTCGATTTCAAGTTTGGCCATGGACAGCCGCTCGTCCCAGCCCTCGGAAATCTCAGAGACAGCGGCAATGATGCTTTCACGAAAGCTGGCAGCAGTCCCGAAGTCCAGCGCTTCAAGTTCAAGATAGGCGGCTGTTTCGGTTTCGATAGTGTGTGCAACCATAACGGCATCATCGTCCCAGCCGTCGATTGCCGACTGTCTGATGGCGGCGGCAATATCACTGGGTATTTTCTTGTTCTTCATCGGCAACCTCCTCGGGACACTGACATTTCTGCATGCCTGCCGCAGAATGAGCCACCGATTTCTTCAGGCATATTTCCCGTATCGGCGTTTGATAACATTGCGGTCCTGAGAGTCCCTACCTTTCCCTCCCGAAATCATCCTCACGCCCACGACGGGCCTGACGCTCCCTGCTCTTTTCGGTGACCGCTACGATAACTGAATGGCATGACTTGAACGACGGAAATGTGGGCGCAAAGCGGACGTCTATGTGGTTTGTCACCTGCTCGCGAATTCGCCACTAGAGCGGAAATCATTGCCGCTCGCCCGTACTGTTGACTGATGCCCAAAGCCAGGGCACAAAGTTGGCATCCACGGTCGCTCGCGGCAGGAAAACAGAGGGAATTTCAAGGCTTCTTCGATAAGCCGTTGAAATGATGTGAGAATCCAGGTTCCCCAGCCAATTTTTTCCAAATTCCAGGCAGACTAGCATATGGCGTAGGATTGCGCTGTGATTTCAGTGGGTTGTACGCCTACTGGAATTTGAGAGACTGCCGCTGGCACATATCCGCCGCCATCTTGGGGCCTCAGTCTCTGAGAGGCCTTTCAAGACTTACAGGTTGAGAAAGCCGCATCGGCTTCTAATCACACATTTCGATGTAGACGTGATTTGCGCTCAGAGCGCGGCGACGATCTTGCGCTGCGCTTGCCAGTCGGATGGCATCGCATTGTTAGAGAGCCATTTGGTGGTCAGGCCCAGCGGCTGATCGCCTGCCACGACCGCTTGAACGATTGCTGGTGCCAGAAAGGCCAGATCGATGATCTGCATGACCCGGCGCGTCGAGAGATTTTCGGACTTGGCGATGTCTTCGAAGTTTTGCCCCTGCTTGATCGCATCATAATATTGCTGTGCCTTGGCAATGTTGCGGGTCAGAACCTCATCGCGGATTTTGCTCGGCGCGGCACCAATGATCAGTTTCGTCTCCACGCCGCGTTTGCGATGCTGGAAGCTGCTGGTGAATGCCAGAATTGCGGGATTGATCGCCTCAGTCGGTAGCGCGAGCAGTTCGGCGACACATTGGTCGATGAGCATCAGATCGATATGACCCTGCATGATGGTTGCCTGATCCAGGCATTTCAGGATCGCGGGAAGTTGCTTCTCGGTCTCGGCTGACAGCGCTTCAAGCCGATGGTGGACTCGGCTGATCTCTGCAATCGACTTGGTCAGCGACAGGTCAACCGGCAATCGCTCCATGAGGTGCCGCACGATTGCCTGGGCAATCTGGCTTTCGAGCATGAGAGCCGGAAGTCTCCAGCCGCGATCCATAGTGGTCCTGTCTACCTGTTTCATACTGATGAGCCGATTGGAGACGTAATATCTGAGGCGGACACCCGCTTTCTTTGTGTGGCTTGGCGTAAAATAGTCTCCGGTGTCGTCGTAGAGCTTGCCGGCCAGTGGTGCGAACTTGGCAATGTTGCTGACGCCCCGCTGGCGCGACGCAAAGGCTGTGAGCTTTTCCTGGACTAGTTCCCAAACGGCAGGATCGATGATCGCCGGATGATTGCCGTCATGGATCTGCGCACGATGGCGGATGCGTCCCGCGTAAACCGGGTTGGTCAGGATGTAGTAGATGTTGGTCACCCCAAACGGTGCCGGTCCGATGACATTTGCTGACATGCCAGCAGCTGCAGGATCGGGCTTGCCAAGATCGGATGCCTTGCGGCGGATTGCGTCAGCGCCGACGCATTTGCGGTCCTGCCTGTACTTCTTCGCCCCTGCCCTCGGTCGACCTTTGGTACGCATGCCCAGATCGTTGGCAGCCACCCTGACCTCGTAGATCGATCCCAGGTCGAGATAGAGGCTGTAGATCCGTCTGACTGTCTCTGCGTCCTGCTCGACGATCTTGAGAGACCGACCATACGCTTGATACCCCAAAGGCACCCGGCCTCCCATCCAAAGGCCCTTCCGCTTGGACGCAGCGATCTTGTCGCGGATACGTTCGGCCGTCACTTCCCGCTCGAACTGTGCGAAGGAGAGCAGGACGTTCAAGGTCAACCGGCCCATACTGGTGGCGGTATTGAAGGACTGCGTCACCGAGACGAAGGAGGCATTCGCCTTATCGAGACGTTCGACCAGTTTGGCGAAGTCTGCGAGCGATCGCGTCAACCGATCGATCTTGTAGACGACGATCTGATCGACCAGGCCCGCTTCAATATCCTTCAACAGGCGTTTCAATGCTGCCCGTTCAAGGGTCCCGCCGGAAATGCCGCCATCATCATAGTAATCCGGCACCAGCACCCATCCCTCATGCTTCTGGCTGGCGATATAGGATGCGCAGGCCTCCCGCTGCGCGTCCAGTGAGTTGAACTCCTGCCCCAAGCCTTCTTCCGAGGATTTGCGAGTGTAGATGGCGCAGCGGACGGGCTTCATGTTCGGGCCAACCCGAAGAAGCGCGGGCCGGACCAATGCGTCCCGGTGATTTTGCGAGCGATGGCACTCAGCGAGCCAAATTGCTTTCCATCCATCTGAAAGCCGTCTGCTGTGACTTCGACCTGGTAGATGCGGCCATTCCATTCCCGTACCAGATGCGTTCCGGATCGCAAGGTTGCAGGAGAAGGCGCAGTTGTCCCCCCGGCCTTTGGTTTTCCGCCTCGCTCGGTGTCCTTCAAACAGGCTTTGAGGACATTGCGAACCGCCGTCGAATGCCCTCCGAAGGCGGCCACGTGCGCTTCATAGGAAAACACCTTGCGCATGAATTCGACCGAGACGTAGCGCGGTGGATCATGCTCGAACTGTTTGCGCCAGCGTTTGAGGCATCCCTCGCGGTCCAGAGCTTCGAACGACGCCACTCCAGGCGCCGTCGCGATCCTTGCGGCAATGTTCACGCTGCGCCTCCCTCAGGCGGGGTAACTGCCGCCGGTGGCGTCTGCTCAGTCGGCTCCGTCGGCTCTGTCGGCTTAACAACCTGATAGACCGCCTCGCCTGTCTTTGGCGCCTTGGTGGCTAGAATATGATGCCCTTGCTTGCGCAGTCCCGACAGCGCGGCTCGCACCGTATGGGCCTGCCACCCCAGCCGTTCGATCAGAACCGAAATCCGCGTGCCACCCGGCTTTGTGACCAGCGCGAGCAGTTGGTCCTTCTTAGGCTTGTGCGCCTTAGGCCGAGGGCTTGTGGACAGTGATGGGTCTGCCTGGGGAACGCTTTCACTTATTAGCGATGCCATTCTAGTGTCCACTCCGTTTGAGGCCGGGGATATCCCGCCTTGCACTGAGTGAAGCCCGAGCTTCGGGCTTGGGCATCTGCCAAACATCGGCTTCGCCTGAAAAGGAGTACTGCTTCCTTTGCGCATGAAGTCCAGTGGGAACGGCGAACACCCCAATTTATCAACTAAGGGCAGCGTTTCTCGTTTGCGGGATGAACGACGGACCAGTTGCCATAACGGCGAAGTGCAGTCCCCTGTCGAAACGTGGTCGAGCTAGAATGTCGGATTTGGGGCCGACTGCAGTCTGTCCGTTTTTCAATGACTATGGGCGATAAGCTGCCATCCAGCATCCGGTCTGGCGCTATTGGGACGAGAGTGGGGTTCCGTCGAACGAGAACGAGGTCGATCGCAAGACAAGCCACGCTTTATGCACAACCTTTATTGCCCAGTAAGCTTAGTTGTTCTCCTGGAACTTGAATGGACCTCAGACTCAGTGTCATCTCAGATCAACTCCCGGGAGTAGAGATGCAGTCCAACTCGTTTCAACATCGCGTCTGGCAGTGGGTTGTCGCGTGTTGGTCGTTGAGCTCCCCGAAGAGCGTGCGGTACTCCGCGTCGACCTGCTGAATTCTTGGCCCGCCGGTGGCGACGCCGATCAAAATGTCACGGATCCGATCCAGCGCCGCGAGAATGGGCGCATTCCGTGGCGCGGCCGAGAGATAGGTTTTCTCGTAGTGCTTGATTCCCGTTGCCGTCAATTTCGCGTCGAAAACCATTCTGTTAATTTTCATGTCAGCTTGAACCATTTTTCCATTTCGCCGCGATCCACTTGGGCCAAATAAAATTGCTTGCTGACAATTCGTTACATCGGATCTGGCGGGCTAACGCGAAATGAAAAAATGGGTCAAATCGTGCTGAAACTCGACACCCGTTAATTTGCGGGGGGATTACCGTAAGACTGCGAACGAACGGTCACCCATGTCCTGCTTCGAAGCGAATTGGTAGCTTTTAGAAAGCGTGCTAAAGACGGAGAGTTCAAAGGTAAAATACTTCAGATGAAACAGCTTTAAACATTACTTTATTGCGTGGCTCCGATCTGTTCTGACCGTCAGATCGGGGCTTTTTTCCAATCTGAAGCCGCCTGATGAATTTCCGCCAAGGTTTTGTGAATAGGCTTGCTCCTGCATACGATAGAGCGCAGGGTCCAGTCTTCGGTAGTTAATGATGCGGGCACTACCGCTTGAGGGGTCTTGTACCCTAGCCTCAACAAAAGGAGGACTTCATGTCTTCCAGATTCTCAGTTAGCAACGTGCTTCTGTTTGTACTCCTGCAAAGCCTTCCTGTGGCGTTTATCGTTGCTGCAATTCTCACCTTTTAGGAAAATCCAGCTACTGTTCGTGAAAGGCTTCGGGGCTGACGGTCCGGAGCTTTATCTATGATCCGCCGCCACGTATCGCGGCACTACAGTCTTCAGGCTACTGCTTTCTGGTCAGCGGCATCCTCGAATGTCACGTTCATCGAGACTGAAAATAAGAAAGCACCCTCAGTATCCAGTCCAGAGACAGCGCCAGTGATAAAGCCGGTGGTCTCCACGGAATCTTGTAGCGATTGTGCCAGGAAGAGAAGCGCCTCACGTTTCGCGGCGGTTATTTTGTGGCACCCAGGGGGTTCGTCACGCCCGTGGCCGTCGCCATCATTGTATGTAAAATGAACTCGCATCCCGCTCTCCTGTTACGACACTTGTGGCATGCCATCCACCCACCCGCGCGCCCGGCAGTGAGCTTCCCCAGCCGCAATGCCTGATTTTCTATTTTGGAAAGGACCCGGCAGTAGCGTGAGCGCCCCTTGAAACGATACGACCACAATTTTGTCCACTGGGTCGTAAAACAGCTGCATGTCGGCGTCGTAGGCCATCGTTCCTGCCAGGTTAATAGCTGCCAACACACCGTAACAGTTTTCGTTTCAACATGTCTTAGTTTATTGCCATATTCTTGAATAAGCGTAGTGTCGAGATATTGGCGTAGAGCGTCCCTTTGCGGAGCGGAACTTGCCAATCAAAAAATCCAACGACATTCTGATACTTGAAGACGAGCCGCTGATCGCTATCGATCTGGAGTACACGCTTCACGAGGCTGGGTTCGAGACGCACATTTCCAACTCGTGTGCCGAGGCTATGGATTGGCTTGAGGCCGAGACGCCTTTAGTGGCCATTCTCGATATGCATCTGAAAGACGGCATCTGCGACGACGTCGCCGCCATCTTGATCGAGCGCGGGGTGCCCGTCATTGTTTGCTCGGGCGCCTCAAAGCACGACGCGCCTCAAGTCTTTCAAACCAGCACCTGGTTGCCCAAGCCGGCCACTGACCAAGACCTCGTCGCGGCGGTCCGCGCGGCCTGGGAACTTCGACACTTCGAAAAATGATCGAGAGGAAAGCGTGAAAGACGTAAAGACGCGTCGTCAAAGGTCCAGCTCTGCCAACGGAAGTTTTGAACAGGCGAAAACAGTGGCGACAAGTTCCGAGGAGGAGCGTCTCGCCACCATGAGGCGAAAAACGCTATCATTGAGAGAAGCACGGCTTAAAAAGCAGACCAATCCGAGCGAGCGAAGCTGACGTTGGCAGATAAATACTCACAAAGCCCGGCTCATTACCGGGCTTTATCAATGTAAGCTGCCGCCCTTGGTCAACGGATGGCACCATCCCTCACCAAGGTTCTTTATCCCGGTGGCTCTTCAAAGGTCACACTCATCGAAACCGCGAACAATACCGAGCCCGCCGGATCCAATCCCGCTACCGCACCCGTAATGACGCCAGTCGTTCCTACAGACTCTTCAAGCGACTGTGCAAGGTAGAGAAGAGCTTGGCGTTTCGCCGCGTTGATGTCCTCAA
>UCJH01000019.1 GCA_900472785.1 Hyphomicrobiales bacterium | reverse complement strand
CTGTCGGCCTGCCAATTCGCGAAGATCGCCAGATCCGCTTTTGTCGTCAAAAGGGCTTCAAACGACAGCCCGCCGCCGCCGCCATCACCGATCAGCGGGACCTGCTCGATAGCGGGAAATTTCCGGGCAAAGCCGGCGTAGATTTCCGGATTGTCGGACTTCATGTCCTGCGACCAGCCGGCGAGCAGGCTGACGGGATCCGGATGGATCAGCGACAAGGCCACGAGATTGAAGCCGCTGCCAAGCAGGATCGCTTCCGGCTTTTTCGCGATCGTCACGGTGCGGTCGGCGCCATCGACAACCGTCAAGGGCCAGCTTTCGGCGCTTCCGGCGGCAGGGGCCAGGGCCACGACGAAAAATACGAGAAGGGCTCCCGCCAGAAAGGGTGGGCGGAAGACGTTGAAAAGGGTCACGGTCACTGTTTCCTCTGGGAGGGAAGGGCACACAGATTGCCGCAGCTTGGAATACCCGGGAGCAGGTAGCGCAGGCAGCAGATCTTGCGCCGGCAAACGGTTTCACCCTCTTCCTGTTCATGGCTGAGACAGCCGAGGAACGGATTTGCGGAGCCGTCGGGCAAAGTCGTGTGATCGAAGAGAGGCCGGCCGATCCAGTCGGATGCACGGGCCGGGCGGTGCTGCTCGGTCGCCGTCAGCGCGTAGTCAATGTAGACGGCGGCGTTGTTCCAGGCAAGTCTGGTGGAAATTCCACCTTGCGCCTTCAGGTGCCTTACCACCTCGGCCAGATGCGCCTTGATCAGAGGCGACAGCATCGAAAGCACGTCGCCATCCGCTTCCATGTTCCATTCGCCTTCATCGGCGATGCCGAAGGCACGGGGTAACCCGTCTTTTGCAAGCGCCAGCGTCATGCGGTCGAAGGCGACCGGCAATGCCTGCTCTCCCAGCCGCCGGGCGACGATATAGGGAATGGACAGTGCTGAGAAATAATAGAGCGACCACATGGAGGCGACCGCGCGTCGATCCGTGCCGCCATGGACTGCGGCATAGGTCGCGAGGGCATCGGAAAACGCACCGGACAGGAAGAAGTCGCGCAGAGGAACGGCGTCGGTCAGCTCGTCGCAGAGCATCATTTTCTCACCGCACCAGGCATGTTCTCCAGAAAACACCGCCTTCAGGCCGGGCGGCCCGAAAGCAGTCTTGTCGTCATATGATGCGATGATGCTCAAGAGGTTACCGGTAGCATTTCAGCGAGCCGATGATGGCGCGGCCTTGATCACGATAGGGGAAGCCGCCGGAGCAAACGGCCGCGCCGGTCGACGATATTGACTGTGCAGGCCGGCATGGTCTCATAGGAGGCATTTCGAGCTAAATCTTGATAATACAACTCTACTTATCAGGCCAAGAGAGATCGCAAAAGTTAAATTCTGAGATGGATGCTCATGTTTGTTGTTCCGTGTCCGAAAAATCACACCGACGATCTGCGGCACGAAAAATCCCGCTGCAATATTTGCAGCGGGATTTTGGTCGGGTCGGGAATCTCGGTGTTTGCCTACAGGACGAGGCTGCCGGCCGTGAAGGCGAGGACTACGAAAATCAGGAAAACAACGATCGCGATGGCGAACAGGATTTTCGACACGGTCGCCGTTGCGGCGGACACGCCGGAGAAACCAAGGAAGCCCGTAACCAGCGAGATCAGAAGAAAAATAATAGCCCATTTCAACATGTTAAACCCTCACGACTGATGTTGCTCCTAAACGTGCAACAGAGCGAAAAGTTCCATGAGAGAGTGCTGAATTTCGACGGTCGCAGTTCACTGCATGCGCTTTCCGGATGTCCATCGTCGCTTCGTCCGCACCGATGGAACAAGTGGTTCGATCAGCCGTGGTTGATCATCACATGGCGCACGGCGGTATAGTCTTCCAGCGCATAGACCGACATGTCCTTGCCGTAGCCCGACTGCTTGACGCCGCCATGGGGCATCTCGTTGGTCAGCATGAAATGGGTGTTGATCCAGGTACAGCCGTATTGCAGGCGCGAAGCGGCTTTCATCGCCTTGCCGATATCCTTCGTCCACACCGATGAAGCCAGGCCGTAATCGCTGTCGTTGGCCCAGGCGACGGCCTGATCGTTTTCGCTGAAGCGCGTCACGGATACGACAGGGCCAAAGACTTCCCGGCGGACGATCTCGTCGTCCTGCGTCGCGCCGGCGACCACGGTCGGCTGGAAGAAGAAACCGTCCTTGCTGCCGACCGCGCCGCCGGTGGTGATCTCGATGTGCTTCTGCTCGGTGGCGCGCTCGACGAAGCTTGCGACGCGGTCGCGCTGGCGCTTGGAGATCAGCGGGCCGATCTCGTTTTCGGTGTCGTCGGCCAGATTGTACTTGATCGTCGAGACGGCGGACGTGAGGTCGGCGACCAGCTTTTCGTAGATGCCGTCCTGCGCATAGATGCGGCAGGCGGCGGTGCAGTCCTGCCCGGCATTGTAGTAGCCGAAGGTACGGATGCCGGTGACGACGGCGTCGAGGTCGGCATCGTCATAGACGATGACCGGCGCCTTGCCGCCGAGTTCGAGATGGGTGCGCTTGACGGTCTTGGCCGCTGCCTGCAGTACCTTCTTGCCGGTGGCGATATCGCCGGTGATCGAGACCATGCCGATCTTCGGATGGTTGATCAAGGCATTGCCGACCGTTTCGCCGCGCCCGAGAACGATGTTGACGACGCCTTCCGGCAGGATCGCGGCAAGCAAGCGCGCCATTTTTAGCGCCGTGAGTGGCGTTTGCTCGGACGGCTTGAAGACGACGGTGTTGCCGCCGGCCAGCGCCGGCGCCAGCTTCCAGGCCATCATCATCAGCGGATAGTTCCAAGGCGCGATCGAGCCGACGATGCCGACAGGATCGCGGCGGATCATCGAAGTGTGGCCGGGCAGATATTCGCCGGCGACTGTGGCATGCATCGAGCGGATGGCGCCGGCGAAGAAGCGCCAGCAATCGACAATCGCGGGCAGTTCGTCATTGCGCACGGCGTTGATGGGCTTGCCGCAATTCAGCGCTTCAAGAGCCGCGAAGGCATCGGCATCCTTCTCGATCGCGTCGGCGATTTTCAGGAGATAGCCGGAGCGCTCGGCGGGCGTCGTCATCGACCAGCTGGAAAATGCCTTTTCGGCCGCATCGACGGCGGCATCCACCTGTGCGTGCGAAGCCTCGGCAAGATCGATGATCTTCGCGCCGGTGCGGGGGTTGAGGATCAGCTCTTCTGTTTCCGTGCCCGCCTCGAAGCGCGAGCCGATCAAAAGTTGTGTGTCCATTTGCGTTCTCCCTTTGATGTAAGGCTATTTGCCGGCACCGGCGATCTGGTCGCCGTCGCGCGTGAGGTAATAGGCGGCGAGGATCGGCAGGAACGTAACCAGCACCACGACCATGGCGACGACGTTGGTCACCGGCCTCTGGCGCGGGCGGATCAGTTCTTCCAGCATCCAAATCGGAAGCGTCGATTGCTGTCCGCCGGTAAAGGTGGTGACGATGACCTCGTCGAAGGACAGCGCGAAGGCAAGCATGCCGCCGGCCATGAGCGCCGTGCCGATGTTCGGCAGGATGATATGGCGGAAGGTCTGGAAACCGTCGGCACCAAGATCCATCGACGCCTCGATCAGCGAACCTGAAACGCGGCGGAAACGGGCGACGGCATTGTTGTAGACGACGACGATGCAGAAGGTCGCGTGGCCGAGAACGATGGTCCCGAAGGAAAACGGGATGTCGGCCATCGAGAAGGCCGAGCGTAGCGCGATGCCGGTGATGATGCCGGGCAGAGCGATCGGCAGGATGACCAGCAGCGAGATCGTCTCTCGACCGAAGAACCGTGTCTGGCTGACGGCGGCGGCGCAGAGCGTACCGAGCACCAGCGCGATGATCGTTGCGACAGTTGCGACCTTGACCGACAGCGTCAGCGCCTCCCAGACGTCCGGCCGGTTCCAGGTGACGGCGAACCATTGCAGCGTCAGGCCCGGCGGCGGGAACTGGTAGCTCTTCTCCTCGGTCGTGAAAGCATAGAGGAAGATCAGCAGGATCGGGATGTGCAGGAAGGCAAGGCCGGCAGCAGCGGCGATCTTCAGGGGCAACGGGGCGGAGGTGGAGCGATCAGAGCGCATCGAAGGCCCCCATGCGTTTGGCCATCCAGAGATAAAGGCCCATGATGACGATCGGCACGACGGTGAAGGCGGCGGCCAGCGGAATGTTGCCGGCCGTGCCCTGCTGGGCATAGACGGCCTGGCCGATGAACAGGCGCGACGAGCCGATGATCTGGGGAATGATGTAATCGCCCAGCGTCAGCGAGAAGGTGAAGATCGAGCCGGCGACGATGCCGGGCAGGGCAAGCGGAAACAGGACGTGCCGAAAGGTCTGTTGCGGCGTGCCGCCGAGATCGGACGATGCCTCAATCAGGTTTGTGGGGACACGTTCCAGCGCCGCCTGGATCGGCAGGATCATGAACGGCATCCAGACATAGACGAAGACGATGAAGGTGCCGGTATAGCTGACCGAAAGGGAGTTGCCGCCGATCACCGGCAGTGCCAGCCAGGCATCGAGGAGCCACGAAAGGTGCAGTTTCTCGAATGCCCAGGTTAAAATGCCTTCCTTGGCGAGGATCAGCTTCCAGGCGTAGATTTTCACCAGATAGCTCGACCAGAGCGGCAGCATGATGCCGAGATAGAAAACGGCCTTCCATTTTCCCTTGGCATAGCGCGCAGCGTAATAGGCGATCGGAAAGGCGATCAGCGCCGAGAACAGCGTGACCGTCGCGGCCATGACGATCGTGCGGACGATGATGTCGAAATTGGCGTCCGAGAGCAGCTGGCGATAGGTCGACAGCGTGAATTCGTAGGTGATCAGGCCGGAGAAATCATCGATCGCAAAAAAGCTCTGCAGCAGAAGCGCCAGCAGCGAGCCGATATAGATGATGCCGAGCCAGAGCACCGGCGGTCCGAGCAGGGCTGCGAGCAGCACATGCGGGTTCTTCCAGAAGAAGTCCGAAAGCCGGCCCGTCAGTCCCGGCCGGTTGGGCAGGATCGATTGCGTCGCCGAGAGCGTCATGCGTCCTCCATCGCGTGCACGTCGTTGCGCTGGAAGGCAAGTTCGACCGGCGCGCCGATATCAGGGACAGGCATGGATGCAGGGCTTGCCACGACGATGCGTTCGCCTGCGCAATCGACGCTGATGCGGTTGACCGCGCCGAGGAAATTGCGGGCGGTGACAATGCCCGACAACGTCAGCTGCTCCGCCCAGGACGTGCCGATGGCAATCGCTTCGGGACGCAGGCTGGCGGCCTTGGCCGGGATGCCGAGACGGGCGCAGGTGGCACTCGACAGGACATTGGAAGAGCCGACGAAATCGGCGACAAACCGTGTTTGCGGCCGTTTGTAGACATCTTCGGGCGTGCCCAGTTGCTGTATTCTGCCGTCATTGAATACGGCGATGCGGTCGGCCATCGACAGCGCCTCGCCCTGGTCGTGCGTGACGAAGACGAAGGTGATGCCGAGCGATTTCTGCAGCGACTTTAATTCCTCCTGCATCTGCTCGCGCAATTTGAGATCGAGCGCTCCCAGCGGCTCGTCGAGCAGCAGCACCTTTGGCTTGTTGACGAGGGCGCGAGCCAGCGCCACGCGCTGCCTCTGGCCACCGGAAAGCTGGCCCGGGCGGCGTTGGCCGTAACCTGGCAGCTTGACCATCGACAGCGCGTCCTCGGCGGCCTTGCGCCGCTCTTCCCTGGCCACACCCTTGACCATCAGCCCATAGGCAACATTGTCGAGGATCGAAAGGTGCGGGAAGAGGGCATAGTCCTGAAAGACGGTGTTGACGCTGCGGCGATAGGGGGGCACGCCCTCCGCCGTCTCGCCGAAAATCTCGATATGACCGGCCGTCGGCTGCTCGAAACCCGCCATCAGCCGCAGGCAGGTGGTCTTGCCGGAGCCGGATGGGCCGAGCATGGCGAAGAACTCGCCTGCCACGATTTCAAGATCGACCGCATCGACCGCTTTGACGGCGCCAAAATGGCGCGAGACGTTTTGGAAAAGGACGGCGGCGGTCATGGGGACTCCGTGGGTAACGGCAATCATTCCTCATCAGCGATGAAGAGTGGCAAGTGTTTGCGGTTGGTTTGGATAACTCCCTCCCCCTTGTGGGGAGGGTTGGGGAGGGGTCTT
>UCJH01000018.1 GCA_900472785.1 Hyphomicrobiales bacterium | reverse complement strand
GTACACCGTACGAGTCAATTGTATGGCGATGGACTGAGGTTCAATACCGCCGGCCGCGGGCGTGGCTCGCGGCTCTCGGAACCCGGAGAAAAATCATGCAACGCGCAATCAACCTGCTTATCGGAGGACTATTCATCATGACCATGGGCGTTTCCACGGCGACAGCAGCGAATGAGAATGACCTTAAGCTGACCATCGTCAATCCGAAAAACCTCTACGATCCGACACCGAACGGCTACAGCACGGCGGTGATTGTGCCCGCCAATGCTCGGATGGCCTATATTTCCGGACAGGGCGGTCAGGACGGCACCGGCGCCCTGTCGCCTGACTTCGCGGTCCAGGTCAGGCAGGCCTATGCAAATTTACGCACCGCCCTGGAAGCGCTCGGCGCGCGGCCGGATCAGGTCGCCAAGCTCACGATCTTCGTGGTCGATCACGATATGTCCAAGCTCGAGGTCTTGACGCGGGCGGTCAAGGACATGTTCGGCGAGGCGCTGCCGGCCCAGACGCTGATCCCTGTCCCGAAGCTTGCGATCGATCCCATGTTGTTCGAGGTCGAGGCCGTCGTCGTTCTTGAACCGTGAGGCGGGCGTCTGCGGTCAAATACAAAAATTTATCTCTGCTCGTCCTTGTGCTTTGCACAGTTCCGCCGGGCGAAAGAGACATGCCCGCTAAAAGGCAAAGCCGCGCGCGATCAAAAATTGCGCGGCTTTGTGAGGCACGCATGAGGAGCGGCGACTGTGGGTGGCAACATCCGTCGCGTGTCATTTAAACGACCACTTCATCCGGCACCCGATGTATCCCGGCCGAGTTCGACCCTCCCTTGGGCAAGCGGAGACATCAAACCACGGGCAAAGCGCGCCGCATCAACACGGACGGCTGGCTTGAGGCAGGCAGGAAAAAACGGCGTTCCCGCCTGCGGGATTGGAACTTCGAATAGGCCGGCTCATCTTGTCTAAGCGTCCTCCGGCATTTACATGTGGCGGGGCTTTTTCAACAGGGAATGATACATGGCGAAGATCACCAATGTCGCGGTCCAGATGGACCACGTCTCCAGCATCAACATTGCCGGCGACAGCACCTTTGCCATGAGCCTCGAGGCGCAGGCCCGTGGCTACAAGCTGTTTCACTATACGCCCGACAAGTTGAGCATGCGCGACGGCAAGATCATCGCCGCCGTCGAACCGATGATTCTTCGCGACGTCAAGGGCGATCACTACACGCTGGGCGAGGCCGAGCGCATCGATCTGTCGACCATGGACGTGGTGCTGCTCCGCCAGGATCCGCCCTTCGACATGTCCTACATCACGTCGACGCATCTGCTGGAGCGCATCCACCCGAAGACGCTGGTCGTCAACGATCCGGCCTGGGTGCGCAATTCGCCGGAAAAGATCTTCGTCACCGAATTTCCCGACCTGATGCCGAAGACGCTGATCACCCGCGACCCGGCCGAGATCGCCCGCTTCCGCGCCGAGATGGGCGACATCATCCTCAAGCCGCTCTATGGCAATGGCGGCGCCGGCGTCTTCCATTCGACCCGCGACGACCGCAACATGTCGTCACTGCTCGAAATGTTCGGCCAGATGTTCCGCGAACCCTTCATCGCCCAGGAATATCTCCCGGCGGTGCGCAAGGGGGACAAGCGCATCATCCTCGTCGATGGCGAGCCAGTCGGCGCCATCAACCGGGTACCCGCCGAACATGACGCCCGTTCCAACATGCATGCTGGCGGCACGCCGATGCCGACCGAACTGACGGCGCGCGAAAAGGAAATCTGCGCCCGCATCGGCCCGGCGCTGCGCGAACGCGGCTTCCTGTTGGTCGGCATCGACGTGATCGGCGACGTCATGACCGAGATCAACGTCACCTCGCCGACAGGCATTCGCGAGGTCAAGAAATTCGGCGGCGCCGACATCGCTGCCCTCCTCTGGGACGCCATTGAAAGAAAGCGCGGCTGAACCGGATTTCGCCCTCAGCGTGTTCACGGTTGTTCGCCTCTGTTCGCAGAATGCAACCCGATACAACCGGAGGGATTTTTCGACTGAATTCTGTTCGATAATTGTTCTTGTTTTATTCCGTTATTCGTGCAAGATTCCGCCATACAACCAAAAAAGGTTGGACGGGCGGGATGAACACGCTCGCCGGAGAACAGGGGCAATCATGGTCGCGCGTGTCAGCACGGTTGCATTTCAGGGCATAGAAGGTCTTCCGGTCGATGTTCAGGTGATGGTCGCGCCCGGCAAGGTCGGGATGCAGATCGTCGGCCTGCCGGACAAGGCAGTCGCCGAAAGCCGGGAGCGGGTCCAGGCAGCCCTCCATGCCTCGGGCCTGTCATTGCCCGCCAAGAAGGTCACCATCAATCTGGCGCCGGCCGACCTGCCGAAGGAGGGATCGCACTTCGATCTTCCGATCGCGCTCGGCCTGATGGCGGCGCTGGGGGCCATTCCGGCCGATGCGCTCGGCGGCTATGTGGTGATCGGCGAACTCAATCTCGACGGCACGATCGCCGCGGTCGCCGGCGCCCTTCCGGCCGCCATCGGCGCCAATGCGGTTGGCAAGGGCCTCATCTGCCCGTCCGACAGCGGCGCCGAAGCCGCCTGGGCCGGCAGCAGCATTGATATTCTTGCGCCACGAAGCCTGATCGCGCTCTCCAATCATTTCCGCGGCACTCAGGTGCTGTCGCGTCCCGAGCCGGCGATCCGCTCGAATGCCGCCAACATGCCGGACCTGGCCGATATCAAGGGCCAGGAAAGCGCCAAGCGCGCACTTGAGGTCTCTGCTGCCGGCAACCATAATCTTTTGATGGTTGGGCCGCCCGGATCGGGCAAGTCGATGCTCGCCGCCCGTCTGCCCTCGATCCTGCCGCCGCTGTTGCCCGCCGAACTGCTCGAAGTCTCGATGATCCATTCGATCGCCGGCCAGCTCGCCGGCGGCAAGCTTTCCGATCGCCGGCCGTTCCGCACGCCGCATCATTCCGCCACCATGGCCGCGATGATCGGCGGCGGGATGCGAGCCAAGCCCGGCGAAGCCTCGCTTGCCCATCACGGTGTCCTGTTCCTTGACGAATTCCCGGAATTCACGCCGCAGGTGCTCGATGCCCTGCGCCAGCCGCTGGAAACCGCCGAGTGCATCATCGCGCGTGCCAACCACCGCGTCACCTATCCGGCGGCGATCCAATTGGTGGCGGCGATGAACCCGTGCCGCTGCGGCATGGCGGGCGAGCCCGGTCACACCTGCGCCCGCGGCCCGCGCTGCGTCTCCGATTATCAGGGCCGCATTTCCGGACCTCTGATGGACCGGATCGACATCCGCATCGACGTCCCGGCTGTCACCGCCGCTGACCTGATCCGTCCAATGCAGGCGGAAACCAGCGCCACCGTTGCCCGCCGGGTGGCGCGCGCACGGGAAATCCAGCAGGACCGCTTCATCGCCTTCGGAACGCCGTCCATCTCCTCCAATGCGCGTTGCACCACGGCGATGATCGAGACCATGGCGGAGCCCGATGCCGGCGGCCTGCAATTGCTGCGCGACGCCGCAGAGAAGCTGAAATTCTCGGCGCGCGGCTATCACCGGGTGCTCAAGGTGGCGCGCACGCTCGCAGATCTCGACGGAAAACCCACCGTCGGCCGCATCCATCTCGCGGAAGCCATCTCCTACCGCGTCGCCGGCGAACGGCTGACGGCGGCGGCATAAACGGAAAAAGGGCGCGGAAGCGCCCTTTGCATTATGTCAGTCGGTCAGGGATATGCCTTTCAACCGCCGAGCCCTTCGAACAGCAGGGTCGAAGTATAGCGCTCGGCAAAGGACGGGATGATCACGACGATCGTCTTGCCTTCGTTTTCGGGCCGCTGTCCGACCTTGATGGCAGCGGCAAGCGCGGCGCCTGAGGAAATTCCGACGGGCACGCCTTCGAGCCGGGCGACATGGCGCGCGGTTTCGATCGCGGTTGCGCTGTTGACGGTGACGACCTCGTCATAGATCCTGGTGTCGAGGATGGCGGGCGCAAAGCCGGCACCGATGCCCTGGATCTTATGCGGTCCGGGCGCGCCGCCGGACAGCACCGGCGATTCTTCCGGCTCGACGGCGATGACCTTGATCGATGGCTTTTTGGCCTTCAGCACCTGGCCTGCGCCGGTGATCGTGCCGCCGGTGCCGATGCCGGAGACGAAGATATCGACGGCGCCGTCTGTATCGTTCCAGATTTCCTCGGCCGTCGTCTTGCGGTGGATGTCCGGGTTGGCCGGGTTTTCGAACTGCTGCGGGATGATCGCGTCCGGGGTCGTCGCGGCCAGTTCCTCGGCCTTGGCGATAGCGCCCTTCATGCCCTTCGGTCCTTCGGTCAGCACGAGTTCGGCGCCGAGCAGCGCCAGCATCTTGCGACGCTCGATCGACATCGTTTCCGGCATGGTCAGAATCAGCCTGTAGCCCTTGGCGGCCGCAGCAAAGGCAAGCGCGATGCCGGTATTGCCCGAGGTCGGCTCGATCAGTGTCGTCTTGCCGGGCGTGATCTTGCCCTGCGCTTCGAGGCTCTCGATCATCGCGACGCCGATGCGGTCCTTGACCGATGCGATCGGGTTGAAAAATTCGAGTTTGGCCAGCAGGTTCGCCTTGACCCCGTTTTCCTTCGCCAGCTTGTCGAGCCGAACGATCGGTGTGTCGCCGATGGTCTCGGTGATCGAGGAATAGACGCGGCCGCGGCCGGGCTTGCGTGGTTCGGACATGGAATTCTCCCTTTTCTCAGTCTTGGCGGTGACAATAGGAGCAAAGCGCCGGCCATGCCAGAGCAGGAATCTCCGCGCCCGTTTCTGCGGCAGGAAAAAAACGGTTGTGGAACAAGCCGGGGCGAAACGAATATTTCAGGCCGCGCGCGTGGCAATATAGGCCGCGGTTCCACCGAGAATGCTCGCCGCGACGCGGTTCAGTGTCTTCAGGGCGCGCGGCTGCTTCAAAAGCATCCGCGCCCGCGTCGCCAGGAGGATATAGGGGATCAACACGACCAGGAGCACCAGGAATGTCGCCAGCACCAACATACCATAATTGGTAAGGCCGATCGCGTTGAGATCGATCAGCGTCGGCACGATGCGATGGCGTCCTCGCTGCGAACCTTTCCGGGCCAAAAATGCTGATCGGCCGATCCTAGGGCCTGTCATCCATCCCTGTATTAGACGAGGACAGGCTCCGGCAGGGTTGCAGACTCGCGCCTGCCGGCGGCAGGGTCGAGCGGTTGCGTGATGCGCTTTCCGGTCGAGGTGTCGAAGAAATGCAGGCGGGAAGGGGCGACCGTCAGCGCGATGGTGTCGGCGATGTCGATTTCCGGTGACAGGGCGGCCGTCAGCGTCTTGCCGTCGACCGTGCCGTGAACGAGGCGCTGGGCGCCCAGTTCCTCGATATACTCGACCTTCAGCCGCAGCGAGGGGTCTCCCGGCTGGGCAAGGCGCAGGTCTTCGGCGCGGATGCCGAGGGTGAGTTCGGCCGGCAACGGCGGCAAGCGACCGGTTTCCAGGACCTGGCCGCCGAAATGCAGGCGTGTACCCTCGCGCGTCACCTGGACGAGGTTCATCGCCGGCGAACCGATGAAGCTGGCGACGAAGGTCGAGGCCGGCGTGTGGTAGACCTCGAGCGGCCGGCCGATCTGTTCGATCCGGCCACCGTTGAGGACGACCAGGCGGTCGGCGAGCGTCATGGCCTCGAGCTGGTCGTGGGTGACGTAGAGCGAGGTCGTGCCGAGGCGCTTCTGCAACTGTTTGATCTCGCCGCGCATCGAGACGCGCAGCTTGGCGTCGAGGTTGGACAAGGGTTCGTCGAACAGGAAGGCGGCAGGCTTGCGGACGATCGCGCGGCCCATGGCGACGCGCTGGCGCTGTCCGCCGGAAAGCGCGCGCGGCTTGCGGGTCAGATAGGGCTCGATCTCCAGCATGCGGGCGGCCTCCGCCACGCGCGCATCGATCTCGGCCTTCGGGGTGCCGCGGTTCTTCAGGCCATAGGCAAGGTTGTCGTAGACGGTCATGTGCGGATAGAGCGCGTAATTCTGGAAGACCATGGCGATGTCGCGGTCGGCCGGCTCGACATCGTTGATCCTGCGGCCGCCGATCGTTACCGTGCCCTTCGAGATTTCCTCCAGTCCCGCGACCATGCGCAGAAGCGTGGACTTGCCGCAGCCGGAGGGGCCGACGAGCACGATGAACTCGCCGTCGGCGATATCGATCGAGACGGACTTCACCGCTTCGACGCCGCCGGCATAGATCTTCGAGACTTCCAGAATATCGATCGCAGCCATTGCGGCGTCTCCTTTACTTGTCGCTTTCGGTGAGGCCCTTGATGAACCAGCGCTGGAACAGCACGATGATCATCACCGGCGGCAGCATGGCGAGGATCGCCAGCGCGAAGGCCTCGTTGTAATCGGGAATGTTGGAGCCGACCCAGACGAGCAGGATCTGCTTGATGCCGCGCACCAGGGTGAAGAAGGTCTCGTCGGTGGTCATCAGCGTCGGCCAGAGATACTGGTTCCAGCCATAGACGAACATGATGATGAAGATCGCCGCGATCATGGTTTTGGACAGCGGCACGATCACGTCGATGAAGAACTTGAAAGGCCCGGCGCCATCGATCCGGGCGGCTTCCAGAAGTTCGTCGGGGATCGATTTGAAGAACTGGCGGAAATAGAACGTACCGGTCGCGGACGCCAGAAGCGGCACGATCAGGCCGGTGTAGGTGTTGGTGAGGTTGAGCGCGTTCATCACCTCGTAGGACGGCAGGATACGCACTTCAAGCGGCAGGAGCAGCGTCGTGAAGATCATCCAGAAGGTGATCGTCGCAAAGCGGAAGCGGAAATAGACCAGCGCATAGGCCGCCATCATCGACAGGACGATCTTGCCGGCGGCAAAGCCGATGCCGAGGATCAGCGAATTGAGGATCATCCGCAGCCCGGTGATCTTGCCGGTAAAGCCGCCTTCCTTGGTGAGAACGGTCGTGTAAGTGTCGATCATGTGGCCGCCGGGCAGGATCTGCAGGCCGTTGCGGTGGATGTCGGCTGCCTCATGCGTCGAGGTCATGAAGGCGACGACGATCGGTCCGACCATGATGAAGACGCCGATGAGCAGGATGACGTGATCGAGCAGTTTCGTACGGTGCATGGTCTCACTCCCACTCAATTGTAATGGACGCGCCGCTCGATGAAGCGGAACTGGAAGATGGTGAGCACGAAGACGACGAGCATGAGGATGACGGACTGGGCAGACGAGCCGCCGAGATCGTTGCCGCGGAACCCGTCCATGTAGACCTTGTAGACGAGGCTGATCGGATTGTTGGCGGCCTTGTCCTTCACCATCACATCGATGATGCCGAAGGTGTCGAACAGCGCGTAGGTCGTGTTGATGATCAAAAGGAAGAAGGCGGTCGGCGCCAGCAGCGGCAGGGTGACGGTCCAGAAGCGGCGAAAGCCGGCGCGGCAATCCATCAGGGCGGCCTCGCGCACCGAAACCGGAATGCCCTGCAGGCCGGAGAGGAAGAAAATGAAATTGTAGGGGATCTGCTTCCAGACGGAAACGACGATCATCGCGATCGCGGTGTCGTTGTAGTTGAGCCCGACCTTCATATCCCAGCCGAAGACCGCCGCGAATTTCACCAGCGGGCCGATATGCTGGTCGAAGAACATCATGCCCATCAGGCCGGCAACCGGCGGGGCGATGGCATAGACCCAGATCAGCAGCGTCTTGTAGGTGCCGTTGCCGCGGATCACGCCATCCGCCTTGACGGCGAGCAGAAGGCCGATGGCCAGCGAAAAGAAGGTGACGGCAGCGGTGAAGACCGCGGTGAAGCGGGCGATGCCGCGATATTCGCCGGATTTCAGCACGTCGGTGTAATTGGCGAGACCGACGAAGGTGGAGCCGAAGCCGAAGGGGTCCTCGAGGTAGAAGGACGACTGGATCGCCTGCACCGAGGGCCAATAGAAGAAGACGAAGATGATCGCCATCTGCGGGGCGAGGAAGAGATAGGGCAGGAGCGGCGAATTGAACTGCACGCGCTTGGCGAAATGCGGCTCGGCAGGGGCGGAGCGGAAACGCCGGAAGAAGCCGCCGGCGGTGGGGACCGCGGGGCTCGTCGGGGAGAGCGATGGTGCGTGCGTCATGGGCTTGCCCTTGGGGAGTGGTGGAAGGGTGATCCGGCATTTGCCGCATCACCCCCTCTGTCACTTCGTGACATCTCCCCCTCAAGGTGGGAGATCGTTCTTTTCCCTCGCGGGCTTGTAGCGAAGGTGTGCCTCTTGCGATCTCCCCCCTTGAGGGGAGATGCCCGACAGGGCAGAGGGGGTGTCGTGCCGCAGACTATGAGCGAGCGGCCGGTAGCCCGGTTATCAGCCAGCGGTCTTCGCAAACCGGGCGAGAAGTTCGTTGCCTTCCTTCTCGATGGTCTCGAAAGCTTCCTTGACGGAGACTTCGCCGGCGAAGATGCGGCCGTATTCGCGTTCCATGATTTCGCGAATCTGCGGGTAGAAGCCGAGGCGGTAGCCCTTCGACCATTCACCGGCCGGCAGCATCAGCTGCTTGATGCCGACTTCGGCAAGCGGCTTCTCCTTGTAATAGCCTTCAGCCTTGGCAAGCTCGTAGGCTGCCTTGGTGATGGCGACGTAACCGGTGGCCTGGTGGTAGAACTTCTGCACTTCCGGCGAGGTCAGGAACTGGAAGAAATCGGCGACGCACTTGTTTTCAGCGTCCGTCTTGCCGGACATGGCAAACAGGGCGGCACCGCCGATGAAGGACGAGGTGCCCGCGCCCTTGATCGAACCCCAGTATGGCAGGAAATCGGCCGAGAACGGCATCTGCGCCGTCTTGGTAAGGCCGCCGAAGGAGCCCGACGAGCCGATCCAGAGCGCCGCCTTGTTTTCTTCGAACATCTTCTGGTTATCGTTCCAGCCGGCGCCGTAATAGGCGAAATAGCCTTCGTCGGCCCAGGCCTTCAGCTTGTCGAACATCATGATGAGGTTCGGGTCGCTGACCTTCAGCTGCGTATCGATGACGCTGTCATAGCCGTTGTTGTTGGTGGCGAACTGGATGTTGTTGCGCGAGAAGAAATTCTCGGTGAACTGCCAGGTCAGCTGCGACTGGACGAGCGGGATGTAACCGGCTTCCTTGAGCTTCGGCGCGATCGCCTCGAACTCTTCCCAGGTCTTCGGGGCTTCAACGCCGGCCTTCTTCAGAGCTTCGTCGTTGACGTACATGATCGGCGCGGAGGAGTTGAACGGCATGCCGACGAACTTGCCGTCCGCATCGGCGTAGAAATAGCGGACGCCGTCGATGAATGCGTCGCGGTCGAATTTGTAGCCGGCCGTGTTGATCAGGTCCTCGGCCGGGATGACCGCACCCTTGGCGTTGATGATCGTCGCTGCACCGGCGTCGAACACCTGCAGGATGTTCGGCTGTTCACCCGAGCGGAAGGCGGCGATGCCGGATGCAAGCGCTTCCTCATAGGTGCCCTTGGAAACCGGCGTCAGCGCGCACTCGGCCTGCGAGGCGTTGAACTTCTGGGCGACTTCGTTGATGACTTCGCCGTTGCGGCCGGCCATGCCATGCCACCAGCTGATATCGGTTGCGGCAAGCGACGAGGTGGCGGAGAACACCAGCGCGAGGCCGGTCATCGTGAATTTCCTGATCATGGCAGTTCCTTTCACCAGGGTTAAGGTGAGGAACCGGCTAACGGCCTTTCGTGACGTGTTGATAACGCTTTGATGTCGGTTCGATTACAACTGTGCACAGCTGTTCAAAAAGCATCGGGAAGATGAACCGGCCAGCGCCAGGGCATGACGGAAATGATGTCGTAGCGGATCGAAAGCCGTGCCGCGTCCGGCTGCTTCGCCAGCCAGAGGTCGCTCGCGGCGCGGATCCTGTGCTGGGCGAAATTCGAGACGGCAAAGACCGACTGGTCGAGCGAGCCGCGGGCCTTGACCTCGACGCAGGCGATCAGATCGCCCCGGCGGGCAATAATGTCGATCTCGCCGAGCTTGGTGCGATAGCGGAAGGCGACGATGCGGTAACCCTTGAGGATAAGCGAAAAAGCGGCGCGGTATTCGGCCAGCGAGCCGCGCCGCAGCGCCTTCAGCCGTTTCGCATCGGGCGCCCTACGCGTCATCGCGTCCCTTCAGGGTAAGAAGCCGGTCGTAGAGGTCCTTGCGGTTGAGGCCTGTGCGCTTCGCCGCTTCGGTCGCGGCCTTGCCTGTGGGCATGTCCTTTACCAGCGCGATCAGAATCGCATCGACATCCTCGGCTTGCGGTGCCGGCGGCGCATCCGGCGGGGCGATCACCAGCACGATCTCGCCCTTCACCGTGGCGCCCTCGTCATAGAAGGCCCTAAGTTCGCCGAGCGTGCCGCGGCGGAATTCCTCGAAGGTCTTGGTGAGCTCCCGGCAAACCGTCGCCCGCCGGCTGATCCCCAGTTCTTCGGCGGCGGCCGTGACGGTCGCTGCAATCCTGTGCGGCGATTCAAAGAAGACCAGCGTTGCCGGGACGAGCGACAACTCACGCAAGCGGTCGCGCCGCGCCTTGTCTTTCGAAGGCAGGAAGCCGGCAAAGAGGAAGGCATCATTCGACAGGCCGGACCCGACCAGCGCCGCGAGCGGCGCCGACGCACCGGGGATCGGCACGACGCGATGGCCGGCTTCGATGGCGATCTGTCCAAGCCTGTAACCGGGATCGGAAACCAGCGGCGTCCCGGCATCCGAGACCAGCGCCACCGACTTGCCGGCATCGAGCGCGGCCAAAAGCTTCGGTCCTGCCTCGTTGGCATTGTGCTCGTGATAGGCATAGGGCCGGTTGACGATCCCGTAGCGATCGAGCAGCACCCGGGTAACGCGCGTATCCTCGCAAGCCAGCACGTCGGCACCGGCGAGCGTTTCGAGCGCCCGTAGCGTGATATCGGACAGATTGCCGATCGGTGTCGCCACCAGATAGAGCGCCGGCTCCAGCGGCCGCGCGGGCACAGTGATGTTGTGGATGCGATAGGTTTTTTGCCGTTCGCCTGCCCCGGTGGCGCCGTCTGCCTGATGTTCCACAATGTATTCTTTCGATATGCCGTTGCCGGTCTTTGGGGCAATTGTCAGCTCGGGCAAGGAAAGCAGCCTTGCAGCGTTGGATGTTACCAGCTCACCGGGAAATCTGAAGCAATGACCCGCACCAACCGCCAGCAGCCGTGTCCCGGCGGCCGTTCGACCGCGTTAAAAAGATCGCTCTGAAACCCTGTTGTAGATTTTATCTGAAGGCCTTTTCCAGCCTCGCTGTACGGCCATCTCTTCAGCACGCTTGCGGCAGTTGAATGCGTCCAAGTAGCCTTCAATATGGAACGCTCGGCTTTTGAATCGTAAAACGCCGACTTTTTTCTCATCGTCCCATCTAAAATCCATGGCGCGATTGTAAATCATTCAAGCATCCAGTTGCTGAGACGGTCGTGAAGTTTGCGTTACCTTGGAATGTCGCAAACGTTTTTACAAGCGCAGGACCGTAAGATTACGTGTCGAAGTGCACGCCGGAAGCATGTCCATAAACAGTAAAGAAGCCGTCCTGCTCCACGTATGGTATCCGTAACTTTTTCAGAATGAGGCGGAGTTGGTCGGAACAATCAAGAAGACAGGCTTCCGGCTTTCCGCGCCGCAGAAATCTGGGAGTGATACGAATCCACTCAATATGCAGGCCTTTGAGACATTCCGGGGTCGATCCCCAGTCTCCATAACCATCGGATATGTATTCCACGTTTTCAGGAAATGGTTTGTTCTCCATTACCAGCTTTTCCTGATAGGCCGGCGGGAATGGCAACTCGCTATTCATGGCGGCGCAAAGAGCATCCCATTTCGTGTCATTCATATGCGAAGCAAGTCCGCGATCAATCAGAATCTCGCGCAGTTCCTTGCTGAAGCCATCTGCGTCCATCAGCTTGGCCAATATGGCCATATCCTTGCTCAGATGTGGATTGTCCATAGGCTCACTCGCTTGTCTGGACGTGACGATGTGTGAGCGGCGGGCACATTTCCAACGGGGCTTGGGTCACGGAAGCCAGACCGAACGGAAACGTCGCGCCCAAGGCAGTCAAGACCATTCCAGTGACTACGCGTTTCTTGGGTTCCAAGGATCACCTTATGTATTGCGTTAAGGAAGCGAACAGGTCGCCGTTTGAATTGAATATATTTACTGGTTGCCTTTCACTTGATATTCCACGATCTCCTTTTCTTCTGGTCTTTATGAGCGGGCGCAAGATCGGGAGCAAGTGCCACGCGCTCCGCCGTTCTCTCTCTCGCAAGCGGGGAGAGGGGATTGCCGCGCCTTCGTCGGTATACTGGGGACTACCCACCCCATCCCACCGACAATCGATCAGCCCTCCAGCGATACCGCTTGATTTCCGCGACCTCTTTCTGCCATTTTGCCCGTCCACATCTCTGCAGCCTCAAGGCCAGTCCTAAGGCAGTCCAAAAGTAAAGGCCGGGGGATCAGTCTTCCGGCGATGGTTGAAAGCGGTAGCATCCCATGCGCATTACGATCGAGCGGTCCAATCTCCTGAAGTCGCTGAACCACGTGCACCGCGTGGTCGAGCGTCGCAACACCATCCCGATCCTCTCGAACGTGCTTTTGCGCTCCGATGGCGCGAGCCTCGAGATGAAGGCGACCGACCTCGATCTCGAAATCACCGAGGCCACGCCCGCCCAGGTCGAGACGCCCGGCGCGACCACCGTTCCCGCGCATCTTCTCTACGATATCGTCCGCAAGCTTTCGGACGGATCGGAGGTGGCACTCGCCACCAATACCGAGGGTACGGCGATGACGGTCCAGTCCGGCCGCTCGAAGTTCTCGCTGCAATGCCTGCCGCAGTCGGATTTTCCGGACCTGACGGCGGGGGCCTTCAGCCATACGTTCCGGATCAAGGCGACGGACCTCAAGATGCTGATCGATCGCACCCAGTTTGCGATCTCGACGGAAGAGACCCGCTATTATCTGAACGGCATCTATATCCATACGATCGAAAGCAAGGGTCAGCTGAAGCTGCGGGCGGTGGCGACCGACGGGCACCGTCTCGCCCGCGCCGATATCGAGGCGCCGTCGGGTTCGGAAGGCATGCCCGGCATCATCATTCCGCGCAAGACCGTCAGCGAGTTGCAGAAGCTGGTCGACAATCCCGATGTCATCGTCACCGTCGAGGTTTCCGATGCCAAGATCCGCCTGACGATCGGCTCGATCATCATGACCTCCAAGCTGATCGACGGCACCTTCCCGGATTACCAGCGCGTCATCCCGGCCAACAACGACAGGGAACTGAAGATCGACTGCCAGTCCTTCGCGCAGGCCGTCGATCGCGTCTCGACGATCTCGTCGGAGCGCGGCCGCGCCGTGAAGCTGGCGCTGGCCGATGGCCAGCTGACGCTGACCGTCAACAATCCGGATTCGGGCAGCGCCACGGAGGAACTGGCCGTTGGCTATGACAGCGACCCGCTGGAAATCGGCTTCAACGCCAAGTACCTGCTCGACATCACGGCGCAGCTTTCCGGCTCGGACGCGGTGTTCATGCTCGCCGATGCCGGCTCGCCGACGCTGGTGCGCGACATGGCGGGCGACGACGCGCTCTACGTGCTGATGCCGATGCGCGTCTAGCATCGTCCTGTCCGTCAAGCAGTCTGCGGCCGGAACCATGTCCGGCCGTTTTCCGTTGGGTGCCATTCTCATAAGGATGGCAGGCGGGGATGGCAGAGATGGAGACGACCGGCCGAATCCGCATCGGCATATCCGGCTGGACCTATCCGCCGTGGCGTGGCGGCTTCTATCCGAAAGGGCTCCGCCAGAAGGACGAGCTTTCCTATGCGGCGCGGCAGTTTTCCTCCATCGAAATCAATGGCACCTTCTACGGCCTGCAGAAGCCGGACAGTTTCATGCGCTGGCGGGACGAGACGCCGGAGGGTTTCGTTTTTGCCGTCAAGGCGCCGCGCTACATCACCCATGATCTGAAATTGCGCGACGTCGAGACGCCGCTTGCCAATTTCATCGCCTCCGGGGTTCTTTCGCTGGGCGCTAAACTCGGGCCGATCCTCTGGCAGTTTCCGCCGGCGATGCGGTTCGATGCCGCGCTGTTCCGTGCCTTCCTCGAGATGCTGCCACACAGCCCGGACGAAGCCGAGGCGCTTGCCTGCCGGCACGACGACCACGTCGAGGGCCGTACGGTGCTGACCGCGTCTGAAGGCATGCCACGGCTGCGCCATGCCGTGGAAATTCGCAACGAGAGCTTTCGCACGCCCGATTTCATCGCGCTTCTGCGGGACCATGACGTTGCGCTTGTCTGCGCCGATTCCGTCGAATGGCCGCTGCTGACGGATCTCACCTCGGATTTCGTCTACTGCCGGCTGCACGGTTCGCAGGAATTGTATATTAGCGGCTATGATGACAAGGCGCTTGACCAGTGGGCGGGCCGCGTGCGTATCTGGGCGCGTGGCGGGGAAGCCGAGGAGACGAACCGGATTGCCGCCCCGATGACGACCGCCGCGGGGCGTGATGTTTTCGTTTATTTCGACAACACCTACAAAAAGCTGCGGGCACCCGTGGATGCCGCTGCCCTGGCCGATCGCCTGGGTCTGAAAGATTGAAGCGGGAGACGATCGATTTGCGGCGTGAACGGACTTGTTTTTGTCGCAGATGAGGGCAAATATGATGGGGCGGGATGATGGTCGCAAGACGAAATCCCTGATGCTTTGCGTGCATGGTTGCGGCATGAGCCGCGCGAGCCTGCACCTTGGCCTTTGTGGCGCATGACAATGTCGGGGATACGCATGAATTTTCGCTTGAAGGAACGTTTCGGCAAGAAGTTCGATGAGGAAATCCGCTTCTTCAAAGGCTGGAAAAGCAACATGCGGGCCGTTGGATCGATCGTGCCGACCTCGGGCGTGACCGCGCGACGGATGGCAAGCGTCGCGGATCCGCATTCCAGCCTTCCCGTGCTCGAACTGGGCCCGGGCACCGGCGTTATCACCAAGGCGATCCTGGAGCGCGGCATCAAGCCGGAACGGCTAGTCTCGATCGAATTCTCCACGGACTTCTTCAATCATCTTTCGTCCCGCTTCCCGGCCGTGAATTTCATCAATGGGGATGCCTTCGATCTCGACAAGACCCTGGGCACCTTGCGCGACGAGACATTCGACTGTGTGATCTCCGCGGTGCCGCTGCTCAATTTCCCGATGTACAAGCGTGTCGCGCTGATCGAGGATCTGTTGTCGCGCATGGCGCCGGGCCGGCCGGTGGTGCAGATTTCCTATGGGCCGCTCTCGCCGGTCATCGCCATGCCGGATCGCTACCAGATTTCCCATTTCGACTTCGTCGTGCGCAATATTCCGCCGGCGCAGCTCTGGGTCTACCGCAAGCCGCATTGATCCGGTCGTATCGTGTTCGCGATCTATCTGACACATCCGCAAATCCGCATGGAACCGGAAAAGCCGATTCCAAACTGGAGCCTGTCCGATACCGGGCGCGCCCGCACCGAACAGACGGCGCTGTCGCCTTGGGTCTCTGCGTTGCGCCGCATCGTCTCGAGCGACGAGACCAAGGCTCTGGAAACGGCCGCGATCATCGCCCGCGCCGCCGGCGTTACAGTCGAGGTGCTCGAACACTCCGGCGAAAACGACCGCTCTTCGACCGGTTTTCTGGTGCCGGATGAATTCGAGAATGCCGCGGACGCGTTTTTCGCGGATCCGGAGCGGAGTTTCAGGGGATGGGAACGAGCGATCGATGCGCAGGCGCGCATTGTTTCCGCCGTGGCCGGCGTGCTCGACGGTCATGATCCCTCACAGCCGATTGCCTTCATCGGCCATGGCGGCGTCGGCACTCTGCTCAAGTGCCACCTGTCGGGGCAGGGGATTTCGCGCAGGCACGATCAGCCGGCTGGCGGGGGAAATCTCTTCGCTTTTCGTCTTGCGGATCGCGCCGTCGCATGCGACTGGACCCCGATGGAGCATTGGCAGGGGAGCTTTGGCAAGGATGGCAGAAATGACGGTTGATGCGCGCGAACGGCTGATCGTCGGCCTGGACCTGCCAACGGTCGGCGATGCCGAACGGATCGTCAAGACGCTGGGCGACGACGTGCTGTTCTATAAGATCGGGTATCAACTGGTCTTTGCCGGCGGGCTGGAATTCGCGCGCGATCTCGCACTTGACGGCAAGAAGGTCTTCCTCGACATGAAGCTGCTCGACATCGACAACACCGTCGCCAAAGGCGTCGAGAACATCGTCAAGATGGGCATGTCGATGCTGACGCTGCACGCCTATCCGAAGGCCATGCGCGCGGCGGTGGACGCGGCGAAGGGATCGGATCTCTGCCTCCTGGGCGTCACGGTGCTGACCTCGATGGACGAACAGGATGTGATCGACGCGGGCTACGAATATGATCCGCACACGCTGGTGCTGCGCCGTGCCGAACAGGCGCGGATCGCCGGCATGGGCGGCATCGTCTGCTCGGCGGAAGAATCCTCGGCCGTGCGCCGGATCATCGGCCCGGACATGGCGCTCGTCACGCCCGGCATCCGCCCGGCGGGTGCAGACAAGGGCGATCAGAAGCGGGTGATGACGCCGGCAGATGCGCTCAAGGCCGGATCGAGCCATCTCGTCGTGGCGCGGCCGATCGTGCAGGCGGCCGATCCACTGGCGGCAACCCGTGCCATCCTGTCCGAGATGGGCGGCGCGCTTCCTGCCTGATCGGTCAGGGCGTATTGCCCTCTATCACATTGTTCTCGTCCGAATTGCGGATGAGCGAAGCGTCGCCGCCTTCCAGCCTGTTGCCGGTCACGGTGTTGAACTGCGCGAAATCCAATGGGCTCAGGCTGCTTCCGAACGGCCTTGCCGGATCGACGAAACAATACCAGCTCCAGCCGTTGCGCGAATTGAGCCAGATGGCCGGTTTCGCGCCTGAACTTTCATATCGGAATATATTGCCGGAAATCCTGTTGTGCTGCGGTGTCTGGTGGCGGATCGTGCCGCCTTCGCCGCAATTGCGATAGAGGAAGATGCCGCCATTGATCGGGTTTTCAAAGATGTTGCCGGTAATTACATTGCGGGCAGAGCCGTCGATGGCGATCTGTTCGCGCGATTTCGTCTTCACCGCAAATGTGTTTGCCGACAGCGTATTGCCGGCCGATTCGGCATCCAGGTAAACCGCCGTGCCGTTGCTCGTGCCCGTGAAGGTCGATCCGCCCAGGGTCAATCCGGTCACGCCGGGACCAAGATAAAGCGGAATGCGGCCGTCGGCGCGAAAGGTCAGGCGGTCCAGCGTGACCCTGGCGGGCGCCGATGCCTGCGCTCGGACCGTGTGCGCCGGCGTCAGCGAGGATTGTTTGACGGCCTTTGCCTGTCCGTTGGTGCCCAGACCCTGAATGCGGATCGCGCCTTTGATGACGCAGTTGCGGATGTGCACCGCCTTCGGCACGCTCCATCCGCCGTTCCTGTCCGGCACCGAGCGGATGAGAATGGTGGGCTTGCCGAAGTTCGGCGTCCCGCGAGACCCGTCAAGCGTTCCGCCTTTGCAGTCGAGCACGGCACCGGACGCCATTTCGCCCGAGATGAGGATTTGCCGGGTGATGACGTCGGCGGCGTCGAGCGTCAGGTCACAGCGCAGCTCGATGCTGGAGCTTTCGCGTGTTGCCGGCGCGCGCATGGCGGTGAGAATCTTGGCGCTGCAAGCTTTGGCCTCGGCTTTTTCAGGGAGGACGAGGATGGCAAGAGCCACAAGACAAAAGCTGCCGATCAAGAATGCCGGCCCGGATGGATGCTTTTCGTTCACGTTCTCTCCTGCACCCTGCCGCGCCTGCCGGTTGCCGGCCAAGACCGCCGCCTTGTTTGTTGTCTTGACCGATCTCCAGAATCGCCGGAAGACACATCAGCAGATAAAGGAACAATAGGAGGGCATCATGGCGAAAGGCTACTGGATTGCACGGGTCGATATTCGCGACGCCGAGCGCTACAAGGACTATGTAACGGCGGCCAAGCCGGCATTCGAGAAATATGGCGCGCAGTTCCTCGCCCGGGGCGGCGAATTTCAGCGGCTGGAAGGTCAGGTTCGGATGCGCAACGTCGTCATCGAGTTCCCGTCGCTGCAGGCCGCCGTCGATTGCTACAATTCGCCGGAGTATCAGATCGCCGCCGCTATCCGCCAGGAAGTGGCGGATGCCGAAATGGTCGTCGTCGAAGGCGTTTGACGCAAGGCTTCGCCTGCGGCGGAAAGTGGCGGTAAAGCAAGGGCGATTGGCCTTCACCTTGTCTGCCGATTGGTTTATGTACCATGCAAAGGCCTATACAGAGATCAGGAGTCCGCATCCCATGACCTTGTCCAATCTTCCCCCGCTCGTCACTGTTTTCGGCGGGTCCGGATTTGTCGGCCGTCATGTCGTGCGGGCGCTGGCAAAGCGCGGCTACCGCATACGCGTCGCCGTCCGGCGCCCCGATCTCGCCGGCTTCCTGCAACCACTCGGCAATGTCGGCCAGATTTCCTTCGTCCAGGCCAATCTGCGCTATCGCAAGTCGGTGGATAGTGCAGTGCAGGGCGCCGATCATGTGATCAACTGCGTGGGCATCCTGTTCGAATCCGGGCGCAACACCTTCGACGCGGTCCAGGAGTTCGGCGCCCGCGCGGTGGCGGAAGCCGCCCGCGCGGCGGGTGCAAAGTTGACCCATGTGTCGGCGCTCGGCGCGGACGTGAACTCCGAATCGGTCTATGCGCGAACCAAGGGGCGTGCGGAAAAGGCGGTTCTCGATACGGTTCCGGAGGCGGTCATCCTGCGTCCGTCGATTGTTTTCGGACCGGAAGACGGCTTCTTCAACAAGTTTGCCGAAATGGCGCGCTTCTCGCCCTTCCTGCCGCTGATCGGCGGCGGCAATACCAAGTTCCAGCCGGTTTATGTCACGGATGTCGCCGATGCCGTCGCCCAGTCGGTGGCCGGCAAGCTCGCAGCCGGCACGATCTACGAGATCGGCGGCCCGGAAGTGCTGACGTTCCGCAACTGTCTTGAGATCATGCTCAAGACCATCGACCGCAAGCGGACACTTTTGCCGCTGCCCTTCGGCATCGCCTCGATGATCGGCTCCGTGGCTTCCCTGGTGCCGCTGATCGCGCCGCCGCTGACATCGGATCAGGTGATCCTGCTGAAGAGCGACAATGTCGTTTCCGACGCGGCGATTGCCAAAGGCCGGACCTTGGAGGCGATCGGTATCACGCCGACGCTGGTCGAGGCGGTGCTGCCGTCCTACCTCGTGCGCTATCGCCCGCAGGGCCAGTACACACGCTCCGGCAAGGCCGCCTGAGCAGCCCTTTTCTTTTCATTTGCAAAACCGCCGGCTGCAGCCGGCGGTTTTGTTTTGACCGCAGACGGCAAAGCGTTGCAGTTCTGCCTCACCTGAAAACGTGTTCGATATTTACCGTCGATTCAACATGTCCGGTTATTGATAAGCACGAAGCCAGTGAATACACAGCAGCCATGCCGCGTCCTTGATTCACAGGCGGGCCGGCACAATTTTTTCGAAGAGGCAGAGTTTTATGGGCAAGTCGATCGCAATGTTTTTTGCGTGTGCGGCACTGGTTGTGATCGCGGGTTCGTTCGTTGCGCCGAAGACGGTTGCAGGCGGACGCAATGGCTGTGCGCCGGCCTATGGCGTCGATCCGTGCACCACGGCGTCCATTCCGACGGCCGGCAACTGATCGGCACCACCCCGATCGCGGGGTGGATCAAGTTTATGGCGGGGGCCAGGAACCGCATGCACCTTTAATGAGGTGCATGCGGTTTTATTTTGCTTTTCAGCCGACCAGCCAGAGGCCGATAAGGCCCGCGGTGCCAACCAGAATGCGCCAGATGGCGAAGGGTGCGAAGCCGCGGTTGGAGACGAAGGTCAGAAGCGAGCGGACGACAAGGATGGCGGAAACGAAGGCGGCGATGAAGCCGATGGCGATCACCGTGACATCGTCGAAGCTCAGGGCGTCGCGGTTCTTGTAGAGATCGAGCGTGAACGCGCCGAGCATCGTCGGCATGGCGAGGAAGAACGAGAACTCGGCGGCCGACCGTTTGTCTGTGCCCATCAAGAGCGCGCCGGCGATGGTGGCGCCCGAGCGGGAGGTTCCCGGAATCATCGCCAGGCATTGGAAAAGGCCGATCTTGAAGGCGAGCGACGGCGGGTAGTCCATCACGTCCTTGTATTTCGGCTGCAGCGGCATGCGGTCAATGGCATAGAGAATGACGCCGCCGACGATCAGCACGATGCAGATCAGCATCGGCGTCTCGAACAGCACGGCCTTGATGAAGTCATGGGCGATGGCGCCGATGATCGCCGCCGGCAGAAAGGCGATCAGCACCGAGAGCACGAAGCCGCGCGCCTTCTGGCTGGACGGCAGCGCCAGCACGATCGAAAGCAGCCGCTGAAAATAGACCAGGAGAATTGCGAGGATCGCGCCGAGCTGGATGAGGACGGCAAAGGTATTGCCCGGCGACTTGAAACCGAGAAAGTGTCCGGCAAGCAGGACATGCGCGGTCGAGGAGACCGGGATGAATTCGGTAAGGCCCTCGATGAGCCCGAGAAAGAGTGCGCTGATGATCGATTGATCGGCCATGAATTAAATATCCCTGAAGCTTTGGGGGTTAGGGTATGGACCTTCGGGAAGGGCATGGAGCTGATTCGCTTGTGTTTACGGCAGCAAATTCCTATAGCTTTTCAAGATGAGCCGTGGCCAGACCAATCCGTCGCGACAAACCGTCCCCTTAAAAATCAAATAGTCAAAGCCAGCAGCCATGCCGACACTTTATCATCACCCCATGTCCACCGCGTCCCGTTTTATCCGGCTGATCCTGTCGGAATACGGTTATCAGACGGAATTGGCAGAAGAACAGCCCTGGGAAAAGCGACGGGATTTTCTGGCGCTCAATCCGGCGGGAACGCTGCCTGTCTATGTCGATGACAGCATGCGGGCGCTCTGTGGCGCAACCGTGATCTCGGAATATCTCGACGAAACCAGCGGCATCATGAAGCGGGATCGCCGCCTGCTGGCCGAGGATCCATTCCAGCGCGCCGAAATCCGGCGCTTGGCGGAATGGTTCCTGCAGAAGATGGAAGCTGACGTGACACGGCCGCTGGTGCGCGAACGCATCTTCAAGCTTCAGATGACGCCGGACCAGGGCGGCGGCGCTCCGGATTCCAAGGCGTTGCGCACGTCGCGCGCCAATATCCGTCAGCACATGAAATACCTCTCCTGGCTTGCTGGTTCGCGCACCTATCTCGCCGGTGACAGATTGTCCTATGCCGATCTGGCCGCTGCGGCGGCGATCTCGGTGCTGGACTATCTGGGCGAGATCGACTGGCTGGAGGCGCCGGCCGCCAAGGACTGGTATCAGCGGCTAAAGTCGCGGCCGTCCTTCCGCCCGCTGCTCGCAGAGCGCGTGCGCGGCGTTACGCCGGTCTCCCATTATGCCGACCTGGATTTCTAGAGCATGACGCCGAAAAGTGTCGCGCGGTTTTCGGCCCGCATCACGCTTCAGCCGTAGGAGGGCGCCATGCCCGGCGATGCAGGCCTTCGGGACAGCCAGGAGAAGCGGCGCCGGACGCTGACGCAATTCCTGAAGGCCGAGGCCGCGGACAAGGGTTTTGACATCTGCCGGGTGACCTTGCCGGATTCGATTCCGCAGGCGCCGGCGCGGCTCGCCGATTTTTTAAGACATAATTATCACGGCACGATGGACTGGCTGGCGGATACGGCCGACCGGCGCGGCGATCCGCGCGTCCTGTGGAGCGATGTGCGCTCGGTTGTCGTCTTCGGCATGAATTATGGTCCGGGCGAAGACCCGCGCGACATTCTGGGCCAGACCGATCGCGGCGCGATCTCGGTCTATGCCCGGAACCGCGACTATCACGACGTGATCAAGGGCAAGCTGAAGGAAGTGGCGACACGGTTTGCCGCGCGCGCCGGCGAGGACGTGAAAGTCTTTGTCGATACGGCGCCGGTGATGGAAAAACCGCTGGCCGAGCAGGCGGGGCTTGGCTGGCAGGGCAAACACACCAATCTCGTCAGCCGGGACTTCGGCTCCTGGCTTTTCCTCGGCAGCCTGTTCACGACCGCAAGCCTAGCCGTCGATGCGCCGGAGGTAGATCATTGCGGCTCGTGCAGGGCCTGTCTCGAGGCCTGCCCGACCGATGCGTTTCCGGGGCCCTACAGGATCGATGCGCGGCGTTGCATTTCCTATCTCACCATCGAGCACAAGGGGCCGATCGATGCATCGCTGCGGCCGCTGATCGGCAACCGCATCTATGGCTGCGACGACTGCCTGGCGGCCTGTCCCTGGAACAAGTTCGCGCAGGCGGCATCCGAGATGAAGCTTAAGGCCCGTGACGATCTCACGGCGCCGTCGCTCTCCTTCCTGCTGACGTTGGACGATGCGGCCTTCCGGGCCCTGTTCTCGGCCTCACCGGTCAAGCGTATCGGTCGCGACCGTTTCGTCCGCAACGTCCTGATCGCCGCCGGCAATTCCGGCGATCCCTCGCTTGTTGCTTCCTGCGTGGCTCTGTGCGGGGATGCGTCACCGGTGGTGCGCGGCATGGCGGTCTGGGCGCTGTCGCGGCTGATACCGGCTGGCGCCTTCCGGGATTTTGCGGCAAGACGGCAGGAAGAGACGGATGGCGAGGTGCTCGCCGAGTGGGACAGGGCAGGAGCGTTGTGATGCATGTACTGGTTTTGGGTGCGGGATATTCCGGCAAGGCGATTGCCCGGCAGTTTCTGTCGACCGCCGAAACGGTCACCGGCACGACGCGATCGACGGGCAAGGCAAAAGCATTGCGCGACAGCGGAATAAACGCCGAAATCTTCGACGGCAAGGCCATCTCACCGGAACTGGCGGCCGTCATGGCGCGGACCACGCATCTGGTCCAGTCCATCGCGCCCGGCCGCGACGGCGATCCCCTGATGCGGCCGGACACGCGACCGCTCGGCGCCCTCATGCCGGCGCTGCAATGGGTGGCCTATCTGTCAACCGTTGGGGTCTATGGCGATCATGGCGGTGCGTGGGTCGATGAGGACACGCCCTGCAGGCCCGTGTCCGACCGCTCCATGGAACGGGTCGCGGCCGAGGATGCCTGGCTCGCCTTCGGTCGTGACAGTGGCCTGCCTGTTTCGGTCCTGCGGCTTTCCGGCATTTATGGACCAGGCCGCAACGGCCTGTGCAATCTGGCCGAGGGAACGGCGAGGCGCCTGGTCAAGCCGAACCAGGTCTTCAATCGCATCCGCGTCGAAGATATTGCCGCCGCCGCGGCCTTTCTCGCAGACCGCAATCTCGGCGGCATCTACAACATCACCGATCATGAACCGGCCCCGCCGCAGGACGTCGTCGCGGAAGCCGCCCGGCTGATGGGTGTCGCCCCTCCGCCGGAAATCGCCTTCGAAACGGCGGAACTTTCGCCGATGGCGCGGTCTTTTTACGGGGAGAACAAACGGGTCGCCAACCGCAAAATCAGGGACCTCGGCTTCGCCTTCCGTTTCCCGGACTATCGTGTTTCGCTAGCCCAATTATGGCAGGCCGGAATTTGGCGGGGATGAGATCGTAAAACGAAGAGCGCCGGATAGAATTGGAACGAATCCGAAAGGATTGCGTTATGTATCTCGGAAAAATCCGGACGTTCTACAGTCAAAAAGAGCAAAAATCCCTAGTTTATCGTCCTTTACTTTGTGAATTGATTGCAACTTTAGCGATAATTATCAAAAATCTAGCCAGGAAAATTCACCCGGTTCCATCAAATTCAAAAATTGAATAAATTAGTATACCCGCTGCATGGTTGGGCGTGCGCGCCTCACGGCTTTTATGGATTATCGGTTGAATCCAAAGGGCATTCGTAGAATTAAAATCAAAAATTCAACAATTGGTAATTTTAATTTTTGAGCCTTTGGTGAGAGTTCCTAATGCAAGGTTAAAGGTTGAAGCACTTTTTCGCCATTTTTGGCCCGGAAAGGCAGCCCATCCGCAAGGGCGGGTCTTTCCAACTCAGGGGTCAGCTATTTGACGAACGTGATATCGACGGCTGCTGTCGCAGCATTTCTGGCATTCGGGGCAATTCTTACATCGACGACAGACGGACATGCCGCCGGCAATGGCTGCGGCGGCGCATCCTGGTATGCCCTGTCCTCGCGCACGGCTTCCGGTGAACGCATGAATGCTTCCTACCTGACGGCCGCGCATCGCAATCTCAAGTTCGGCACCAAGGTTCAGGTCACCAACAAGCGCAACGGCAAGACGGTCGTCGTCCGGATCAACGATCGCGGCCCGTTCATTCGCGGCCGGGTTATCGACCTGTCCAAGGCTGCTGCCTCCCATATCGGCATGATCCGCTCCGGAACGGCCAGCGTCTGCTACCGGGTCGTCAGCTGACCCTTTATGGTCCGGCCGGGGCAGCCTATCCGGCCTGCACAACATCACGATTGCAAGGAATAAGGCCTGCCGACTTGCTCTTGACGGCCATGACCGTTACCACGACGGAAAATGGAGTGGATGCAAGATGCGTTTGGGTGGCAGGCTCGCCGGAGCCATTGAGGTTCTCGCTGATATAGAGACGCGCAAGCGTCCGGTCGCAGATGCCCTCAAGGACTGGGGGCTGGCGCACCGCTTCGCAGGCTCGGGCGACCGCGCCGCGATCGGCAACATCGTTTACGACGCCCTGCGCATGAAGCTATCGCACGCCTGGCTGATGGACAGCGACAGCGCGACGGCGCTCGGGCATGCCGTTCTTTTCCGGCAATGGGGTGTGACGCCGGAGGCGCTGGCCGCCGAACTCGACGGCGACAAGTTTGCGCCGGAACCGGTGTCCTCCGCCATGGTCGACGCTTTCGCAGGCCGCGTGCTCGAGACGGCCCCGCTCTATGTGCAGGGCGATATTCCGGAATGGGTGCAAGCCTCCTTCGAGCGCAGCTTCGGCGAAAACTGGCTTTCCGAAGCCCAGGCGCTTGCCGGTCGCCCGGCGCTCGACCTGCGCGCCAACACGCTGAAATCCACCCGCGAAAAGGTTCTGAAGGCGCTGGAGCGCAGCGGCGTCGAGCCCACAGCCGTCGCCCGACAGGGCATCCGCGTGCCCGCTGGCGAGGGGGCATCGCGCCTGCCGAACGTGACGGCGGAAATTTCCTTTCAAAAGGGCTGGTTCGAGGTTCAGGACGAGGGATCGCAGATCGTTGCCGATCTTGTCCTGCCGCAGGACGGCGAACAGGTCCTCGACTACTGCGCCGGCGGCGGGGGCAAGACGCTGGCGATGTCGGCGGCCATGCACAACAAGGGGCAGGTGCATGCCTATGACACCGACCGCAAGCGGCTGGCACCGATCATCGAGCGGCTGAAGCGGGCAGGGACCCGCAACGTCCAGGTTCACGACAACAAGGAAACGCTTTCAGCCATTGCCGGCCGTTTCGACCGCGTGCTGGTCGATGCGCCGTGCACAGGTACCGGCACCTGGCGTCGCCGCCCCGATACCAAGTGGCGGTTGAACCAGAAGAACATCGAGGAGCGGCAGTCGCAGCAGCAGGAAGCCCTGTCCGAGGCGGCCCGTTATGTCCGTCCGGGCGGGAGGCTCGTCTATGTGACCTGCTCGGTGCTGCCCGAAGAGAACGAAACCCAGGTTCGGGCCTTCTGCGAGAGCAATCCGGAATTCACCATCGTTTCCGCCGTTCCGTCCTGGGACGCCTTGTTCGGCGCCAGCGTCAAGCGGCCGCGTTCGTCCGACGGACAGACGCTGACGCTCACGCCCGCATCGACGGATACGGACGGCTTCTTCTTCTGCCAGATGGACCGCAGGGGCTGATTCGGCGTCCGCAGGAAGCCCGATCAGTCGGCGCGCAGCGGATATTGCTGGCGCGGCGGGATGAGATGGTGCAGCACGGCGATCGCCACCAGCAAAGCGCTGCCGAGGGCCACCACCTCGAACAGGACCGGCGCATCGAAATGAGAGGCGACAGCAACGATCGGCACGGCGCCGGCCGGTGGATGCGTGATTCTCAGAAAGAGCATCAGTCCGATGGCAAGGCCGACGCCGATGGCGCCCGCCAGCCAGAGGCCGGGAAAGAAATGCGCCGCAAGGCTGCCGATCAGGGCGGCCAGCAGATAGCCGCCGACGACGTTGGCCGGTTGAGACAGCGGGCTTTTCGGCTGGCCGAACAAAAGGACCGCACTGGCGCCGAAGGGCGCGATGAGCAGCGGCAGGCCGGTATAGACAGCCAGCAACCCGACCGCGACCATCGCGGTGACCGCGCCGATGCCGGACTTCAGATGATGATGGAATTCACCCTGCGGTTCGTGCCGCCGGATGTAGTGCTTGAGATGGTGCCGCATGCAAAATCCACACTCTGATGATTTTGACGTCATACAGCTTAAATTTTGATCAGTAAATGCCTTATAAATAGGCTAAATTTCGCTACGTGGTGGCCGGGTTACGGTAGTCTGCAACTGCTTGAAGTTGGCAAGACGCGCCTTTTTCTATATTCAAAACATTCTAAACTATACTCTTTGACACCAGTTTGGTTTTGGTTCATGAGAATCGGGCTCTGTAGAAACGTCCGGTTCCGCCGCGTTGCGCGCCTTATCACGCGCATGGTTCAGGCGGATCAAAGGGCAGCGGGAGCCGAAAACCATTCGGTCGGAAATCATCAGGAGAGGTCATGAAAACATCGTTCATTCGCAGCGCCATGCTGGCGCTGGTTACCGCAACATCGACCCTTGCATTGCAGCCGGCCATGGCGGCCACCGATGCCGGCGCCGTCGTCAAGCACTACGCCGCTGTCGGACTGGCGAAATACCAGGATGCGCTTGTCACCGCCCAGGCGCTGGAGAAGGCTGTCGATGCGCTGATCGCAACGCCGAGCGAGGCAACGCTGAAGGCCGCTCGTGAAGCCTGGCTGGCCGCGCGCAACCCCTATCAGGAAACCGAGGTCTACCGTTTCGGCAATCCGATCGTCGACGAATGGGAAGGCAAGGTGAATGCTTGGCCGCTCGACGAGGGCCTGATCGACTATGTCGATCCGAGCTACGGCACGGAAAGCGACGAGAACGCGCTCTTCACCGCCAATGTCATCGCCAACAAGACGATCAAGATCGACGGCAAGGATGTCGATGCGACCAACATCACGCCTGAATTCCTCTCCGGCACTTTGCAGGAAGCTGGCGGCATCGAGGCGAACGTCGCGACGGGCTACCACGCCATCGAATTCCTGCTCTGGGGCCAGGACCTGAACGGCACCGGTCCCGGCGCCGGCAACCGCGCATTCACGGATTTCGATACGAAAGCCTGCACGAACGGCAACTGCGATCGTCGCGCCGCCTATCTGAAGGCTGCAACCACGCTGCTCGTCTCGGACCTGACCGACATGGTCGCCAACTGGACGGCGGACGGTGCCGCGACCAAGAACGTCGAAGCCGATCCGAAGGCCGGCCTCGTGGCCATCCTGACCGGCATGGGTTCGCTGTCCTATGGCGAACTGGCGGGAGAACGCATGAAGCTCGGTCTTTTGCTGCATGATCCGGAAGAGGAGCATGATTGCTTCTCGGACAACACCTACAACTCGCATCTTCATGACGCGATCGGCATCCAGGCCGCTTATACCGGCGAATATACCAAGGCCGACGGCACCAAGCTCACCGGCCCTTCGCTGTCCGAACTCGTCGCGGCCAAGGATCCGGCGCTCGACAAGGAAATGAAGGAAAAGCTGGCAGCCACCGTGGCTGCAATGGAAGTCATGGCGAAGCGCGGCGAGACGGTCGAAAAATACGACCAGATGATCGGTGAGGGCAATGCCGAAGGCAATGCCCCCGTCCAGGCGGCCATCGACGGACTGATCGCCCAGGCGAAAACGGTCGAGCGCGTCATTGCGTCGCTGGATCTCGGCACGATCGAGCTTGAAGGTTCCGACAGCCTGGATAATCCTAACGCTGTCTTCCAATAAAAAGCAAAGGCGGGCCGCTGTCTGACGCGGCGGCCCGGTTCTTCTGAATGAAATACTGCGTCGCCCCGCGCTGGATCCTGCCGCTTGCCGCAGCACTGTGTCTGGCCGCGGGCGGCGTTTTCGGTTTCGGCGAGAGTTCTGCGTTCGTGGATGATTCCTCCCCTCTGTCCCTCCGGGACATCTCCCCCNNCCTTGAGGGGGAGATGTCGGCGTCACCGACAGAGGGGGGGAGGTTTCCGCAACCAAGGAACGTCGCTTCTCCCGCCCGCCGCGACCTGTCTGCCGACGACGAGGCCCGCATCCGGGCCGTCACTCGTCCAACGGAAGATTTCACCAAGGCCGAAAAATTCGAGGCGATGTCCGGCGGCGCTGGAACGTCGATCGCCTCCGTGAATGCGGACAGTTTCTCGCAGTTCGCCACCAATATCACCTTTGCCGAGGAAGAGAGCTTCAAGCTTGGCAATGCGCTGTTCCGAAAGCTCTGGGTGTCCTCGCCCTCCTCGACGCAGGCTTCCGATGGCCTCGGGCCTCTGTACAATGCGCGCGCCTGCCAGACGTGCCATCTGAAGGACGGTCGCGGGCATCCGCCGGAGGGGGCATCGGATACGACGTCGATGTTCCTGCGGCTTTCCCGCGCGCCGCAAACGGAGGCCGAGCGGCAGGCCCTGGCCGCGCATGCCGTCCTGAATTTCCCCGATCCCGTCTACGGCACGCAGTTGCAGGACAGCGCGGTGCCGGGGCTGCCCGCCGAGGGCCACATGCGGATCGACTATACGGAAGAGCCGGCGGCTCTCGCCGGCGGCGAAACCGTGTCGCTGCGACGGCCGCGCTATTCGGTGACCGGCCTTGGCTATGGAGCGCTTGATGCCTCAACGACGCTGTCGCCGCGGGTGACGCAGGCCATGTCCGGCCTCGGCTTGATCGAGGCCATCCACCCCAATGATATTCTGTTCCGTGCCGACCCAGAGGATAAAGATGGCGATGGCATCAGCGGAAAGGCTGCCCGCGTCCGCGACCGCAAGACCGGTGCGCTGGCGCTTGGCCGGTTCGGCTGGAAGGCCCAGAGCCTGAGCGTGCGCCAGCAGAGCGCCGAGGCCTTCTCCGGCGATATCGGCATCTCGACGCCGGACGTCGCCCGCAGTCATGGCGACTGCACGGTGGCGCAGGCCGCTTGCCTGGCCTTGCCGGACGGTGTGCAGCCGCGCCTGGGCGACAGCGAGGCGCCGGCACCGGTGCTCGATCTCGTCACCTTCTACTCGGAAAACCTCGCCGTTCCCGCGCGCCGCAAGGCAAGTTTTCCGGAAACGCTGGCCGGCAAGAAGCTCTTCTACGAGACGGGCTGCATCAGCTGCCACACACCGAAATTCGTCACCCGCCGCGATGCCGCCAACAAGGCGCATGCCTTTCAACTGATCTGGCCCTATTCCGATTTTCTCCTGCACGACATGGGCGAGGGACTTGCCGACGGACAAGAAGTCGGTGACGCATCGGGGCGCGAGTGGCGCACGCCGCCGCTCTGGGGTATCGGGTTGACGAAGACGGTCAGCGGGCACACGTTTTTTCTGCATGACGGCCGCGCCCGCAGCCTGACGGAAGCCATTCTCTGGCACGGCGGTGAGGCGGAAAAGGCCCGCGCCGGTTTTGCCGCCCTGTCGAAGGAAGACAGGCTAGCTCTCATCACATTCCTGGAGTCCCTTTGATGCGCATCTGCACTGCCCCACTTCTGAGCCTTGCGATCGCCCTTGGCGCCTATCCCGCCACCGCGCAGGAAGGGGCCGCCCTCTCGCCGCGCGTGCTCAACGAAAAGGCGCTGCCCGCCGTGATGGAAAAGGCGGTCGATGATTTCATCCGGCCCGGCTACCGCGATCTGGTAAAGGCGGCGCGGTCGCTTGCAACGGCGACGCATGCGCTTTGCGAAAAACCGTCGACCGATGCGCTGGGTCGCGTGCAGATCGCTTTCGACGGTATCGTTCATCAGTGGTCGACCATCGAGATCATCCGCGTCGGTCCGGTGATCGAGGGCAACCGGTTCGAGCGTTTCCTGTTTTATCCGGACCGCAAGAGCACCGGCCTGAAGCAGGTGCAGGCGATTCTCACGAAAGAGGACCAGACGGCAACCTCCGCCGCTACGATCAGGGGCAAGAGCGTCGCGGTGCAGGGGCTGGGCGCGCTGGAATATGTTCTCTACGGCACCGGCTCGGACGTGTTGCCCGGGCAAAAGGACGGCTTCCGCTGCCGCTACGGCGCGGCGATCGCCGACAATCTTGTCGAGGTCGCCTCCGAACTCAGTGCCGAATGGGAAAAGCCCGATGGCATCCAGGCGGCCTGGAAGACGCCGGGCACCGACAATCCGGTTTTCCGCAACGGCAATGAGGCGGCGACAGCCCTTCTCGGCATCCTCGTGCATGGCGCCGAAACCGTGAAGGATCAGAGGCTCCGGCTGTTCTACGCCGGAACGGTGAACGGCAAGGCCGATCCGGGGCATCCGAAGCTCGCGATCTATTGGCGCTCCGGCAATACCATGCCGTCGATTTCCAGCAATTTCAAAGCGATGCAGACGCTGTTCACCGTGTCGGACATGGAATCGCTTTTGCCGGAAGACAGTCGTTCGGTCGCAGGCTCTGCCAATTTCGTTTTCAAATCGGTCATCAGTGCGTCCGACAGGATCGACCTGCCGATTAACGAGGCGATTGCCGACGACGCGCAGCGCGGCAGGCTCGATTTCATCGCCCTGAACACGCAGGATCTTCTCAATCGCCTGAACCGGGATTTCGGCGGCGCGATCGGTCTCGGCGCCGGTTTCTCCTTTGCCGACGGCGACTGAACGTCGCAGGCCGGCGCGTCCCGGCGGGGCGTGCGTGAACAGGATTGACAAAAATCCGCGACAGGCGCAGAGGGTCGGCGGTGTTCCCACGGTGAGTACGACCAACAAGGATTGATGGATCATGAACCCCGACAGTCGAAGTCACGCTTCGATTTTTCCGACCGTCCCGTCCTTGTAGAAGAGGCTGCTGGCGGTCGACAGACCTGCCAGATTGGAGCCCCTTATGCTGCGCATCTACAAAAGCCAGAACAACCAGCTTGTGCCGATCGATACCGCCTCGGAAATGACCGAGGGCAATCCCGTCGTCTGGTTCGACCTGTACAACGCATCGCACGACGAGACGCGTAGCGTCGAAAACCGGCTCGGCATCCAGATTCCGACCCGCGACGAAATGCAGGAGATCGAGCTCTCCGACCGGCTCTACCAGGAAGACGGCGCGGAGTTCATGACGATGACTGCCGCGACCGAACTTGAAAGCGATTATCCGGTCAAGGTTCCCATCACCTTCATCCTCAAGGGAGCGACCCTCGTGACGGTGCGTCATGCGGATCCGAAGCCCTTCCAGACCTATACGGCCCGCATGCAGCGGCTGAACGGGGCATCCTGCGAGACCGGCGAACTGACCATGCTTGGCCTTCTGGAAGCGATGATCGACCGGACTGCCGACGCGCTGGAACGGGCGGGAACCGAGGTTGACGGCATCTCGCGCGAAGTGTTCCGCAAAAGCAATTCGAGCGCGACGAAAAAGACACGAGACCTGCAGTCGCTGATCGAGCAGATCGGCCAGAAGGGTGATCTCCTGACCATCATTCGCGAAAGCCTGGTCAGCGTCGGGCGACTGGTGGCCTATCATTCGGCGCGCGACGGTATCGGCGCACGCAAGGTGATCAAGGAAAGCCGGCAGCGGGTCAAGCTGATCCAGCGCGATGCGGCGTCTCTGGGCGATCATGCGCTGTTCCTGTCGAACAAGATCAACTTCCTGCTCGATGCGACGCTCGGCCTCATCAACCTGGAGCAGAACCAGATCATCAAGATATTCTCGGTCGCATCGGTGGTGTTCCTGCCGCCGACGTTGGTCGCCTCGATCTACGGGATGAACTTCGATGCCATGCCGGAATTGAAGTTTGACTTCGGCTATCCGCTGGCCCTGTTCATGATGGTCCTGTCAGCGCTTCTGCCCTTCCTCTACTTCAAGCGGCGGGGCTGGCTTTGATCTGATCGCGCTTTCGCAGCGTCTCCGGCGATGTTCCGGTTTCTCCTTCACCGTCATTTTGGCATATGGTGGAGGAGAAAAATGCCCCTGGTCAATTTGGGTCTGTTCTCATGGTGTCTCAAAATCGGCTGCCCGGTAAAATTCTCACCGACAGACGCAGCTTTCTGAAAATGGCCGGCGCGGCCTGGGCGGCAACGCTTGCGCCGGATGCTGCTTTCGCGCTGGAAAAAACCGGCGCAGTCTATGCCTCGGCCTTCATGGCGCCGGATGGAGCCTATGGTATCGCCACGCTCAGCGAAGAAGGCCGGATCATCGAGCGGGTGCCGCTTCCGGCCCGCGCCCATGGCATGACCTATTCGCCGGTCACGAACCGCGCCGTCGCCTTTGCCCGCAGGCCCGGAACCTATGCGATGATCTTCGCGCCGGATCGCAGCGTGGCGCCGGTCGTCATCATCTCGATCGAGGGGCGCCATTTCTACGGGCATGGCTGTTTTTCCGCCGACGGGCGCCTGCTTTATGCCACGGAAAACGATTTTGCCGGTAATCGGGGCATGGTCGGGATCTATGACGGCACGAACGATTTTGCCCGGATCGGCGAACTTCCCTCCTATGGCATCGGCCCGCACGACATGACGCTGTCGGCTGACGGCAAAATGCTGGTGATCGCCAATGGCGGCATCGAGACCAATCCGGATTTCGGCCGCACCAAACTCAATCTCGACCACATGGAGCCCTCGCTGGTGCTGGTCGATACCGCGACCGGCGGGCTGATCGAGCGGCACGGCATGCCGGACCATTTGCGCCAGCTCTCCACCCGCCACGTGGATATCGATGCCGATGGAAAGATCTGGTTCGCCTGCCAGTATGAGGGGCCGCGCAACGACCTGCCGCCGCTTGCCGGCTGCTTCTCGCGCGGCGAGGATATCCGCTTCCTGTCGCTGCCGCAGCAAACGACGCTGGCGCTTGCCAACTATGTCGGGGCGATCGCCGTCAACCGGCAGGACGGGTTGATCGGCCTGACTTCGCCGAAGGGCGGAACCACCGTGACCGTCGAGGCGCGCACCGGGCGGGTGTTGATGACGAAAAGTCTTCCGGATGCCGCCGGCATCGCCCCGGCTGCGCACGGTTTCGTCGCCTCGTCCTATGGCGGGCGGTTTGGCGAAACGGAGAGTACCGTCGCCTGGGACCAGCATATCGTCCGGCTCGGCTGAGCGGCTCTGGAAAGCCCTTAAGCGGGCGCTATATGCGCCAGCATGAACCGTATCCTCGTCCATGTCCTCTTCATAGCCGCCGTTCTCGGCACCGGTCTCCTGATCGGGGTCAACAATATTCCGGGAGAATGGTACCAGTCGCTTGCCAAGCCGTCGTTCAATCCGCCCAACTGGATTTTCGCGCCCGTCTGGTCGACCCTCTACGTGATGATCGGCATTGCCGGGGCGCGGACGTTTCTTGATCATCGACGGTCTCCGGCCATGCGTTTCTGGCTGGCGCAGATGATCCTGAATTTCCTCTGGTCGCCTCTGTTCTTCGGCATGCAGCAGGTCGGCGCGGCGCTGGTGGCGATCATCGCTCTTCTGGTGGCCGTGCTCGGCTTCATCATTGCCAGCCGGCGGCAGGATTATCTCTCCAGCCTGCTGTTCGTGCCCTATGCCGCCTGGGTGGCCTTCGCCACCTTGCTCAATGCATCGATTTTCCTCCTGAATTGAGCTTGTTCGCCGATAGGGAGCGTGCCAATCTCGCTGCTTGCGCCGTGCCACTCGCGCGGGATCTCAAAAGGCAATCATCGAGGCAGATGGAAGACTGGCATCCAGCGGATTTCCGCGACCGTATCACCCGGAGTTTCGGCCGGCAGGCCGCCATGCGCACGATCGGCGCGGAGCTGACGCGTGTCGAGCAGGGAACGGTCGAGATCGAGCTTCCCTTCGACGAGAAGCTGACGCAGCAGCATGGTTTCCTCCATGCCGGCATCATTTCGGCGGCGCTCGACGCGGCCGGCACCTATGCCGCCTATTCGGTCATCGATCCCGATGCCTCGATCCTCACCATCGAGTTCAAGGTCAACCTGATGTCGCCGGGGCGCGGCGAGCGTTTCCTGTTTCGCGGTGAGGTGACCAAGCCCGGCACGACGATCATCGTTTCCGACGGACGCGGCTATGCGATTTCCTCCGATGGTCCGGCCAAGCTGATCGCCTCGATGACCGGAACGATGATGGTGATCCGCGGGCGCGAGGGAATTGAAGGATGATCTATGAACTGAAGGACGTCGCCGGCCGCAAGCTGCTCTACGTCATGGCTGCCGATGCCGAATACGGCGTGCACCTGCGCGAGCGCATCTCGCCGCTGATGACAGGCGTCGGCCCGGTCGAGGCCGCCGTCACGCTGACGCGGGCGCTGGCCGAACTGCATGGCCGAAACAGCCTGCCGGATTTGGTGGTCTCGCTCGGCTCGGCCGGCTCCGCGAAACTCGAACAGACGGAAGTCTACCAGGCGACCTCGGTTGCCTATCGCGACATGGATGCCTCGCCGCTCGGCTTCGAGAAGGGTGCGACGCCGTTTCTCGATCTGCCTGTTGTCGTCGATCTGCCGCTGCGCATTCCGGGCGTGAAAACCGCCAGCCTGTCGACCGGCGCCAATATCGTCTCCGGCGCCACCTATGACGGGATTGCCGCCGACATGGTGGAGATGGAGACGTTCGCGCTGCTGCGCGCCTGCCAGTCCTTCGGCGTGCCGATCATCGGCCTGCGCGGCATTTCCGATGGCAGGGAAGAACTGAAGCATGTCGGCGACTGGACCGAATATCTGCATGTCATCGACGAGAAGCTTTCGGCCGTCGTCGATGCGCTGGAACAGGCGGTCGAAACCGGGCATATCAAGCTTTGAGCGGCAATAATTGTCCGGGTGCAATCTAATCGTTGCTCTCGGCGCCCGCTTTCATTAAAGGCTCGCCATGATCCCCCCATATGACATCCCAGCCAGCGGAAGCGTTTCATGACCGAGACAGTCCATCCCGATACCGTTCTCATCATCGATTTCGGCAGCCAGGTCACGCAGCTGATCGCACGGCGCGTTCGCGAAACCGGCATTTATTGCGAGATCGTGCCGTTCCAGTCGGCGGAGGAAGGGTTCAACCGCCTGAAGCCGAAAGCGATCATCCTGTCCGGCAGCCCGGCCTCGACGCTCGATATCGGCTCGCCGCGCGCGCCGCAGATCGTCTTCGACAGCGGCCTGCCGGTTCTTGGCATCTGCTATGGCCAGCAGACAATCTGCGAACAGCTGGGTGGCAAGGTCGAGGCGGGCCATCACCGCGAGTTCGGCCGCGCCTTTATTGAAATCGACAAGGAATGCGCGCTCTACGAAGGCATCTGGCCTGTCGGGTCGCGCCATCAGGTCTGGATGAGCCATGGCGACCGCGTCACCGCGATCCCGGACGGCTTCGAAGTCGTCGCCACCTCGTCCAACGCCCCCTTCGCCTTCATCGCCAACGAAGCGAAGAAATATTACGCGGTCCAGTTCCATCCGGAAGTCGTGCATACGCCTGATGGCGCCAAGCTGCTCGCCAATTTCGTCCACAAGATCGCGGGTCTGAAGGGCGACTGGACGATGGCCGCTTACCGCGAACACGCGGTTGCCGCGATCCGCAAGCAGGTCGGCGACAAGCGCGTTATCTGCGGCCTGTCCGGCGGCGTCGATAGTTCCGTTGCCGCCCTTCTGATCCATGAGGCGATCGGCGACCAGCTGACCTGCATCCTCGTCGACCATGGCCTGATGCGCAAGAACGAGGCGGCCGATGTCGTCGCCATGTTCAAGGAACACTACAACCTGCATCTCGTGCATGTCGATGCATCCGATATGTTCATCAATGCGCTGGAAGGCGAGAGCGATCCGGAAACCAAGCGCAAGACCATTGGCCGCCTGTTCATCGACGTCTTCGAGGCCGAAGCCAAGAAGCTCGGCGGCGCGGATTTCCTTGCCCAGGGCACGCTCTATCCGGACGTGATCGAAAGCGTCTCCTTCTCCGGCGGCCCGTCCGTCACCATCAAGTCGCACCACAATGTCGGCGGTCTGCCTGATCGCATGAACATGCAACTGGTCGAGCCGTTGCGCGAACTGTTCAAGGACGAGGTTCGCGTGCTCGGCAAGGAACTCGGCCTGCCCGACAGTTTCATCGGCCGTCATCCCTTCCCGGGACCGGGCCTTGCCATCCGCTGCCCGGGCGGCATCACCCGCGAGAAGCTGGAGATCCTGCGCGAGGCCGACGCCGTCTATCTCGACGAGATCCGCAAGGCCGGTCTCTACGATGCCATCTGGCAGGCGTTCGCCGTGCTGCTGCCGGTCCAGACCGTTGGCGTTATGGGTGATGGCCGCACCTACGAATTCGTCTGCGCCCTTCGCGCCGTCACCTCCGTCGACGGCATGACGGCGGATTTCTATCACTACGACATGGAATTCCTCGGCCGCGCCGCCACCCGCATCATCAACGAAGTCCGCGGCATCAACCGCGTCGTCTATGATGTGACCTCGAAGCCGCCGGGCACGATCGAGTGGGAATGAGAAGGCGCGAGCGGCGGCGTTCTGCGCCGCCGTTCCACTTGCTCCCGTCATCCTCGGCCTTGTGCCGAGGACCTGCAAATGTCAATGAAATCATCTTCTTGCAGATGCTAGGGACAAGCCCGAGCATGACGAAGCGTCTGTAGCGGCATTGACTGCCGCCATTTCGGTGTTCCGCTTCGTGACCCTTAAGCGCTGAGCGTAAGCAGCAATTCGTCCAGCTGGTCGAACTGTTCGGGCATTCCGCCTTCCATGCCGGCGCAGGCCTCGTCGAGGGCTTCCTTGGTGGGGTAGAGTTCGTGCAGGGTCAGAAGCGTCACGTCGCCCTTGTCCTCGAAGGTGACGGTGGTCAGCGCCGCGTCCTCGCTCTCTTCGTTGGTCCAGACAAGGCGGGCGTTGGGGATCACCTCAAGGTATTTTCCGAAGAATTCCATGGTGTTTTCAGCGTCATGGCCGAATGCGACGCGGTAGCCGCCGCCGGTGCGGACATCCATGTCGCAGGAAAACAACGGCACGCCAGAGGATTTCGGCGCCCACCAGCGCATGAACAGCTCCGGCTTTGTCCAGGCCTCGAACACGAGGCGTGCCGGAGCGTTGAAGAACCGCGTCACGACCAGTTCCCGGTCCGATTTTCGTTCGACCTTCGTGCGCTGCTCTGCTGAGGTGGTTTCTGCCTGCCCTTTTTCACCCATTGGTTTTCTCCTTGCGTTTCATATCCTCAAGAACCGCGTCCAGATCGTCGAAGCGCGCCGCCCAGAGTTGACGGTAGCTCTCGATCCATGCCGCCTCGTCCTCCAGTCGGCGCAGCCCCAGCCTGCAGGTTCGCACGCGCCCAACTTTTTCCGTGGTGACGAGCCCTGCCTGTTCCAGAATGCCGACATGCTTCTTCATGCCCGTAAGGGTCATTTGGAACATCCGGGCAAGCTCCGTGATCGAGGCGTCTGCTCTTCCGAGTTGCTCCAGAACGCCACGCCGCGTCGTGTCCGAAAGTGCTGCGAACGTGTCATCGAGATGAGATGGAATATACTGAACCATGTGGTTCAGTGTATAGCGCAAGGTTTGGAGATGCGCAAGGTGCAGAGCACGATCAGCCAGGCATGGCGTTTATGAAATATGTCCTGCGATGATGAACATCAGGCCCGGACGCAATTCCGGCACAGGCATTCAACCATGCCAGCCGATGCGACAGGGAGCAGAGGGTGAGCCAGCCATGTGGAGGGGCATTCTCGCGAAACCGACGGTGCGCGAGGGCAGTCGCAATCGTCGGCCCGCCGTCAGAAGGCGCGGCCCATTCGCTTGTCGCTTTCCAGGCGGGCGACGCAGCCCTGGATTTTTGCCATCAGCAAGTCGAAATCGACAGGCTTCGTCAGATAGTCGGCGGCGCCCGCTTTCAGGGCCGTGACCATGTTGTCCTTGTCGGTGAGCGCCGTGAGGAAGATGAAGGGTATGTTTGCGAGCTGTTCGTGATTGATCTGGATCTCCGCAAACAGCTGATGGCCATCGAGTTCCGGCATGGTGATGTCGCAGACGACGATATCGGGCCATTTGTGGATGATGACATCCAGCGCCTGCCGGCCGTTGGTCGCTTCCAGCGTGTTGAAGCCGGCATCCCTGATTTCCTCGACCAGAAGATTGCGGATATCGTCTTCGTCTTCGACACAAAGAATGGTGATCATGACTAACCTGCTTTCGCCTGGTCGCATCCGGCGACGTTGGGCACTGTGTTGCTGACGGGAAGCACGACCGTGAATGTGCTCCCCTCATTTTTCCGGCTTTCAAGCTTGATATGGCCTGAATGCCCTTCGACGATCTGCTTGACCAGGTTCAGGCCAATTCCCGTTCCGGCGATTCCCGTCGAGCTTCTGGCCCTGAAATAGCGCTGGAACATCTTCGGCAGGTCCTCGGCATCGATGCCGACGCCGGTGTCGCGAATGGCAACGCAGGCGTGACCATTGTCCACATAGCCACGAATAAAGATATCCGGCGATGACGGCGCATATTTGACCGCGTTCGAAATGAGGTTCGTAAACACCTGCTCGATTGCGGCCGTATCGACAACCACAACGGGCGGAAGGCTGGTCAGTTCCACATCGAAGCGATGAAAGTTGCCGATCGATTTCTGCCGCAGCACGCACCGCTCGACGATCTCCCGCAGGGAGCATGGCCTGAATTCATAGGTCATCCGGCCGTGCTCGATCCGGCCCGCCGACAGGAAGCTTTCCATAAGGTCGACCATGCGCGAGACCGCGCTGCGGATGACGCCGGCCTTTTCCTCGGCGAAATCGCTTGTGATGTTATCCTTTCGCCGCTGCAGCCGTTGCGCCGCGCCGTCGATGATCGCGAGCGGCGTCCTGAATTCATGGGAGGTCATCGTCACGAACTGTCGCTGCAGCTCGTTGATATGCCGCTCCTGATCGAGAAGCCGCTGCAGCTCTTCCGCCTGCCGTTCGATCTCCGCGGTCCGGACGGAAACCAGCGTCTCAAGCGTCTCCTTGTGCCGGAGCATGTCCTGTTCCGCCCGTCTCTTCATCGTCACGTCGAGATAGGTCAGGATGCTGCCGCCGCCGGGCTTCGGTGCCGAGCGCATTTCCAGAACAAGCCCGGTGCCGACCTCCCGGTCGAAGCAATGCTCCTCGAAGCGGCGGACATGGCTGATGCGCTCCCGTGCCTTTTCTTCGGGGTCTCCCGCTCCATATTCGCCCCTTCGGGCATTGTAGCGAAAGACGTCCTCAAGGTTCGATCCTGCGGGAAACATCGTTTCTGACAGGTCAAGCAGTTCGTAGAACCGGCGATTCGTGACCTGCATGACCAGATCGGCATCCAGAACACATATTCCGCCCGGAAAATTGTCGATCGTCGCCTGCAAAATGGCGTTCGCATCGTCCCGCCGGACCAATCTCGTCTTCCTGCTGCTGCCGTCCGACACGAGGTCACTCCTGTTTCCTGTGCAACGTATCGCTGTAGAGCGTAAGGGGTCGCAATTTTGGTATACGAAGAGCGTGTTACCGGCCTGTTAAAATGCAATAGCATTTTTAGGGATACACTCAGGCGTTGTACGAGGCGGAATTTTAAGGGAAGCCGGCTCTGTAGGATGTGGACGGGGATGACCGTCTTTTGGGCGATCGGAAGCTCCTGAGCGAGTCGCCTAGAAGCCAAGTGACTGCTGAACCGGTTCCGGCGGGCCAAGCCGCACACCTTCCAGTTCCAGCATATGCACCTTTGCGGTGGCTCCGCCCGGCGCGGAAAAACCGCCGACCTTGCCGCCGGCGGCGAGTACGCGGTGGCACGGAATGATCAGGGGGACCGGGTTCCTGGCCATGGCCTGGCCAACGTCGCGGGCGGCCTCCGGCCCGGCGCCGACGGCCTTTGCGAGCGTGCCATAGGTGGTTGTCTCGCCCCAGCCGACACGGCGCAGGGCGGCGTAGATTTTCCCGAAAAATTCGTCCTGATCCGCAAGGTCGAGCGATAGCTCGGAGAAGTCGATTTTCTCTCCGCGGAAATAGCGCTGCACAGCGTTGATGATGTCGATAATCGGGGGTGGCGGCAGTGCCGCTTCGGCCTCCGGAAGACGGCGCAGAAGATTGCGATCCGTCGCGTCGGCGGTCCGCGACGGCAGTTGGAAACGGGTCACGCCGATATGGTTCCAGGCAATGGCGCAGAAACCATGGGCTGTTTCAAAGACGTGGTATCGATGCGCGCGCTCAGCCATGGTGCTGATCCTTTCCTTCCTAATCAGGCGACGTTCAACCGGCGGCGCTTTTCCAGCGCCAGAAGATCGTATTTGGCGTCGAGTCCGCCGGCGAAGCCGTGCAGCCGCCCATCCGTTCCGATCGCCCGGTGGCAGGGGACGACGATGGAGATCGGGTTGCGCCCATTGGCGGCGCCGACGGCGCGAAATGCGGTCGGCCTGCCGATCTGGCGGGCAATCTCGGCATAGCTGCGGGTCTCGCCGAACGGGATCGTCAACAGGGCTTGCCAGACCTGCCTCTGGAACTCCGTGCCGGCCATATCCAGCGGAAGGGCGAACATGGTCAGAGCGCCGGAGAAGTAATCCCGCAATTGCCGCGCCGCTTCCAGCAGGACCGGATGTTGTGGAGCCTCTGCCAGCCTTCCAAGGCGCACCCGCTTCGGATCGTCGTTCGGCCAGAGGATGGCCATCAAGCCTTCATCGCTTGCGACCAGTTTCAGCGCGCCAACCGGCGTCTTGATCATTTTGTAGACCTGAAGCATGTCCGATCTTCTCCTAAATCGCCCCTTGTTGCCACCCGTTTCCTGCAGATCTCGGCCTGTCGAAACAGCGATAAAAAGAAGACCATTCGTGGGAATAAATTCACAATGTTCTCTTTTTGTTCTTGATCGAAAAGACGACTCGGCTATACTGGCGGCATCCAGAAAGAGATGAGGTCTGCCATGCTTGGAAAAGCCGGGAATGAAGTCGTGCGCTCTCACCAGCAGTCGTTTGCCTTTGGCGACGCCGCCGGTTTGCGCTCCAGGAAGTTCGACGAAACCGTCAAAAGCAATCTGTTTCTTGCCGTTGTGCCGGAGCGGGATACCGCCGTTCAGGCGGTTGAAATCGGCAGGCATGCGGCGGTCGAATATGAACTTTCGCGACACCTTCGTCCGCATCAGCTGATGCATGTCTCCCTGAATGCGGTCGGCGCCTATACCCATCTGCCTGAGGACGTGGTGTTCACGGTCAGCGAGGCGATGTCGGCGGTCCGGGCCATGCCCTTCGAGGTGAGCTTCGACCGGATCATGAGCTTTGCCACGGGTTATGCACGCCCGCTGGTTCTCACCAGCGCGGTGCGCAGCGAAGAGATGATGGACCTGCATGTCCAGCTGGCCAAGGAAATGTGGAGCGCCGGCCTGATCTTTTCCTACAATCCGCGTTTCAAGCCGCATATGACGCTGCTCTACGACGGCGCGATGGTCCCGGAGCGTGAACTGGCCGAACCCGTGCGCTGGACGGTCCGCGAGTTCGTCCTGATCCACAGCCTCGTCGGTCGAAGCGAGTATGAGTATCTCGGCCGCTGGCCCTTGCTGGGGTAGAGGGACGGGAGAACCGTCTTGTCCGGCTTCACCCACACAACAGGTTATTGTTCGTTTTTTCCGAACGGCAGATTCGGAGTTGGACGGCTAGCCCGAACATCATGGAAATGCGAGCTTGCCTGCATCAGACAGGCCTTCCGGTCTGTCGCCAGCAAGGTCAACCACCATGTTCCGCTCCCTGATTGCAAGTGCCTTTCTCGCTTTCGCCATTCCGGCGGCAGCGGCCGATGTTGCGCAATACCCCGATGAATTTGCAGTAAAATCAATCGCAACCAACGGCACGACACTGAATGTCCGCGTCGGAGGCAAGGGGCCGGCGGTGACGCTTCTGCATGGCTACGGAGAGACCGGCGACATGTGGGTGCCTCTGGCGATCGATCTGGCCCGCGATCATACCGTCATCATACCGGACCTGCGCGGCATGGGCCTCTCGGCCAAGCCGGAAACAGGCTACGACAAGAAGACGCAAGGCCAGGATATCGCCGGCGTGCTCAAGGCCCTGGAGATAACGAAGACCGATATGGTGGCGCACGATATCGGCAACATGGTGGGTTACGCCTTCGTCGCTCAATATCCGCAGGACGTGACGAAGTTTGTGCTGATGGATGCGCCCATTCCGGGCATCGGCCCGTGGGAGCAGATCCTGAAACATCCCTTGCTTTGGCATTTCCGCTTTGGCGGCCGGGATATGGAGCGTCTGGTTGCCGGCCGCGAACGTATCTATCTCGATCGCTTCTGGAACGAGTTCTCGGCCGATCCGGCAAAATGGGACGAAGCATCGCGGACCCATTATGCCGCGCTCTACGCCCAGCCAGGCGCGATGCGGGCAGGCTTTGCGCAGTTCGCCGCCTTTGATCAGGATGCCGTCGACAATCAGGTTTTCCTGGCGAAGGGCAAGCTGAGCATGCCGGTTCTGGCAATCGGCGGCGAAAAGTCCTTCGGTCCGACCATGGCCGTGGTTGCGCGTGCTGCAGCCGACAATGTCACGGAAGCGGTGATCCCGGGCTCGGGGCACTGGCTGATGGAGGAGCAGCCCGAAGCGACCGTCAAGGCGATCCGCAGCTTCCTCGATTTGAAATAGGCTGGCGATACCTGCCGCGATCTCGATTGGAACGGCGCGCGGTCTCTCCGCGCGCCGGCCCCGCGTCCCGTCGGGATTTTTGACATCTTGCATCCCTTGGGCCGAAACCGCATAAGCGCCGGAACACGAAGCAGAGGCGGATCCCATGGACATTTCGGACATCATTCTTCCCGGCGATACGCCCGGCACCGAATGGCGGCTGCCGGTTATCCGATTTAAGGGCAGCGATCCGAAAGCGCCGAAGGTCTACATGCAGGCGGCGTTGCATGCCGGCGAATTGCCGGGCACCGCGGTGCTGCACTTCCTCTGCGAGCACCTGCGCAGGGCCGAGGCCGAAGGGGCGATCCGCGGTGATATCACCATCGTTCCGCATGCCAATCCGATCGGTGCGGCGCAAGCGCATTTCGGCGATATGCAGGGCCGCTTCGATCTCGGCACGCGCACCAATTTCAATCGTGATTTTCCCCTGATTTCGGTGCGTGACCGCGAGACATTGACGGACGATCTCGAACGCTATCCGGCGGTCGAGCAGTTGAAGCGGCAGCTGCTGTACATGGCGCTCGGTGCCGATCTGGTGCTCGACCTGCATTGCGACGACGAGTCTCTGCAATATGCCTATATCGACGATGCCTTCTGGCCCGAGGCGTCCGATCTTGCTGCCGCGCTGGACATGGCGGCGGTGTTTCTCTCGGACGGCGAAAGCTCAGCCTTTGAGGAGGCGGTCGGCCATGCCTTGAAGCACGCGCTGGAGGGCGAGCGCAGGACACATCTGCCGGGACGGCTCGCGGTAACGCTCGAACTGCGCGGCACGCGCGACGTCTATCCGGAAATGGCCAAGGCCGATGCGCAGGGCCTGTGGAATTTCCTCGCAGGACGCGGCATCGTGTCCGGAGACGCAAAACCCCTCGGGGATTTCAAGGGTGACGCGCTGCCGCTCGACAATATCGAGATGATCCGCGCGCCGCAGCCGGGGGCCGTGCTGTTTCACAAGAGCCTTGGCGACCGGGTGCAGGAGGGCGATGTTCTCGCGACCATCATCACTCATCCCGGCCGGGAAAACGGATCGATCGAGGTCCGGGCGCCGCAGGCGGGATTGATCGTCACCAGGGTTTCGACCCGGTTTGCCCGCCGCCGCGCCGATTTGATGAAGATTCTTTGCAGCGAAAAGACAAGGGCGAACCGCAAGCCGGGAACGCTCGAGGATTGATCACCCGGTTTCGTCGCCCGGACTATGGCAGCGTACCGGCCTCGAACTTCGGACTGTCGATCAGGATCGTCGATCGCAGGGTCTTGATCTCGGCGATCTTGTCGAATTCGACCCAGAGCAGCCGCTTGTAATCGCCGACATCGCGGACGGCGATTTTCAGGAGAAAATCGAAATCGCCGGCCACCGTGTGGCATTCGAGCACCTCCGGCATGCGGCTGACCTGATCGATGAAACGCTGCGCGACCTTGGTCACCGTGCGCTCCAGCGTCACCTCCAGAAAGGCCTGCAACCCAAGCCCCGCCGCCTTCGGATCGACGATGACGGTCTGGCGGATGATGCCGCTCGCATAAAGCCGCGACAGCCGTCTAGACAAGGGCGCCGGCGACAGCCCGACCTTCTCGGCAAGCTCGTTGTTGCTGCGCGACGCGTCCTCGATCAGAAGGCGAATGATCCGCCGGTCGATTGCGTCCAGCTCGGTGTTTTTCAGGGTGTCCACGGGCTTCTCGGGTTCGAACGTCAACTGCACAAAAATATATATACTTTCTGCGGAAATCAGCAAATTCGTAAAGATATGGGCTCGATCACAAGCAAATGCTGTCGCGATTTTGCGCTTGCGATCTCCTATAGATGGCTAGGGCGGCGTCGGGGATAGCGCTGTTCGACCATCGATGCCAATCTCCCATGCTCCGCCTATCCATTCGCCAGGAATCCATCCATGTTCGATATGCTCGCCCGCCAGCCCGATGATCCGCTGCTCGCCCTGATCGGGCTGTTCCGCAAGGACGAGCGGCCGGGCAAGATCGATCTCGGCGTCGGCGTCTATCGCGACGAAACCGGGGCGACGCCGATCTTTCGCGCCGTGAAGGCTGCGGAGAAAGCGCTCCTGGAGACGCAGGAAACCAAGTCCTATATCGGGCCGGAGGGCGATGCCGCCTACCTCGATCGGCTGTGGTCGCTGGTCGCCGGTACGGAAACCGGCCGTGCCGTTGCCGGGGTGCAGACGCCGGGCGGATCCGGGGCCTTGCGGCTGGCCGCCGATCTGCTTCATGGCATGGGCGTCCGGCGCATCCTGCTCGGCCTGCCGAGCTGGCCCAACCATGCGAGCATCTTCAAGGCTGCAGGCCTTGAAATCGTCCCTTATCCGTTCTTCGATATTCCCTCGCAGGCGGTGCTGTTCAACCGGATGATCGAGGCGCTGGAGGGGGCAGGCGCCGGCGATGCCGTTCTCCTGCATGCCAGCTGCCACAATCCGTCGGGCGGTGTCCTGACGCTGGAACAGTGGCGCGAAATTGCCGAAATCGTCGAACGGCGCGGGCTGCTGCCGCTGATCGATCTCGCCTATCAGGGCTTCGGGCGCGGGCTGGAAGAGGATGTCGCCGGCTTGCGCTCCCTGCTGGCTGCCGTGCCGGAGGCGCTGGTTGCGGTCTCCTCCTCGAAATCCTTCGGGCTTTACCGGGAGCGGACCGGCGCGATCTACGCCGTCGCCCGGACGCAGGCGCTGGCCGATACGGTGCGCTCCAATCTCGCCTCGCTTGCCCGTATCAGCTATTCCATGCCACCGGATCATGGCGCGGCGGTCGTTCGGGGCATTCTTGAAGACGATACGCTCAAAGCAGACTGGATGCGGGAGCTGGACGGCATGCGCGCGCGGATTCGGGCTATCCGGCAGGCGCTCGCCGCAGGTCTTAAGAGCCGCTGGCCGGCCCTCGCCGCGATGGCAGGCCAGGAAGGCATGTTCTCTCTGCTGCCGCTCAGCGAGGAACAGGTCCTGCGCCTGCGCGCAGATCATGGCATCTACATGCCGACCTCAGGGCGCATCAATATCGCCGGTCTGAAGACCAGCGACGTCGATGCCGTCGTTTCCCGGTTTATCGCGCTGTGAGGCCCGCCATGCAGCCGCAAGCCCTGCGGGAACCGGCTGTTCCAGCCGCGCCGGAGACCGCCTCGACAGGCACCGTCGAGCGTCATCGGCTCTATGAGGATGCGCTGGCCATCCTGCTCGGCACGCTGTTCGTTTCGTTCGGCATGGTGATCTACACCAAGGCCGTACTGCTGGCAGGCAGCACGGCGGGGCTGGCGCTTCTGTTGCAGTACATCACCGGCGTGCATTTCTGGATCATCTTTTCCCTGGTCAATCTGCCGTTCTACGTGTTGGCCGTGAAGCGGCTGGGCTGGCTTTTCGCCCTGCGCACCTTCGTCGCCGTCAGCCTCGTGTCCTTGTTTTCGCGGCTGATGACGGGCTGGGCGAGTTTCACCTATCTCGACCCGGTCTTCGCGGCGATCATCGGAGGCTGCCTGGCCGGATGCGGGCTACTCGTTCTCTTCCGACACCGCACAGGGTTGGGCGGCATCAATATTCTTGCGATCTATCTGCAGGAGAAATGGGGCATCCGGGCGGGCTATTTCCAGCTTGCCGTCGATCTGTCGATCCTCGCGTCCGCCTTCTTCGTCGTCTCGCCGAAGAACCTCGTTCTTTCGGTGCTGAGCGCCGTCGTCGTCAATATGATCCTGGCGATCAATCACCGGCCGGGCCGCTATGTCGGGCTGACCTGAGGCACCCGACGCCAACATGCCTCTTTTCTCGCGATGCTGCCGGCGCTATGGATGCCCGACATATCCTGCGGGACGGCGGACGAGGCATTCATGGGCGTGACGATCTACGGCATCAAGAACTGCGACACGATGAAGAAGGCGCGGCTCTGGCTTGACAGCCATGGCGTCGCCTACGGTTTCCACGACTACAAGGCCTCCGGCGTCGCGCGCTCCAATCTGGAGCGGTGGGTGGCGGCGCTGGGCTGGGAAGCCGTCCTCAATCGTTCGGGCACGACCTTCCGTGCGCTGCCGGATGCGCAGAAGACAAATCTCGATGCCGACAAGGCGGTGGCGCTGATGCTGGCCCAGCCATCGATGATCAAGCGGCCGATGCTGGATATCAACGGCAAGCTGCTCGCCGGCTTCAAGCCGGAGCTTTACCAAGCAGCCTTCATCACGACGTAAATGGCAATATGGATTTCTGATGGCGTATATGCTATCAGAAATGCCATGAAGGTTGTCATCGATACCAACATTTTCGTGTCCGCCCTGATGAATAACGGAGGTGCACCGAGGCAGATCATTCGATTGTGCCTCCTTGGGCAGTTGGCACCTCTCATGGGCAACGCGCTTTTTAACGAATATGAGGATGTTTGCGCGCGTGAAGACCTGTTTGCTGGCCGAATTCTGTCACCAGCGGAGCGCGATGAGCTGCTGGATGCATTTTTGTCCTGTTGTCAGTGGACGCCGATTTACTATCTCTGGCGGCCAAATTTGCGAGATGAGGCTGACAATCATCTGATCGAGTTGGCCGTGGCAGGCGGGGCGAAGGCGATCGTGACGGGAAACAAAAAGGACTTTGCCCGAACGGAGCTGTTGTTTCCGGAGGTCGAAATCAAGACAGCCGGTGAATTGCTGATGGAAAGGAAGTTTTGATATGAGTACGCTGACAATCCGTCTTCCGAATGATCAGCATGAGAGACTGAAAGCGCTGGCTTCTGCCCGAGGAACAAGTCTCAACAAACTGTTCGAGGAATTTTCGACAAAGGCGCTTGCAGAGTTCGATGCTGAAACCCGCTTTCGACTAAGGGCTCAAAGGGGCAGCAGGGAGCGCGGTTTGGAGCTTCTCGATCGGCTTGATCAGGCTTGACCCCGGAAATCCCGAATTCTGCTATCGAAGTTGACGAAGGCCATGTCCAAGACCACACGCGCAACGCAGTTTCTCGCGAAGGCCGGCGCCGCCTTTACGGTTCATACCTATGACTATGACCCATCCGCCGACCGCATCGGCATGGCGGCCGCCGAGGCGTTGGGCGAGCATCCGTCCCGCGTTCTGAAGACGCTGATGGCCGAGGTCGACGGCAAGCCGGTCTGCGTCGTCGTGCCGTCCGATTGCGAGGTCAGCATGAAGAAGCTGGCGGCCGCCTTTCACGGCAAGTCTGCCAACATGATGAAGCCCGCGGATGCCGAGCGGCTGACCGGCTATCATGTCGGCGGTATCAGCCCGTTCGGCCAGAAGAAGCAGGTGCCGACAGCCATTGAGGTCGCGGCGATGGCGCAGGACAAGGTCTACATCAATGGCGGCCAGCGCGGCCTGCAGGTGCGGCTGGCGCCAGAGGATGCGCGCAGGGCGCTGAATGCGGCCGCAGCGCCCTTGATTGCCTGACGATCACGCGAGCCTGGAAAGCAGCGACGCCAGTCGTGCGGCATCGCCATCCGGCAGTTTCGCGCCCAGATGCCGTGCAATCGATTGGGCATAGACCTCCCACATCTCGGTTCGCAGCCGACGGCCCTTTTCGGTAATCGCCACCCAACGGCCGCGTCCGTCGTCGTCGAATGTCCGGCGCTCCACCAGTCCTTTCTTTTCCAGCCGATCGATCAGACGGGAGAGGTTGTATTGCGCGAGCAAGGTGCGCTCCTCGATTTCAAACGGTCGCAAACGTCCGTCATCGCTGCGGGCAAGTTCCCAAAGCACATCGTACCAGCCAAGAGGCGGCATTCCGGCACTCTTGAAATCGCGTTCCATCGCCGCCAGCAGCCGTTGCTGCGCGCGCATCAGGTTGATCCAGGCCAAGGTGACGGTCTCGCCAGGCGATTGAGATGTCGTTGATATTTCTTCAGACATAAATGCATTTACATCTATCTTGACGGTGCTGGCAAACGATAATATATGCAGATGCATCTAATTACCTGGAGATGCCTCATGCATTCGAAAGTCCTGACCCTTGTCAGCCATTATCTCTGCCCGTATGTGCAGCGCGCCTCTATCGTCCTGTCCGAAAAAGGCGTCGCCTTCGAGCGAACCTATATCGATCTCGCCGCCAAGCCAGACTGGTTTTTGCGGATATCGCCGCTTGGAAAGGTGCCGCTCCTGGCTGTACCGCGCGGGCGTGCCGATGCGATCCTCTTCGAAAGCGCCGTCATCTGCGAATATCTCGAGGAGACGCAGGGCGGCCCGGCGCTGCATCCCGCCGACCCCTTGCTGCGCGCACGCCATCGCGGCTGGATGGAGTTCGGCTCGTCGATCCTCGCCGATCTCTGGGTTTATGAGACGACGAAGGACGAAGCGCAATTCGAAGTCAAGTGGCGGGCCCTGGCCCAAAAATTCGCAACGCTGGAAGAGGAGCTTGGCGACGGTCCGTATTTCGCCGGAGACCGGTTCTGCATGGTCGATGCCGTTTTCGGTCCGGTGTTCCGCTATTTCGACCTGTTCGAAACCTTGTTCGAGAGCGGCATCTTCGACGGGCTGCCGCGCGTGCAGGCATGGCGGCTGGCGCTTGCTGCCCGCCCCAGCGTCGCGACCGCAGTGGGCGAGGATTATCAGGAGCGCCTGATGGGCTTCCTGCAGCGGCACGATGCCCATCTGCTGACCCGCCGGCGGGCCGCTGCATGAGATTGGTCGACGACCCGCCTTCTGTTTTCATTCGAAGCGCATTAAAACGGTGCTTCGAGCGAACAAGCAGCAGGATATGCAATGACCTTTCATTCTCCCGCCCATCAAGCCGTCGATCCCGTCAAACTGGAAAAGCTGGCCGAAGTCGCCGTCAAGGTCGGCGTGCAGCTGCAGCGCGGACAGGATCTCGTCATCACGGCGCCAATCGCTGCGTTGCCGCTTGTCCGGCTGATCACCAAGCACGCCTATATCGCCGGTGCCGGGCTGGTCTCGACCTTTTATTCCGACGAGGAGACGACGCTGGCGCGCTATCAGCACGCGCCTGACGAGAGCTTCGACAAGGCCAGCGACTGGCTCTACGAGGGCATGGCCAAGGCCTATGGCAACAACACGGCTCGCCTGGCGATTTCCGGCGACAACCCGATGATGCTCGCTAGCCAGGATCCGGCCAAGGTGGCGCGTGCCAACAAGGCCATGTCGATCGCCTACAAGCCGGCGCTGGAAAAGATCTCCAACTTCGACATCAACTGGAACATCGTCTCCTATCCGAACCCCTCCTGGGCACGGCAGATGTTCCCCGACGATCCGGAGCAGGTGGCGGTCGAGAAGCTGGCCAACGCCATCTTCGCGGCATCCCGCGTCGATCGGGACGACCCGGTCGCCGCCTGGGCGGAGCACAATGCCAATCTTGCCAAACGGTCGTCGTGGCTGAATGGCGAGCGCTTCTCGGCGCTGCATTTTACCGGCCCTGGCACGGACCTGACGGTCGGCCTTGCCGATGGCCATGAATGGCATGGCGGCGCCTCGACGGCGAAAAACGGCATTACCTGCAACCCGAACATCCCGACCGAGGAAGTCTTTACCACCCCGCATGCGCTGCGCGTCGAAGGTTACGTGTCGAGCACCAAGCCGCTGTCGCATCAGGGCACGCTGATCGACAATATCCAAGTCCGCTTCGAAGGCGGACGGATCGTCGAGGCCAAGGCATCGAAGGGGGAAGAGGTGCTGAACAAGGTGCTGGATACCGACGAGGGCGCGCGGCGCCTCGGCGAAGTGGCGCTGGTGCCGCATTCCTCGCCGATCTCGGCCAGCGGCGTTTTGTTCTACAACACGCTGTTCGACGAGAATGCCTCTTGCCATATCGCGCTCGGCCAGTGCTATTCGAAATGCTTCCTCGATGGCGCGTCGCTGAGCCAGGAGCAGATCAAGGCGCAGGGCGGCAATTCCAGCCTGATCCATATCGACTGGATGATCGGTTCCGGTGAGGTCGATATCGACGGGGTGCGCGCCGACGGCGCCACGGTGCCTGTGATGCGCAGGGGGGAATGGGCTTGACCACGCTTGGCGTCGTCGGCGGAACGGGCTGGCTGGGCGGTGCCCTGTTGCGCCCGGCCCTTGCCAAGGGGTTCGTCGCCCCCGGCGACCTCATGCTGTCGTCACGCAGCGGCAAGGCCACAGGTTTCGAGACATGGCCGGACATCCGGTTCACCACCGACAATGCGAAGCTGGCGGCACAGTCCGACATCATCATCCTTTCGGTCCGGCCGGAAGATATCGGCACGCTGGATATCGACCTGTCGGGAAAGCTCGTCATCTCCGTCATGGCGCGGCTTTCGGCTGCCGCCCTGAAGGCGCAGTTCAGGACGAGCCGGATCATCCGCACCATGCCGAATGCCAGCGCCGAACAGGGGCTGTCGTTCACCCCCTGGCATGCGACGGCGGACTGTACGGCGGCGGACAAGGCCTTCACGGACGGGTTCTTTGGCTGCTCGGGAAAGACCGCCGCGCTTTCGACAGAAGGCGAACTTGACTATTTTACCGCCTTGACCGGTTCCGGCCCTGCCTTCATCGCCGCCTTTGCCGATGCGATGATCCAGGATGCGGTTTCAAGGGGTGTTCCGGTGGAGATCGCCGATGGTGCAGTGCGCCAGCTGTTCCTCGGTGCCGGGACCTGGATGGCGCAGGCGAGGGAAACGCCCGCAGAAACGGTGCGGATATTCACGGACTACGGCGGAACGACCGCGGCCGGCCTGACGGCCATGGCGGCGGCGGATATCGTGACGCCGATCCGCAAGGGGCTGGCGGCGGCAACGGAGAAAGCGGCCAGGGGCTGAGCGTCAGCAGGCCAGATCAGCCACCACGGCATCGAGGATCAGCATGCCGGCGGGCGTGCAGCGCAGGCGGGAATTGCCGAGCCGCTCGATGAAGCCGTGTTCGATCAGAAACTGTTCGCGGTCAGGATCCGGTTCGCGCCCGGACAGGTCCTGCCAGCGCACAAGGTCGATGCCTTCCTTCAGCCGCAGACCCATCAGCAGCAGTTCGTCGGCCTGCTCGTCATAACCGAGCACTTCCTGGTCGATCATGCCATGGCCATGCGCCTCGACCAGCTCAAGCCAGTCTTCCGGCCTGCGCTCGGTGGCGGTGGCGATCTTGTTGCGGCCCATCGTCAGGCGGCCATGGGCGCCCGGGCCAATGCCGGCATAGTCGCCATAGCGCCAATAGGTGAGGTTGTGGCGGCTCTCGGCGCCCGGCACCGCGTGGTTGGACACCTCATAGGCCGGCATCCCGAAACCTTCGGTGATCGCCTGCGTCGCTTCGTAGAGGACGGCGGAATGCTCGCCATCGGGCACGATCAGCTTGCCGGCCTTGTGCAGGCCATAGAAGGGCGTGCCTTCCTCGATCGTCAGCTGATAGAGGGAGAGATGATCGACCGCATAGGATACGGCCTGGTTCAGTTCACGCTCCCATTCCTCCACCGTCTGGTTCGGGCGGGCATAGATCAGGTCGAAGGACATGCGCGGAAAGATGTCGCGCGCCAGCCCGATCGCCTTCAGCGCATCCTCGACATTGTGCAGGCGACCGAGGAATTTGAGGTCCCGGTCGTTCAGCGCCTGTACGCCGAGCGAGACACGGTTGACGCCGGCGGCGCGATAGCCCCGGAACCGCGTTGCCTCGACGCTGGACGGATTGGCCTCCATGGTGATCTCGATACCATCGGGCATGTGCCAGAGATTGGCGATGCCATCCAGGATAGCCTCGACCGTGGCCGGGTTCATCAGCGAGGGCGTACCCCCGCCCATGAAGACGCTGGTGACCGTGCGCGGCCCCGAAAGGTGCCGCATCGCCGCCATCTCGGTCAGGAAGGCGCTGACGAAGCGCGGCTGATCGACCGGCTGGTGGCGGACATGGCTGTTGAAATCGCAATAGGGGCATTTCGCGGCACAGAAAGGCCAGTGCACATAGACGCCGAAACCGGGGTCCTTGCTGTCGCTGATCGAGGAGAGGTTGGCCATTCTGTTTCGGGTCTTTCGGGCGCTTGGGCGCTGGGTCGTTAAGGTCGTGTTGTCTGCTATTTAAAGATTAAGGAGGCGAAAGGCTATCCCATCGCAGATGCGGCTTGCTTGAGCCTCGCGACGCCGGAGATCGGAGCCGATTCACCCCCCTCTGTCCCTCCGGGACATCTCCCCCTCAAGGGGGGAGATTGGCCGCGAGCCTTATGCTCACCTTACAAGGGTAGGACAGGGGTAAAGAATAATCTCCCCCCTTGAGGGGGAGATGTCACGAAGTGACAGAGGGGGTAAGTCACTTCAAATTCGGAGCGAGCCGCCACCGCGCCCGGTCCCTCAAGCCCCCAGACACGTTTCCGCAAAAATCTTGAACGCCCGTGCCCGATGCGACAATGCCTGTGCATCGCCCGGTTTCCAGCCGTGCTTTTCCTCGGCGCTCATTTCGCCGAATGTGGTGTCGTAGCCGAGCGGCTGGAAGACGGGATCATATCCGAAGCCCTGGGTGCCGCGTGGCGGCCAGACGATGTGGCCTTCGACTTCGCCCCGGAAAAGCTCGACGTGACCATCCGGCCAGGCAAGGCAGAGAACCGATACGAAGCGTCCGGTGCGGCGGTCGAAGGCGGTGGCACCGGCTTCCTGGATGGCGGTCTCGACCTTTTCCATGGCCATGGCGAAATCGCGCGTACTGTCGGCGGTTTCTGCCCAGTTTGCGGTGTAGACGCCCGGATCGCCGTTCAGCGCATCGACGACAAGGCCGGAATCGTCGGACAAGGCCGGCAGGCCCGACGCCTTGGCCGAAGCGAGCGCCTTGATCGTGGCGTTTTCCTCGAAGGTGGTGCCGGTCTCGTCCGGCTCGACGAAGTTGAGGTCGGCGGCAGACTTGGCTTCAAATCCCATGGGGCCGATCAGGTCGCGGATTTCGCGGATTTTCCCGGCATTGTGGCTGGCGACGATCAGGGTCTTGTCTTCGAGCTTGCGCATTCTTGTCTCTCTCAGTCGATGTTCCAGAGGCCGGGCTCGGCGCATTCCAGGCTGTTGCCGGCGGGATCGCGGAAATAGAAGGATCGTGCGCCGGAGGGCCAGCGCACCTCGGATTCGATCGCGACGCCGGCAGCCTTCAGCCTGTCTTTCCACGCGCCGAGATGCCCCGTCGGCACCCGGAAGCACATATGCCCGTTGCCATGCGTGCCATGCGGCGGAACCTGCAATCCATCCGCTGGCGGCGGTTTCATCGTTTCCGCCGGATTGAAGATCAGGAGGACGCCGGGGCCGCAGCGAAAGAAGATGTGCCGGCTGCCGGCGCGGCTGATCTTCTCGAGCCCGAGAACGGAGCCGTAGAACGCCTCCGCCCGATCGAGATCATCCGCATAGAGCGCCGTCTCCAATATGCCTTCGAATGCAGCGGCCATGGCCCGGTGTTCCTTATCCGGCAACCACCTGCTTCTGCAGGGTCACCAGTTCGGCGATGCCGTTCTTGGCGAGGCCGAGAAGCGTTGTGAATTCCTCTTCCGAGAACGGCTTGCCTTCAGCAGTGCCCTGGATCTCGACGATGCCGCCGGCGCCGGTCATGACGAAATTGGCATCGGTCTCGGCGGCCGAGTCTTCCAGATAGTCGAGATCGATGACCGGCTGGTTGGCGAAGATGCCGCAGGAGATCGCGGCGATATTGTCCTTCAGGACCTTCTCGACCTTGATCATGTTGCGGCTTTCCATCCACTTCAGGCAATCGTGCAAGGCAATCCATGCGCCGGTGATCGAGGCGGTACGGGTGCCGCCATCGGCCTGGATGACGTCGCAATCGATCGAGATCTGCCGTTCGCCCAAAGCCTGCAGATCGACGACGGCCCGGAGCGAACGCCCGATCAGGCGCTGGATTTCCTGGGTTCGGCCGCTCTGCTTGCCGGAGGCCGCCTCGCGCTTCATGCGCTCGCCGGTGGCGCGCGGCAGCATGCCGTATTCCGCCGTGACCCAGCCCTTGCCGCTGTTGCGCAGCCATGGCGGCGTCTTGTCCTCAAGGCTCGCCGTGACCAGCACATGGGTATCGCCAAACTTCACGAGACAGGAGCCTTCGGCATGCTTGGAAAAATTGCGCTCGAAGGAAACCTTGCGCATCTGATCTGTTTTTCGTCCCGAGGGCCGCATCGTCAACTCCTTCATCTGTTCGGGAGCCTTCTAGCCTATGTTGCGGTCAAGGGAAATCATTTGCGAGAAAAGATGGAAAGAGCCTGCATAAGGCATGGCAAAGCCCTTTCAGTGGCCATTTCCCTTTTGCTATCGCGGTCAAGATCACTATATTTCAATAGATCTCAACAGCATGGATTTTCGCGTTCGAATGGTGGTGGACAAATCTGCAATGCGGGAAAGGCTGAACGCGCTCGATGAGCGTTCGGGCGAAATCTTCCGTCGCATCGTGGAGAGCTACCTCGAAAGCGGAGAACCGCTCGGCTCGCGCAGCCTGTCCCGTATCCTGCCGATGTCCCTGTCGCCGGCTTCGGTGCGCAATGTGATGAGCGATCTCGAAGACCTCGGCCTCATCTATTCGCCGCATATCAGCGCCGGGCGCCTACCGACGCAAAATGGCCTGCGTTTCTTCGTCGATGCCTTCATGCAGGTGGGCGACCTTTCCGCCGAGGACCGGGCCTCGATCGATCGCCATGTGCGCCGCTCCGAACGCGGGGAGCCGGTGGAAGCGCTTCTGACGGAAGCAAGCCAAATGCTGTCGGGCATGTCGCGCGGTGCCGGCCTCGTCATCACCGCCAAGAACGACCCGGTTCTGAAACATGTGGAGTTCGTGCGGCTGGCGCCGACCAAGGCGCTTGCCGTGCTGGTCGGCGAACACGATCAGGTGGAAAACCGGATCATCGAGCTCCCGGTCGGCGTCACCAGTTCGCAATTGACGGAGGCCGCCAATTTTCTCAATGCGCATCTGGCCGGACAGACGCTGCTGGAGGTGCGCGGCCAGCTCGAAAAGGTCAAGGAAACGGTCCGGCGCGAACTTGATACGCTGAGCCAGGACCTGGTCGAGCGCGGGCTTGCCATCTGGTCGGGCAGCGAGACCGACGACAAACCGACGCAGTTGATCGTCCGCGGCCGCGCCAACCTGCTCGAGGGGCTCGCCGGCGCGGAGGATGTCGATCGGTTGCGCATGCTGTTCGACGATTTGGAAAAGAAGGACAGCCTCATCGAAATCCTCAATCTCGCCGAAAGCGGGCCGGGCGTGCGCATCTTCATCGGTTCGGAAAACAAGCTGTTCTCGCTGTCCGGCTCCTCGCTGATCGTCGCGCCCTACAAGGATGGCGACGACAAGATCGTCGGTGCGGTGGGCGTGATCGGCCCGACGCGGCTCAACTATTCACGCATCGTCCCCATGGTCGACTATACCGCCCAGCTGATGTCGCGGCTGTCGAGATAGGGCCGGCAAAATGCCCGGCTTTCCCGCGTTTTCGTTTGTGCCCTTGATTTTTCAGCCGCAAACATCGATATCCGCTACAAAATCCTTACAGGCATTCTTCCGGAGACCGTCATGACCGACGACACGAACAAATATGGACCAGAGGCCACCGCGGCGGACGATGAGGTGAATTTCTCCGAAGTCAGCGCCGAAGAGATCGAGGCCGTGGCCGCCAGCATCGGGCCTGATCCGTTGGAAGTGGCAAAGGCTGAAACCGCCGAGATGCGCGACCGCTACCTGCGGCTTGCCGCCGACATGGACAACCTGCGCCGCCGCACCGAGCGGGAAGTCAAGGATGCCAAGTCCTATTCCGTCGCTGGTTTCGCGCGCGACATGCTGGCCGTGTCCGACAATCTGCGCCGCGCGCTGGAAGCGATCCCCGCCGAAGCACGCGAAGCCGGCGATGCCGGGTTCAACGCGCTGATCGAAGGCGTCGAGATGACCGAGCGCGCCATGCTGTCGGCGCTGGAGCGCCACGGCGTCAAGAAGCTGGAGCCGGTCGGCCAGAAGTTCGATCCGAACTTCCATCAGGCGATGTTCGAAATTCCCAACGCCGAGGTTGCCAACAACACCGTCGTGCAGGTGGTCCAGGCCGGCTACACGATCGGCGAGCGCGTGCTCCGCCCCGCCATGGTCGGCGTCGCCAAGGGGGGCCCGAAGACCGTTGCGGCGGAAGAAACGCCAGCGGCTTGATTTCCTCTATGCCAAGATTGAGGCGGATGCCGATGCCGCAGTTGATATTGGTGGGTTGATCGTCAAGAGGGGGTGCGGTGGTAGAAAAGATTGCACCGGTACTCCCTCCCGGCGTCGCGGACAGGTTTATCGAGACTTATTTGTTCGCGCCGCTGCTGGCAGTGATCGCCCTATGATTTCTGCGCAGGTTCATCAGGGATTTGAAATTTCTAAAGATGACATCGGAACCAGATGGGTCAGCGAAGGTTCGGAAGAGCCGGTTGGTCCCGCCGCCAATCTCGGCCTTGATGGGTGATGGTTCTTTTTCTGGGCGGTTTCGCCGCCGTCCTGATCTCAAAAACCTAACCTATTCGAGTGGGCGCCTGTCGCATCGCCATGAGCCTCACAAATGCCTCGGCACTTTCTCATTCAGCAACTCGACCAGATCCGGGTCCATGAATTCATAGTCATCCGGAATCTGAAGGCAGATAAGCCGCTTCTGGTTCAGATTGGCCCGGTATTTAGACTGGACCTTGCTGCGGTGCGTCCTCTCCATAACGAAGATGATGTCGGCCCATTCGATCTGCTCGGATGACAGCGGGTTTTCCGCGTCGTTGTTCGTTCCGGCGGACGAGGTCTGAATGCCGGGCCAGTCCGCGAAGACCTGCTCGGCCGTCGGACTGCGCAGCTTGTTCTGGCTGCAGATGAACAGGACGTTTTTCAACAGATTTCCGTCACGCGAACAACTGCTTGAGATGATCGTTCAGAAACCGCCCTTCCGGGTCGAGCTTCGCCCGCAATGCCTTAAAGTCTCCCGCACGCGGATAGAGCGCGTCCACATCCTCGGCACCCGTGAAATGCAGCTTGCCCCAATGCGGGCGTGAGCCGAACTGGCGCAGGATGTCGTCCACGTCCTTCAGGTAGTTCCAGTAGTCCGTGCCCGGCTGGCCGGAGACGGAGAGCGTGATCGAATCCTGTTCGAAGAACGGGCTGATCCAGCCACCGTCGCCGGCGGTGAAGCGGTATTCGATCGGATAGATGCAGGTCGGGTGTTTTTCCAGCATCAGCTTGCGCACTTCGGTGCAGGCCTGCTTGCCGTATTTGAGCGGGACGGCATATTCCAGTTCGTGGAAGTTCGGCACATATTCGATCGGGTAGATTTCCGAGGAATAGGCGATCTTCTCGAAACCCTGCTCCATCGGCGCCGCATCTGTGAAATCGATCGTCTTCATCTCGCAGACGTCGGACAGGCTGGTCGTGGTCGAGACCGAGGATGTATCCGGCAGGCAGTAGCAATGCCGGCTTTCCGGCACGGGGCACCAGAAGAAGCCGAAATGCCGGTGATTGGCGGCAAGATCGTCGTGTTGCTCCATGCATTCGTCGAAGGTGCAGCGCCAGAGCTTCTCATGCAGATTGTAGCTGTCCATCACCTGCAGGGTGATTTCCGAGATGACGCCGAGCATGCCGATCGAGACGCGGGCAGCGTTCAGCATGTCCGGCTCGCTGTCGTCGATGGCAAGGATGCTGCCGTCCGGCTGCACCAGCCGCATGCCGACGATCTGCGAGGCCATGTTGCCGAGCGTGATGCCGGTGCCGTGGGTCCCGGTGGTCAGCGCGCCGGCCAGCGCCTGGCTGTCGATGTCGCCCTGGTTGATCATCGACAGGCCGCTGCGCTTCAGGGCCTTGCCAAGTGTGTTGATCGTCGTGCCGGCATGGACGGAAACCCGCTTGCGCGCCGTGTCGATGTTGGTGATGCCCTGCAGGCCGGAGAGCGTCAGATGCAGGCCGCTGGTCAGCGCCACCGGCGTGAACGAGTGTCCGGAGCCGGCGCAGCGCACGTTCAGCCCGTTCGACGTCGCCTCGCGCACCATCTGCGCAAGTGCCGCCTCGCTGTCGGGCGCGCCCCGGTGCCGGACGATGCAGGATTGGTTGCCCACCCAGTTGCGCCAGTGTCCGCCTGCTTCCATCATGACTTTCTCGCTCGTTACGTATTACCCCTGGATGTAACTAACTTCCTTTCCAGCCATTTTGCAATTCTGGTGGTCTGGAAGCCATAGTCCCTATGTCTATTGAAACGGGTTGGTCTCTTCGGGTTGACGAGCACTGCCATAGGGCTTCCGGCAACGTAATCTGATTGATCAAGCGACGGTGCAGTTATGGACCCGCGATACAGCATGTCATCGAAAACATACGTGATATCGACGAAGAAAACCGTGTCCTCTAAATTTCTCACGAAATGCGTACCCTCAATTGTCGCATCGACCGAAGACCAATTGTTTTTGACAAAAATCCATCTGACACATGCAAAAAGAGTTGTTGCGATAGCGAGAAAAATGAGCAGAGCAAACATGATGTAATGAAGCATTTCATTCCTCAGTGCTCGGTTCAGGCATGCCGTCACATCGCCGTAAAACAATTATCGACGAACAGGTGCGTGCCGTTGACGAAGTTGGATTCGTCGCTGGCGAGGAACAGGGCGGCCTGCGCCACTTCCATCGGATCGCACATGCGTCCCTGTTGCGCGGCAATCGCCGCGTCGGAAACATCCACGCCGTATTTGGAAAGGCCGACCAGTTCGCGCTTGCCGTGGTCGGTGGCGATGAAGCCGGGGCAGACGGCGTTGGAGCGGATGCCGCGGTCGCGGAATTCCACGGCAATCGCCCGGGCGAACATGTGGCAGGCGCCCTTGGTGGTATCGTAGAGAACCTCCATCGGCGTGGCGGCGACGGCCGAGATCGACGACGTCGAGACGATGCTGCCACCGCCGGCGGCGAGCATGCCGGGCAGCACGGCCTTGGTCATCAGGAACATCGAGCGCACGTTGACGGCCATCAGCCGGTCCCACTCGTCCTCTTCCGTTTCGAGGAACGGCCCGACGGCAAGGATGCCGGCATGGTTGAAGAGCACGGTGATCGGTCCCAGCGCATCCTCCACGGTCCTGACCGCGGATTTTACCTCGGCGGAGACCGAGACATCGGCCGGAGCGAAGATCGCCTGACCGCCCTCGGCGCGGATGGCGGCCGCCACTTCCTCACCTTTCGATCGCGGCAGGTCGACGATGCCGACCCTTGCCCCTTCGCGGGCAAAAAGCTGCGAGGCGGCAAGGCCGCAACCTCCAGCACCGCCGCTGATCAATGCGGTCTTTCCGGACAGTCTGCCAGCCATCGATGATATCCTCCGAATGTGGGAAGGCCCCCTGGCGGATGCGTCAAGGGTCCTCGTTCGGCTGATTATTGTCGAGGCTTATGGCGGTGTCGATATGCTTTGGAAGATAAACGGCGCGGAGTGTCGGCGGAACTGAGGTTCCTGCCGAAATGCGAACGCCGCGCCTTGGCGACGCGGCGTTCGAATTGTCGCTCAAGAAACGATCAGGCAGCGTTCGACGCCTGGTCCTCGCTGAGGAAGGCATAGATAGCCGAGGCGGAATTGGAGCCGCGCAGCTTGGCGACCATGTCCTGGTCACGCAATACGCGGGCAATGCGCGACAGCGCTTTCAGATGATCGGCGCCGGCCCCTTCGGGCGCAAGCAGCAGGAACACCAGGTCCACAGGCTGGTCGTCCAGCGCTTCGAAATCAACCGGGGATTCCAGGCGGGCGAAGATGCCGATGATGGTCGACAGGCTTGCGAGTTTGCCGTGCGGAATGGCGATGCCGTTGCCGACGCCGGTCGAGCCGAGCCGTTCGCGCTGCAGGATGACATCGAAAATTTCACGCTCGGAGAGGCCGGTTATCTTGGAAGCCTTGGATGCCAGCTCCTGAAGCAACTGCTTCTTCGAATTGGCCTTCATAGCCGGAATTATTGCATTCTGCTGCAGCAAGCCTGCCAATGCCATTCTTTTGTCCTCGTTGTCCGGTTAACACGGCACATCCGCAAGAGATGCACAAAGCTTGCCAACCGATCTGTTCCGCACGTCCCTGCGCCGCGAAGCGCTTGTCCGGACATAGTGTGCTGGCAATTTCGCCCCGAAAACCCTTGAAGGATGCTCGCGGTTCCACTGCCCTTGTCTCGTTTCAATGGAGCCGTCCGACCTGTCGGAATGCCCAGCTTTTCATCAGGTGGCGGGATGCCGGTTTCCCGGCATCCGCGCTGTCTGTTCAGTTCTTGACGTTGGCTGCGTCGATCCAGCCGATATTGCCGTCATTGCGTCTGTAGACGATGTTCAGTTCTTCCTTGCCGGTGCTGCGGAAAATCAGAACCGGCTCGTCCGTCATGTCGAGCGCCATCACGGCGCTTGCAACGGACATGGTCTTCAACTGTTTCGTGCTTTCCGCGACGATCGTCGGTGCGTAATCCTCGGGCACCTCGTCGTGCTCGTCGTCAGGCACGGAGTCCATCACTGTGTAGGCCACTTCGGAAAAGCCGGAATGGCCATTGCCGATGTGGTGGTCCTTGAGCTTGCGCTTGTAGCGGCGCAGGCGCTTCTCGATGCGGATCGATGCCGCGTCGAATGCTGCCTGCGGTTCCGTTGCCTCGCCATTCGCATGCAGGGCTGCGCCCGTATCGAGATGAATCTTGCAGTCGGCGCTGAAGCGCGACCCAGATTTTTCCACAGTGATCTGGCTTGAATATCCTCCGTCGAAATATTTGGTGACTGCCTGTTCTATCTGCTCTTCGATACGCAGACGGAAGGCTTCGCCAATTTCCATATGTTTTCCGGATACACGCACACTCATGGAGTTTCCTCTCTTTTTCATGATTTGCGTGTTTAGTTTATGCCAACAGGACCCGTCATCCAAGCACTTCGCGCACGCAAACGAATTTTGCGGCTGAACAACCTGAAACTGAAGGGATATGCTCTAAGGCGGGGTCAATATCCTTTGCCCATTGCGGCGGGCTGATATCCCGGGTTGCTCCAAAAGTCAATTCCAGTGTTCAAAAATCGGCAGAACATGCCGCAAAGCTGTTGGTTGCGGGGATAACGGGGATAAGCCTGCGGTTACGTTCAGGCGGATACTTTGGCGATGGCGCGCTTCTCGCGCCGGCGCTGCACGGAGGAGGGGATGTTCATCGCCTCGCGGTATTTGGCCACCGTGCGGCGCGCGATATCGACGCCGCCCTTTTTCAGGCTGTCGACGATGTCGTCATCGGACAGAACGGCGTCCGGGCTTTCCAGCACGATCATGGCGCGGATCCGGTGGCGGACCGATTCCGCCGAATGCCCGTCGCCGCCCTCTGCGGAGCCGATCGAGACCGTGAAGAAATATTTCAGCTCGAACAGGCCGCGCGGGGTCAGCATGTATTTGTTGGAGGTGACGCGGCTCACGGTAGATTCGTGCATCTTGATCGCATCCGCGATGGTTTTCAGGTTGAGCGGCCGCAGGTGATCGACGCCGTTCATCAGGAAACCATCCTGCTGGCGAACGATTTCCGTCGCCACCTTCATGATCGTCTTCGCCCGCTGGTCAAGGCTGCGCGTCAGCCAGTTGGCGCTCTGCAGGCATTCGGTGAGAAACGCGTGATCGCTGCCGGTTTTGGGTGTTCGGCGCGAGACCGTCGCGTAATAGGCCTGATTGACGAGAACACGGGGCAGGGTTTCCGGATTGAGTTCCACAAGCCAGGTGCCGTCAGGGGCCGCGCGCACGACGATATCCGGCACGATTGCTTCCGAGGGGCTGGCTTCGAAGCCTGCGCCGGGCTTCGGATCGAGCTTGCGGATTTCCGCCAGCATGTCGATCAGGTCTTCCTCGTCAACGCCGCAGATTTTCTTCAGGCTCGCAAAATCGCGACGGGCGAGCAGCTCGAGATTGTTGATGAGGGCTTCCATGGCCGGGTCCAGCCGATCGCGGACCCGCAGCTGGATGGCGAGGCATTCGCTGAGCGAACGGGCAAAGACGCCCGGCGGGTCGAGCTGCTGCAGCTGGTGAAGCACCCGCACGACGTCGCGATGATCGGCGCCGAGGCGAGCTGCAATTTCCTCGAGGTCGGCGTGGACATAGCCTGCCTCGTCCAGCTGGTCGATGAGGTGCTGGGCGATCAGCCGGTCGGGCGCGCCGTGAATGGTGAAGGGCACCTGTTCGTTGAGAAAATCGCGCAACGTCGGGCGGGTCGCGACGAAATCGTCGAGATTGTAACCATCGCTGCTTTCGCCTTCGCCGCCCGGCATCGATTTCCATTGGCTGAGCAATTCCGGCGCATCGGCGCGCTGGGGGGCGGTATCGTCGGGAAAAACGTTCTCGAAATTGGCGTCCAGCTGTTCGCTCAGCCGCTCGCCGGTCAGCGCGGTGGTGCTGTCATAGACGTCGCCCAGCGGGTCAAGCGCCGGAAACTCGATGACATCGCGCTCGTTGCGGTCTTCCTGGCTGGTATGAGCATCGTCGCGGCCGTAATCCGAGCCCTGCGGTGCGTCGTCATTGGCGGCAAAGTCGAGCAGCGGGTTCTTCTCGACTTCCTGCTCGATGAAGTGATTCAGTTCGAAATGCGTCATCTGCAGCAGCTGGATCGACTGCATCAGCTGGGGCGTCATCACCAGGGACTGGCTTTGACGCAGGAAGAGACTGGCTGACAATGCCATGTTTACGCTGAACTCCTCTTCAATTCCCCGAAAATGAGCACCGTCGCGACACGGTTTCCAGCTCGAATTTCCAGTTGGCCCAAAAATTGCTTATTAATGGGATTTGGTCAAGTCGCGCCGGATAATAAGGTGAATTTTGAAGAGGACGCACCAGTTGCGTTCAATATATGGCCGGCATCGGCTCAAACTGCCGCTTTTGCAGCCGTCTCCCTCCTTGGTCCTTGCACCATTCCGGAAGGTGCAGGGGCAGTGCCCATATAATTGATGCGCTGCACAATGGTGGCTTGGCCCGAAAATTGCGTAAAACGGCCGCTTGGTCAAGAGGCCTGTTCCGGTTGCGGCAGTTTATTGTCTTGAAGCGCTGTCAGAGGCTGAAATTATCGCCGAGATACAGGCGGCGGACATCGGGGTTGGTGACGATGTCGTTGGCGCGGCCATGGGTCAGCACTTCGCCGGCGTGGATGATATAGGCGCGGTCGATCAGGCCCAACGTCTCGCGGACATTGTGATCGGTGATCAGCACGCCGATGCCGCGCGATGTCAGATGCCGGACCAGCGCCTGAATATCGGCAACCGAAATCGGATCGACGCCGGCAAAGGGCTCGTCGAGCAGCATGAAGGTCGGGTCGGTTGCAAGGGCGCGGGCGATTTCGAGACGGCGGCGCTCGCCGCCGGAGAGGGCAACGGCCGGCGACTTGCGCAGATGCGAGATCGAAAACTCGCCGAGCAGGTCGTTCAGCTTGCTTTCGCGCCGCTCCCTGTTGCGATCATGGACCTCAAGAACGGCTCGGATGTTGTCCTCGACCGTCAACCCGCGAAAGATCGACGCTTCCTGCGGCAGATAGCCGACGCCGAGGCGCGCGCGCCGGTACATCGGCATGGTCGTCACATCGTTGCCGTTGATCTCGATGGAGCCTTCATCGACCGGAACGAGCCCGGTGATCATGTAGAAGCAGGTGGTCTTGCCGGCGCCGTTCGGCCCGAGCAGACCGACCGCTTCGCCACGGCGCACGACGAGCGAGACCCCGTTGACGACGCGGCGCGCCCGATAGCTCTTCGTCAGGCCGCGGGCGATCAGCGTGCCTTCGTAACGCGCCTTGTCGGCGACGCGGGCGGGGGCCGCCGCATCGGACTTGCCGCCCTGTTTGCGTTTCTGAAGAAAGGGAATGTTCACGTCGCGACTACATCAATTCGTCTTCTGGGACTTCGGATCGAGCTGGATTTTAACCCGCCCGCCGCAAGCCTGCAGCTGCGCTTCTCCGGTGTTCATCTGGACATTCAGCTGGCAGCCGGTGAAGACGTTCTTGCCCTCCGACAGAACCACTTCCTTGCCCTTCAGGACGAGCGTCTGCTGCGTCATGTTGAACGAGCCGCTATCGGCGGTCGCCTGCTGCGTTCCCGATTGCAGGAACACCTTGTTGTTGACCTCGATGCGGTCGATATCGGCGTTGCCGCCCTGGATCGAGCCGCCGCCCTTCTTGTAGTAGACGACCATGCTGCCGGCCTGGAGCGTCGTCGTGCCCTGTACGACCTTCACATTGCCGGTGAACATGGCCATGCTTTCCGCATCCTTGATCTCCAGCTTGTCGCTTTCGATCTGGATCGGCTGGTCGTTCGAAAGCTCCAGCCCCTTCATTTTGCTCGATGTCGACTGAGCAACGGCGGGGGAGGCAAGGATTGCGGCAAGCGCGGCTGAAACGGCAATTGTTTTTGCAAGCAACAAATAGGACGTTGAATTGGCTGACATGGATGATGCACCGGGTTCTAGTTCTGGTTTTTTCGGATGGCGCTGGGTTCTATATTGACCCGGACCATGCCCTCAAAAGTCACAATCCGTCCCTTATCCGTCATTCTCAGCCGCTGTGCAACAATGGAACCGCCATTGATGCTGATTGCGATCGGCTGTTTCGATTCCATCTCGCCGGCATTGATGTCGAGATAGGCGGAGCGGAAGTCGGCATTGACGCCATTGTTCATGGTGATGGTGAAAGGTTCGTCCATATCGAGCGTGTTGCCGCCACGGTCGTAAATGCCGCTCGCCGCGTCGACGGTGGCGACCAAAGTGTCGTTCACCGGCATTTCCGCATGGATTTTCTTCAGCGTGATGATGTCGGGATTGGCGATATCCTGCAGCGCGCGTTCGGCCTTCATCGAATAGCTGATGCCTTGCTTGTTGCGCCCGGAAATCGCCGGGTTCTGCATGACGATCTTGCCGTTTTCGATGGTGGCGTTCTCGATCTGAAGTTCGTCTGGCAGATAGGCGCGGATGACCGAGACCACGACGAACATCGCCGCGATGACGAAAGCGATTATGGGAAGGATGATCTTCAGCCGCTTCACGCGCCGCGAATGCCGCGTCGCCTTATCATAGGCATCCGCGGGACCCCGCCCGGAATGCGGCAACGCTCCGGGGTAATGCGCTTCGTTGAGCATGCGAAAAGACCTGTCATTCGAACGATACGGCAATCCGCAGCGCAGCCCTCATTCCAGTCGGGCGTGCTTCCATACGGGCGCGTCGGCAAAGGTGAATATGGAGATTTTTTTAAGGCCAGACAATGGATACGGAAAAAACTTTGAAAGCGGCTTACAAGGGCGGCCCGGTACGGCTATTGATTCCCGCCTGTTGCGCCGGTTCGACGAGGTTGCCCTTGTCGATTCCGGCCGGAAAAAAAGAGGTCACCCATGGATCAACTCGCAATCGCCGACCGGCGGCAGCTTCGGCGCAAGCTGAGCTTCTGGCGCCTGGTCGCCATCTGCCTGATCGCCCTTGCAGGGCTTGGCGCATTCCTGTTCGCCAAGTCCGGCAGCATCGGCGGCCTGGGGCAGGCGCATATCGCACGCGTCACCATTTCCGGCATCATCCAGGATGACAGAGAGCTTCTGTCGCGGCTGGACGAGATTGCCAAAAACGATGCGGTCAAGGGGCTGATCGTGGCGATCACGTCGCCCGGCGGCACGACCTACGGCGGCGAAGTCATCTACAAGGCACTCCGCAAGGTCTCCGCGAAGAAGCCGGTGGTTTCCGACGTGCGCACGCTCGCGGCATCGGCCGGCTACATGATCGCGCTGGCCGGCGACCAGATCGTGGCCGGCGACACCTCGATCACCGGATCGATCGGCGTCATCTTCCAGTATCCGCAGGTCAAGGATCTGATGGACAAGGTCGGCGTGTCGCTCGAGGAGATCAAATCCGCGCCGCTGAAAGCCGAACCGTCGCCGTTTCACCCGGCGAGCGACGATGCCAAGGCCGTGATGCAGGCAATGATCGACGACAGCTACAGCTGGTTCGTCGATATCGTCGCCGAACGGCGCAAGCTGCCGCGGCCCGAAGCCCTCAGGCTTTCCGATGGCCGCATCTATACCGGCCGCCAGGCGCTACGGGACAAGCTCGTCGACCAGCTCGGCGGCGACGATGAAATCCGCGCGTTCTTCGCCACGCGCAAGGTCTCGAAAGATCTGCCCGTTCTGGAATGGGAGGCGCCCAAGTCGTCGCTGCCTTTCGGCCTCGGCGCGATGGCGGCGGATTGGGCCAAATCCTTGGGATATGAGGTTTTTCCGATCTTCGGCAGCCTTGAAAAATGGGGCCGGGACAAGTTGTTTCTTGACGGTCTTGTTTCCGTTTGGCAGGTTGGCAACGACTGAGAAAGACAAAGGGCCGCCGCGAGCCGTATTCGAGGTTTGACGTGCGGCCAGAGATTTGTCCGGGAGATGGCGCATCCATGTCGCCGAGCATAAAGCATGAGAGCATCCCGCGTTCTGGCGGATTTACCGGAACCGGAAAGATGCTCTAGATACAAAAATTTGGAGCGGCCTTTGTGCCTTCGTTCAAACGCACGGCGCTCCAACAACAAACAAGAATGACGAGGGGGCAGCAGTGATCAAGTCAGAATTGGTGCAGATCGTTGCGGCTCGCAATCCGCATCTCTATCACCGCGATGTCGAAAACATCGTCAATGCGGTTCTCGACGAAATCACCGATGCGCTGGCTGCAGGAAACCGGGTTGAGCTTCGCGGCTTCGGCGCCTTTTCCGTCAAGAACAGGCCGTCGCGCTCCGGCCGCAATCCGCGCACCGGCGACAGCGTGTTCGTCGAGGAAAAATGGGTTCCGTTCTTCAAGACCGGCAAGGAATTGCGCGAGCGGCTCAATCCCGGCGCTGACGACGAAGACGATGAATGAGGCGTCCTGACCTGTCCGGCCGTATCGAGCGAAGGAAGCTCTAGGCTGGCTGGACACCGAGGCATGACGGAGACGGAATGATGATGAAAAAGCTTTTGAATATCGTGGTGCTCATTCCGGTCGGCATCATCCTGATCGTGCTCTCCGTGGCAAACCGGCAGACGGTGACGCTGGCACTCAACCCCTTCCAGCCTGCAGACAGCGTTCTCTCCGTGTCGGCTCCCTTCTTCGTGTTCCTGTTTCTCGCGGTGATCTTCGGCCTCGTCGTCGGGTCATTGGCGACTTGGTTCGGCCAGGGCAAATACCGCAAGCGCGCCCGCAACGAGGCGACCGAGGCTGTGAAATGGCATGCGGAGGCCGAAAAGCACCGCACCCGCGCGGAAACCATCGCATCCCAGACGTTGCTGCCGGCGGCATCCAAATAAACGAAGGCTTCAGACGGCGCCGGCTGCCTTCCCGCTGACGACGGTGTTGAAATCCGCAAAGAACTGCCGGGCCAGCCTCCTCGATGTGGAGCCGATCAGTTTTGATCCGAGTTGCGCCAGCCTGCCGCCGATCTCCGCCTTCGCCTCATAGCGCAGCAGGGTCTCCGGCCCATCCTCGACCAGCGTGACATCCGCGCTGCCCTTGGCAAAACCCGCAATGCCTCCCTTGCCTTCGCCCGAGATCGTGTAGCTGTCCGGCGCATGGATGTTGGACAGGACGATCTCCCCGGCGAAGACGGTGGAAAACGGACCGATCCGGATCCTGACCGTCGCAGACAGTTCGCTCGGAGATCTCCGCTCCAGAGACTGGAAGCTAGGGATGCATTGCTTGAGGATTTCCGGGTCGTTCAGCGCCGCCCACACGACGTTACGAGGGGCTGCAATCCGTTCCTCGCCGCTGATATCCATGCATTCCTCTCCCCGTCTTCTTCGGTGCGATCCATCTCAGATAGGAAACAGCTTTGCCAAGAGAAAGAGCGGTGCTATTTGCAGGCCTGATTGACGGCACCCAGGATAAACCCGTGAAAGACAAAGATCGACGGCCGAAGGGCAAGGGCACACCGGTCGCGGCATCGCGCAATGGACAGGGCCGCCCGACGGCCGGGCCGAAAGGCAGGCCTTCGGGAGTACAACAGGCGCCAAGGCCGAGCAGCTCGCGGCCCACACCTGCCGCGCGGGCCGAGAAGGCCGAGGCCTGGCCTGCCGCATCGGCGGAGGCTACGGCGCCGGCGGCAGCCGTGCGGATACGAACGGGTGAAAAACCGGCGGAGCGCATTCCGGTCATCCTGGAAACCACCGGCGCGCGCGACTATCACCTGATCGACAGTGGCGACGGTTTGAAGCTCGAGCAGTACGGCTCCTACCGCATCGTCCGGCCGGAGGCGCAGGCGCTCTGGCCAAAGGCGCTGCCTGTCCATGTCTGGGAGAATGCCGACGCCGTCTTCACCGGCGATACCGACGAGGACGGCATGGGCCGGTGGCGGTTTCCCAAGGACATGCTCGGCGAAACATGGCCGATGCAGATCCTCGATGCCGATTTCTTCGGACGGTTTACCGCGTTCCGCCATGTCGGCGTTTTTCCAGAGCAGCTGGCGCACTGGAGCTGGATGAAGGAAAAGATCGAAACCGCCGGCCGGCCGCTCAAGGTGCTGAACCTGTTTGGCTATACCGGCGTTGCCTCGCTGATCGCGGCAAGGGCCGGCGCCGAGGTCACGCATGTCGATGCTTCGAAGAAAGCGATCGGCTGGGCGCGCGAGAACCAGGCGCTCGGGCGCGGCGAAAAGCTGCCGATCCGCTGGATCTGCGAGGATGCGATGAAGTTCATCCAGCGCGAGGAGCGCCGCGGGAGCCGCTACGACATCATCCTGACCGATCCGCCGAAATTCGGGCGCGGCCCGAATGGCGAGGTCTGGCACCTGTTCGAACATCTGGCGCTGATGCTCGACATCTGCCGGGAAATTCTCTCGCAGGATGCGCGCGGCCTGGTGCTGACGGCCTATTCGATCCGCGCGAGCTTCTATTCCATTCACGAATTGATGCGCGAGACCATGCGTGGTCGCGGCGGTGCGGTGGAATCGGGCGAACTCATCCTGCGCGAGGGCGGGCTTACCGGCAAGGAGCCGGCCCGCGCGCTGTCCACCTCCCTTTTCAGTCGATGGGTACCGAAATGAGCCATGACAATCGTGATCCCGGTCCGCGTCGGGTCGGCCAGGTCAAGGAGGTCACAAGCCTCACCAACCCGATCATCAAGGACATCAAGGCGCTTTCGCAGAAGAAGGAGCGCGACGAGACCCGTTCCTTCCTGGCAGAGGGGCTGAAACTCGTCATCGACGCGCTGGAACTCGGCTGGACCATCAGGACGTTGGTCTATGCCAAGGCTGCCAAGGGCAAGCCGCAGGTCGAGCAGGTGGCCCTGAAGACGGTGGCCACGGGCGGCCTGGTGCTCGAAGTCAGCGAAAAGGTCCTTTCGGCCATCACCCGACGCGACAATCCGCAGATGGTGGTCGGCGTCTTCGAGCAGCGCTATACGCATTTGAGGGACGTGACGCCGGCGCTCGGCGAAACCTATGTGGCGCTCGACCGCGTCCGCGATCCGGGCAATCTCGGCACGATCATCCGCACGGCCGACGCCGCCGGTGCTTCCGGGGTGATCCTGATCGGCGAGACCACCGATCCGTTTTCGCTCGAAACCGTGCGCGCGACCATGGGTTCGGTCTTCGCCATGCCGGTGATCCGGGCAGGCGTTGCCGATTTCATCAAATGGCAGAAGGCGGCCGGCGTTCAGGTCGTTGCCACGCATCTCGCCGGCGCCGTTGATTACCGCACGATCGACTACCGCAGGAAACCGGTGGTGATCCTCATGGGCAACGAGCAGGCCGGCCTGCCGGACGAACTGGCCAAGGAGGCGACCGCACTTGCGCGCATTCCGCAACAGGGCCGCGCCGATTCGCTCAACCTAGCGATTGCGACCGGCATCATGCTGTTCGAGGCGCGCCGTCACCTGCTGACCCTGGATGGCAAGGCATGACGCAGCGGACAGCGCTTTTTTCCCGGCCAGTGCCGATCGTGCTTTTCATTCTTGTTGCTGTTCTGCTCGATCAGGCAATCAAGGTTGCCGTCGAGACCTGGCTGCCCTATGGCGAGGATGTGGCGCTGCTGCCGTTCCTGGCTTTGCACCGGATCTACAATTACGGCGTCGCCTTCTCGCTGTTCTCGGGCTCGGAGCGCTGGGCGATCATCGGTCTGCGGATCGTCGTCGTTGTCTTTGTGCTCTGGCTCTGGCGAAAGACGCCGCCCGACCGTTCCTTTGCGCATCTCGGTTATGCGATGATCATCGCCGGCGCCATCGGCAACCTGATCGACGGGGTGCTGTTCGGCTATGTCATCGACTACGTCCTTTTCCATCTTGAGACGTGGTCGTTCGCGGTCTTCAATCTCGCCGACAGTTTCATCAGCCTCGGCGCGGCATCGATCATTCTGGATGAGCTCCTGCACATGAAAAAACGCGACCGGTAAAATTTTACGGACCGCTTGAAAACATTCGGAACGCTTGTCGTGCTAAGCGTTCCGGCATGAGCGAACTGTCCAAATTGCAGCAGCGGATCAATACGGAGTTCAGCGTTCGTGCGCCGGCCAGAACGCTTGGGCGCAACGCCGTCCCGGATGCCGACTACGATCTCCATTCGCTGGAGCCGGAAGATGACATCGAGGTTCGCGAGGAGCGATACCCCGCCCTGCGGCCGGCGTTGGCGGGCGCGGGGCTTCTTTGTTCGGCTGCTGTCTTCGGGACAGGCATGGATGCCGGTCTCTATTTCCTTTCGGGCTGTCTCGCTGTCGGTGGTGTCACGGGCGCTGCCCTGTTGCTCAGGGATTGGCACCGCGCCTCGCGCAAGCCCAAAGCTGCTCATCGGGTTGCTGCGGAAAAGGCCGTGGATCGGCAATGGGAGCGCAGCGAGACATCGCAGCTGCTGTCCACCATCCATGACGCGCTCGGCGATATCGCCATTGTGCGTGAACCGGGCGGCAGGATCGTTCAGGCCAATGGCGTTTTCCGGCAGCTGGCGGGAATCGGAAAGCCCGAGGGCATGACCTGCGAGGAAATCGGGCTGAATTTCGAGCCGGAAACGGCGCCCCGTCATTTTCGGGTTCGCATTCCGACGGCGCAAGGCCTGCGGATTTTCGACTGGCACGATGTCATTGCCCGCGAACCGGCCAGCGGGCAGTTCATGCTGCACAGCATTGCCCGGGATATCACCGAGGAAAGCCGTATCGCCCGCGAAAGCGACGAAGCGCGCCGCCGCGCGGAAAATGCAAGCCAGGCAAAGTCGCGACTTCTCTCGACCGTCAGCCATGAGATACGCACGCCTCTGTCGGGCATCCTTGGCATGAGCCACCTGATCAGCCAGACACGGCTGACCAGCGAACAGAAAAATTACCTCGCGGGCATGCGCCAGTCCGGTCACGCCCTGGTTCAGCTCGTCGACGATCTGCTCGATTTTTCCTCGATCGAAGCCGGCCGTTTCCAGCTTCGGCCGACGAAGGAACCGTTGCGCGAACTGATCGAGAGCGTCGTCGAGATGCTGTCGCACCGCGCCCATGAAAAGGGCATCGAGATCGGCGCGACGGTCTCCGCCGAGGTCCCCGGTCTCCTGGAGTTCGATCCGGCGCGGTTGCGGCAGGTTCTGTTCAACGTGATCGGCAATGCCGTCAAGTTCACCCATGCCGGCGGCGTGCTCGTGAACGCGACGATCGAGGGCGAGAGCGTGGTCATACGGATCGACGATAGCGGCCCCGGCATGACCATCGAGGAGCAGGCACGCGTGTTCGATGAATTCGAGCAGGCAGGCGGTGCGCAGCAGCGTTCCGCGGGTACCGGGCTTGGGCTGGCGATCTCGCGCCGGATCATGGAAGCGTTCGGCGGAAAACTCGCCCTGTCCAGCACTCCGGGCAAAGGCAGCCGGTTCGAGATCAGTTTTTCAGCCTTGGGCGGAGACCTGAGCGCCGCGCCGCGCATCCGCCGCGGTATTCTCGCCGAATCGCGGGTTCTCGTCATGGCCCCCGCCGGCCCCGCGTCCCAGGCGCTGGAGGCGACGATTACGACGCTGGGCGGGCATTGCTGCTGCGTCACAAGCGTCGAAGAGGCGCAGGCCTTCGCGATCCGGGCGATCAGCGGCGTCAGCCCGCTCACCGATATCATCGTCGATCACCGGCATGCCGCCCATTTCCTCCGGCTGCTGTCAGCCCTGCCGCAGCTGGAGGAAATGCAACTGCGCAAGACCTATCTCGTCAATCCCGAGGAGAGAAACGGTCGCCCCATCAACCAGATGGATGGCTACGACGCGTGGCTGATACGGCCATTGCGGGAGAAATCGCTCGTCGAGGTCCTGAAGGGACGCATGAAGGGAATGGAAGTGCGTGACGCCATCAATGACAACCGGCCGATGCTGCGGGACGTCCCGGTTCACGCCGACACGGCATTGGCCTGTGGCGTGCTTCTGGCAGAGGACGACCCGATCAATGCCCTTCTCGTGCGCTCGGTGCTGGAAAAGGCAGGCCATAACGTCCGCGTCGTCGGCGATTTCGGTGCGCTCGGAATGGCGCTTTACGATGCACCCGCCAGCACACGCGTCAACCCGGAACTGATCATCACCGATCTCAACATGCCCGGCGGCGATGCCTTCTCGATAATCCGCCGCATCCGCGGTGAGGAGCGTAAGTCCGGCGGCAAGGCCGTGCCGATCGTCGTGGTCACATCGGATACGAGGCCCGACATCCGTCGCCAGCTTCTGGACGCGGGCGCCGATTCGGTGTTGCCGAAGCCTGCCGATCCCAAAACGCTGACCGCCGTGGTCGAACAGCTGCTCGATCGCTGACGGTTTTCCGCTCTGTGCATGGTTTAACGCGCTGCCTTTCCACGTCGGTCAGATGTCACTATCCTGTCGCAGAAACATGGTTTATGCCGCAACAGGATCAGCTGGTCGGGATTGATGGCGATGACGGTCGAATTCATGGACAGGGCAAACATTGCCGAAGCGCCGCAGCCCCGTGTCCGCAACATCGTGGCGCCTGCCGCTGACGTGCTTGGCCGGATCGGCAATCTCGAAACCCGCCTCGCGCGCCGCAACTCTGAAGTCGATGCCGCCCAGGCGGTTCGCTACAAGGTCTTCGTCGAGGAGATGAAGGCGCAGATTCCGCAGGATGCCGATCGCCGCAAGCGCGACGCCGATGCCTGGGATCTGGTCTGCGACCATCTGCTGGTGCTCGATACCTCGATCGAGGGCGATCCGGAAGACCAGATCGTCGGCACCTATCGCCTGCTGCGCCAGGATGTGGCGATGAATACGGGCGGCTTTTATTCCGCGTCCGAGTTCATGGTCGACAGCCTGCTCAAGCGTCATCCCGCCAAGACGTTCATGGAGCTTGGCCGTTCCTGCGTCTTGCCGGAATACCGAACCAAGCGCACGGTCGAGCTGCTTTGGCAGGGAAACTGGGCCTATGCGCTGAAGTACGGCATCGATGCCATGTTCGGATGCGGCTCGTTCCCGGGAACGGTGCCGGAAGAGCATGCCTTGGCCCTGTCCTTCCTGCATCACAATGCTCTGGTCGGTGAAGACTGGAATGTATCGGCGCGTCCGGAACTGTACCGCACGATGGATCTGATGCCGTCGGAGGCGATCAACATGCGCAAGGCGCTCGCCGCCCTACCGCCGCTGATCAAGGGTTATATGCGGCTCGGTGCCATGGTTGGCGACGGCGCCGTGGTCGATCACGCGTTCCTCACCACGGATGTGCTGATCGTTCTGCCGATCAGCAGCATTTCCGGCCGCTACCTCAACTATTACGGCGCCGATGCCGGACGATTTTCGGCGCAGGTGTCGTAAAAAATTGCAGCCTGCGGTTCTCCAGGGAACAGCGTCGTTTACAAAATTGGTTAAGTTAACCGAGTTTTAAAGCGAATATTGACGGGCTCGTTTTGGCGTTGTTCTTATTACCAAAGAGCCTGGATTTAATGACGAAACTGTATTGAACAAGAAAAGGCGCGGAGTAAGATTTCCGGACGGTGCCCGTAACACCCGAAGGCTTGTTTTCCGCTCCATTACCTAGGAAATACTGCATATCGCCCGCATCCCTTACCGGGAGGCGGGCTTTTTGTTTGATGGCGGCTTTTAAGCGCTCGCATTGTGTGCGGCAATGGCCGCCATGTTAACGATGTCGGAATCCTTCGCCGTCATAGAAACGATCTGCACGGACTTGTCGAGGCCGACGAGCAGAGGGCCGATGATGGTGGCGCCGCCCAGTTCCTGCAGCATCTTGGTCGAGATCGACGCGGAGTGGAACGCCGGCATGACCAGCACGTTGGCAGGCCCGGAGAGGCGGCAGAACGGATACTGTTCCATCACCCGGCTGTTGAGCGCGACATCGGCCGCCATTTCGCCGTCATACTCGAAATCGACCCGGCGCTTGTCGAGGATTTTCACAGCTTCGCGCACCCGCTCGGATCGTTCTCCCGACGGATTGCCGAAGGTGGAATAGGCCAGCATGGCGACGCGCGGCACGTAGCCGAGGCGTTTTGCAAGGCCGGCGGCCTCTTCGGCGATATCCGCCAGTTCTTCCGACGACGGCATGTCGTGCACGGCGGTATCGGCGACCAGCACGGTGCGGCCGCGGCAAAGCGCCAGCGAGACGCCGATGACGCGGTGGCCGGGCTTCGGATCGATGCAGCGGCGCACGTCTTCCAGCGCCGTCGAGTAGTTGCGCGTCAGGCCGGTGACCATGCCGTCGGCATCGCCGAGCGCCACCATGGAGGCCGCGAAGTGGTTGCGGTCGTTGTTGATCAGCCGCTGCGCGTCGCGGAACAGGTAGCCGTTGCGCTGCAGGCGGGCATAGAGATAGTCCGTATAGGCGCCGATCCGCTTGGAAATGCGGGCGTTGACGATCTGGATGCCCGGCCGGTCGAGATCGATGCCCTCCCGTTCCGCCGTATCGCGCATGCGATCCTCGCGGCCGAGCAGCAGCGCCGTTCCAAGCCCCTGGTTGGCATAGGCGATTGCCGAGCGCATCATCAGCACCTCCTCGCCCTCGGCAAAGACGATACGCTTGGGCTGGCGGCGCACGCGCTCGTAGATGCGCTGCAGGGTGGAAGCGATCGGATCGCGGCGGGCGGAAAGCTGGCGGCCATAGGCTTCGAGGTTGGGGATCGGCTTGCGCGCGACGCCGCTGTCCATTGCCGCCTTGGCGACGGCCATCGGGATCGCGGAAATCAGCCGCGGATCGAACGGCACGGGAATGATGTATTCCGCGCCGAAACGCGGCCGGTTGCCCTGGTAGGCGGCGGCGACATCGTCCGGCACGTCTTCCTTGGCAAGGCTTGCCAGGGCCTCCGCGGCGGCGATCTTCATTGCCTCGTTGATCGTCGAGGCGCGCACGTCAAGCGCTCCGCGGAAGATGTAGGGAAAGCCGAGAACGTTGTTGACCTGGTTCGGGTAGTCCGAGCGCCCGGTCGCCATGATCGCGTCGTCGCGAATGAGGGCGACTTCCTCCGGGGTGATTTCGGGATCGGGATTGGCCATCGCGAAGATGATCGGCCGATCGGCCATGGAGCGGATCATCTTTTCCGACAGGGCGCCCTTTTGCGACAGGCCGAAGACCACGTCGGCGCCGTCCATCGCCTCCTCCAGCGTGCGCCGGTCGGTTTTGACCGCATGGGCGGACTTCCACTGGTTCATGCCCTCGGTGCGGCCCTGGTAGATGACGCCCTTGGTGTCGCAGAGCGTGATGTTGGCGGGCGTGAAGCCCATCGACTTGATCAGCTCGATGCAGGCGATGGCCGCGGCGCCGGCGCCGTTGCAGACCAGCCTCGCCGTCTTGAAGTCGCGGCCGGTCAGTGCCAGCGCGTTGATCAGGCCGGCGGCGGCGATGATCGCGGTGCCGTGCTGGTCGTCGTGGAAGACCGGAATATCCATGATCTCGCGCAGCTTCTGCTCGATGATGAAACATTCCGGCGCCTTGATGTCCTCCAGGTTGATGCCGCCGAAGGAGGGGCCAAGAAAGCGCACGCAATTGATGAACTCGTCGACATTCTCGGTATCGACTTCCAGGTCGATCGAATCGACGTCGGCAAAGCGCTTGAACAGCACCGCCTTGCCTTCCATGACCGGCTTAGAGGCGAGCGCGCCGAGATTTCCAAGGCCGAGAATGGCAGTGCCGTTGGAAATGACGGCCACCATATTGCCGCGGGTCGTGTAGTCGTAGGCGGTCGAGGGATCGGCGGCGATCGCTTTGACGGGAACGGCGACGCCGGGCGAATAGGCAAGCGACAGGTCGCGCTGCGTGGCCATGGGTTTGGTCGGCGAAATTTCCAGCTTGCCGGGCCGGCCCTGCGCGTGAAAATCCAGTGCTTCCTGATCCGTGACGCTCTTGCGCTTGCTCTCCGGCTTGTCTGTTCCCGACATGATTCCTCCTCAACCTCCTGTGGGCCGCGACCTTGGCGTGCCTCTTTGTTGTTGTCTTCTATAAACGCCCGTGAATAGTGTGGCACCACTTTTTTAGGAACACCATGACATTCGTGACTGAGCCCGCCGCCCGAAACAACGAGGTCCTGTCCGCCGCGCAACTGGCGACGGAAGAAAGCCGCTCGACGGCCACGCCGATGATGGAGCAGTTCATCGAGATCAAGGCGAACAACCCGGATTCGCTGTTGTTCTACCGCATGGGCGATTTCTACGAGCTGTTCTTCCAGGATGCCGTCGATGCGTCCCGTGCGCTCGGCATCACGCTGACGCGGCGCGGCCAGCATCTGGGCCAGGACATCCCGATGTGCGGCGTGCCGGTGCATGCCGCCGACGACTATCTGCAAAAGCTGATCGGGCTCGGTTTCCGGGTTGCGGTCTGCGAGCAGGTCGAGGATCCGGCCGAAGCCAAGAAGCGCGGTGGAAAGTCGGTCGTCAAACGCGACGTCGTACGGCTCGTCACGCCGGGCACGATCACCGAGGACAAGCTGCTCTCGCCGTTTGAATCGAACTATCTGATGGCGCTGTCAAGGATCCGTGGCGGCGCCGAGCCGGCGCTTGCGCTCGCCTGGATCGATATTTCCACCGGCGTCTTCCGGCTGGCGGAAACGGCGGAGAGCCGGCTTCTCGCCGATATCCTGCGCATCGAGCCGCGCGAGCTGATCCTCGCCGATACGCTGTTCCACGATCCCGAGATGCGCCCGGTGATCGATGTTCTCGGCCGCGTTGCCGTGCCGCAGCCGGCGGTTCTGTTCGACAGCGCGACGGCGGAAAACCGGATCACCCGCTATTATGGCGTCAAGACGCTCGATGGCTTCGGCAGTTTTTCGCGCGCCGAAATGGCGGCGGCTTCCGCGGCGATTTCCTATGTCGAGAAGACGCAATTCGCCGAGCGGCCGCCGCTCGGCATCCCCGAGCGGGAAAGCGGCGCCTCGACGCTGTTCATCGATCCGGCGACACGCGGCAATCTCGAGCTGGTGAAGACCTTGTCGGGAGACCGCAACGGCACGCTCCTGAAGGCGCTGGACCGCACGGTGACGGGCGGCGGGGCGCGGCTTCTGGCCGAACGGCTGATGTCGCCGCTGACGGAGCCGGAGCGGATCAACGCGCGGCTCGATTCCCTCGCCTTGCTGACGGAGCAGCCATCCTTCTGCTCCGACCTGCGCGACGTCCTGAAGCGCGTTCCGGACATGCCGCGGGCACTGTCGCGGCTGGCGCTCGGGCGCGGCGGCCCGCGTGATCTCGGCAGCATTCTGGCCGGGCTGCAGACGGCGGCGCAGGTGGCGCGCCTGCTGGAACGCGGCACCCTTTCGGACGAGCTTTCGCAGGCCCTGGCTGCTGTTCGTGGCCTGCCCCAGGGCCTCGTCGACGGTCTCGGGTCGATGCTGTCGGAGGAACTGCCCCTTCTCAAAAGGGATGGCGGCTTTCTGCGCGAAGGTGCCCATGCGGAACTCGACGAGATGCGGGCGCTGCGCGACCAGTCGCGCCGGGTGATCGCCGCGCTGCAGCTGCAATATGCCGAGGAGACCGGCGTCAAGGCGCTGAAGATCAAATACAACAACGTGCTCGGCTATTTCATCGAGGTCACCGCGCTCAACGCGTCGGCGCTGACGGAGGGAGACGAGGCGAAGGCCCGCTTCATCCACCGCCAGACCATGGCCGGCGCCATGCGTTTCACCACCACGGTGCTGTCGGAGCTCGAAACCAAGATCGCCAATGCCGCCGATCGGGCACTCGCCATCGAGCTTCGCGCCTTCGACGCCCTGACGGCCGATGTCGTCGCCGAGGCGGAAGCGATCAAGGCGGCCGCCGTCGCCCTGGCCGTGATCGACGTCTCCGCGGGCCTCGCAACGCTGGCCGAGGAGCAGGCATACTGCCGCCCGCAGGTCGATCAGTCGAGAATGTTTGCCATCGAAGGCGGCCGCCATCCGGTGGTTGAGCGGGCGCTGCGCCGGCAGGCGGGTGCCGCCTTCGTTGCCAATACCTGCGACCTGTCACCCCATGACGGGGAGGGCGACGGCGCGATCTGGCTGCTGACCGGTCCCAACATGGGCGGTAAATCGACTTTTCTCCGGCAGAACGCGCTGATCGCCATCATGGCGCAGATGGGCTCCTTCGTCCCGGCGACATCAGCCCATATCGGCATCGTCGACCGGTTGTTCTCGCGTGTCGGCGCATCCGACGACCTGGCGCGCGGCCGCTCGACCTTCATGGTCGAGATGGTCGAGACGGCGGCGATCCTCAACCAGGCGACCGACCGCTCGCTGGTGATCCTCGACGAGATCGGCCGCGGCACCGCGACCTTCGACGGCCTGTCGATCGCCTGGGCAGCCGTCGAGCACCTGCACGAGGCAAACCGCTGCCGCGGGCTTTTCGCCACGCATTTCCACGAATTGACCGTGCTGTCGGAAAAGCTCGGACGCCTGTCGAACGCGACGATGCGGGTGAAGGAATGGGACGGCGACGTAATCTTCCTGCACGAGGTCGGCCCCGGCGCGGCCGACCGCTCCTACGGTATCCAGGTCGCGCGCCTCGCCGGCCTGCCGGCATCGGTGGTTGCCCGCGCCAAGGATGTGCTGGCGAAGCTGGAGGATGCCGACCGCAAGAACCCGGCAAGCCAGCTGATCGACGACCTGCCGCTCTTCCAGGTGGCGATCCGCCGCGAGGAGATCGCCAAGGCCGGTCCGTCAAAGGTCGAGGAGGCGCTAAAAAGCCTCAATCCCGATGATATGACCCCGCGCGACGCGCTGGAGGCGCTTTATGCGCTGAAGAAACAACTTGGCAAGGCTTGAGCGCTATAGACCTTTTGTCGTTGGGGCAAAAGGTCTATAGCGCATGAAAACGCAGCGGCCCGCGGTTGAGGCCGGACAGGATAGTGGTCGGCATTCTATGGCCAGGCAAGATATGGCATTTCCCGAAATCCTCGATGTCGCGGCATTGAAGGCCAAGTGCGATTTCATCGCGTCGGCCCATGCGGAATCGCGCGATCCGATGCGTCAGGCGCTCCTGGCCGCGTTCCGCGCCGCCAATCTGCAAGGGCGCGAAAAGGCCCGTAAACTGCTGATGGAAGACGGCAGCGGATTGAAGTGTGCGCAGCGCATCTCCTGGCTCCAGGATCAGCTGATCGCGACGCTGCATGCCTTCGTGCTCAATGAGATTTTCGATGCGGCTCAGGCGCCTGCCCATGCGCGCATCGCCGTCGCCGCAGTCGGCGGCTATGGCCGCGGGACGCTGGCGCCGGGGTCCGATATCGACCTGCTGTTCCTGTTGCCATCCAAGAAAGCCGTGTGGAGCGAGCCGGCAATCGAGTTCATGCTGTATATCCTGTGGGATCTCGGCTTCAAGGTCGGCCATGCGACGCGCACGATCGACGAGTGCATCCGGCTGTCGCGCAGCGACATGACCATCCGCACCGCCATTCTGGAGACCCGCTTCATCTGCGGCTCGCGGGCGCTTGCCGATGAACTGGCGGCGCGGTTCGACGACGAAATCGTCAAGAACACCGGCCCCGATTTCATTGCCGCCAAGCTTGCCGAGCGCGACGAGCGTCACCGCAAGGCCGGCGATACGCGCTATCTGGTCGAGCCGAACGTCAAGGAAGGCAAGGGCGGGCTGCGCGACCTGCACACCCTGTTCTGGATCGCCAAATACTTCTACCGGGTGAAGGATAGCGCCGACCTGATCAAGCTGGGCGTGCTTTCGAGGCAGGAGTACACGCTCTTCCAGAAGTCGGACGATTTCCTCTGGGCCGTGCGTTGCCACATGCATTTCCTGACGGGCAAGGCGGAAGAGCGGCTGTCCTTCGACATCCAGCGCGAAATCGCCGAATGCCTCGGTTATCATGACCATCCCGGCCTCTCGGCGGTCGAGCGCTTCATGAAGCACTACTTCCTCGTCGCCAAGAATGTCGGCGATCTCACGCGCATCTTCTGCGCCGCGCTGGAAGACCAGCAGGCCAAGCAATTGCCGGGCCTGACGGCTGTTTTCAGCCGCTTCACCAACCGCATCCGCAAGATCGCCGGGTCGCTGGAATTCGTTGATGACGGCGGGCGGATCGCGCTTTCGAGCCCGGAAGTCTTCAAGCGCGATCCGGTCAACCTGATCCGCATCTTCCACGTGGCCGACATCAACAAGCTGGAATTCCATCCGGCGGCGCTGAAGCTTGTCACCCGCTCGCTCAGCCTGATCACGCCGGCGCTGCGCGACGACGAGGAAGCCAACCGGCTTTTCATCGCCATCCTGACCTCCAGGCGCAATCCCGAATTGATCCTGCGGCGCATGAACGAGGCCGGCGTGCTTGGGCGCTTCATCCCGGAATTCGGCAAGATCGTCTCGCTGATGCAGTTCAACATGTACCATCATTATACGGTGGACGAGCACCTGCTGCGGTCGGTGGACGTGCTGTCGCGGGTCGATCAGGGCAAGGAAGAGGACGTCCATCCGCTCGCCGTCAAGGTCATGCCGGGTATCGAGGACCGCACCGCGCTGTTCGTCGCGGTTCTGCTGCACGATGTCGCCAAGGGCAGGCCGGAAGACCATTCGACCGCCGGCGCCAAGGTTGCCCGGCGCCTCGGCCCGCGCTTCGGCCTGACGCTGAAGCAGACCGAAACCGTGGCCTGGCTGATCGAGGAGCACCTGACCATGTCGATGGTCGCGCAGACCCGCGACCTCAACGACCGCAAGACGATCATCGATTTCGCCGAGCGAGTTCAGTCGCTCGATCGCCTGAAGATGCTGATGATCCTGACGGTCTGCGATATCCGCGCGGTCGGTCCCGGCGTCTGGAACGGCTGGAAGGGCCAGCTGCTGCGCACTCTATATTATGAAACCGAACTAATGATTTCCGGCGGTTTCTCCGAAGTGCCGCGCAAGGAGCGGGCGAAACACGCCGGCGAGGTTCTGTTCAACGCGCTTTCGGACTGGAGCCAGAAGGACAGGAAAACCTATACCAAGCTGCACTACCAGCCCTACCTCCTCTCCGTACCGCTCGAGGATCAGCTGCGCCACGCGCATTTCATCCGCGAGGCCGACAAGGCCGGGCGGGCGCTGGCGACTATGGTGCGCACCCATCAGTTCCATGCCATCACCGAAATCACCGTTCTGTCGCCGGACCATCCGCGCCTGCTGGCGGTGATCGCTGGCGCCTGCGCCGCGGCCGGGGCGAATATCGTCGATGCGCAGATCTTCACGACATCCGATGGCCGCGCGCTCGATACGATCCTGATCACCCGCGAGTTCCCGGTGGACGAGGACGAGAAGCGGCGGGCGGCCAATATCGGCAAGATGATCGAGGATGTGCTTTCCGGAGCCAAGCGCCTGCCGGAGGTCATTGCCAGCCGCTCGAAAGGCCGCAAGCGCAACAAGGCCTTCACCGTCACGCCGGCAGTCACCATCAGCAACACGCTGTCCAACAAGTTCACCGTTATCGAAGTGGAGTGCCTCGACCGCACCGGTCTGCTCTCGGAGATGACCGCCGTTTTGTCCGACCTGTCGCTCGATATCGCTTCTGCGCATATCACCACCTTCGGCGAAAAGGTCATCGATACCTTCTATGTGACCGACCTTGTCGGCCAGAAACTCACTAGCGAAAGCCGGCAGAGCAATGTCGCGGCCCGGCTGAAGGCGGTCATGGCCGATGAGGCCGACGAGGTGCGCGATCGGATGCCGTCGGGCATGATCGCGCCCCAGCAGAGCCCGCGCGTGCTTGCCCCTGCCAGAAAGGCCAAGGCCGAATTATGAGTCTCGTCCGGAAATTCGCAACCGTCGGCGGAGCCACGCTCGGCAGCCGGTTCCTCGGTTTTGCGCGGGAAACGCTGATGGCAGCGGCGCTCGGCACAGGCCCGATGGCCGATGCCTTTTATGCCGCTTTCCGGTTTCCGAACCTGTTTCGCCGCCTGTTCGCGGAAGGCGCGTTCAATGCCGCCTTCGTGCCGCTGTTTGCCAAGGAGATCGAAGCCAACGGCGTCGAGGGCGCCAAGCGCTTCTCCGAGGAAGTGCTGGGTGTGCTGTTCTCGGTGCTGCTGTTGATCACCATCGCCATGGAACTGGCGATGCCGTGGATCGTCGCCTGGGTGATCGCGCCGGGCTTCGTCGATGATACGGCGAAGTTCGACATCACGGTCAAGCTGTCGATCGTCATGTTTCCCTATCTCATGTGCATGTCGCTGACGGCCATGCTGTCGGGCATGCTGAATTCGCTGCAGCATTATTTCGCCGCCGCCGTGGCGCCGATCTTCCTCAACGTCGCGCTCATCGGTGCGCTGGGCTACGGACTGTGGACAGGTGCCGATCCGCTGGCGACGGCCTGGTATCTGTCCTGGGGCGTGCTGGTCGCGGGCCTCCTGCAGATGGCCGTCCTCTACATCGGCGTCCGCGCCGCGGGCATGAGCTTCGCGCTGAAGCGCCCGCGGCTTACGCCCAACGTCAAGCGCCTGCTCTGGCTTGCCTTCCCGGCCGCGGTTACCGGGGGCATCACCCAGATCAACCAGCTTATCGGCCAGATGATCGCCTCGACCAAGGACGGAGCCATCTCCGTCCTGCAATATGCCGACCGGGTCTACCAGCTGCCGCTCGGCGTGGTCGGCATCGCCGTCGGTGTCGTCCTGCTTCCCGAATTGTCGCGGGCGCTGCGCGGCGGCCATGTCAAGGAAGCGGCGAACCTGCAGAACCGCTCGCTCGAATTCGTGCTCTTCCTGACATTGCCGGCTGCCGGTGCGCTCTGGGTGATTTCCGACGAGATCGTCCGGGTGCTTTACGAGCGCGGCGCCTTCTCGGTCGATACCACCGCGACGGTGGCGGCGACGCTGGCGATCTACGGTCTCGGGCTTCCGGCCTTCGTGATGATCAAGGCGCTCAATCCGGGTTTCTTCGCGCGCGAGGACACCAGCACGCCGATGAAGATCACCGGCATTTCCGTGGTTGTCAATTGCGCGCTGGCCGTCTCGCTGTTTCCGCTGTTTGCCGAGCGCGGCATCGCGACTGCCGAAGCGACCTCCGGCTGGGTGACCACGATCCTCCTCTTCGTCACGCTGGTCCGGCGCGGGCACTGGACCTGGGAAAGCGCGCTTTTCAGCCGCGTGCTCCGGCTCATCGTGGCGACGGTCATCATGGCCGTCGCGTTGAATTATGCCTCGCTGGCTCTTGCCGGCTGGCTGGCGCCGCAGTCGTCGCTGTTCGTGCAGCTTGCCGCCCTGATGATGCTGATCGGCCTTGCAATGGTGATCTATTTCAGCGTCGCCTTCCTGATCGGCGGCGCCGACCTGTCGATGATCCGCCGTAACATGAAGCGCAAGGCGGTAGCAGCCGACCCCTTGCCGCCGGCCGATCTCTGAGGGGGCCGGCATGAAGCAGGTCATTGCCCGTATCGCCCTGGTGGTCCCGGACTACGACGCCGCCATCGCCTTTTATTGCGGCAGCCTCGGCTTCGACCTGCTGGACGATACCGATATGGGAGACGGCAAGCGCTGGGTCGTCGTCCGGCCAAAAGGGGCCGTGGAAACGGCGCTGGTGATTGCGAAGGCCGAGGGTGCCCGGCAGGACGCGGCGATCGGCAACCAGGCCGGCGGACGCGTCGGCTTCTTCCTGTTCACCGACGATTTTGCCCGCGATCATGCGGCCATGCTGGAAAAGGGAGTCGTCTTCCTCGAGGAGCCGCGCCGCGAGCCCTACGGGACGGTGGCCGTCTTTGTCGATCCGTTCGGCAACAGCTGGGATCTGCTGCAGCCCGCGGGCTGACAGGGCCTCCGTGTTTTCCCTTGATCGGCAGGCACTGCCCGTGCATAAGCGCCGCCAATATCAACGCAGACGAGTTTCGGTATACCCGGCCCTCCACAAGCCAGATCGAGGACATCATGTCAGACTTCCAGCCGCTCGTTTTCTCCGGCGTCCAGCCGACGGGCAATCTGCATCTCGGCAATTATCTCGGTGCGATCCGCAAGTTCGTGGCGCTGCAGGAAAACAACGACTGCATCTATTGCGTCGTCGATCTGCACGCGATCACCGCGCAGCTGGTTCATGACGACATGCCCGGCCAGATCCGGGCGATCGCCGCCGCCTTCATCGCCTCGGGCATCGATCCCAAAAAGCATATCGTCTTCAACCAGTCGGCGGTGCCGCAGCACGCCGAACTTGCCTGGATCTTCAATTGCGTCGCGCGTATCGGCTGGATGAACCGCATGACCCAGTTCAAGGACAAGGCCGGCAAGGACCGCGAAAATGCGTCGCTGGGCCTTTTCGCCTATCCGAGCCTGATGGCCGCCGACATCCTCGTCTATCGCGCCACCCACGTGCCGGTTGGTGACGACCAGAAGCAGCATCTGGAACTGGCCCGCGATATCGCCCAGAAGTTTAACAATGACTTCTCCGAACATATCCGCCGTGCCGGCCACGGCATCGACACCATGGTGGGCGAAGAGGCGGTGCATGCCTTTTTCCCGACCGTCGAGCCGCTGATCGACGGTCCGGCGCCGCGCGTGATGTCGTTGCGCGACGGCACCAAGAAGATGTCGAAATCGGATGCGTCGGACTTGTCGCGCGTCAACCTGATGGACGACGCCGAGACCATCTCCAAGAAGATCCGCAAGGCCAAGACCGATCCGGATGCGCTTCCGAGCGAGGTCGACGGCCTGAAGGGCCGGCCCGAGGCCGACAATCTCGTCGGCATCTATGCGGCCCTGTCCGACAAGACCAAGGAACAGGTGCTGTCGGAATTCGGCGGCCAGCAGTTTTCGGTGTTCAAGCCGGCGCTGGTTGATCTCTCCGTCGCCGTGCTCGCGCCGATAACCGGCGAAATGCGCCGGCTGATGGACGATACCAGCCATATTGACGGTATCCTGCGCAACGGTGGCGAGAGGGCGCGTGCCCGGGCCGAAAAGACCATGAAGCAGGTGCGCGAGATCATCGGCTTCCTGCAGTAGGCGGCATGAAAAAGACCTCTTGCAGCCGTCCGGAACGGGTGTAAAAGTTCGGCCATGGTTTCAACAAGACTCTCAAGACTGGAAGGTCACCGCCGCAAGTTCATGGCGGTGATCGACGATACCCCCGAATGTGGCCGTGCTGTTCATTATGCCGGCCTGCGTGCCAAGAATTCGAATGGCGGGCTCGTTCTGCTCTATGTGATCGCAGACGGAGATTTCCAGCAATGGCTGGGCGTCGAGGGGATCATGCGCGCCGAGGCGCGCGAGGAAGCGGAAGCGGTCCTCGCCAAGGTCGCCCAGACGGTGCGCGAGACGATCGGCATCGAGCCGGAAATGGTGATCCGCGAAGGGCTCGCCGCCGAGCAGATCCACGCGCTGATCGAGGAAGACCGAGATATCGCCATTCTGGTGCTTGCATCCGGCTCCGCCAAGGATGGACCAGGGCCGCTCGTCTCGTCGATCGCCGGCAAGGCCGCAGCCTTTCCGATCCCGGTCACGGTCATTCCCGATCTTCTGACCAACGAGGAAATCGACGCGCTGAGCTGAGGAAAATCCGTCCGGCGGGTTGCAAAAGCCGGCACCTCGGCTCTTGAAGGCGCTCTGCAATGCGCTTATATTCTTTTGAATTATTCTAAACAAGCCGGTCGCGCGACGATCCCGGCTGACGCGGAGACCGATATGTTCATCCAGACCGAAGCCACGCCAAATCCCGCCACGCTGAAGTTCCTGCCCGGGAAGGTCGTCATGGAACATGGCACGGCCGAATTCCTCGACGCGGAAGAGGCTGCGGCCGGCTCGCCGCTCGCCGCCCGCCTGTTTGCCGTTCCCGGCGTCACCGGCGTGTTCTTCGGCTATGATTTCGTCACCGTGACCAAGGAAGCGCAGGAGTGGCAGCACCTGAAGCCGGCCATTCTCGGCTCGATCATGGAGCACTTCATGTCCGGCCAGCCGGTCATGGCGATTGCCGGTGCAAGCGACGATGCCGATGACGTCGAAGGCGAGTTCTTTGCAGCCGGCGACGAAACCATCGTCGCGACGATCAAGGAACTGCTCGAGACCCGCGTGCGTCCAGCGGTGGCGCAGGACGGCGGCGACATCACCTTCAAGGGCTTCCGCGACGGCACAGTCTTCCTCAACATGAAGGGCGCATGCTCCGGCTGCCCGTCTTCGACGGCAACGCTGAAGCACGGGGTCCAGAACCTCTTGCACCACTTCATTCCCGAAGTTCAGGCCGTCGAAGCGGTCTGATCCGATGATGCCATCGACGCCGACGCCATCCGTATCCTTGCTGCTGCAATGATCGTTCTTGCGCTCGATACGGCCGGAACCGGTTGCTTTGCTGCTGCCTATGACAGCGATGGCGATGTCGTGCTGGCCAGCGCCGGCGCGGATATTGGCCGCGGCCACGCGGAACAGTTGATGGCCTTCATCGATGAGGCCTTGGCCGGAAGCGGCAAGACGCTTTCGCAGATCGAACGGATTGCGGTGACCATTGGCCCCGGATCCTTCACCGGCATTCGGGTCGGGGTCGCCGCCGCTCGGGGCTTTTCCTTGGCGCTCGCCGTTCCCGCCGTCGGCGTATCCAGCCTTGCGGTTTTGGCGCGCGCCGCGCGCGAGGCACATCCCGGCCATTCGGTTTTTGCGGCGATGGATGCCAAGCGCGACGAGGTCTATGGCCAGATGTTTGATGCCACGGGTACGGAGGTTTCCGCACCGCAAGCCTACGAGATCGGCGAAGCCCGCCGTCTGGCGTCCGGTTTCGAGGGCTTGATCTGCGGATCGGCGCGATCGCTTTTGCTCGGCGCGGACGTCGAGACGGATGCGCCGCGGTATCTGGCGGATATCGGTGTCGTTGCGCGCCTCGGCGCGATCGCCGATCCAGCCCTCGGCAAGCCAACGCCACTATATCTGAGAGGCCCGGACGCCAAGCCGCAACTCGGCTTTGCCGTGGCACGAGCGTGAGATGTCACTGACGGACTATTTCATTCGCAAGCCGGAATTCGACATGTTCGCCATGAACACGGCGGATCTGCCGTGCGCGGCTGCCATTCACAAAATGCGCTTCACACCCTCCTGGAGCGACGGCGAACTGCATGCGCTGCTCGTGCAGAACACGGTCTTCGGTTTCGTCGCACGGCAGAGCAACGCCGGGAGCCGCCCTGTGACAGCCGGCTTCGTTCTGGCGCGCGTTGCGGCCGGCGAGGCCGAAATCCTGACGATCGGCGTGGACGGCCGCTATGGCCGCGCCGGTCTTGGCTGGCGGCTGATGCAGGCGGCGGTGCGCGAAGCGCGTTCGAAGAATGCGGAGACGATGTTCCTGGAGGTCGACGAAACCAATGCGGCGGCGCTGGGACTGTACCGCAAGCTGGGTTTCCTGAAGGTCGGCGAGCGCCGCGCCTATTACCAGAGCGCCGCCGGCGCCCGCACGGCAGCCCTAGTCATGAGGCTCGACCTTGCCTAGCTCGAAAGCCGGTTTCGCAGGAGATCGCATTGCATCGCGGTCGTGCCGCCGGTTCTGCGGGCGAAGGGCGTCTTTGTGATCAACTGGACGCGCATCATCCTGGCGATGCTTCTCCTGTCGCTGGCGACGCTGGTTCTGGCGCCGCTGCAAGTGCTGCTGCTCTGGCTCGACCGACCCGCCCGCCGGACCTTGCCACGCTACTGGCATCGGCTGGCCTGCGCGCTGGTCGGCATTCGCGTGAAGGTTCACGGCGCGCCCGATCGGCAGCGGCCGCTGCTTCTCGTCTCGAACCATGCAACCTGGAAAGACATTCTTGTGCTGGGCTCGATTGCCGACGTGGTTTTCGTCGCCAAGTCGGATGTAAAAAAATGGCCGGTCTTCGGCCTTCTCGCCCGATTGCAGGCAACCATCTTCATCGATCGCGATCACAAGCGCACCACCGGCACGCAGGTGAACGAGATCGGCCAGCGGCTGGCGGCCGGCGAGATCGTCGTCCTCTTCCCCGAGGGGACGACCTCGGACGGCAACCGGTTGCTGGAAGTGAAAACCTCGCTGTTCGGCGCTGCGGCCTCTGCCGTTCCGCACTCGCCGACCGGCGTCGTGCATGTCCAGCCGGTGGCGATCGCCTATACCGGTATTCACGGCATGCCGATGGGGCGGTATCACCGGCCGGTGGCGGCCTGGCCGGGCGATATCGGCCTCGCACCGCATCTGATCGGCGTCCTGCGCGAGGGGGCCATGGACGTCGATGTCACGTTCGGCGAAGAGGTCACCTATACCGCAACAAGCAATCGCAAGCAGGTCAGCCGCGAGATCGAGACGCGAATACGCGCGATGCTTGGCCTCAAGCTGCGCGGGCGCTGAAGCGCCGGCAGGAGGGGGCTTCAATTTTGGCCCTCGTTGCTCTAAGGAACCGGCCATGACACAGGAAATCGCCATTTTGTCCGCAAAGCCCGAAACGGCTGCGGAAATCCCGCCGGTCCGCAAGGTTTTCGTCAAGACCTACGGCTGTCAGATGAACGTCTACGATTCCGACCGGATGACGGACGCGCTGGCCAAGGACGGCTATGTCTCGACCGACGTTATGGAAGACGCCGATCTTGTCCTGCTGAATACCTGTCACATCCGCGAGAAGGCAGCCGAAAAGGTCTATTCGGCGCTCGGGCGCCTGCGCGACCTGAAGAAGAAAAAGGCCGGCGAGGGTCGCGAGATGATGATCGGCGTTGCCGGCTGCGTGGCGCAGGCCGAGGGCGACGAAATTCTCCGCCGGGCGCCGGCCGTCGATCTCGTCATCGGGCCGCAGACCTACCACCGGCTTCCCGACGCCCTGAAGCGCGTGCGGCGCGGCGAGCGCGTGCTGGAAACCGACTATGCCATCGAGGACAAGTTCGAACATCTGCCGTCGCCGGACAAGGCAAAGACCAGGGCGCGAGGCGTGACAGCATTCCTAACCGTGCAGGAAGGCTGCGACAAGTTCTGCACCTTCTGCGTCGTTCCCTATACGCGCGGCTCGGAAGTGTCTCGACCTGTTGCCCAGATCATGGCTGAGGCGAGCAAGCTGGTCGAGGCCGGCGTTCGGGAAATCACCCTGCTCGGACAGAACGTCAATGCCTGGCATGGCGTCGGCGCCGATGGCGCGGAATGGGGGCTGGGCGAGCTTCTGCATCGACTGGCCGAAATCGACGGTCTTGCGCGCCTGCGCTACACCACGAGCCATCCGCGCGACATGGACGCCACGCTGATCGAGGCGCATCGCGACCTGCCGCAACTGATGCCCTATCTGCACCTGCCGATCCAGTCGGGCTCCGATCGCATCCTGAAAGCCATGAACCGGCGCCACACGACGGCCGAATACATTGCGCTGGTCGAGCGGATCAAGGCGGCCCGTCCGGATATCGCCATGTCCGGCGATTTCATCGTCGGCTTCCCGGGGGAGACCGACGAAGACTTCGAGGACACGATGCGGCTGGTCGAGACCATCGGTTATGCACAGGCATTTTCGTTCAAATATTCGACCCGTCCCGGCACGCCAGGCGCCGACCTTGATGGCCAAGTGCCGGAAGACGTCAAAGCCAAGCGTTTGGAAAGATTGCAGGACTTGCTTCTTTCCCAGCAGCGGGCCTTTGCTGAGGCCTGTATCGGACGCGAAATCGACCTGCTTCTGGAGAAGCCGGGCCGCATGTCGGGGCAGTTGATCGGGCGCTCGCCATGGCTGCAGTCTGTGAATGTTGATGCAAAAGCATCGCAAATCGGTGACATTATAAAGGTACGAATCACCGGTGCTGGCCCCAACAGCCTTTTCGCCGAGACGATCAGCTAGGGGCCTGTTCACGCAAAGGAGCCTGACCGCTTGAACGGACACGAATTGGTTTCATCCTCGCCGCGCCAGTCAAAGACATCTGCGACAGACGCCAATCACTTCGTGCTGACATTCGAGAATAACCGGTATGCCAGCGAACTGTTCGGTCAGTTCGATCAGAACCTCAAGCTGATCGAAGAGCGGCTGCATGTCGATGCGCGTCCGCGCGGCAATTCCGTTTCCATCTCCGGCGATATTCCCGCGACCAATCAGGCCCGGCGCGCACTCGATTATCTCTATGGACGGCTGCAAAATGGCGGGTCGATCGAAACCTCCGATGTCGAAGGCGCGATCCGCATGGCGATGGCAGCCGACGACCAGCTGCAACTGCCGACCATGGAGCGCAAGGCCAAGCTGAACCTCGCGCAAATCTCCACCCGCAAGAAGACCATCGCGGCCCGCACGCCGACGCAGGACGTCTACATGCGGGCGCTGGAACGCTCCGAGCTCGTCTTCGGCGTCGGCCCGGCCGGCACCGGCAAGACCTATCTCGCCGTCGCCCATGCGGCACAGCTTCTGGAACGCGGCGCGGTTGACCGCATCGTGCTGTCGCGCCCGGCCGTCGAGGCCGGCGAACGGCTTGGCTTCCTGCCCGGCGACATGAAGGACAAGGTCGATCCCTATCTGCGTCCGCTCTATGATGCCCTCTACGACATGATGCCTGGCGACAAGGTCGAGCGTGCGATCACCGCCGGTGTCATCGAAATTGCTCCGCTCGCCTTCATGCGCGGCCGCACGCTCGGCAATGCCGTCGTCATCCTCGACGAGGCGCAAAACACGACATCCATGCAGATGAAGATGTTTCTGACGCGTCTCGGCGAAAACGGCCGCATGATCGTGACCGGCGATCCGAGCCAGGTCGACCTTCCGCGCGGCGTCAAGTCCGGCCTGGTCGAGGCGCTGCAGATCCTCAAGGGGGTCGAGGGCGTCGCGGTCACGCGGTTCAAGGATGTCGATGTCGTTCGCCATCCGATGGTCGCCCGCATCGTGCGTGCCTATGAGGCGCAGACCGCCGTTCATGACGAAAGCGAGCAGGGCGACCGCTGAGGCGGCCGCCGACAGCCATGACGGCCCTGGATATTCAGATCAGCGTGGAGGAGGGTGCTTGGCCCTCCGAGGAAGAACTCGACACTCTGTGCCAAAGGGTGCTGGGCGGGAGCGCCGCATTCCTGAAACGTGTGGAGAAGCAGCCGTTTCCGAAGATGCCGACCGAGGTGTCGCTGGTGTTTACCGACGATGCCGCCATCCGGGCGATCAACGCTGAGTGGCGCAGTCAGGACAAGCCCACCAACGTGCTTTCCTTTCCCGCCTATCCGATCACGCCGGGAAAGCGTCCCGGCCCCATGCTCGGTGATATCATCCTCGCGCATGAGACGCTGGTGCGCGAGGCGCAAGAGCTGGACAAGCCCTTCGACGCACATCTGACCCATCTTCTCGTGCATGGATTTTTGCATCTTTTCGGCTATGATCACATCGAACCGGACGATGCGGAAAGAATGGAGAACCTTGAGACTCGCATTTTGGCGAGCCTTGGTTTATCTGATCCCTACGGGGACACCGACCCGATATGACAGTTTGGAACGATGAGCGAATTTAGAGCGCAGTCCGTGGTGGCTGATACAGACGGGGCGGAAGCCTCGGAAGGCGAAGCAGGCAGTAGTAGTGCTGCCCAGAAATCCGAGGGCGGCAGTCGATCATCCTCCTTCTGGTCACGTGCGGCGCGGATATGGCGCAGCCCCAACGGCGCCAGCCTGCGCGAAGATCTTGCCGACGCGCTGATGACGGACAACGGCAGCGACACGGCCTTTTCCCCGGCCGAGCGCGCCATGCTCAACAACATCCTGCGCTTCCGCGAAGTCCGCGTCGAGGATGTGATGGTGCCGCGCGCCGATATCGAGGCCGTCGATCTCGATATCACCATCGGCGAATTGATGATCATTTTCGAGGAATCCGGCCGCTCGCGCATGCCGGTCTACAGCGACAGCCTCGACGACCCGCGCGGCATGGTGCACATCCGCGATCTTCTGTCCTATGTGGCAAAGCAGGCGCGCAACAAGCGTCGCAGTGGTGCGAAGGCTACGGCCGCCGCGGTGGCTGCCGCGGGCGAGAAGTCCGACAAGCCAGTGCCGCGTCAGCCGAAGGCCGGCTTTGATCTCGCCCGCGTCGATCTTTCGAAAACCGTCGAGGAAGCCGGCATCATCCGGCAGGTCCTGTTCGTGCCGCCGTCCATGCATGCATCGGACCTCATGCAGCGCATGCAGGCGGCCCGTATCCAGATGGCGCTGGTGATCGACGAATATGGCGGTACCGACGGTCTCGCTTCGCTCGAAGACATCGTCGAAATGGTCGTCGGCGATATCGAGGATGAGCATGACGATGAAGAGGTGATGTTCGCCAAGACGTCGGATGACGTTTTCGTCGCCGATGCCCGGGTCGAACTTGAGGAGATCGCCGCGGCGATCGGCCCGGATTTCGATGTTCGCGAGCAGCTGGAGGATGTCGATACGCTGGGCGGGCTGGTCTTTGCCTCGCTCGGACGGATTCCGGCGCGGGGCGAAGTCGTTCAGGCGCTGCCGGGCTTCGAATTCCAGGTTCTCGACGCCGATCCGCGCCGGGTCAAGCGTGTCCGAATCATTCGCAAGCGTCCGCCGGCGCGCCGCCGCATGCCGGCAAGGGGCGAAGAGGCCGCGCCAGCTCAGGACAAAACGTCCCATACCGCCCGTCAGGGCGAAACGACCGCCGACGAATAGCCGGATCGGCTTCCTCGGGCAGGACAAACATTCACTTTTTTGGAAGACTGCGAACGATTGATTCGGTCGGCGGTCGCCACGCCTGTTGATCCTGTCCGCCATTCCGGCCGGACAGATTGCGCAAAATTGGGGGAACTGCATGGAACGGCTTGCTGGCGGCATCATGCTGTTGTCGGGATGGAGACGCGCACTGGTTGCATTTTTGGCCGGTACCTTCGCAGTCCTGGCCTTACCTCCCCTGGGCATATTTGCCGCCCCTTTTCTATCCTTCACCCTTCTGGTCTGGCTGCTCGACGGTGCTTCCGGCAATCCCGATGCGGGGATTGTCCGGCGCTCCTTCCCGGCATTTGCCATCGGCTGGTGGTTCGGGTTCGGTTATTTCCTCGGCGGGCTCTGGTGGCTTGGCAATGCGCTTCTGGTCGAGGCGGATGAATTCGCTTGGGCTTTGCCCTTGGCGGTCGTCGGCCTGCCGGCGGTGCTTGCCATCTATTACGGGTTGGCGGCCGCCGTTGCCCGGTCGATCTGGTCGGACGGCATGGGGCGCATCGCGGCGCTCGCGGTCGCCTTCGGCCTTGCGGAATGGCTGCGCGGCTTTCTGCTGACCGGCTTTCCCTGGAACGCGATCGGCTATGCGGCAATGCCGGTACCATTGATGATGCAGTCGGCCGGCATTGTCGGCATGTCCACAATGAACCTGCTCTCCGTTTTCGTTTTTGCCGCTCCGGCGCTTGTCGCGACACGCAAGGGGCGGTTTCCGGGGATTGCCCTTGCCGTCCTGCTCGTCTGCGCGCATCTCGGCTATGGCGCATGGACGATGCAGCAACCCGGGCCGCAACCATCGGATCCGCAAACCGTGGTCCGTCTCGTCCAGCCGGTCATCGACCAGGCGAAGAAGCTCGATGATACTGAAAGAACAACGATTTTCGAGGCGCATCTGGCCCTGACAGCCGCTGCGCCCGAGACGGCTGGAAAACGTCCCGATATCGTCGTCTGGCCGGAAACCTCCGTTCCCTTCATCCTCACCGAAAATCCCGATGCCCTGCTGCGTATCTCCGACATATTGCAGGACGGGCAGATCCTGATCGCCGGTGCCGTGCGCGCCGAGGATGCCGGGGCAGGGCTGCCGCCGCGCTACTACAACTCCATCTATGCGATCGATGATCGCGGACAGATCGTCGGCGCGGCCGACAAGGTGCATCTGGTGCCTTTCGGCGAATATCTGCCTTTCGAGGATGCACTGTCGTCCTTCGGCCTGAATGCGATCGCGGCCGCCATGCCCGGCGGCTTTTCCGCCGCGGTGACGCGTTCGTTGCTGACCTTGCCGGGCGGCCGGACGCTCTATCCGCTGATCTGCTACGAGGCGATCTTCCCGGATGAGATCGGCGACGGAGCGCTGTCGACCGAGGCTTTGCTCAACATCACCAACGATGCCTGGTTTGGAAACACGCCGGGCCCCTATCAGCATTTCCATCAGGCGCAGGTGCGCGCCGTCGAGAACGGCATGCCGCTCATCCGTGCCGCAAACAGCGGAATTTCTGCGGTGGTGGATGCACGCGGTACGGTGGTGTCCGGTCTTTCCTACAACGGAAAGGGTTTTGTGGACACAATTTTGCCGGGAAAGACCGCTGTGATGGTCCCGCCTGCAGAGCGAAGCAGGATTTTCTGGTTTCTGGTATTTATGAGTCTATCGGTTGCGTTGTTTTCCCGCAGTGGTTTTGTTTTTAGGGATAATTGACCAAAAACCCCTAAAATTGCATAGTGGTGTCAGCCATCGATCTTCACCAGAGTTAGGGGCCGTTTCATTCGATTGCACAACGTGGCGTGTAGTGTGCTCTATGCAAACGTCCAAGGTTCATGGGGCAACAGAAACATTGCGTGTTAGGACAACGTCATGATCGAAAATAAAAAGAAGCCGAATCCCATCGACATTCATGTCGGCAGCCGGATTCGCCTTCGCCGCACCATGCTGGGCATGAGCCAGGAAAAACTCGGCGAAAGCCTCGGCATTACCTTCCAGCAGATCCAGAAATACGAGAAGGGCACCAACCGCGTCGGCGCCAGCCGTCTCCAGAACATTTCCAGCATCCTGAATGTTCCGGTCTCCTTCTTCTTCGAAGATGCACCGGGCGATAACGCCTCGGGCACGACCGGCATGGCGGAAGCTTCGAGCTCGAATTATGTCGTGGATTTCCTGTCCTCGTCCGAAGGCCTGCAGCTCAACCGCGCCTTCGTGAAGATTGCCGACCCCAAGGTGCGGCGGAAGCTCGTCGATCTCGTCAAGGCGCTCGCTGCCGAAGCGGAAGCCGAATAAGGCTGGCGCAAGCCAGAATTGAAAAAAAGCGGCCTGATAGCCGCTTTTTTTATGTCCGGGGCGCGCCGTCGGTGGACCAACAGTTGTTTCTACAAGTCGATATAAAGATATATTTATGTCCTTGTGTGCTTGTTTTTTGGCGCCAAACTCACTAACACGGTCAAAGCTTTTTCATTGAGGGGACTTCCCGCATGCGCGCCAACTACCTGTTTACGAGTGAATCCGTGGCAGAAGGCCATCCGGATAAAGTATGTGACCGGATTTCTGACGAAATCGTCGATCTTGTTTACCGTGAAGCTGCCAAGACGGGTGTCGACCCCTGGGGCGTGCGCATTGCCTGCGAAACGCTGGCAACCACCAACCGCGTCGTGATCGCCGGTGAAGTCCGCGTGCCGGACACGCTTTTGAAGAAGGACAAGGACGGCAACGTCGTCAAGGATGCGGCCGGCCACCCGGTCATTAATCCTTCGAAATTCAAGTCCGCCGCCCGCAAGGCGATCCGCGAGATCGGCTACGAGCAGGCCGGCTTCCACTGGAAGACCGCCAAGATCGACGTTCTGCTGCATCCGCAGTCGGCCGATATCGCCCAGGGCGTGGACAACGCCGCCGACAAGCAGGGCGATGAAGGTGCCGGCGACCAGGGCATCATGTTCGGCTACGCCTGCAAGGAAACGGCGGAACTCATGCCGGCGCCGATCTATTATTCGCACCGTATTCTCGATCTGCTTGCGACCGCCCGCAAGAAGGGCGTCGGCGAAGCCGGCCGCCTCGGTCCCGATGCCAAGAGCCAGGTGACGGTCCGCTACGTCGACGGCAAGCCCTCCGAAGTGACCTCCATCGTGCTGTCGACCCAGCACCTGGAAGAGAGCTGGGATTCGGCCAAGGTTCGCAGCGTCGTCGAGCCCTATATCCGCGAAGCGCTGCATGACATCGCCATTGCCGATGATTGCAACTGGTACATCAATCCGACCGGCAAGTTTGTGATCGGCGGCCCCGATGGCGACGCAGGCCTGACCGGCCGCAAGATCATCGTCGACACGTATGGCGGCGCTGCCCCGCACGGCGGCGGTGCATTCTCCGGCAAGGACACGACCAAGGTCGACCGCTCGGCCGCCTATGCTGCGCGCTACCTCGCCAAGAACGTCGTCGCCGCCGGACTGTCCGATCGTTGCACGATCCAGATCGCCTATGCGATCGGTGTTGCCCAGCCGCTATCGATCTATGTCGATCTGCACGGCACCGGCAAGGTGACCGAGGATCAGGTCGAAGACGCGATCCGCAAGACGATGGACCTGTCGCCATCGGGCATCCGCCGTCATCTCGATCTCAACAAGCCGATCTACGCCAAGACTGCGGCCTACGGCCATTTCGGCCGCAAGGCCGGCCGCGACGGTTCCTTCTCCTGGGAGAAGCTTGACCTCGTCAAGCCGCTCAAGGATGCGATCAAGGGCTGAAACACGGCTGTGGTGCTGTAGACGCACCGGGCCATGAAATTGTAAAGCGGATGTTTCCGGACGGAAATGTCCGCTTTTGCATGTGAAAGACCAAACATGACCGAACAGCACCGCAACCGCGCCACCGAGGCCTTTTTCGGACGTCGCAAGGGAAAGCCGCTGCGCACCCAGCAGGCGGCGCATCTGGAGACGCTGCTGCCGGCTTTCCGGGTCGACCTGACGTCGCCCGCCCCGGACGACATCACCAGCCTGTTTGCCCACGACGTTGAGCGTATGCGCATGGAAATCGGTTTCGGTGGCGGCGAGCATCTCATCCACCGGGCGGTGGAAAACCCGTCCACAGGCTTCATCGGCGTCGAGCCCTTCGTCAATTCGATGGCCAAGCTTGTCGGCCAGATCGAAGCCAAGGGCGCGGTCAATATCCGGCTGCATGACGACGATGCGACCCAGGTGCTGGACTGGCTGCCGGATGCCTGCCTCGACCAGATCGATCTGCTCTATCCGGATCCCTGGCCGAAGCGCAGGCACTGGAAGCGCCGTTTTGTATCACCGGTCAATCTCGACCGATTCGCACGTGTGCTGAAATCCGGGGGTGTGTTCTGCTTCGCCTCCGACATCGACACCTATGTCAACTGGACGCTCTCGCATTGCCGCGATCACGCGGCGTTCGAATGGACGGCGGAGAATGCCGCCGATTGGCTGACGCCCTATGCGGGCTGGCCGAGCACGCGCTACGAGGCCAAGGCACGGCGCGAAGGCCGCAAGTCCGCCTACCTCACCTTCCGCCGGATATAAACCCGGCGCGTCGATCGTCGATATCAGTGCAGGCTGACGGTACGCAGGTCGTCTTCGGCGGCCTTGAAGAAGGTGCTCGAGCGATTGTCCGTCAGCAGGATCGGCGTGCCGTCGGCGCCGAACAACGCCCAGAGATCAAGGCCTGGATCCATGTCGGGCGCTTCCGGGAAGACGCGCGAAACTTCGTCCGACCGCATCTTGCGAATATAGCCGACTTCACCGGCACCAAGATGCGCGAGGTCGTTCTTCGTCAGTTGTGAGGTGATGTTTCTGTATCCCATGAGTCTCGCTCCGTGGCTTCGGGCAGGGTATGAAAACTGCCGGTCATCCTACTCTGGGACTGAAATATTAATTTTCTTTACCATGCGGACAGGTTCTGGACGGATAAGGTCCACGGACAGCAAACCGTTGCGCAATTCGGCACCGGAAACATGCATGCCTTCGGCCAGCACGAAAACACGCTGAAACTGTCGGGCGGCAATGCCCCTGTGGAGATAGTCGCGCTCGCCGGTTTCGCCCTGCCGGCCGCGGATGACGAGCTGGTTCTCTTCGGTCGTCACGTCGAGGTCTTCGTCGGAAAAGCCGGCGACGGCCAGCGTGATGCGCAGGCGCTCTGGCTCGCCCGCTGCTTCATTGCTGCGGATCCGCTCGATATTGTAGGGTGGGTAGCCATCATTGCCCTTGGCGATGCGCTCCAGGGTCTTTTCCATGGCATCGAAACCGAGCATTAGCGGGCTCGTAAAAGAGGTAATCCGGGTCATACCTTAGTCCTTGGCTGTCAAGCGACCATTCAGCGGGCCTGCGAGGCAGCGTCCACAGCTTCCAATATGGTAGTTGTGCGCGGAGAGCGCAAGGCGCTTGCGCCGGCCGGGGAGGCAAATCATAGTCCGCTCGCTGATTTGCTAGGAGACCCGCATGACCGTGCCGCGAAAGATAATCATCGATACCGATCCGGGACAGGACGACGCCGCGGCGATCATGCTGGCGCTCGGCAGCCCGGACGAACTCGATGTGCTCGGCATCACCGCCGTCGCCGGCAATGTTCCGGTGGCGCAGACGTCCCGCAATATCCGCGTTGTCTGCGAGCTTTCCAACCGCCGTGACGTGAAGGTGTTTGCCGGCGCCGACAGGCCGCTTGTCCGCCAGCTGGTGACGGCGGAGCACGTCCATGGCAAGACCGGTCTCGACGGCCCTATTGTCGAGGAGCCGACCATGCCGCTGCAGACGCAGCACGCCGTCGATTTCATCATCGAGACGCTGCTGGCCGAGGAACCGGGCACCGTTACGATCTGCACGCTCGGCGCGCTTACCAATATCGCCATGGCGCTCAACAAGGCGCCGGAAATTGCGCCGCGGGTGCGCGAACTGGTGATGATGGGCGGCGGCTTCTTCGAGGGCGGCAACATCACGCCCGCGGCCGAGTTCAACATCTATGTCGACCCGGATGCGGCCGAGATCGTCTTCAAGTCCGGCATTCCCATCGTCATGATGCCGCTGGATGTCACCCACCGGGTGCTGACCTACAAGGCACGCGTCGAGAAGATCAAGGCGATCGGCTCGCCCGCCGCCGTTGCTATGGCGGAAATGCTGGAATTCTTCGAACGCTTCGACGTCGAGAAATACGGCACCGACGGCGGCCCGCTGCATGACCCGACGGTCATCGCCTACCTGCTGCGCCCTGAGCTTTTCACCGGCCGCGATTGCAATGTGGAGATTGAAACGAAATCGGAACTCACCGTCGGCATGACCGTGGTCGACTGGTGGCAGGTCACCAAGCGCAAGCACAACGCCAAGGTCATGCGCTTCATCGACGACCAGGGGTTCTTCGACCTTTTGACGGAGCGTCTGGCGCGGCTCTGATGCCTGGATAGGGACCATATAAGAAAACGGCGCCCGAGGGCGCCGTTTCCGTGTTCATGCAAGCACTTTCGGCTCAGAACTCTTCCCAGCTGTCCTGGGCGAGCGCCGTATTGCCGGAAACCTGCGGCGCAGCCTTTGCCGGTGAGGCAACGGAGCGGGCCGGTGCCGGCCTTACGGGTGCCGCATAGGCCGGTGCGCTGTAGCTCGAAGCCTTTGCCGGCGCGCGCATCCGGTCCGCCGTATTGCGCAGCATTTCGCTGGAAGACTGACTCTGGCGCGCCACCTTGAAGCGGGAAACGAGCGTGCTGAGTGCGCGCGCCTCCTCGTTCAGCGTCATGCTGGCGGCTGTGGTTTCCTCGACCATGGCGGCGTTCTGCTGCGTCACCTGGTCCATCTGGTTGACGGCGGTGTTGATCTCCTTCAGGCCGACAGCCTGTTCGGACGCCGAGCCCGAAATCTGGCGGATCAGGCCGTTGATCTGGACCACCTGGTCGGCGATCTTGTGAAGCGCACCACCCGCCTGTCCGACGAGATCGACACCGTCGCGTACCTGACCGGCGGAGGTGTTGATCAGTGTCTTGATCTCCTTGGCGGCATTGGCAGATCGCTGCGCCAGTTCGCGCACTTCCTGTGCGACGACGGCGAAACCCTTGCCTGCGTCGCCGGCACGTGCGGCTTCGACACCGGCGTTGAGCGCCAGAAGGTTGGTCTGGAAGGCGATCTCGTCGATGACGCCGATGATGCGGCTGACTTCGCCTGAGGACTGCTCGATGCCCTTCATCGCGGCGATCGCCTTCTGGACGACTTCGCCGGACTGTTCGGCATCGTTGCTTGCCGTCTCGACCGACTTGGCGGCAACCTTGGCATTGTCGGCGCTGGCATTGACCTGCGAGGTCAATTGATCGAGCGCTGCTGCCGTTTCCTCCAGGCTTGCCGCCTGCTGCTCAGTGCGGTGCGACAGGTCGTTGGCCGCATTGCTGATTTCGCTGGTGCCGGTGCCGATGTTGATGACGGACGTGTTGACGGTCTGGATCGTCTCCTCGAGGCTTTCCATCGCCGAATTGAAATCGTTCTTCAGCTGCGCGTAATCGCCGGGGAATTCATCGGCGATACGGAAGCTGAGATCGCCCGAGGACAGGTGCGAGAGGCCCTTTCCGAGACGGGCAACGATATCGCGCTGGAGGGCGCTGTTTTCGGCCCGTTCCGTTTCCGACTGGCTGCGCTGGCGCTCCGACTGCTCGCGATCGCCCTTCGCCTCGATTTCAAGACGCTTCGCATCCGACAGCTGGTGGCGGAAACCCTCGAGAGCCTTGGCGACAGCACCGGTTTCGTCGGTCCGTTGCTGGCCGGAGACCGGCGTTGCATAGGCGCCGCTGCTGAGGTTTTCGACATCCTTGACAAGACCAGCCAAGGGCCTCTGGACGTAGCTGCGTACGGCGAAATAAAGCCCGAGCAGCACTGCGCCGAGAACGACGAGCCCGCCGATGATCATCATGTATGTCTGGTCGAGGACCGGCGCCTGAATGGCCGAGCGGGGCACGTCGACGAGCACGATCCAGGACGTGTTGACGTCCGGAAGCGCGAAGGGATAGACGACCCGATCGAACGAACCCATCTCCTCGAAGGAAAGATTCTCGATACGGCCGACCTTGCCGGAGGCCAGGGCTTCCTTGACGACGTCGGCGCCTTCGCCCTCATATTCTTTCATCAGCAGGTCCGGAACCGGAGCCACCAGCCATTTGCCGGCCTGCGACAACAGGGTGACGCGGCCCGAACCAAAGGGATGCAGCTGTGAAAGCTTGTCGGACAGGGTTTTGAGCGAGATATCGACGCCGCTGACGCCGATGAGCTTGCCTTTCGACAGGACCGGATAGGCGATCGACGACATCGAAACGGCGCTGCCCGTGGTGGTTTCCGAATAGGGCTGCGTCATCGCGCCCTTGCCGCTCTTGGCCGCGAGCGCATACCACTCGGCCGGATAGTCGGAATCGAAGGCGGAGAAGCTTATGCCGCCATCGGTCTTGCTCTTCGTCCAGTAGGGATTGAACGTGCCGTCCTTGCTGGCGCCGAACTCGGCCTTGCCCTTCATCTCCGGAGACTTGCCGTCAAAGGCGTTCGGCTCTTCCGCAAACCAGCTGCCGAAGGCGAACGCATTCCGCTCGACATTGGATTTGAGGATGTCGATCGTGCCCTTTCGGTCGAGGCGGTTGTTTTCATGGGCAAGCCCGATGACGCCCGCCATGGAGCGCGCCGCGCCTGCAAGTTCCCCGACACTGCCGGCGATATCCGACGCGATGCCCTTTGCCTGCGAATTCGCATCGGCATAGACCAGTTCGGCGACGCGGTCCTGCGTCTGCGAAATCAGCACGAAATTGGAAGCCAGAAGAACGAGGGCGATAATGCCGCCCGTGACGGTGATGAGTTTGGTTGCAAGCGATCTGGCCTGGAACTTGAACATGGATGTCCCCGCATTGGTATGGTCTCCGCAGTCGCGGAGTGACGCTGTCTGAGTGTGGGAATTTGCCCCATCATGGAGCGTCCGATGTCGACCGACACCGGAAGGCCGTGCCTCGAAACAGAAGCGAAGGCCTTCATGGCTTCTTGCGTAAACCATCATCCGTTAAAATACGGCCAACAGATTGAAGGAAAGATTTACCCTTCAGGGCCCGTGGCGCCGCGGTCGGGAATGGCAGCGACGTCCGCTGTTCCGATTGCGAACAAAACCAGGCATGCACCCGCTTCCCGCCTGTGGCGGGATGTCGCAGGGGCGTTAGACATGAAACCTGTTGTTGCCCGGCAGACCGCTTGCGCTTTCTACCCTTGGCCCGCAGCCTCAGATTTTCGCATCGACTTCGGCGGCGATGGGGATGGCCGGTTGGGCGCCGGGCTTCAGGCAGGCAAGGGAGCCGGCGACGGCAGCCCGGCGCAGCGCATCAGGGAAGGCAAGGCCCGCATCGAGGCTGGCAGCGAGATAGCCGCAGAAGGTATCGCCGGCGCCGACCGTGTCGACCGGCGCGATCTTCAACCCCTTGGCGCGATGAATGATGCCGTCGCGGATCGCCATCACGCCTTCGGCGCCAAGCGTCACGATGATCGTCTGTCCGGTCTCCTGGTGCAGGCGCCTGACGGCGTCCTCGCGCTGGGCGGTGGTGAGATCGTGTGCGCCTGCGAGCAGTTCGAACTCGGTCTCGTTGGCAACGACGATATCGGCCTTGCGACCGAGGCGCCCCGCCTCCGGGGTCAGCGGCGCGATGTTGATGATCGATGTCACGCCTTTTTCTTTGGCGGCATCAAGGGCAGCCTCGACGGCAGGTGCCGGGATTTCCAGTTGCAGCATCAGCGTGTCGCCGGGCGTCATCATGCCCACCGCTGTTTCGGCATCCGATGCGCCGACCGTTCCGTTCGCGCTGGCGACGACGATGATCACGTTTTCCCCGTCGCCGCCGACGGTGATGTGGGCAGTGCCGGTCGGTTCCGAAGCCGTCTTGACCAGAGACAGGTCGGCGCCTGCGGATTTCAGCAAGTCCAGGGCGCCTTCGGCAAAACTGTCGGAGCCGACGGCGCCGGCCATCTTGACGGTCGCACCGGCGCGGCGGGCGGCCAGCGCCTGGTTGGCGCCCTTGCCGCCGGCGGCCGTGCTGAAGCCCGTGCCGGCGACCGTTTCGCCGGGCTTGGGCAGGCGCGCCGTGGTGGCGATCAGGTCCATGTTGATGGAGCCGAAAACTGTAATCATGTGAGGTATCCCGCCCGAGTGCTGATTTTTGCGGGACAGTGCCCGAGAGGATCAGTCCTCGTCAACCACCCGCAGTTTCAATTGCCCGAGCCGGCTGTCGAATGCCTTTGGCTCCTTGGACGGCTCGGACGCCGTGGCGGTTTCAAGATCGAGCGCTTCGATCCGCGTGCCGCGCCGCTTGAGTTTCTCGGAGGACAGGAGAATGTCGTCGACATCCTTCTGCGTCGTTAAAAAATGGCCGTGAAGCTTGCGCACGCGCTCGTCCAGCCGCCCCAAATCCTCCATCAGCCGCACGACTTCACCCTGGATCAGATGCGCCTGCTCGCGCATCCGCGCATCCCGCAGGATCGCCTGGATGACCTGGATCGACAGCATCAGCAGCGATGGCGAGACGATGACGATGCGGGCGCGGTGGGCGCGCTGGACGATCCCTTCGAAATGCTCGTGGATCTCGGCGAAAATCGATTCGGAGGGAACGAAGAGAAAGGCGGTTTCCTGCGTTTCGCCGGTGATCAGATATTTCCCGGAAATATCCCGGATATGGACCTCCATATCACGCCGGAATTGCTGCGCGGCGAGCCTGGACGCTTCCGGATCGGTGGCGGCGCGGATGGCATTCCATCCCTCCAGCGGAAATTTGGCGTCGATCACCAACGCCGGCTGGTCGTTCGGCATGCGGATGGTGCAGTCCGGGCGCGATCCGTTGGACAAGGTCGGCTGGAAGGCATAGGCGCCGATCGGCAGGCCATCAGCGATGATGGTTTCCATGCGCGACTGGCCGAACGCCCCGCGCGTCTGCTTGTTGGACAGGATGCTCTGCAGGCCGGCCATGTCCTTGGCGAGCGATTGAATGTTGGTCTGGGCCGTGTCGATCACCGCCAGCCGCTCCTGCAGGCGGCGGAGATTTTCGTGCGTCGCCTTGGTCTGTTCGGTGATCGAGGTGCCGATACGCTGCGTCATGCCGTCGATGCGTTGGTTGATCGACTGATTGAGCTCCGACTGCCGCGTTCCGAAGACGTCGGCGAGCGCCGCGATGCGCCCCTGCATCTCCGTCTGCGCCGCAATCAAGGCCATCATCCGTGCATCGGCTTCGGCTGCCCGTCTGCTCTTGTGATTGCGCCCCACGACAAAGACGATCAGCACCGCGGCCAGCAACAGGGCGGCTGTCAGGACAAGGGCTCCGAAGGTTACCGGATGTGTGCCGAGGACGAAAAGCGTGCGATCGAAGGAAAGGGTCATGGGCTCCATGGCGCCATGCCTAGCAGATTTTTTCGGCCGAAACCAGATCAAAACAGGAACACGCAGATCGGCTTCCCGGGCCCAGGTATCGGATTGACACGCTCTGATCCGCGCCAGTGCAAAAAAATGTAAGACAAGAATTCCATCCGGCCGAAAGATCGGTTATGGGGTCGAAATGACCATAAAGCCGCTGATCATCCTTCCCGATCCCGTATTGCGCCAGATTTCCCGGCCGGTGGAAGCCGTGGACGCCGAAATCCTCCGCCTCGCCGACGACATGCTCGACACCATGTATGACGCGCCGGGCATCGGCCTTGCGGCGATCCAGATCGGTGTCGACCGCCGCCTGCTGGTCATCGACGTCGCCAAGGAAGGCGAGGAAAGGCAGCCGCTGGTCTTCATCAATCCCGAAATCGTTGCCGCGTCGGACGAACGGTCGGTTTACGAAGAGGGGTGCCTCTCCATTCCCGATTATTACGCGGAAGTCGAGCGGCCAGCATCCATCACGCTGCGCTACGTCGATCGCGACGGCAAACAGCAGACGACGGAGGCCGACGGCCTGCTCGCCACCTGCCTGCAGCACGAGATCGACCACCTGAACGGCACGCTGTTCATCGACCACATCTCCAAGCTCAAGCGCGAAATGGTGATCCGCAAATTCACCAAGGCCGCCAAGCTGCGCGGCAGCAAGGCCATCTGAGCGTCGTCTTGAAAGTTAAGCCTTCGAGCCTATGATATCAGTGATATCTTGGTGGAGGTGCGCATGGGTGATCTGTTGTTGCGAGGCGTCGATGATGCCCTGAAAATGGAATTACAGAAAAGCGCACGTAGAAACGGCCGCAGTCTCTCAGAAGAGGCGATTGTAAATATACAGAGGGCCCTTAGCCTGGAGTCGAGCCAGCCGCAAACTGCGGGAAGTCGTTTGCGCACCATTGTTGGCGATCAACGTTTTTCGTCGGATGAACTGGAAGCCATCGCCGCCTTTCGCAAAGAGCCGGACCGTCCACCGCCAAATTTCGAGTGATGGCTTTTGATTGTCCTCGACGCGAATGTCATATCCGAAATCAATGGCCGTCAGCACAGTGATTGAATCCTGCGCTGGCTTGATCGCTACGATATGGAAGGTGTGTTTCTGACATCGATCACGATTGCGGAAATCCATTTCGGCCTAAACTTGCTGGATCCGGGTCGCCGCCGAGATTCGCTGACCCGGATTTTCACCGATATTGAGGAAGAGTTTGCAGGCCGCATTCTCAGTTTTTCTGTTCGCATGGCGCCGATCTATGGTCGGATTGCCGCGCAAAGGCAAAAGGCGGGACGTCACATCGAAACCAAGGACGCCATGATCGCCGCTATCTGTCTTTTCCATGGCGCGACACTGGCAACACGAAACGTAAAAGACTTCGAGGGGCTTGATTTGGCGCTCGTAAACCCGTTTGAAGAGGCCTGATCCAGAAACGGGAGGCCGCGTACCGTGTCGCTTCGCATCATCTTCATGGGAACGCCGGAGTTTTCCGTGCCGACGCTCTCGGCGCTGGCGCAGGCTGGCCACAAGATCGTCGCCGTCTATTCGCAGCCGCCGCGTCCGGGTGGCCGGCGGGGCCTTGAGCTGCAGAAGTCGCCGGTGCATCAGGCGGCGGAACTCCTCGGCATGCCGGTGCTGACCCCGTTGAACTTCAAGGACGCTGCCGACCGCCAGACCTTCCAGGATTTCGACGCGGACGTGGCTGTTGTCGTCGCCTATGGCCTGCTGCTGCCCGAGGAGATCCTGAACGGCACGCGACAGGGCTGCTACAATGGCCATGCCTCGCTCCTGCCGCGCTGGCGCGGGGCTGCCCCGATCCAGCGCGCGATCATGGCCGGCGACCACGAGACCGGCATGATGGTGATGCGCATGGACAAGGGACTGGATACCGGCCCGGTGGCCCTGACGAAGACGGTTGCGATCGGTCTGGAGATGACGGCAGGGGAATTGCACGACCGCCTGATGCTGGCCGGTGCAAGCCTGATGAAGGATGCGATGGAAAAGCTCGATGGCGGCGACCTGCCGCTGTCGCCCCAGACGGGCGATGGCGTTCTGTATGCGGCAAAGATCAGCAAGGCGGAAACCCGCATCGATTTCTCGCGACCGGCGCTTGAAGTGCACAATCACATTCGCGGCTTGTCGCCGTTTCCCGGTGCCTGGTTCGAAGTGGAGATCGGCGGTCGTCCGGAACGCGTCAAGGTCCTGCAAAGCGTGGTTTCCGAAGGCAACGGTGCTCCCGGCAGCGTTCTGTCGGACGACCTGACGATTGCCTGCGGCGAAGGCGCCGTTCGCCTGATCCGGTTGCAGAAGGCAGGCGGCAAGCCGCTGGCGGTGGGCGAATTCCTGCGTGGCACGGCGATTGCGGCCGGCACAAGGCTCGCCTGATGCCACGCTTCCGCATGACCATCGAATATGACGGCTCGCGCTATGTCGGCTGGCAGCGACAGGACAATGGCTCGTCGGTGCAGGGCGCCATTGAGCAGGCGATCTTCCGCCTGACCGGTGAAACCGTTTCGATCCGCGGTGCCGGGCGCACGGATTCCGGCGTACATGCGCGGGGTCAGGTCGCCCATGCGGACCTCGAACGTCAGTGGAAGCCGGAAACCCTGCGCAATGCCCTGAATGCCTATCTTGGGCAGGCAAGCGACCGCGTCTCCATCCTGGAGGCGATGGAAGTTCCACCGGATTTCGACGCGCGTTTCTCGGCGCTGCGCCGGCACTATCTCTATCGCATCATCTCGCGCCGGTCGCCCTTAGCCCTGGAGGCGAAACGGGCGTGGTGGGTGGCAAAGCCGCTCGATCACGCGGCTATGCATGCGGCCGCCCAGATGCTGGTCGGACGGCATGATTTCACGACGTTCCGTTCCGCCCATTGCCAGGCCAAAAGCCCGGTGCGCACGCTCGATCGGCTGGATGTGACGCGGGACGGTGATCTCATCGAAATCCGCGCCACGGCGCAGAGTTTCCTGCACAATCAGATCCGTTCCTTTGCCGGTACGCTGAAGCTCGCCGGCGATGGGAAATGGTCGCCGGAGGATGTCCGTGCCGCCCTTGAGGCAAAGGATCGAAAAGCCTGCGGCCCCGTGGCGCCGCCGGACGGGCTCTATTTCATGCAGGTCGATTATTGAGGGAACGATGCTCTATCCCGGCATCAGGCCGAAATAGGTCTGCAGCCGGTTGCCGATCATGAAGGCCGGCAGGACAAGCATCAGTGTTAGCGCAGACGCAAGCAGTGTCTGGTTGTTTGTCACGGTCTTCATCAGCCGGAAGATCACGGCAAAAACCATAATCAGGAACATCAGCGACAACAGCCCGGTGAACCCTTCGCTTCCCGGCAGCACAAGCCGGACCGCCGCCGGCGCCGCTGTGACATAGGAAAGCGGCAACGATATCCAGTTGCTGGAGACGATGATGGCGGCAAGATCGCCGTCATAGCCGAGAGGCTTGGCCAGGATGGCAATCAGGGCCAGCGGAAAAATCCAGGCGACCAGATCGATCACCAGCAGCTTTGCGATGAACAGGATGCCGGTCTCGGTTCCCGGCGGCATGTTGGTAAGATAAAACAGGCGCCAGCCTGCCCAACTGACGGCCATGGCCGGCAGGCACCAGAGGATCGCGGCGAAGGATCGCCAGACGCCGGTGACGCTGAGATCGAGCCACTGCAGGCCTTCGGGTTTTCCCGAAACCAGCAGCCATAGGCCCTTCAGGTAGATGCTGATTTCCTCAAACTGCGGCATCGCCGAACCAGCGTTCGAGAAAGGTTTCATAGATCGCCGTCAAGGTCTCGAGATCGGCGATCTCCACGCGCTCGTCGACCATGTGCATGGTCTGGCCGACCAGCCCGAATTCGACGACCGGGCAATAATCCTTGATGAACCGCGCATCCGAGGTTCCGCCTGTAGTCGATAGTTTCGGCTCGCGTCCGGTGACATTGGCAATCGCGCCGGAGAGGGAGGAGATCAAACCATTATTGCGCGTCAGGAAAACATGGCTCGGCCGCTCGTTCCAGACGAGATCATAGGCGACCGGTTGGCGTCCGGGCCGCAAGAGCCCGTCGGCTGCGGCACGGTCGAGGCGGGCGATGATCTCGGCCTTCAGGCTGTCGGCGCTCCAGGTGTCGTTGAAGCGGATGTTGAAGCTTGCCGTTGCGCGTGCCGGGATGACGTTGACCGCCCTGTTGCCCACATCGATCGTCGTGACTTCGAGATTGGATGGCTGGAAATCATGGGTACCGGCGTCGAAAGGCGGGTCCATCAGCGCCTGCGTCAGTTGCAGGATACCGCGCACCGGGCTGTCGGCCAGATGCGGATAGGCCGCATGCCCCTGGACGCCATGCACCGTGATCGTGCCCGAAAGCGAGCCGCGCCGGCCGATCTTGATCATGTCGCCAAGTTGGTCCGGATTGGTCGGTTCGCCGACGATGCAGGCATCCCAGCGTTCGCCCCTGGCGACCGCCCATTCCAGCAGCTTGGTCGTGCCGTTGATCGCCGGGCCTTCCTCGTCGCCGGTGATCAGAAACGAGATCGAGCCCTTCGGCGGGCCATGCTTTTCGATGTGGCGGGCAACGGCTGCCGCAAAACAGGCAATGCCGCCCTTCATGTCGACGGCGCCGCGGCCGTACATCTGGCCATCGGCGATTTCAGCCGAAAACGGCCCGTGGGTCCAGGCGGCCTCGTCGCCGACCGGTACCACGTCGGTATGGCCCGCGAACATCAGGTGCGGCCCCTGCGTACCCAGCCGGGCATAGAGATTTTCTATATCGGGTGTGCCGGGTTCCGTCGCCGTGACGCGGTCGCAGGCAAAGCCGAGCGGCGTCAGCATGGCGTCCAGCGCCGAGAGTGCCCCGCCTTCGGCAGGGGTGACGGAGGGGCAGCGGATCAGCGTGGCGAGATTGGCGATCGGATCGGTGGGGGTCATGAAAGCGGATGCCATGTTTGTCTTCGGCGCATGGTTTAGCCGATCATGACGAGGCTGTCACCGGGTCATGCCGCTCCGACCGGCAACCGGGCAGGGCTGGCTATGCCCCCCGGTCGCAAGACCGTTCATCGTTCGCCCGATGCCACCGGCACGCTGGCCGGATCGACGGTCGCATAGAATTTCGAGATGATGTCCCAGGCCTGATCCGCCGTTTCGACGAACTGGACGAGGTTGATGTCATTGGGTGCGATCGTTCCGAAATCGGCGAGCGCCTCGAAATTGACGATGGTGCGCCAGAACTTTTCCCCGAACAGGATCAGCGGCACCAGCGCCATGCGCCCGGTCTGCATCAGCGTGATGGTCTCGAACAACTCGTCAAGTGTTCCAAAACCGCCTGGAAAGACGACCACGGCCTTGGCGCGCAGCAGGAAATGCATCTTGCGGATCGCGAAATAATGGAAGTTGAAGGACAGCTCCGGCGTCACGTAGCGGTTCGGCGCCTGCTCATGCGGAAGCACGATGTTGAGCCCGATTGACGGCGCGTCGACTTCCGCAGCCCCGCGGTTGCCGGCCTCCATCACGCCAGGCCCGCCGCCGGTGACGATGACGAATTCCTTGTGGTCCGACTGCGCCGAATGCAGGGAGGTCAGCCGGGCGAATTTTCGCGCCTCGTCGTAATAGACCGAGGCCGCCGTCAGGTTCTTGCGCTGCGTCTCGTTTTTCGCCGCCCAAGCGTCGCCGCCGGGTTCCGGGATGCGCGCGCCGCCGAACAGGACGATGGTGGATTTGATGCCGCGCTCCGCCAGAATCATCTCGGTCTTCAGCAGTTCCAGTTGCAGCCGCACCGGGCGCAGTTCCTCGCGGCAGAGGAAGTCGTCGTCGGCATAGGCGAGGCGATAGGCCGGCGACATGGATTGCGGGGTCTGCGGCACACCCGCCGCGCGGTGGCGGTCATGGGCGCTGTTGGCCAACGGGTCCCAGACCCCATCCTTGCGCCGCAGGTTCCGCTTTTTCATTCGTGCCATATTTCATTTTCCCTGACGCAATCCGGCAGATGGTCATCGCTGCCGGATGCTCCTATTCTCTCCACACGATGCAACAGATGCGATCATCTGCAGGCCGCCTGTGACACGACGGTGTCCGAGCCGATGACCGGAGCTGAAAATCTCTTCAATTTTCCGGGATCATGCTCTAGAGCATTTGACGATAAACGCCGAAGTTTAAGGAATTCCGATGACGACCCACGATCTCGCCTCTCTTTCGCAGACCATCGACGCGGCTTTCGACAACCGCGACACCGTCAGCACCGGCACGAAGGGCGAAGTGCGCGACGCCGTCGAGACGGCGCTGAACCTCCTTGACGCGGGCAAGGTGCGTGTCGCCGAAAAGGGCGCGGACGGCAACTGGACCGTCAATCAGTGGCTGAAAAAGGCCGTGCTCCTGTCCTTCCGGCTCAACCCGATGGAAATCGTCAAGGGCGGCCCCGGCGAAGCGTCCTGGTGGGACAAGGTGCCGTCGAAGTTCGACGGCTGGAGCGCCAATGAATTCGAAAAAGCCGGTTTCCGCGCCGTGCCGAACGCGATTGTCCGCCGCTCGGCCTATATCGCGCCCAACGCTATTCTAATGCCGTCCTTCGTCAATCTCGGTGCCTATGTCGGCGAGGGCACGATGGTCGATACCTGGGCGACGGTCGGTTCCTGCGCGCAGATCGGCAAACACGTGCATCTCTCCGGTGGCGTCGGCATCGGCGGCGTGCTGGAGCCGATGCAGGCCGGCCCGACGATCATCGAGGACAATTGCTTCATCGGCGCCCGCTCGGAAGTCGTCGAGGGCTGCATCGTGCGCGAAGGGTCTGTGCTCGGCATGGGCGTGTTCATCGGCAAGTCGACCAAGATCGTCGATCGCGCCACCGGCGAAGTGACCTATGGCGAAGTGCCGCCCTATTCGGTCGTCGTCGCGGGCTCGATGGGCTCCGGCGCCGTGATGCCGAATGGCCTCGCCGCCCCGAACCTCTATTGCGCGGTCATCGTCAAGCGCGTCGACGAGAAGACCCGCTCCAAGACCGGCATCAACGAACTGCTGCGGGATTGATGTCCATGGGCGCGGAGGGGCGTGAGCCAACCGTCAGCTGGTTGTTTTTCAGTCCCTCCGGGCGCATCGGCCGCCAGCTGTATCTCATGGCGTGGCTATACTGGCTGTGTCTCACGGGCTTCGTCATCAGCCGCATGTTCGCCAATCAGGATGCGGACGTGGCGCTCGCCCTCTGGACGCTGGCGCTGATCGTCTGTGCGCTTGCCTCGACGGCATCGATCTTCCTGCTGACGGTCAAGCGTCTCCACGACATCGGCTATCCGGGTGCCGCCGCGCTCTGCCTGTTCATTCCCGTGATCAGCCCTGTGATGTTTCTCGCCCTGTGCATCTGGCCGGGCACGGCCGGGAAAAACGAATTCGGCAGCCTGCACAACGGACCCTCGGGTTGAGCCCGGAGTTGTCCTTCACCTAATAAAGCGGAATCCTGACGGTGAAACAGGTTTCTTCCGGAGTCGATGTTACGGACAGCGTGCCGTTGTGCGCCTTGGTAATTTCCGAGACGATGTAAAGACCGAGGCCAAGACCCTGCTGGCCGGAGTTCGGCTCGCCGCGGAAAAAGGGTTTGAAGAGGTCGCCTATCTTTTCCTGCGGAATCGGTTCGCCCGAATTGCTCACCGAGAGCATGAACGCGTCGTCGACAATGTCCGACCGAACGCGGATTGCACCGTCTTCGGCACCATGGGTCAGCGCATTGGCGAGCAGGTTGGACAACAGCTGGCCGATGCGGCCTTCGTCGCAACGCACGAGGGCATCGCTCAGCTCGGCGACGATCCGGCGTTCCGGATGCGCCATGCGCAGTTCGGCAATCACATGCTCCATCACCGGCCGCAGCGGGACGCGGTCCGCCTGCTCAAGCGCGAAGCCGCCGCCCATGCGCCCGCGCGCAAAGTCCAGCACGTTGTCGATCAGGCCGGACATGCGCGAGATGCTGCTGCGCATCAGGCGCAGCACCGACACCGCCTTGTCGTCCGTCGCCGAACGCTGGAGCATGCGGGTACCGGCGTCGAGCGAGGCCAGCGGGTTGCGCAGGTCGTGGCCAAGGACGGCGATGAACTGTTCCCGCAACTCGCTGCCCTGGCGCTCCTGGTCAAGGCGCTGATAGGCATCGAGGTGAAAGGCGATCAGTTCGGCGAACAGCTTGAACATGCCGATGATTTCCGGCGTGTTCAACGTCTTTGGTTTTGTGTCGATCGCGCAGAGCGTTCCGAAGAAGGACCCGTCCTTGAGCAGGATCGGCATCGATATATAGCTTTGCAAACCGTAGATCGCCGGGGTGTGGTGACTTGCGTAAAGCGGATCCTTGTCGACGTTATCGATCACGACGATCTGATGATGCTGGCGGATCTCGTTGCAAATGGTCGTCTCGATCTTCAATTCGCCGCCGGGCTGCAGGCCGAACTGGACGTCGTCGCGTACGCCACAGGCAATCCAGCGATCCTCCGTCACCCGCGCCACGGCGGCAAAGCCCATTCCCGTCGTCGCGCAGACGACATCGAGAATGGTCGGCACGACGCTGATCTCGGCAATGATTTGGACGGCTGCGGTCGGGTCGTTATGCAAGGGAGCGCTTTCGAATTTCATGTGACAGTATTCGTTCTAGCAAGCGCCGCTGTTTTGCAAGCCCCACTTTTTGGGCGCGTTCACGCCTTCGGTTCGAAAGGCCCGGGACGGCGCGTGCCGTTCTGGCGCTCGACCATCCAGCCGGGATATTCGGGCGGCAGCGCGCTGACGGCATCGAGGGACGCCAGGTCATCCGCATCGAGCCTCAGCGTCACGGCCTTCAGGTTTTCCTGCAGTTGCTCGATCCGCTTGGCGCCGATGATCACGCTGGTCACGAAGGGCTTGGCGAGGATATAGGCGAGCGCCACCTCGGCAACGCTGGCGCCGTGCTTGTCCGCGATCGGACGCATCGCCGCGACGCAGTCCCAGGCGCGGTCCTTGTTGACCGGCGGGAAGTCGAAATTGGCGCGCCGCCCCTCGCCGTTGCCGGGTGCGCCGGGGCCGTATTTCCCCGAAAGCAATCCGCCGGCAAGCGGCGACCAGACCATCAGGCCCATCTTCTCGTCATTGAGCAGCGGCACGATCTCGCGCTCGATGTCGCGGCCGGCGATCGAGTAATAGGCCTGTACGGTCTCGAACCGGGCGTAGCCCTTGCGCTCCGATATACCGAGCGCTTTGGCGATGCGCGCGGCATGCCAGTTGGAGACGCCGGCATAGCGCACAAGGCCGCGGGAAACGAGATCGTCCAGCGCGCGCAGCGTTTCGTCGATCGGGGTGACGGTATCGGTCGCGTGGATCTGGTAGAGATCGATATGGTCCGTCTGCAGGCGCTCAAGGCTCGCCTCGACCGAATCCATGATGTGGCCGCGCGACGCGCCGCGGTCGTTCGGCTTGTCGCCCATCTGTCCGTAGACCTTGGTGGCGATCACCACGTCCTTGCGTGGCACGGACAGGTTTCGCAGCGCCTGGCCGAGCAGCCGCTCGGAATCACCGAAGGAGTAGACGTCGGCCGTATCGATGAAGTTGACCCCGGCCGCCAGCGCGTCCCCGACGATGCGATCGGCAGCCGTCTGGTCGACATCGGCGATCGAACCCCACATGCCGTCGCCGGCTGCGCCGAACGTCATGGTGCCGAGGCACAGTTCCGAAACGAAAAGGCCGGTATTGCCGAGCTGGTTGTAGCGCATGGGTTCTCTCCGTATTGCTGCGACGCGGGCAAAACCCGACAATGATCGTGAGGGGTATTGCGGAGAGATATAGGGTCAAGGCGACGATGGTGCATCGCCGCCTTGAAAAAATCTTGCCTGAGGGCGTCTGGTCGTCAAATCGTCTTCTTGAAATCCGAAGCATCGATGAAGCCGTCGGCATTCTTGTCGCGGCGCTTGAATATCGTCTCCGTGAGACCGGCGACTTCGGCCAGGCTCAGCGCGCCGTTCCCGTCGGTGTCGGCGCGCTGGAAGCCCTTGTGCCGCAAGCCGGGCAGCATGCCCGGGCGCGCGGCCTTCAGCGCTTCCATCGCCTTGTCCTTGTCGGCGCCGCTTTCGTTTTTGGCTTCGCGCCATGCCTTGCGGGCATCGCGGAAGGCTTCGCGGCGGGCCTTGATCTCGTCGCGCGAAATCTCGCCGTTTTTGTCGGCATCCACGGTTTTGAAAACCGTCGAGACGCTGGCCTGCATTTCCTCGAGAGAGATCTTGCTGTCCTTGTTGGTATCCAGCCGCTTGACCATCAAAGCGGCGCGCTGTTCCGGCGCCAGCTCCTGCCGGGCGGCGTAGGAGGAGGCGGAAAAGCTCGTAAGCGCTATGGCAACGGCAACGAAACCCAGGATGATAGGCTGCTTCTGCATGATGTTTCCTTTCAGTGATCGGTATCCCTGAACGAAAGCATACGCGAACCGGCCCGGCCGGCCAGTTAAACTTTGGTAATTTAAGTCTTTGACCTTAAAGGGATTTTTCCGTGGCGAAACGGTGCCGGATGTATCTGTCCGTTGCGCTCACGTATCCGAAAGCAGCCGCTTCAGGAAGCCGGCCAGGTCTTCGGTGACGAAGTCTGCCTGCTCATCCGTATCCGAGCTTTTTTCCCAGGCCTCGGCAAATTCATATTCGAAATTGCGCGGCACGAGCAGCACCGTCTTCATGCCCAGCGCTTTCGGAACGACCAGATTGCGCGGCAGGTCCTCGAACATGGCGGCGCGCTTGGTATCGACGCGGTGCAGGCTCATGAACTTGTCATAGGTGTCGCCGGCAGGCTTCGGCACGAAATCGGCGGCGACGATGTCGAAGATGTCGTCGAAATGATCGAGGATGCCGAGCCGGCGGGCGGTCATTTCCGCATGTTTGACGCTGCCATTGGTGAAGATGAACTTGCGGCCGGGCAGGGCCTTGATGGCCTCGCCAAGGGCGGGATCAGCCGGCACGACCTCGTAGTCGATGGCGTGCGCCTTTTCGAGGAAGTCGTTGGGATCGATGCCGTGATGCAGCATCAGGCCCTGCAGGGTGGTGCCGTGGTCGCGATAATACTGTTTCTGCAGTGCCTTTGCATCCGCCGGGTCGAGCGTCAAAAGCGCAGCCACATAGGCCGTCATGTTGCGGTCGATCTGCGAGAACAGATTGACGTGATGCGGATAGAGCGTGTTGTCGAGGTCGAACACCCAGTCGGTGACATGGGCGAAGTCGGCTTTGGTCGGCAGGCGGTCGATATTTTTCATGGGCGACTTATGCCATGCGTCATGGCAGACGCAAAAGGAAAAGCTTGGTCATGGCTATGCGGCCTTGGCGATGAAGACCATTTCCTCGGAAACGGCCGGGTCGAAAGGCTGGGACAGCCAATCCCCATAGACCGCTTCCACCCGCAGGCCCGATGCTTTCAGGCGCTCTTCGATCTCCGCTTTCGACAGGAACAGCAATTCGCTGGAGGAGACGAGCGTTCGATCGGGCAGTGCGTAATGGGTGTCGAAGGCGATACGCCCATCCGTCATCGCCGTGACCCGGCGCGACTGGCGCACGACGCTGCCGTCCACCTTGAGGTCGACATCCTTGTTCCAGCGTATCGGCCAGTCGATCGCCGGATTTCGGCTTTCGAACGCGATCAATCCGTTTTCGGCGAGATGGTCCCGCATGGTCGCAAAGACGGCGAGGATATCCGCGTCATCGAGGAAAACCTGGAAGGCGTTGCCGGTCATGACGATCAGGTCGAAACGTTCCTTGGAACGGAAAGTCTGGGCGGTCGCCTGCACCCAGTCGATCCCGGCGCCGTTGGGTTTCTGCCGGGCGATGTCGAGCATGGCCCGGGCGGGATCGACCCCGGTGACCGAGTGTCCCCTGTCGGCATAGGCGTCGCACAGGAGACCTGTGCCGCATGCGAGATCGAGAATGCGCCTGCGCTCCGGCCCGGCCAGAGCCAAATAGAAATCCCGGTCGATCGACCAGCCGCTGTCGAGATCGTAGAGCTCCGCAAGCGCCGGTTCTTCGTAGTGCAGGTCAGGCAAGGTCGTCTCCCCATGGCAGTCGTCGGGCAACGCTAACCGTCTGCAATCGCAAGGCAAGCGGAGAGCGCTCTATCCACCTCGCCTTGCTGGAGACAGCTTCGGCGCTGTGGCCCTGCGGCGACACTCTTTCCGGCGCGGGTGATGGATTCTCGCTACGGGGCATGGTAGCGGCAACGCATGCAAACCTGGATCGTCATCACCTTCGCCGCCGCCTTCCTGCAGAACATCCGCTCGGCCATGCAGAAGCATCTGAAGGGCGTGATGGGTACGACGGGCGCCACCTTCGTGCGCTTCGGCTTCGGCGTGCCGTTCGCGCTGCTCTACCTCGCGATCCTTTGGCGCGGGCTCGGTCATCCGCTGCCGGTGCCGGATCGCAGCTTCTTCTTCTGGGCCGTGATCGGCGGTCTTGCCCAGATCGCGGCGACCTTCCTGCTCGTGCATCTGTTTTCCTTCCGCAATTTTGCCGTCGGCACGGCCTATTCGCGCACCGAACCGGCGCAGGCCGCCCTCTTCGCCCTCTTGTTTCTGGGGGAGGCGGCGAGCCATGGAACGGTCATCGCCATTGCGATTTCCGTTGTCGGGGTGATGATCATTTCGGTTGCCCGGACACAGGTCAGCGTGAAGTCGCTGGTGACGTCCGTCTTCACCCGCACGGCCGGAATAGGGCTGCTGTCGGGCACGTTCTTCGGCCTGTCCGCCGTCTCCTATCGTTCCGCCTCGCTGGCGCTTGCGCCCAGCCTGCCGCAGCCGGATTTCGTCATGCAGGCCAGCTTCACGCTCGGCTTCGTCATCCTGCTGCAGACGGTCGTCATGCTCGTCTGGATCCTGGCTCGCGAGCCGGAGGAACTGAAGCGCGTGGCGGTCGCCTGGCGGCCCGGCCTGCTCGTCGGCTTTGCCGGTGCCTCGGCCTCGTTCGGCTGGTTCATGGCCATGACCCTGCAGCAGGCCGCGATCGTCAAGGTGGTAGCGCAGGTCGAGATGCTGTTCACCTTCGCTTCCGCGGTCTTCATCTTCCGCGAATGGATCAACCGGCTGGAAGTCATCGGTTGCCTTCTGATCGTGCTGGGTGTCGTCATGCTTCTGGTCTTCTGATAGAACGTTTCCCGATCGTTGTCGGGAGGACGGAATGAAGCAGATCGAAAAAGCCAGGGCATTCGCCGCGTTGCACCGGAAGGGAGATCCGGTCGTCCTCTACAACATCTGGGATGTCGGCAGCGCCGTTGCCGTTGCCGAATCCGGCGCCAAGGCGCTGGCCACCGGCAGCTGGTCGGTCGCAGCCGCCGGCGGCTTTGGCGACGGTCAGAAAATCCCGCTGCTGCTGTTGTGCGACATCGCCCGCAGCATCGTCGGTGCCACGGAGCTGCCGGTGTCGATCGATTTCGAAGGCGGCTATGCCGAAACACCCGGCGAAACGGCGATCAATGTCGCCCATATCGCCAATGCCGGCGCCGTCGGCATCAATTTCGAGGACCAGATCGTCGGCGGCCAGGGGCTACACGCCGCCGAGGCGCAGGCAAAGCGCATCGCCGCGATCCGCGCTATGGCTGACGGCCGCGACCTGCCATTCTTCATCAATGCCCGCACCGATGTCTTCCTGAAGGAGCCGGATGCGGCGAAACACGCCGATCTTCTCGACGAAGCCATTCGCCGCGGCCGTGTCTATGAACAGGCCGGCGCCAGCGGCTTCTTCGTGCCCGGCCTTTCCGATCCCGACCTGATCGGCCGTGTCTGCGATGCCGTGTCGTTGCCGGTCAATATCATGATGAAGCCCGGCGCACCGGATGTCGCCACGCTCGCCGGCCTCGGCGTCGCCCGCATCAGCCACGGCCCGTTCCCGTATCGCGCGATGATCGCGTGGCTGAAGGGCGAGGCGGAAGCGATTTATCGATGAATGAAATCATCGAATTCGGCAGGTGTTAAGATGGAAGACAAGATACCACTGTATGTAATGACAGCGGTGCTTATTCCCCTCGTGTGCTATAATTTATTCTGGTTTTTTAAAGAGTTGAACTTTTACCGCGACAATGGATGGGATTTCAGCAAGAGCTTCGGGCCGGATATATATGGAAGCGACATTCCCGATGAGGACTCAAAATTGAGTCCTCAGACTAAGCTACTTTACGGTTATCCCACCATGATTGTGGGAGGCACAATTTTTATTATTGTCGGGGCCGCCCAAATTTTCTGACTGCATCACGGAACGATCAGCGTTCCCGCGCCATGTTCCGTGAATATCTCGAGCAGCACCGAATGGGCGGTCTTGCCGTTGAGGATGACGACGCCCTGGACGCCGGCGTTGATGGCTTCGATGCAGGTCTCGACCTTGGGGATCATGCCGCCGGAGATCGTGCCGTCCTTGATGAGCGCGCGTGCCTCGGCGACGGAAAGCTCCTTGATCAGGTTCTTGTTCTTGTCGAGCACGCCGGGAACGTCGGTCAGGAACAAAAGGCGCGTGGCGTTGAGCGCGCCGGCGATCGCGCCGGCGAAGGTGTCGGCATTGATGTTGTAGGTGTGGCCGTCGCGGCCGGGAGCCACGGGCGCGATAACCGGGATCATTTCGGACTTGGCCAGCAAATCGAGCAGGGTGCGGTCGACCTCGACCACCTCGCCGACGAAGCCGAGATCAAGCACGCGCTCGATGTTGCTGTCGGGATCGGTGATGGTCTTGCGGGCCTTTTCGGCGAAAACCATGTTTCCGTCCTTGCCGCAAAGACCGATCGCCCATTCGCCGGTCTGGTTGATCAGCGCGACGATCTCCTTGTTGATCGAACCGGCAAGCACCATCTCGACGATTTCGACCGTTTTCTGGTCGGTGACGCGCAGGCCGCCTTCGAATTTCGATTCGATGCCCATCTTGGTCAGCATCGCGCCGATCTGCGGACCGCCGCCATGGACGACGATCGGGTTGACGCCCGATTGTTTCAAAAGGGCGATATCTGCGGCAAAAGCCTTGCCGAGCTCGGCATCGCCCATGGCATGGCCGCCATATTTGACGACGATCGTCTTGTTCTCGTAGCGCTGCATGTAAGGCAGGGCCTGTGCAAGAAGGCGTGCCTGGGTTTCGCTTTCGGATGCGGACATGATGGACCCTCGAATAACAGGTGGCGTGTCGGAGCGGCGTTTGCAGCCTCGTGAAATCTGAACGTTTCCTTTAACGGCATCGCGTTCCAATGCAAGTTCCCAATGCGGGTTCAAGCACGATTGAAATGATCCATCGGATCGATAAAGCCGTAATGACAGCGGTCGCGACACGGCGTATCCATCTGCATCGCTGACTTTTTATCCGGCAGATTGTGTTCTATGTTGGCCTCAACGGGATGGAGACCGGAATTCTCAATGACCATTGACGATATTTCCACGCTCATCGGCCGGATTTCGCTGAGGGATCGCGCCGCCTTTTCGCAGCTCTATAAAAAGACCAGCCCGAAACTTTTCGCCATCTGCATTCGTATCTTGCGGGACAGGAACGAGGCGGAAGAGGCTTTGCAGGAAATCTACGTCAAGATCTGGCAGCGGGCGGATCGTTACGCGACCGGCGAAACGAGCCCGATGTCCTGGCTTTCGGCGATTGCCCGCAATCATGCGATCGACGTCATCCGGGCGCGCAAGCCCGTGGCAAACACGATTGACGAGGCCTATGATTTGGCCGATCCTTCGCCCGATCCGGAAAAATCCGCGCTGAATAGCGCGGAGGGGAGGCGGATCGAAACCTGCATGGAGCAACTCGACCGGGAGCGCGCCGAAGCCGTGCGCAAGGCCTATGTCGAGGGATTGAGCTATCAGGAGCTGGCAGAGCTTTTCAACGTTCCGCTGAACACGATGCGGACCTGGCTGCGGCGCAGCCTTCTGAAACTGAGAGAGTGCATGGACCAATGACCATACAGAACCCCGAAAGCGGAGATTTCCGGCGCGATGAAGTGATCGCGGGAGAATACGTGCTCGGCGTTCTGTCTGCCGAAGACAGGCGCAAGGTCGAGGCGCGCATGGTGCTGGATCGCTCCTTTGCCGCGATGGTCGGCCGCTGGCAGGACAATCTTTCCTCCTTTGAAGACGAATACGAACCGGTCGTGCCGCCCGCCAGGGTGCTGACCATGGTGGAACGCCGCCTGTTTGCCGATGCCGTGTCGAGCGCACCTGCCGCTGCCGTTTCCGGCGGTTTCTGGAATTCTCTCGTGTTCTGGCGCGGGCTGACGCTCGCGGCCGTCATCGGCATGGCGGCTATCGGCACGATCAACAGCGGCCTGTTGTCGGGAAGCCAGGGCGGAAAGCCGCTGGTTGCCGAATTGTCCGGCGAAGGCAGCACCTCGATCAATCTTCTTGCCCAGTATGATGGTGAAAGCGGTGCGCTTCGTGTCGTGCCGGTCGCGGCACGGCAGACGGAAGAAAAATCGCTGGAGCTCTGGCTGATCGTCGGCGACAAGCCGCCGCAATCCCTGGGTGTGCTGCCGCAGACCGGCAAGGGCGAAATCATCGTGCCGCAGGCGATGCGCGCAAAAATCGCCGAAGGTGCAACGCTGGCAGTCAGCGTCGAGCCCTTCGGCGGATCGCCGACCGGTTCGGCCACCGGCCCGGTTATCGCGGTCGGCAAGACGCGAAGCCTTTAAAAAGGTAAGTCATGGTTTACTGATGCCGCGGTTTCCCCGCGGCATTTTTATTGTGCGATTTTTCTCCCCAGACTCAAAGATAAAAGAAATATCGAATAAAAACAGTAAATTGATAAAAGTTTTGTTTTCCTGAAACTCTTTTCGCAAGCCTCCCGTTACTGGCCATGTTCCCCGAAGAGGGAGTGCGGACATTCCCTGGGGAATGTCGGGAGAGGACCCGGGTCCCGGGTTTGCGAGATAAACAGGAGAAGATTTATGTTCAAGTCCACGATCCGTACGCTGACGGTTGCTTCCGTTCTGGCCGCTGGTACGTTTGCTGCATATGCTGAAAATCCGATGGTCGGCGGCGCGCCGATGTATGAGAACAAGAACATTGTCGAGAATGCGGTCAATTCCAAGGACCACACCACTCTGGTTGCAGCCGTGAAGGCCGCCGGTCTGGTCGAGACGCTTTCCGGCGCTGGTCCGTTCACCGTGTTCGCCCCGACGAACGAAGCCTTCGCAGCCCTGCCGGCCGGCACCGTCGACACGCTGCTGAAGCCTGAAAGCAAGGACATGCTGACCAAGGTCCTGACCTGCCACGTCGTTTCCGCCAATGCGCTGTCGGATGCCATCTCCAAGATGGTTGCCGATGATGGCGGCACGCATGACGTCAAGACCGTCGGCGGCTGCGTGCTGAAGGCCAAGGCTGACGGCGGCAAGATCACCCTGACCGACGAGACCGGCGGCGTTGCCAACGTCACCATCGCCGACGTCAAGCAGTCGAACGGCGTGATCCACGTCATCGACAAGGTTCTCCTGCCGAAGTCCTGATGCTTTCGGAGCCGCATGCGGTCTCAGGCCGCATCTTCGGCCCCAGGCCGGGGGTCTCAATCCCACTCCCGGCTGCAGGGCCGCTGGCTTTCACTCGCCAGCGGCCTTTTTGTCACGCGTTCGTGGAACGCCGCACGCAGTCCTCACGCCGGTTTGATTCCATTTGTTTTGCAGCGCGCCTCACGCGGCCATAGAGTGCACGTGGGTGGAGCGTTCTGCCAATCAATCGCTATCAGCAGTCCTTCAGGGAGCCATCATGACGACGCGACGTTTCTTTCTTCTTTCCGGCACGGCGCTCCTTGGCGCAACTGTCCTCGATCGCTTCACGCGCCCCGGTTTTGCGGCGGAAACGGAGACTTTCGAGGTGACGAAAACGGAGGCCGAATGGAAGGCGATCCTGACGGATGACCAGTTCCGCATCCTCCGCCAGGAAGACACGGAGCGGCCGTTCACCAGCGCGCTCAACAATGAAAAGCGCAAGGGCGTCTTCCAGTGCGCGGGGTGCGATCTTCCGGTCTATGCCTCCGAGACGAAGTTCGACAGCGGCACGGGCTGGCCGAGCTTCTGGGATGCGATCGAGGGCGGCATCGGCACGCGCGAGGATACGTCCCTGTTCATGACGCGGGTGGAGTGCCATTGCCATCGCTGCGGCGGCCATTTCGGCCATGTCTTCGACGACGGACCGCAGCCGACCGGCAAGCGCCATTGCATCAACGGTCTGGCGCTGAAATTCGTTCCGGCAACGGCCGCCTGACGGTCAGCGGCCGATCGCGGTGTAGATGGCGCTGCGCAGGTCTTCTAGGCCCGTTCCCTTTTCCGATGAGGTCGACAGCACCACGGGGAAGGCAGCGGGCCTTTTCTTGATCTTTTCCTGCGTTTCGGCAATCACCCGCGGAACGGCGGGTTCTTTGATCTTGTCGGTCTTGGTCAGGACGATCTGGTAGGATACGGCAGCCTTGTCGAGCAGCGCTAGCGCCTCCTCGTCGTTCGGCTTGACGCCATGCCGGCTGTCGATCAGCACATAGACGCGCTTCAGCGTCGAGCGGCCGCGCAGGTAATCGAAGACCAGCTTGGTCCAGGCATCGACGTTTTCCTTCGGTGCCTTGGCATAGCCGTAGCCGGGCATGTCGACCAGCGCCATGGGCGGCAGGTCGTTGCCTTCACCGGTATAGCCGGCCGGCACGAAATAGTTGAGCTCCTGCGTGCGCCCCGGCGTGTTGGACGTGCGCGCCAGGCCGTGGTGCCCGACCAGCGCATTGATCAGCGAGGACTTGCCGACATTGGAGCGTCCGGCGAAGGCGATTTCCATCGGGCCTTCCGGCGGCAGGAAATGCATCGCCGGAACGCCGCGGATGAAGATCCACGGGCGCCCGAAGAGAGGGAGGTCCTGCTGCGGCTTTGTTTCGGTCATGTCTGTCACTCACCTTTATACCCTGCAGGGCTTCAAGGTTTTGACCGTCCTTGTCAAGGTAGACGACGCGTGTTGGCCTATAGGAGGCGGGCAAGCCGGCGCTGCCGCCACATTTCGACACTGAGATAGGACAAAAGCGCGGCAAGAACGATCGCGCCGCCGATGATCGTGTTGAGGCTAGGAACCTCGCCATGGATCAACGCCACCCAGAGCGGGCCAAGCACCGTCTCCGCGGTGCCGAGCAGGGCGGCAAGGGCGGAGGGAACAAGACGCGCGCCGGTGACGAACAGCGCGAGGCCAAGGCCGAAGTTCAGCGCACCGAAGGCAGCGAGTATGCCGAGTTCCGGCAGGGTCACGGCAAAACTGCTCGCCTGCGTCGCCGCGACCGCAACGGCAACGAGCGTGCCGAGGCAGACCGCCGGCGTCATGCGGACATGGGCGTAGCGTCGGGTGATCACCGTCGCGGTCGCGAATACCAGTGCGATCAGGAGCGCCAGCGCGTCCCCGATCGGCGAAACCGTGCCGCCGACCGAATCCGACACCATGATCGCCACGCCGAAGATGACGGCGGCGATCGCAAGCCAGGTCAGCAGCGAAATCCGTTCGCGAAACAGCACCCAGGAGATAAGCGCCGCGATCAACGGCACGCCAGCCTGGATCAGCACGATATTGGCTACGGTCGTATAGGCCAGCGCCAGGATGAAGGACGTCGAGGCGATGGCAAAACACAGGCCGACGGCAACGCCGGGCAGGCCCATCGTTCGAAAGAGATTCAAGGCGCTGCGCGGTCCGTCGCGCATCAGGATGAAGCCGATCAGGAAAAGTGCCGCAAAGACGGAGCGCCAGAAAACCACTGTCCAGCCGTCGTCGATGTGCAGAAAGCGCGCCAGCGTGCCACCGAAGCTCCAGACGACCGCCGAACCCAGGACCAGAGCGATGCCGTTGGTCTGGTTCTGCTGGACAGCGAGTGCGGACGTCTGGAACGAGCTCGGCTGGGACATGGGAGAGAATCCGGTGGCGATCGTGGCAATCTAGGCGTAAATCGCGACGCTCACGCCGGTAATCGCGACACATGGCTGTCGCAGGCTTGATGTCGCAAGGACCGATACAAAAAGGCCCCGGAGGTGATCCGGGGCCTTTGGAATGCGAAGCTCTGCGCGGCTATTCGGCCGGCTTGGGTTTCTTGGAGAACAACCCCTTGAGATTGTCGAACAGTTCGACCTTGACGCCCTGGCGCTTCATGATGATCGCCTGCTGGGCGATCGACAGCGTGTTGTTCCAGGCCCAGTAGATGACAAGGCCGGCCGGGAAGGTCGACAGCATGAAGGTGAAGACAACCGGCATCCAGGTGAACAGCATCGCCTGGGTCGGATCCGGCGGCGTCGGATTCATGCGCATCTGCAGGAACATGGTGACACCCATGATCAGCGGCCAGACGCCGATCAGCAGCATATGCGGTACTTCATAGGGAAGCAGGCCGAAGAGATTGAACACCGACGTCGGATCGGGCGCGGACAGATCCTGGATCCAGCCGAAGAACGGCGCGTGGCGCATTTCGATGGTGACGTAGATCACCTTGTAAAGCGCGAAGAACACGGGGATCTGCAGGAGGATCGGCCAGCAACCGGCGATCGGGTTGATCTTTTCTTCCTTGTAGAGCTGCATCATGCCCTGCTGCAGCGCCATGCGGTCGTCGCCGTGCTTCTTCTTCAGTTCCTCCATCTTCGGCTGAACCTTCTTCATGTTCGCCATCGAGGAATACTGCTTGTTGGCAAGCGGGAAGAACAAAAGCTTGACGACGACGGTCGTCATCAGGATGGCGATGCCGAAGTTGCCGAAATAGCGGAAGAAGAAGTCCATCAGCATGAACATCGGCTTGGTGATGAAATAGAACCAGCCCCAGTCGATCAGCAGGTCGAATTGCGGGATGGCATAAGTCGCCGACTTCGTCGTGTCGGTATTCGTGAATCTCGAAAACATCGAGCTGAACCAGCTGTCATCCTTTGAGTAGCTCTGGACAACTGAAACTTCTTTGGCGCCGGCAAAGACGAGGTTCTTGATTTCAGTGGACTGGCCGGGCGCGATCGTCACGGCATCCTGCTTGTAGTCTGCCTGATAGCGCGGGCGTCCGTCCGGGAAATGCGCGAACTTGGCCTCATACGGCGTTGCCTGCGGCGGAACGATCGCTGCCGCCCAGTATTTGTCGGTGATGCCGAGCCAGCCGGTCGTCGTCTTGCCGGGCTGAATGGGTGCTTCGTCCTCGACCTTGCCGTAGGCAACTTCGTTGAGCCCATGCTCGCCGATCACGCCGATAAAGCCTTCGTGCAGCACGTAGATGCTCGGCGTCGTCGGCTTGTTGAAGCGGGTGACGCGGCCATAGGACGAAAGCGAAACCGGCGCCGTGCCGCCATTGTTGATGGCATCGGTCACCTGGAACATGAAATGATCGTCGATCGAGATCGTGCGGGTGAAGACCACGCCCTTCTCGTTGGTGAAGGTCAGCGTCACCGGTGTGGCCGTCGTCAGCTTGTCGCCGCTCTTCAGCGTCCAGACCGTCGTCGGGCCGGGAACGGTACCGGTCTCCTCGTTGCCGATATAACCGAGTTCGGTGAAATAGCCTTCGGGCGTATCCGCCGGGCTGAAAAGCGTGATCAGCGGGCTCTTGTCGTCGACGGTCTCGTGGTATTCCTTGAGCTTCAGGTCGTCGAAGCGCGCGCCGGTCAGGTTGATCGAGCCGCTCAGCGCCTGCGTATCGATGGTCACGCGGGCAGACTTGGCGATCGCCTGTTCACGGCTCTCGCTGGCGCCGGGAACCGCGCCGTTCGCCGGCTGCGTCTGTCCGGGGATCGCCTGCTTGGTCGTATCCGTGCCGGTGGCCTGCGTCTGCGCCTGCTGGGCTTCCGCTGCGAGCCGCTCTCTCTCGATCTTCGGATTGACGTAAAAGAACTGCCAGGCAATCAGGATGAGCACGGACAGGGCAATTGCCACGAAGTAATTGCGGTTTTTTTCCATCATTCTTTCCTGGAGCCGGCCTGTTCGGGCCGCTTATGTTTCGGCTTGTTCTCAATGCGGTCGCGAAGGCTTTTGATGATCCGCTCGAAGGGGGCATTCAGAAGGTCGCGTCGGGCGACAATCACATAGTCGTGTCCGGGCTTCATTGCAAATCCGGCAGATAGCCGCACCGCCTCCTTGAGGCGTCGTCGCATTCGGTTGCGTTCCACGGCATTGCCGTGTTTCTTCGTCACCGTAAAACCGGCGCGGGGAGGGTCCTGCGGCGCGTTGCGGTCGAGGACCTCCAGAAGGAACAGCGGCCCCTTCCGTTGCTCTCCTGCACGCACGGCAAGAAACTGCGGGCGGCTTTTCAGCCGCCCGGCAGTTATGTCATCGTTGCTTGACGTCGTTCGCCCGCGATCTGTCATCGGGCAAAGCCGGCTTACGCCGACAGACGCTTGCGGCCACGAGCCCGACGGGCGATGATGACCTTGCGGCCACCCTTTGTGGCGATACGAGCACGGAAGCCGTGCCGGCGCTTGCGAACAAGCTTGGACGGTTGGTAGGTACGCTTCGTCATTTATTTTAACACCGCGGTGTGCGGCCCTTCTTGGGTTTGCTTTTTAGCAAGGAGCGTTACGTTCCGGACATGGCATGGCCATAGGGCAACGCAGGTTGACCGGACGTGCGCGGCTTATAAGGGCAAAATCCACGCGGAGTCAATTCCCGCGCTGAAATGCTCGGGGTGCGGGTTGGCCGGTGCCGCATCGTTGAAAGTCGGGATACAGCCGGCAGAACGGCTGAAATCTTTCAATCACTGATTGAATTATTAGGCCATGCTAATTTTTATGGCTTACCAAATGGTTAATCGGAACTCGCCAGATTTTTAAGGTTTTCCAAAAAGCTTCGTTAACCAGTGATCGAATATTATCGACGCATGTTTGAGTGACTGAAAGCACCCCGTCGGGCTCGTTTCGGTTCCATGGAGAGGCATGCAATGAAAATTCGCGGCAAAATCTATCTTATTCTAGCGGTCATGAGCCTGATTGCCCTACTGGTCAGCGGCATCGCGCTTACGGTCGTATCGGAATACAATGACAAGTTGCGCGATTATGAAAACGCATCCGACCGGGCTTTCAAGGGCGAACGGCTGAATCGCCTGGTGACCGGGGTCGTCATGGAATCGCGTGGCATCTACGGCGCCGCCAGCGTGGAAAAGGCAAAGACATTCGCCGAGGGCCTGCTCGGCGGCCTCGACAAGATCGATGCGCTTCTGGCCGATTGGCGCCCGCAGGTCCCGGCTGAACAGCTCCCGGCCTTCGAAGCCGTGGTCAAGCGCGCTGCCGAATTCCGCACCTTCCGCGCCGAAACGGCCCGTCTTGGCCAGGAAGTCTCTCCCAAGGCCGCGAACGAACAGGGCAACAACGATCTGAACCGCGCCAACCGCAAGGCCTTCCAGGCCGAGATCGACGCCGTCGTCACCACGGACCGCGACGCCCTGACCGCCATCAAGGACGATATCGCCGCCTTCAAGTCGACGATGGTCATGCTGGTCCTCATCACCACCGGCTTCGGCCTGGCGTTGGGAGCAAGCGTCGCCTTCTACATCGGCCGCAACCAGCTGAGCCGTCCGATCCTGCATCTGACGGAAAAGATGAAGCTGCTCGCCGATGGCGATCTCAGCGTTGCGGTTCCCTTCGCGGGCCGCAAGGACGAAATCGGCGAGATGGCAGCGGCTGTCGAAGTCTTCAAGCGCAATGGCCTGGTGATCCAGGAGCACAATCTCCATGAAACGAGCCTGCGTCAGAAAAGCGAGGACCTGCAGTCGAGCATCGCTGCGGTCGTTGCGGCTGCGGCCGCCGGAGATTTCACCCAGCGCATCAACAAGGACTATCAGGACGAAGATCTCAACCGCTTCGCCGGTAGCGTCAACGCACTGGTGGACAGCGTCGACACCGGCATCAACGCGACCCGCCGGGTTATTGCCAGCCTGGCGACGGGCGACCTGACACAGAGCATGGAAGGCCAGTTCCAGGGCGCCTTCGCCGAATTGCAGACGAACGTCAACGATTCGCTGTCGACGCTGCAGCGGGCGCTGCGCGAAGTGCGCACGACCACAGATTCGATCAACGGCAATTCGTCCGAGCTTCGCTCGGCCACCGACGACCTGTCGCGCCGTACCGAACAGCAGGCCGCCGCCCTCGAGCAGACCTCCGCAGCGCTCGACGAAATCACGGTTGCGGTGCGCAACTCCACGGACCGCGCCCAGGAGGCGACCGTCATGGTCACCGAGGCCAAGCAGAGCGCCGCGCAGTCCGGCGAGGTCGTCCGCAACACCGTCAGCGCCATGGGCCGGATCGAGCAGGCCTCCAACGAGATCGGCCAGATCACCAACGTCATCGACGAGATTGCCTTCCAGACCAACCTTCTGGCGCTGAATGCCGGCGTCGAGGCAGCCCGTGCCGGGGATGCAGGCAAGGGCTTTGCGGTCGTTGCCCAGGAGGTTCGCGAACTGGCCCAGCGGGCAGCCAGCGCTGCCAAGGATATCAAGGGCCTGATTTCGAAATCCGGCACGGAAGTCGCGACCGGCGTCAAGCTCGTGCAGGAAACGGGCGTCGTTCTCGGGCAGATCGAAGCCAGCGTCCTGAAGATCAACGACCACATCCACTCGATCGCCGTTGCGGCGCGCGAGCAGTCGACGGGTCTTGGCGAAGTCAGCACCGCCGTCAACCAGATGGACCAGGTGACGCAGCAGAACGCCGCGATGGTCGAGGAAGCGAATGCCGCGACCCACAAGCTGTCGGCCGAAGCCGACAACCTCGCGCGTCTGGTCGGGCAGTTCAAAGTCGATCAGGGCAGCGTGCGCGGTGCTGCGCCCGCTCCTGTCCGCGAGGCCGCCCGCCCGGTCGCGTCTCCGGCCCGCCGGATGCTGGGCACTGTTGCCCGCGCCTTTGGCGGCGGCTCGACGAGTGCCGCAGTCTCCAAGGATACATGGGAAGAATTCTGATCCCGACCTTTTGACATGCACCGTCCGCAGCGGCTAAGGCCACTGCGGACGGTGCTGTTTGCGGCCCTGCCTTCCGTGATACTTCAAAGTCCTGCGTCCCGCGAAAATCGCTGAAAATTCGCCGCCCGGCATCAAGGCCTGCCGGGCGATGACGGCAATTGGAAAACGCGGCGTGATCGCCTATCATAGCCATCGGCACGCCAGCCGTTCGTCCGCGCGATCATCCGGTTCCTGCGACGCTTCGGTTGAAGCCATGGGAAAAGTGCATGATGATGGACGACACGGCGCGCGACGCTGCGCTTGAAAAACCGCCGATGCGGGCCTGGTTCTTCCGGGGGCTTTCGGGACGGCTGCTGCTGCTCACCGTGATTTTCGTCATGCTGGCCGAAGTCCTGATCTTCGTGCCGTCCATCGCCAGCATGCGGCTGCGCTGGCTGGAGGACCGGTTGAACACCGCCGCCGCCGCCGCCATCGTGGTCGATGGGCTGGAAAATGTCGAACTCTCCCGCCCGGTCCAGGAGGACACGCTGATGGCGACGGGCACCAAGGCCATCGTGCTGCGCCGGAAGAGCGAATCGCGGCTCGTCGCCGCCGTCGACATGCCGCCGGAGGTCGACGAGCAATACGACCTTTCCGCGATGACGCCGATCGCCGCCATCGGCGAGGCCTTCGATACGCTGCTGTTCGGCGGCGACAAGATTCTCCGAGTGTTCGGGCCGGTCGGCGACAGCGACGCGACGATCGAACTGGTCATGGAGGATTCGAGCCTGCGCAAGGCGATGCTGGTCTATGCCCGCACCGTCTTTTTCGTCTCGCTGGTGATTTCGCTGATCACCGCCGCGCTGATCTTCCTGTCGATCAATCGCCTGATGATCCGCCCGATCCGCCGGATGACGGCGAGCATGCAGGCTTTTTCCGCCGATCCATCCGATCCGGCGCGTGTCCTGTCGGCATCCGCTGGCGCCGATGAACTCTCGGTCGCCGGCCAGCATCTCGCCAGCATGCAGCAGCATCTGCAGAAGACGCTGAAGCAGCAGAAGAATCTGGCCGATCTCGGTCTTGCCGTGTCGAAGATCAATCATGACATGCGCAACATCCTGTCGTCGGCGCAGCTGATTTCCGATCGTCTCGCCGATGTCGACGATCCGATCGTCAAGCGCTTCGCACCGACCCTTTTGCGCAGCATCGACCGGGCCGTGGGCTACACGACCGAGGTCCTGTCCTACGGGCGAACGACCGAACCGGAGCCGCATCGCCGCTTCGTCCAGCTTCGTCCGCTGGTCGCCGATGTCTCGGAGATGCTGGCCATCGACCCGAAATCCGATATCGAATTCCGCATCCAGATTGCCGACGACCTGCAGGTCGATGCCGACAGCGAGCAACTGTTCCGCGTCGTCCACAATATCTGCCGGAATGCCGTGCAGGCGCTGATGAACGACGCCTCGAGCGCGGACGGCATGCGGATCGTCTCTGTCTCGGCCATGCGCACCGGCAGCGTTGTCAGCATCACCGTCGATGACAATGGTCCGGGCATGCCGCCCAAGGCGCGCGAAAACCTGTTTGCCGCCTTTCGCGGCTCGGCCCGCTCCGGCGGCACCGGGCTCGGGCTTGCGATCGCCCGGGAACTCGTGCTGGCGCATGGCGGCACGATCGCTCTGGTCGAAAAGGCAGGCCCCGGCACCCAGTTCCGCATCGAACTGCCGGATCGTCCGGTGCCGCTCGACGTGTTCCGGTCGAAGGCAAGGCATTGAGATGATTGCCGCTCGTGCGGTTTATGCCGAAAGCCCGCATATGCAGGCTTCCGTTACGAGGCTGTGGCAGTCTTCCGGTAAAAATGATTTTTTTCACGGAAATTCGCTTGCAATCCCCCGGCGGACGTTTTAGAGGATCGCCACGCAAGCGGTTCTCGCCGCAGCGAAAAGCACCCGTAGCTCAGCTGGATAGAGCATCAGACTACGAATCTGAGGGTCGGACGTTCGAATCGTTCCGGGTGCGCCATTCCCTTCCAGTTTTTGCCGATGATATGGAATTTGCCTGTGGTCCAGGTGAATGGAATTCACTCTGACGCCTCCATGGCGCTGAGGATTTCCAGGGTTTTCGCGTCTTTCTCCCCGTCGAAATAGCGGCTCAATCCCTCTTCGAAACAGTCCTCGTTTTCGGCGACATGGTAAAACAGCGTCAGGGACGAATGGAATTTGAGATCGTCAGGCGATCCGAAGATGGCGTGGGCGGTCTTGTCTTTTAACGCGTTGACCGTGCGCGTCGCTTCGATCAGGCGTGGACCCAGCAGCGGGTGCTGCAGATAGGCTATCGCCTCCGCGGTGCTGCGGATCGCGAAATGGGCTGCGGTCTGCGACCGTCCGAGCCCGACAATCTGCGGAAACACGAACCACATCCAGTGGGTCCGTTTCTGCCCGCCCGCAAGTTCGGCCAGGGCCAATGGATAGACGCCGGCCTGTGCGTCGACGAAACGGTCCAGATCGAAAGAAGTGCGCGCGTCCATTTTCATGTCCTCCGGATATTCACGCGACGCTTGCCGTCCTCAATGCGCGAAGTCCGGAGACGTTCGACCGAGGCCGCGGCTGATGGGCCTTGTGGCACCCGCAGCGGAGGGCCGGAGACCGGCCCTCGTTTTTTCGGCCCTACCATTTCTGGTGAACGTGGACCTTGATCAGCCGCTCGTAGATGTCCTTGATCGCCTCCATGGTTTCGGTCTGGATCATCGGCAAGGCGCTGGCTGAGGCGTTCGATTGGGCCTGAGCCTCGTTGCGGGCGCCGGGGATGACAACGGACACGGCCTGGCTTTCGAGAATCCAGCGCAAGGCGAACGGCGCCATCGAAACACCTTCCGGCACCAGCGGGCGCAACTGCTCGACCGCTTCGAGGGCTACCTCGAACGGCACGCCGGCAAAGGTCTCGCCGACGTCGAAGAACTCGCCGTTGCGATTGAAGACGCGATGGTCGTCGGCGGCAAAGGCCGTGTTCGCGGTGATCTTGCCGGAGAGCAGGCCGGACGCCAGCGGCACGCGGACGATGATGCCGACATTCTTCTTTTGCGCCTGCGTGAAGAACAGGTCGTGCGGGCGCTGGCGGAAGATGTTATAGATGATCTGGATCGTCGCCACGCCCGGATATTCGACGGCTTTCAGGCCTTCCTCGACGGTCGAGACGGAGACGCCGTAATTGCGGATCTTGCCCTTGATCGTCAGCTCGTCGAGCGCGCCGAACATGTCCGGCCGGTAGAAAACCTCGGTCGGCGGGCAATGCAGTTGCACGAGATCGAGGGTTTCGACACCGAGGTTTTTCAGGCTCCGGTCGATGAAGGTCTCGATATTGGCACCGGTATAGCCATCGGCGACATGCGGATTGAGCCGGCGCCCGGCCTTGGTGGCGACGAACGGTTTTTCACCGCCGCGTTCCTTGAGAACGGCGGCAATGATCTTTTCCGAGCGGCCGTCGCCATAGACATCCGCGGTGTCGATGAAGGTAACGCCGGAATCGAGCGCCGCATTGAGCGCGCGCTTGCCGTCCTCCTCGCTGACATCGCCCCATGAGCCGCCGATCTGCCAGGCGCCGAAGCCGATTTCCGAAATGGAGGCGCCGGTGCGCCCCAGGGTTCTGTTCTTCATGGTCGATATCTCCTGCGCGACATCTCCCCATCGGAGTGTCGCCGTGCGCCGTTCATCTGTGCTTCTTATCGGCAAGGGCAAGGGGAAAAGTCAATTGCGTCCACGCCGGTCGTCCACGCGCGATCTCTCGCCGTGGGTTCCAACGTGCATTCGGCCGGGGCACGACGGGTGCCTCAGGTAGAAGTAGTAAGGTGACACGTGCCGTGCCCCGTTTCGGTGTCTTTTGCCGCGCTTCTCAGGTTCTTCTGCGCTTCTGTTCTTTTGGAACGCAAGCCTCCGATGCCTCGGCCCGACCTCTTACCCGCCAGGCCTTTCACTAAGGCGGGGCTTGTGCCCAGGACCGTCCTTCGACGGCGGAGCACGCCCGGCACGCCCGGACCATCCAAATGTCCGGAGGAGAACCACCTTTCCCGCAGCCCCCGGTCTGAAGCGGGCGTTCCGCCATCCCCCAGGGCACCGGTCCCGCCTCGCCGGCAACGCTCATCCGGTGTATCCGATGGCGGGACGAGGCCATTATAGGCACAGGTGACGAGGGCGGGGAAAACGGGGATGATTTTTTTTGGGAGGCGGCCGGCTTATGAGGGCTTGGCTGTGGATCCTCGGGTCAGGCCCGAGGATGACGGAGGGGAGGAGGACTTGGGGGAAACAACTGGCTCTGTCCGATAGGAGCTTTTTTCAAACCTCTCAAGTCGTCATCCTCGGGCTT
>UCJH01000046.1 GCA_900472785.1 Hyphomicrobiales bacterium | reverse complement strand
CTTCTGGGCGGCAAGTGCCTTGTCGAGCGCGCCGCTGATGGCGGCCGCATCGCCGGGCTTTACTTCGGCCAGATCGACCATGGCGCGGATTTCGCCGAAATAGCTTTGAAGCGTCGTGCGGATCGTCTGCAACTGCTTGAGTTCGGTTTCATCGGCGGTCGATTCGATCTTCGGCAGGCGCGCCAGCATTTCGGTCGAGCGCTTCTCTGTCTCGGCGCGGAAATCCGCCGCCTTGTCCGGCTTTGCCGCCAGTTGGTAAGTCATGCGGCTGATGGCGATGACGTCGACGCGCAGGTCCATGGCCTCGCGGGCCACCTCTTCCTTGGCCCCGACCGAAACCATGGCCGACGCCAGCGCCGAAATGCCATAGGCGCCGACGGAGGCGATGGCCACGGAGGAAAGCCCCATGACGAAGACGACAAGGCCGATCTTCTGGAGGATGGAGAAATTGCGAAACGTCATGACTGAACTCCGGCGGGGGCAAATGCCCGCAAGCTGAACATGGAAAACGGAAGATCAAGGCCTGATGCCTCTGATACGGCGCAGCAAAACGACATCGCGCTATTGCAGTGCAAGATGGCGCATTTCCGCTAAGGGCTGGTTAAAATCCTGCAGCTAAACGGCGGGGGTCTCGGTGAGATCAAGCCTGATTTTCAGGGATAGGGTTTTGGCGTCGGCGTTGGATTTTCTTTCTCGTTCCGTTTGCGTGTCCAGGTATCAACCCATCATCTCTGATGAGACCTGTGCGCGGGGTCTCATGCCCCCGAAAGTTGGCGTCCAATGTTCGGGGGCATTTCCATGGGGAATGGCTAAAAACCTTCTGGATGGCCTGCAGTGCCGTCGCTCAGTGCGCGAGCATCTCCTCGACGATTTGCTTGCCGTTAAGCCGTGCCGGATAATAGGCCGGCCAGTTCGTCACCTCGTTCAGCAGTGCCGCGCGATCATTGCCCCAATAGAGATGGTAGTGGCCCGCCTTCTCCGGGGCTATGATATGGTCGCTGAACTGGATGAAGCCTGGCGCTGCATCGTCGCCGCTGACCTTCCTGAAAATGAACCGGACGCCGCGATTGCCCTTCTTGTAGGTCAGAATCTCGTGGCCATCGGTCTCGTAGTTGCCGCTTGCCGCTTCCGTTCCACGAAAGAAGGTGATTTTCTTGCCCTCGATGAGTACGCGATTGGTATCGGTCTTGTATCCGGCATCGTAATAGGCGCGGTAATCGGCAGCACTCTTGTCGCCCTGCCTGGCCTTCTGCGCCATGACCGGGTCCAGCGTTCCATCGGTCAGGTACGGATAGACCGATTGCCAGTCACCTTCCCAATCCGAGAGCGCACGCGCCTTCACCTCCGCATCCTCGAAATATCCGTCATGGACGCTGTTTTTCTCGCCGTGAGCGTGGTGGTGCTTATGATCCGCGGCCTGGACATTTGCCGCTCCGGCTAGGGCCACTGCCGAGACTATTGCCAGCACGTAGCCGAGGGGTCTGACGACTTTGTTCATTTGCTCTCTCCTTGATCCGTTGGCGCATCTCAACACCAGTTCTGAAATGTAATAACGTTACATGACGGTGGAGCAATTATCCCGGATTCTTTTCAGGCGCAAGGGATCAGGGCGGAATTTTCAATGAGGACGGCAAGATCACTTTCAGCTTGAACCTTCATCCGCCCGCCTCTATCTCCGATGCAGCCCCTCGCATTCCGGAGATTTCCTTGTCCATCTTCAAATCCCTGCCAGCCGCCCCCGTCGCCCCGAAAAAGCCGGTCACGGACAGCCGCCACGGCATCACCCGGACGGATGACTATGCCTGGCTGCGTGCCGACAACTGGCAGGCGATGTTCAAGGACCCGTCGATCCTCGATCCTGAGATCCGCGCGCATCTGGAGGCCGAGAACGTCTATATGAAGGCGGCGATGGCCGATACGGAAGCCCTGCAGAAGACGCTGTTTGCCGAGATGCGCGGCCGCATCAAGGAAGACGATTCGTCGATCCCGATGAAGGACGGCCCGTTCGCCTATGGCTCCTTCTTCGTCACCGGAGGCGAGCAGCCGCGCTATTTTCGGACCCCGCGCGATGGCGGCGAACGGACCGTGCTGCTCGACGGCGACAGGGAAGCGGAAGGCAAGGCCTATTTCCGCCTCGCCGGCATCGACCATTCGACCGATCATGCGCGCGGCATCTGGGGCTATGACGACAAGGGCTCGGAATATTACACGCTGCGGGTCCGCGACCTCGCCACCGGAGATGACCTCGCCGATGTCATCGAGAACACCGGCGGCGGCGGTGCCTGGGCGCCGGACGGCAAGAGCTTCTTCTACACCGTGCTCGACGAGAACCACCGCCCCTCGAAGATCTTCCACCACATCATCGGCGAGCCGCAGGCAAACGACCGGCTGGTCTACGAGGAGGAGGATCCGGGCTTCTTCATGGGGGTCGGCGGCTCGGCGCTCGACGATTTCATCTATATCGACATTCACGACCACGAGACCAGCGAGTACCGCCTTCTGTCGACCAGCGATCTCCTGGCCGAGCCGAAGCTGGTTTCAAAGCGCGAGACCGGGCTTGAATATTCCATGACCGAAGGCGGCGACGTCTTCTACATCCTGACCAATGCCGACGGCGCCAAGGATTTCAAGATCATGCAGACGCCGGTTGACAAACCGAGTCGAGAAAACTGGACCGATGTCGTGCCGCATACGGCGGGCCGGCTGATCATCAGCCACATGGCCTATGCCCGCCATCTGATCTGGCTGGAGCGGGAAAACGGCCTGCCGCAGATCAAGATCCGCGACCGCGCGACCGGTGAGGAACACGCCATCGCCTTTGCCGAGGAAGCGTTCTCGCTCGGCCTGCAGGGTGCCGCCGAATACGACACCGATGTCATCCGCTTTTCCTATTCCTCGATGACGACGCCGAGCCAGCTTTACGACTACGACATGGTGACCCGCGAACGCACGCTCCTGAAGACGCAGGAAGTGCCCTCTGGCCACAACCCGGACGACTACGTCACCCGCCGTGTTTTTGCCACCGCAAGCGACGGCGCGCAGGTTCCGGTCACCCTGCTTTATCGCAAGGATACCGCGCTCGATGGCTCGGCACCCTGCCTGCTCTATGGCTACGGCGCCTATGGCATCTCGATCCCGGCCTCGTTCAACACCAATTGCCTGTCGCTCGCCGACCGCGGCTTCGTCTATGCCATCGCCCATGTGCGCGGCGGCAAGGACAAGGGCTTCCAGTGGTACGAAGACGGCAAGATGGAAAAAAAGACCAATACTTTCACTGACTTCGTCGCCGCAGCCGACTATTTGAATCAGGAGAAGTTCACCTCTTACGCGAACATCGTCGCCGAGGGCGGCTCCGCCGGCGGCATGCTGATGGGCGCCGTCGCCAACCTCGCTCCGGAAAAGTTCAAGGGCATCATCGCCGCCGTCCCCTTTGTCGACGTGCTCAACACCATGCTCGACGACACGCTGCCGCTCACACCGCCGGAATGGCCGGAATGGGGCAACCCGATCGAGGACAAGGCGGCTTATGAGCGCATGGCCGCTTACAGCCCTTACGAGAATATCGGCGAAAAACCCTACCCGGCGATCCTCGCTCTGTCCGGCCTCACCGATCCGCGCGTCACCTATTGGGAACCGACCAAGTGGGTCGCCCGGCTGCGCGAGAAGACCACCGGATTCGAGCCGATCCTTTTGAAAACCAATATGGATGCCGGCCACGGCGGCGCTTCGGGCCGCTTCCAGCGCCTCGAGGAAATCGCCTTCGAATATGCCTTTGCGATCAAGGTGGCGGGGAAGATGTGAAGAAACGCGGCAGGGTTACCTGTCTGGTCGAAGCAAGATGGCATAGTCGCGCGTCCCTGCGACTATGTTGGTGATACGAACACGACCGCCATCGACAACGTAAAGAATAACAATGCGGCGTTCGAAGACGACCATGCGGAGGCCGTCTGCAATATCGTTTCGCTCGACACCGGAAAATGGCGCATACCCGATTTCGCCGCAACGATCGCGAATACGGCGAGTATAAGACAGTGCCGTTTCCATATTTCTGCTTTTTTCGAAAACATATCGCAAAATCGACTTTAGGTCGTCTGTGGCTGTTTTACGAAGAACGACACGGTAGCCCTTCATCCAGCTAACGGTGTTCTGCAGCGAAAGTTTCCAGCCAATCATCGATCTCTTCGATTGGAATATCAGGCCGCGGATCCTCCAGCGAAGCCTTCACCCGGGCGCGGATCGATGCCATTGCTTCTTCATGCTCCTGCTCGTCCGCGAGAAAAAGCTGCATGGCGGCCTCAAGCACGGCGCTGGTAGAAGCATAGGTGCCGGCCTCGACGCGGTTATTGATGATCTCGACCAGCTCTGCCGGAAGGGTGATGCTGAGTTTCTGGTTCATGGCGCGGTCTCCGTCATGCCATAAAGTTACGGGAGAACGGCCGCCGTCGCAATGCCTCAGCTTTCCGTCGCGCGGGCCTTTACGGTCCTTCAACTTCCGCCTTTCCGCAGGGATGGAACTGACCGCCTCCAGCACTTCGGAGCGATCCGGGTCAACGCAAAATGAGCCTTGGCTGGAACCGGTTGCAAGCGCTAATCTGCATATGCCGCAAATGATTTGCGCCCAGTCTGCCGGAGGTTTTGCATGCCCGTTCACATCGCCTTGCTCAGGGCCGTCAATGTCGGCGGTACCGGTGCGCTGAAAATGGCGGAGTTGAAGGCATTGTGCGAGGATCTCGGTTTCGAGGACGTCCGGACCTATATCCAGAGCGGCAACGTGCTCTTCCGCAGCGACCTTTCGAAGACGGCCGCGGCCCAGACGCTCGATACCTCGCTGGCCCGTATCCTCGGCAAGGCGCCGGGTGTGATGATCCGCGACAGGGCGGAACTGGATGCGATCGTCAGCACCAATCCCTTTCCGGAAGCCAAGCCGAACTATCTGATGATCAGCTTTCTCAATGATCCGCCGCCCGCCGATGCGCTGGACCGCCTGGTCGCGCCCGATGGCGAACGTGCGCATGTCGCCGGCTGCGAAATCTATGTGCATTATCCGAACGGTTCCGGCCGCTCCCGCCTGGTGCTGCCGGCGATCCGCCATGCGACGGCACGCAACCTCAATACGGTCGTCAAGCTGGCGGAACTCGCCAAATCCCTGGAAGAGGGTTGAGCGTTCGCCCTTTCACCACGGCCCGTCTCACCCTATGTGATAGGCAGCGAGACCATCAGGTGCGGAGTGAACGGCATGACCGAGGCGGCAAGCAGGACTGGACCGGGCAAAACGCCGATTCCTTTCGACAACAGCTATGCGCGCCTGCCGCAGACCTTCTTTGCGCCGATTCACCCGACGCCGGTGGCCGAACCGTGGCTGATCAAGTTCAACCGGCCATTGGCGGAGGAACTCGGGCTCGATGCCGATGCGCTGGAGCGCGATGGAGCTGCGATATTCTCCGGCAACCGCATTCCCGAAGGGGCTGAACCACTGGCCATGGCCTATTCCGGACACCAGTTCGGCAGCTTCAACCCGCAGCTCGGAGACGGCCGGGCGATCCTGCTCGGTGAGGTCATCGATATCCATGGCAAACGCCGCGATATCCAGTTGAAAGGCTCTGGCCCGACGCCCTATTCGCGGCGCGGCGACGGGCGGGCGGCCCTTGGTCCCGTGCTGCGCGAGTATATCGTCAGCGAGGCGATGCATGCGCTGGGCATCCCGACGACCCGGGCGCTGGCCGCCGTCGTCACCGGCGAGCCGGTGCAGCGGGAGCAGCTGCTGCCGGGCGGCGTCGTCACCCGCGTCGCGGCCAGCCATATCCGCGTCGGCACCTTCCAGCTCTTCACCTCCCGCGGCGATGCGGAAGGGCTGAAGCACCTCGCCGATCATGTCATCGCCCGCCACTATCCGCAGGCCGCCGCCGCGGAGCGCCCCTATCTGGCGCTACTCGAGGCCGTCGTCTCGGCGCAGGCATCGCTGATTGCCCGCTGGCTGCAGGTCGGGTTTATCCATGGCGTCATGAACACCGACAATTGCGCGGTCTCCGGCGAAACCATCGATTTCGGCCCCTGCGCCTTCCTCGACGAATACAATCCGTCGAAGGTGTTTTCCTCTATCGATCGCGGCGGCCGCTACGCCTATGCCAACCAGCCGTCGATCGGCCAGTGGAACCTCACCCGGCTTGCCGAAACACTTTTGCCGCTGATCGACACGGATGAGGACAAGGCCATTGCGCTCGCCACTGCCGCGATCAACGCCTATGGCGCCGCGTTCCAGAACCAGTGGCTGGCGGGCATGACTGCAAAAATCGGCCTAACCGGTCAGGAAGACGCGGATCTGGCGCTGGTCCAGTCGTTGCTCTCGGCTATGCATGCGGGCGAAGCCGATTTCACCCTCAGCTTCCGTCGTCTTTGCGATGCGGCCGAAAATACCGATGCCGACGCGGCTTTTCTCGCGCTGTTTGCCGATCCGGATAGCGCCCGCACATGGCTTGCCGACTGGCGCGCCCGGCTTTCCCGCGACCCGCAAACCCCGGCCGCACGCGCTGCGGCAATGCGCCGGGTCAACCCCGCCTTCATTCCCCGCAACCACCGCATCGAACAGGCCATCGCCGCCGCGATCGGCGACGGAGACTTCTCGCTGTTCGAGGCCCTGGTCGAGGTTCTGGCCAATCCTTATGAGGACCAGCCGAAATTCGCGGCGCTGGCCACGCCGCCGCAACCGCAGGAACGGGTGCTGCGTACGTTTTGCGGGACATAGACTGTCATGACTGCCGCCCTTTGCGAAGCGGCCTTTGCGCCGCATGTCGAAGACGTGTGATGACAATTTCACCGGGTGCGATGCGATAGAACAGGACGTAGGGATAGGGCGCGAGCACCACGCGGCGTGTGTCTGGTCGGCTGGTAGCTTGCGCCGCTTGAGGATGCTCTAGAATCAACGATGTCGCGGACAGAATGCGTTCACGCAAACGCATTGCGCCCCGTGGTGAACGTACTGCGGTGTAGGAAAATACTTCCTCGATCTGGCGCAGCGCGGTGATTGTGTAACGCAGCTTCAAAAACGATATTTCGCAAAAACGGCTTTTACTTCCGCTTCGCTCGCAAATTCACTGCGTTCGATCTCGGACTCCGCCTCTATCAGGTCTGCCTCTTCTTCGGCTGACAGCTGATAAACAGCCTCTTCATCACCGGCCAGGCGCAAAAGAACGCGCGCCAGTTCGTCCTGCTGGTCGGGTGGAAGGGCGCGGACGCGCTCGACGGCTTGTTCCAATAGGTCGGTCATGACATTATTATGCACCTGATTTCCGCCTGCGAAAAGCAGTGAGTAACTAGGCATCGGGTTTTTCTTAAACTGTTCCCAATAGGACGATTGCATATCACAGAAAAATTCGCTGCTTTGTCATCCACGCCATCCGGCAAAAGCGCAGCTCTGCTAACCTCAACCCGCCCCGTTCACCCATTTGTGCCAGTCGCGCTCGCTGCCGTGGAAGACGTTGAGGTCGATGCGGCCGGTCACGCCGTGCGAGAGGCCTGAGCCGGAATATTGCCAGAACAGCCATTTGCGGCCCGGATAGACCTTCGAGGGGTGGGCGGCGACAGAGCGCAGCCAGAAGGGATAGTTCTTGAATTCGCCCGTCAGGTTGTCACGGTAGAAGTCCGGGGCGGTATAGATCACCGGGCGCTTGCCGTAATGGCGCTCCAGCCTGTCCATGAAGACCTGCATCTTCTCAATGGCCTTGGCCCGCGACAGGCGGTACTTGCAGCTCGATTCGCCGTTATATTCGACGTCGATCACCGGCGGCAGCGCGTCCGGGTCGCGCGGCACGTTGCGGATGAACCACTCGGCCTGCTCGCCGGCCGTGCGGCACCAGTAGAAGAAGTGGTAGGCTCCGCGCCGGATGCCGGCTTCCTTGGCCCGCCGCCAGTTCTTCTTGAACATCGGATCGAGATGATCGCCGCCATCCGTCGCCTTGATATAGGCGAAGTTGGCGCCTTGCGTCCGCAGCTTCGCCCAGTCGATGTCACCCTGCCAGCGGGAAATATCGACGCCGTGCACCGCCATCTTGCGGGGCGAGGACTTGCCGAAATTGATCGGCTTGGCGTCGCGGAAGCGGTGGCCATAGATTTGTCCGCGCGCGGCCTGCTGCTTGTCGATCGCCGGCACCAGCATGGCGACCGGCTTGTCTTCGGCAAGCGGTGTGTCGGTTTTCTCGGGGATCGTCAGGAAAGCCTGCGTCGATGGTGTCGGCGCAGCCCAGGCAAGTTCTTCCTGATGCTGGGTTTCCGATTGCGCAATCACGTCGCCGACGCTGGCAGCCGGCACCGGAGATGCGGCGCGAACCACGGAGTTCGTCGTTTCCTTCGACGGGCTCCCCGGCACGATGTCCTCCGGCGGCGTGCTGGAGGCGCAGCCGGAAACCGCAAGGCACAGGGTGATGATTGCTGAAACAGCCGATAAACGCATTGGGAACCCGCACGCAAAACAACTTTCGACCGGACGAACGCCCGATCGAGAGCCCACTGAAAAAATGGCTAACGGAAATTTACCAAGAAAGACTGAATGCAATCTTTACAGCCATGCTTAACGGCGCTTAGTCCGGGTCCTTGTCATAGCGCACCGTTGCCTGCGGCAGGTCTACCCAGCCGTGCCGGCGGCAATCGTAGACGGAAACCTCCGGCGGCGGGAAACCGGGATCGGAAAAGCAGCCGACCGCAACGGCGACGGAGCGGTCTTCATAACCGACCTCATTGTGGAAAACGGTGCTGCCGCAGACCGGGCAGAAACGGAAGGTGTAGCTGGCGCCCTGATCGCCTTTCCGGAGATATTCGGTCGCACGGCCATAAACCGTGTAGGGCGGCCTGAAGCTGGCAAGCGCTGCAAAGACGCTGCCGGTGCGGCTCTGGCAGGCGAAACAATGACAGACGCCGACGCCCTGCGGCTCGCCTTTGACCTCGATCCGCAATTGTCCGCAGGTACAGGACGCAATCCGCGAGCGCATGGCTTTCCCTTCAACCGTCTTGCTTCATCGCTGCGCCAGCATGCTTTATCGAGTTTGCGGACTCAAGGGCATCCACAGGCCCCACGATTGTCGTCACGTAGCCGGACATTCCTCTTCGCGCCATCGAAGCTGTTCCAGCGTAAACCACTTGTCTGCCATGCGAATTTTGCATGTCCACCGGCGAAATGTGGTCATTGAAAGGCAGCATGCGCGCGTTATCTTGCTTCTCATGGTCGTGTCGCTTCAAGCGGGCTCCCGCACAGCGACGACCATGCCCACGGCCCGGCCCGGCGCGGTTTTTCCACGCAGGCCGGACATAGTCGAATGCAGTTCCCAGGGCCACGCCGCTTGGCGCCCGGCCGAGGGACCCAGGCCGCGTCCCTGCGCGGCTCCCACCCATGGGAGACCTATCCGATGCTGATCTTCACCGCGCTTGTCTTCACGCTGATCGGGCTGGCGCTCGGTGCCGGCGGCGCCTGGCTCGTTTCCCTCGGCGGCAGCTGGTACTACGTGCTTGCCGGCCTGGGCTTCCTCGTCACTGCCGTCCTTCTGTTCAAGCGGCGCGGGGCGGCTCTCTGGGTCTATGCCCTCCTCATCCTCGCCACGCTCGGCTGGGCGATCTGGGAGGTGGGCTTCGACTGGTGGCAGCTTGGCCCGCGTGGCGGCGTCGTCATCCTTCTCGGCCTCTGGCTGCTGACGCCCTTTGTGCGCGGCCCGCTCGGCTTCGTCAGCCCGTCCGGCCAGGCCTACCGCCCGAGCGCCCTGCCGCTTGGCCTCGCCATCCTCGTCTCGATCGGGGTTGCCGGATATGCGATGACGCAGGACCCGCTCGACACGATCGGCGCGTTGCCGACGGAAAAGGTTGCGGCCGCTCCCGATCTCGGCGGCGCTGTTCCGGACGGCGACTGGCATCAGTATGGCCGCACGCCCTATGGCCAGCGCTATTCGCCGCTCGCCGAAATCACGCCGGCCAATGTCGGCAGGCTCGAGGTCGCCTGGCAGTACCAGACCGGCGACGTCAAGCGCCCGGACGACGTCGGCGAAACCACCTATCAGGTGACACCGCTGAAGATCCGCGACACGCTCTATGTCTGCACGCCCCACAATCTGGCGATCGCGCTCGATGCCGCGACCGGCAAGGAGAAATGGAAGTTCGACGCCAATTCCGGCATGAACCCGGACCGTCAGCACCAGACGTGCCGCGGCGTCAGCTACTATGCCGATCCGGCGATCACGGCCGGCCAGCCCTGCGCCGAGCGCGTCTACCTGCCGACGGCCGATGCCCGGCTGATCGCGCTCGATGCCGCTAATGGAAAGGTCTGCGAGAGCTTCGCCGACAAGGGCACGCTGCATCTCGAAACCGGCATGAAATACAATCCGGCCGGCTACTATTATTCGACCTCTCCGCCGGTCATTGCCGGCGGCAAGATCATCATCGGCGGCGCCGTCAACGACAACTACTCGACGCAGGAACAATCCGGCGTCATCCGCGCCTTCGACGTCAATTCCGGCGCGCTGGTCTGGAACTGGGATTCCGGCAATCCGGACGTGACGACGCCGCTGCCGCAAGGCCAGACCTACACGACCAATTCGCCGAACAGCTGGTCGGTCTTCAGCTATGACGAAAAACTCAACCTCGTCTATATACCGCTCGGCAACCAGGTGCCCGACCAGCTGGGCATGGGCCGCAGCGAGCATGTCGAGACATACTCTTCCTCGATCGTCGCGCTCGACATCAACTCCGGTGCGGTGCGCTGGGTGCGCCAGACCGTGCATCACGATCTCTGGGACATGGACGTGCCGGCGCAGCCGGTGCTGCTCGACATCAACGGTACCCCGGCGCTGGTCGGCCCGACCAAGCAGGGCGATCTCTACGTGCTCGACCGCCGCTCCGGCGAGCCGATCATTCCGGTCAAGGAAATCCCGGCTCCGACCGGCGCCATCCCGGAGGATTTCACCGCGCCGACACAACCGATCTCCGACCTCACCTTCTCGCCGCCGCCCCTGACGGGAAAGGATATGTGGGGCATCACCCTGTTCGACCAGCTCGCCTGCCGGATTGCCTTCCAGCAGCTGAAATATGAAGGCCGCTACACGCCGCCGTCGCTGGAAGGCAGCCTGATCTATCCCGGTAATTTCGGCACCTTCAACTGGGGCTCGGTCGCCGTCGATCCGGAACGGCAGGTGATGTTCGGCATGCCGACCTACCTCGCCTTCACCTCGCAACTGGTGCCGCGCGACCAGGTGCCGCCGAAGACGCAGGGCCAGAAGGGATCCGAACAGGGGCTGAACCGCAATGACGGCGCACCCTATGCGGTCAGGATGGGGCCGTTCCTGTCGCCGCTCGGCGTCCCCTGCCAGGCGCCGCCCTGGGGCTATGTCGCCGGCGCCGACCTGCGCACGGGTGCGATTGCCTACAAGCATCGCAACGGAACGGTCTATGACATGACGCCGCTGCCCCTGCCTTTCAAGGTCGGCGTGCCCGGTATCGGCGGCCCGATGATCACCAAGGGTGGCCTTGCCTTCCTCGGTGCCGCTGTCGACAACTATCTGCGGGCCTATGACCTGACGACGGGCGAGCAGCTCTGGCAGGCGCGTCTGCCCGCCGGCGGCCAGTCGACGCCAATGAGCTACACCACCGGGGACGGCAAGCAGTTCGTGCTGATCGTCGCCGGCGGCCACGGTTCGGTTGGCACCAAACCCGGAGACTACGTCATCGCCTATACCCTGCCTAAGGAGTAAATCCGGCCTCGCAAGACGGATGAACGAGAAGGCCTTTCCGCGGTCAGAGAGGCCTTTTCTATATACGAGGTCAGGCCGGCAATCGGCCACACGCAAGCTTCACACACGCCAAAGCTGTCATACGCTGGTTCATCCCGCATGGAGAGACGCCATGAAGATCAGCGACAGCCGAATCCCCTATTCCCGCAGCCTCACCATCCCAACTGCGCCTTCGGCGCTGTCGGGCGAAGCCGTGTCGATCGGCGCAGGCTCGGGCGGCAACACCTCCGGCGCTCCCTCAATTACCGGCGGCACCTCCAACTCTTCGTCCCTGTCCAGTGCCCTGTGGAACCTGATGGCGGACGGCGCCTCTTCCGACGTTCTCGACGAATTCAGCAAATGGGCGGGCATGACGCCTGCGGAACGCATGCGCGCGCAATATCTGGAAGCGCGCGGCCTCACCGAATCCGACCTGCAGGCCATGGCCCCGGACAAGCGGGCGGCGCTCGAGGCCGAAATCCGCGATGCCGTGAAGCAGGAACTCGGCATGTCCGAACATACCGACCCGGCGGAACGCTTCCGCGGGTAGGATGAACGCGGCCTGGCGAGACCGGCGTCGGGCCGCGGCATCCCTCCTCCACTTGCCTTCGCACCTGACAGCGTCATCAAACGCCGATTTCCGGGCGATATAGGCACTTCCTTTAGACTCACGCTCTACAGTCGGCCCGCACAATCTGAACTCCTGGTGTGGATGAGGTCGTTGAAATGACGGAGCCGTTGCGGGTCGGCAAGGCGGAGCTCTTGAGCGCGCTCAGCTATGCGCTGGATCTGACCGAAGGCCAGCCGGAAGGCCATGGCGTGCGCTGCTGCTGGATCGGCATGACTATCGGCCGGGCCATCGGACTTTCCGGGGCGGATCTCAACGACCTTTATTACACGCTGCTCCTGAAGGACATCGGCTGCTCCAGCAACGCGGCGCGCATCTGCGAACTCTACCTGACCGACGACCGCGAATTCAAGCGCGACGCCAAGCTGCTCGACGAGAGCCTGCCGCAGGTCCTGCGTTTCGTTCTTTCGCATACGGGCCTCAAGGCCGGCCTGTCCGAGCGCTTCCGCTCACTCGTCACCATCTTCACCACCGGCGGCACGATTGCCCGCGAACTGATCGAGACGCGCTGCCAGCGGGGCGCGGAGATCGTCCGGATGATGCGCTTTCCCGAAACGGTCGCCACCGGCATTCTCGATCTCGACGAATACTGGAACGGCAAGGGCAAGCCGACCGGCCTGTCCGGAACCGGTATTTCCATCCATGCCCGCATCGCACTGATCGCGCAGGTCGCCGACGTCTTCCACACCAGCGCCGGGCCGCTGGCCGCCCGCCGCGAGGTGGAGCGTCGCGCCGGCAGCTGGTTCGATCCGCAGCTTGCCGCGGCGTTCGGTGCGCTCGCGATCGATCCAGCCTTTTGGGCAACATTGGCGGCACCGGATCTCAAGGCGATCGTCATCGCCATGGCCGGCGACGATTCAAGCGACGGTGTCGATGAGGATTATCTCGACGACGTCGCGGTCGCCTTTGCCGAGGTGGTCGATTCGAAGAGCCCGTTCACCAGCGGCCACAGCAAGCGCGTGGCGCTGTTCACCGATATGATCGCTGAGGAAATGGGGCTGGACGAGGCGCGGCGGCGCTATCTGAAGCGCGTCGCCCTTTTGCACGACATCGGCAAGCTCGGCGTTTCCAACCAGATCCTCGACAAGCCGGGCAAGCCCGACGAGGAGGAATGGCAGACGATCCGCAGCCATCCGGCCTTAAGCGAAATGATCCTGTCGAAGATCGCCGCCTTCGCCGATCTCGCCCGCGTCGCCGGCGCCCATCACGAACGGCTCGACGGCCGCGGCTATCCGAACGGCATCAGCGGCGACGCCATCTGCGCCGGCACCCGGATCGTCACCACCGCCGACATCTTCGACGCACTCACCGCCGACCGCCCCTACCGCACCGCCATGCCGGTTTCGCAGGCGCTCGGCATCATGGAAAAGGATCTTGGCACCGCGCTTGATCCCGATTGTTTTCACGCGCTCGCCCGCGCCATGCGGAAGCTGGAGAAAGCGGCGGCTTGATCCGTCACCGCGCGCCGATCCTCAAGACGCCTACAGCAATTCCGTCACCATCCGGCCGATCTCGGAGAAGACCGGGTTCAATTCCTTCACCGGGACCGTCGCCTCGGCGACATAGGCACTGATGAAGATCGGCTGGCGGCGGGCGGGCTGGAACAGGCCGACATCGCAGGCGCCGCCCTTGTCGGTGGTTCCGGTCTTTTCGCCGATCAGGCCATCCCCTGGAAGACCGGCCCGCAGTCGCTGATCGCCGGTCTTGTTGGCAACCAGCCAGCCCAGCAGATGATCGCGCGATGATGGCGAGAGCGCGTCGCCGGCGATCAGGCTGGTGATCGTCTCGCGCATGGCCGACGGCGTCGTCGTGTCGCGCGCGTCGCCTTTCAATGATTCGTTCAATGTCGGCTCCGTGCGGTCGAGGCGCGTCACCGCATCGCCGATCGAACGCAGCCAGGCGGTCAGGCCTTGCGGGCCGCCGACCTGCGCCAAGAGCAGGTTTCCGGCGGTATTGTCGCTGAGCGTAATGGCCGCCGCGCAGATGGCCGAAAGCGTCATGCCCTCGCCATCGACAAATTTTTCGGTGACGGGAGAATAGGTGACGAGATCGTCCTTGGAGAACCGGATGCGCCGCTCCAGCGCGTCCTCGTTCTGGTCGATCCGCGCCAGGACGCAGGCCGCCGCCAGCGTCTTGAAGGTGGACAGCATCGGAAACCGCTCCGTTTCGCGATAGTCGAAACCGATATTGGTTTCGGTATCCAGCACCGATACGCCGAGCCGCCCGCCGGTCTTCCTTTCGAGCGCGGCCAGCCGCACGTCGATGTCTTCGGCCGCAGCATGGACCAGACGCGGCGCTTGCGAGATCGGCAGAAGAAGGATAGCGCCGCCGAGAAGGCTGCGGCGGGTGAGAGGCAGGGGCATCGGGTTTCCTCGCAGTCAAAGGCGGCGATGGAAGCCGATCGCCTATCCGAACACGGGCGAAGCGGTGGCGATACGATTCGCTGTGCGCTCTGCCTATGCCGATCGGTATGCGGCGATTGTGGCGCGGCTACGCCTCGATGCCGCAGTTTTCAATGGGCGTGGCCATGCGCGCCGGCCGCGTTGTTGCAGCATCCGGCTTTCGGAACCGTGTGCGCGGGGTCATGATCGTGACTGTGTCCTGCATGGTCATGGCCGTCATGCTCCGGTGCCGCGGCCGATACGGGCGCGTTCCATTCCTTGAAGGACTGCAGCACGATCTGCACCGAGGACGACAGGAACAGGCCTGCCATGATGCCGGCGACGATCAGGTCCGGCCACTGGGTGGCGGTGCCCCAGACGCCGAAGGCGGCGATCATGACCGCGACATTGCCGATCGCATCGTTGCGCGAGCAGAGCCAGACGGAGCGGACATTGGCGTCCCCATCCTTGTAGGCCATCAAAAGCCAGACGCTGGCGAGATTGGCGGCGAGCGCCAGGAAGCCGACGATGCCCATGACCGGCGCTTCCGGCACACCGACCACAAAGACCCGGTAGAGCGTCGAGCCCGCCACCCACAGGCCCATCAGGAACAGGCTCGCCCCCTTGGCCATGGCAGCGGAGGTGCGCACCCGGACGGACGCGCCGATCACCGCCAGCGAGAGACCGTAGGTTACGGCATCGGCGAAGAAATCCAGCGCATCGGCCTGCAGCGCCTGCGAGCGCGAGAGCTGGCCCGCCGTCATCTCGACGAGGAACATCGCCGCATTGATGGCGATGACGATCCACAGTCTTCGCTTGTAGTCGTCGGACAGACCTTCGAACGTGCCGTGATGATGGCCGCAGGACGCACTCATAAGTCACCTCTTTCTTTGTTTTCACGCATTGTCTTCACGCGAACCGGTACCCACTTCGCTCGAAAATGCTCCAGCCTTGAAATCATGTGACACCATATCTAATCTCTCTAGCGACTATAGGTTCAAGAGGTTTTTTGAGAAATGTATTCGATCGGCGATCTTTCCAGGAAGACGGGCGTCAAAATCCCGACCATCCGCTATTACGAGCAGATGGGGCTGATCGCGGCTCCGGACCGGACGGAAGGCAACCAGCGCCGCTACGAGCGCCGCGAGTTGGAGCGGTTGAGCTTCATCCGCCATGCGCGCGATCTCGGCCTGTCGATCGAGGCGATCCGCGAGCTTGTCGAGCTAAGCCAGCATCCGGAAAAACCCTGCGCCGGCGCCGACGAGATCGCCGTCGAACATCTCGCCTCGGTCCGCGCGAAGATCGCGCAGTTGAAAAAGCTGGAGCACGAACTGGAGCGCATCGTCTCCCACTGCGCGGGGCACACGGTCGGCGACTGCTACGTCATCCGGGCCCTGTCCGACCACGGACTGTGCGACGGGGAGCATTGAGGTCGGCTACAGCGTCCGGGCGTTGGCCATCTGCGTGTAAACCTCGACGCGCTTGCGGCGCAGGTCTCCCGGCTCGTATTTCTCCAGCCATTTTCCCGTTTCGTCGAGGAACAGGCTGGCGCTGGTATCGGCCGCGCCATTGGCTTCCTTCGGGGCCTTGTTGAACAGGCTCTCCCGCACGGACCGAAAATAATAGTGGTTGAACAGCCGGTTGAACTCGGTGAAGTAGATATCTGCCACCCGCTCGTTGCCGCGGATCGCCAGCATCCGCGCATTGGTTTCCCGCGCCCACTGATAGACCGGATCGCGCAGATAAGAGCCCCAGGCCTTGTAGACATTGTGCTTTGCCGTCAGCGGGATGAAGGGTGTTTTCGATTTCGGGTTCGGCTTGTCCTTCTTCTCGAGGAGCAGAAAGAGGATCGGCGGCGTGATGCCGGGAGCCGCGATATTGTCCACCAGGGCCTCCTTGAACGCCTTGCCGATGCCGAAGGCGAGCGTCACGCCGCCGGAGATGGATGATTTGTCGAGGGCATCGACATACATGTCCAGCACCGCGCTGCCGGCGCGCGGGCTGAAAATGGAGGTGACGCCGACGGCAATATCAGCCCAGCGCGTGGGCACTACCCTGAGGTCCATGACGGCCTTGCGGTAGTCGCCGCGCCGCTTTTTCGACTGGGCCGCCGTTTCGCCGTCGACCGCGCCGGGGTCGTCCTTCAACAGCGTCCAATAGGCCGCGAAATCGGCGGCGACAGCGGCATTGCCGACCCAGTGGCCGACATTGGTCTGGCCGTGAACACCGCCATTGGAGAGATTGGTCGATCCGGTCCAGACCTCGTCCGGCCTGTCGCCGGGTGCTGCGCGCAACAGCACCAGGAACTTGTTGTGCTGGATGTTGCTGCGGTTGTTCTGGCGCCAGCAGGCGATCGCCTTGGCGGGGATTTTTGCGGCCTTGACGGTCTTCTGGTTTTCGACCTTCGGAAAGCTCTCGTGGAACTTGCCGTCCTTGTCGGTCCGGCTGTTTTCCTTGCTGTCGAGGATCAGCTGCACCTTGACGCCGCGCTCGAGCGCCGCCTTCAGCCGCAGTGCGACGGGCAGATAGCGGAATTCGTAGAAACAGCCGAGCAGCGTATCGCCCGCTTCGGCCTGATCGATGAAGCGGATCATCGCCTCGTCGAGATCGCGGCTCAGCCATTGCAGGGCTTCCGCCTGCTTTTCCTGTGTTTCCAGCTTGTCCGGCGCAACATTGCCGAAGCGGCGCTGATAGGCTTGGCTGCTCGCGACGCCGCGATTGAAGAAAACATCGTGCTCCCCATCGGTGAAAAGCGGTTCCGTTTCGACCACGATCTTCACGGGTTTGGCGCTACGGTCGATGTTCTTCGCCTTGCCCTTCAGCGGGTAGAAGAAATAGTCGTAGCGGCGCCCGGGTTTGGCGGTGAAATCGTCCTAGACGAAGCTCTGGATCGGATGGTCGTAGGTGGAGACGACCGTCTTCTCGTCCGGCTTCGGAATGACGCTTTCGAAGACCTTCATGCCCGTCATGAAATAGCGCTGGTTTTCTGTCGGGTCATGCCGCTCGACGGCGAAGCCGAGAAGACCCTTGGTGTCGGCCTCACGAAAATCGATCGCGAAGGACACGGTGTTGACGCCGGTGACGGCGTGGACGCGATAGCCGGAAAGTTTGGTCGATGTGAAACGCATGCTCTTCATCCCCCGAAAGACAAGTCTTCACGGCGGCAATATCGAATGCGCAACCATACAGTGCAAATGAATTCTTTGTGTCACCGGATGCTTCGGCGTTGACAATCGCGGAAAAAAGGACAATGTGCTCGCCATGATCAGAACCGCAACCATCGCCCGCTGGTATTTTACGCTGCTCCCATAGGTGCGGCTGTCTGATCTCGTTCAACAAGCCGCCATCAGGCGGCTTTTGTTTTGGATGGCACCTGATGGCGGAAAACCATTCCGGAGCCGACCATGCTGCACAATACCAACATCCTTTCAGAGACCCCGGCCCTACCGCATAAGGCGGCAAGACCGCCGATGGTGACCCTGCGCGTCGCAAAACCGCGCGACCTTCCTGAACTGCGCGCCTTGATCGCGGCCCTTGCCGCCCATCACGGCGATGCTGCTGAGATCACGCCTGAGCATCTGGAACGCGACCTGTTCGGCCGCATGCCCTGGATCACCGCGCTTGTCGCGGAAGCCGGCGGGCGGCTGATCGGCTACGCCATCCTCGTTCCGCTCTACCGCGCCAGCGAAGGCCGCCGCGGCATGGAACTGCATCATCTCTATGTCGAGCCGGAAAGCCGCGGCACCGGCATCGGCCGCCATCTCGTCGCCAAGGCCCGCGAACAGGCAAAGATGGCCGGTTGCGCCTATCTCTCGGTCAGCGCCGCGACCGGTAATTTCCAGGCGCACCGCTTCTACGAATCCGAGCAGTTCACCCCCGGCCCGGTGACCGGCATGCGCTATCTGCAGGCGCTGGCCTGAATGGCTCTATGGTGCAAAGCTCAGGCGGCTTTCGAGGCGGCCGCCAGAGCCAGCACTTCGGCCGCCCATTGATTGAGACTCTTTCCCGACAACTCCGCCGCCTTTGCCGCCTGAGCGTGCACCTCGGGGTCGACGCGGAACATCATCTTGCCGGAATAGGGTTTTTGCGGATTTTTGCCGATCTTCGCGCAGGTCTCGATATAGTCGTCTATCGCTTCATGAAAAGCAGATTTGAGATCCTCAACCGTTTCGGCATGAAAACCGACACCATCTGCGATACCGGCAACCTTCCCGAAGAAAATCTCATCCTCCGCATCAAATTCGATCCGGGCGGAAAATCCCTTGTAGGTCATTGTATTCATAACGTTTTCCTGCCTGCATTTACCAGAGAGGCGCCCGGAGAGTTTTACAAACAATAGTTATGGCATGAGCCCGATGCGGCGCAGAAACTCCCGCGCTGCCCGCACCTGATAGCGCTTTGCCTCTTTGGCCGGATGCGGCCGGTGGAAACTTTCAACGTCTTCCCCAAAAGAAAATCTTACGCGCGATCCATTGCCTTCGATAACCCTGCATCCGACGGCGACCAAAAGACTTTCAATATCCGCCCACGCAATCGTTCCTGACGTTGGCTCCTCGAAAATCGCCGCAAGCGTCTTTCTCTGCTTGCTGTTCATGTGCCAACCTACCAAATGCTATCAGATACTGCAAGCATAACTCACTCCTGCGCCGGCACCGCCTTCAGATAGGCCGCGATCGCCTCGCGGTCGGAGGCCGGGAGCTTGGCCATGTTCTGCTGCACCTCGACCATCGAGCCGCCGACCGAATCGAAATCGGGCGTGAAGCCGGTTTCGAGATAGTTGGCGATATCGCCCGCGCTCCATTGTCCGATGCTTTTGGAGCCCGGCGTGATGTTGGGGATGCGCCCCTCGCCTTCCGGATTGGGCGCGCCGGCGAGCCACATGCCCGTCTCGAAGCCGCCGAGCGGATTGCGCGGCGTATGGCATTCGCCGCAATGGCCCGGACCCTCGACCAGATATTGGCCCCGGGCGATCTTGGGGTCGCTCGTATCGACAGTCACCCGCGGCTTGTCGGTGAAGAACAGGAGCTTCCAGCCGCCGAGCGACAGGCGGATGTTGAAGGGGAACGGCAGGTCGTGGGAGGGCGCGACATTGGCGCTCTTCGGCAGGGTTTTGAGATAGCCGAACAGATCGTTGACATCCTTTGCCGTCATGCGGGCATAGGAGCCATAGGGAAAGGACGGGTAGAGATGCTCGCCCTTTTTGCCGACGCCGCGGGTCATGGCATTGCCGAACTCGGCCAGCGTCCAGCCGCCGACACCCGCCGTCTCGTCGGGCGAGATATTCGGGACATGGAAGGTGCCGAACGGGCTCTTCAGGGGAAGCCCACCGGCGAGAACCAACTTGGCATCGCCGGTCGCACCCGGCGCGGCATGACAGCTGACGCAGCCGCCGGCGGAAAACACCAGCGCTCCATTGGCAACATCCGGTTCGCCGAGACCTTCCCAATGGCTGGCAGGCCAGGGTTCGGGCTTGGTGAGGAACCAGGCGGCGACAGCGGCCACGGCACCGAAAACCACCAATGACGATACCAGTCTGCGCAGTTTTTGCCCCATCTGTCCCTCCTGGTCGCCTTCCCGTCTGGCCGCCATCCTGCCTTGAAACCATGATCGGTCCCGGAAAAAAGGGCAGTCGAGTTAAAGCGTTACGGCGCCCGCCGTAAAAGCACAAAGAACGTACCGGCCCTGAAGCCGGTACGCCAGACGATCATATGGTGGAAGGCCTACCGGGCGTCACTTCTTCAGGCGGTAGGCCTGGTGACAGCCGCCGCAATTGCCGCCGAGCACGCCAAGGGCTTCGCCAACGGCGGCCTGATCGGCCGGAACCGCCGCCAGAAGCGCGTCGGCGTCAGCGCCGAGCTTCAGCGCCTTTGCCTTGAAGTCGTCGGGGGTTTCCCAGATCTTCGGGCTGGCTTCCGTCTCCAGGCCGGTTTCCGAACCGACGGGGAACTGGTCGGGGAAAGCCTTGGACGATTCCGAAATCGTCGTCAGCGAGGCGGTGACGACCGCGGCGTCATATGGCTTTTCGCCCTTTCCGACCGCGGCCAGCGCACCCATGGCGCCACCAACCTTCTTCATCAGAGCCTGACGGACCACCTGCGGCTCATCCGCGGCGGCAACCGCGCCGACGGCAAGTCCGGTGAATGCGATGGCGAACATTACGGCTTTCAATTTCATAAACCACTCCCGGTCAGTTGCAGCCTGCACATGTTCATGCCGGCAGACTCTCTTTGAATTGCAGCGGCATGATTGCATTTTAGAAGACCGAAGGAAGTAACTTTTTTTTGAGAATGCCGACAATCTCGGATAAGCGCCTAAAGAGGATATTTATACTCAAGTTTATCTTGCCATCCAGCCGTGCCATGCCGTCAGCGCCGCCACGAGGACGAGCAGCAGGCCGACGGCCCGGCCGACATTCGCCGTCAGCGACGGGCTGGAGACCATGACGTCCCGTCCCTGCCCCGCAGCCAGCGCCAGACCGCCATAGACGGCAAGCTGCGTCAGCGCCGTCATGATGCCCATGATCACCGCCTGCACCCAGACCGGGCCGAATTCGGGCTTCAGAAATTGCGGATAGATCGCGAAGGTAAAAAGATAGGCCTTCGGGTTCATCAGGCAGGTCACGGCGCCGCGCCGGAAACTCGTCCAGCGGCTCAGCCGGGCAGCGGGCTCGACCGCGCCGATGGCAATATTGCTGCGCAGGAGCGAAAGACCGATCCAGGCGATATAAAGCGCGCCCCCGATCAGCAGCACGTTGAACAATTCCGGCACCAGATGCAGGATGACCCCGACACCCAGCGCGCCGTAAAGCGAATGCACCGCCCCGCCCGCCATGATGCCCGCCGTCGCCGACAGGCCGGAGGCGCGCCCGCCGGTCAGCGAATTGGCCAGCACGAAGACCATATCCATGCCCGGCACGATGATGATCCCGAACAGGAGGGTGAAATAGAGCCAGAGATTTTCGGCATAGGTCATGTCAGTTGTCCGCCATTCGAGAATTGATCGATTTCCAGGACGCGCTTGTTTTTCAAGCCGTTGAGACATGTTATACGAGGGAGCAACTGACAGGGCTCTGTCAGGAGCGTTTCGGCGGCACGGCAAAAATCCGGAATATTTCATGCGCAAGGCATCCCGCCTGTTCGAGATCATCCAGATCCTGCGGCTGGCAACACAACCTGTCACGGCGGCGCAAATTGCCGAGACGCTGGAGGTCACGCCCCGCTCGATCTATCGCGATATCGCCGCACTGCAGGCGATGCGCGTGCCGATCGAGGGCGGCCGCGGCATCGGCTATATTCTACGGCCCGGTTTCGACCTGCCGCCCCTGATGTTTTCGATCGAGGAGACGGAGGCGATCGTGCTGGCGCTGGCGCTTCTCGAGCGCACAGGCGACCCCGAACTGAAGGCGGCGGCCAAGCGCGTCAACGGCAAGATCGCAGGCGCCATGCCCGCACCCTTGCGGCAGGCCCTGCAATCCAACGCGCTGCACGCCTGGGGCACAATCGCGCCGCCGCCGTCCGGGGTCGATCTCGCGCTGGTGCGCCGGGCGATCCGCGACGAACAGAAACTGCTGATCGACTATCGCGACGAATACGGCCGTGTCACCGAGCGGACCGTGCGACCCCTGGCGCTGATCTATTATTCCGCGACGGCCGTCGTCGTCGGCTGGTGCGAGTTGCGCACCGCCATCCGCAATTTCCGCGCCGACCGCGTCGAACGCTGCCGGACGCTGGATGCCCATTTCCGTGGCGAAGGCGACGGGCTGAGAGACATGTGGGTCAGGGGCTGGAGAATCAACCAGGTGGCCGCGACCGGCAACGAGACGTGACGCAAAGCAAGAAGTCTTAATCTGCGGCAAAACGCCTGTGCCAAATCGAAATAGAAGATTAGCTAGCGAAATATAGTGAGTTGCAGTTCGGGTCATTCAGGATCAGAATGTGAGTCCCTGTTGGAGGACAGGATGAACTGGAGGAGACGGCGATGACCGAGAGATTCGAATATTTGTTAATGGCAACATCGTTTTCGCTGATTGCCTGGGGATTTCTGGCCGTGTGGTTCATGCGGTTAACACCGCTTAACTGAGTTTTCGACAAACAATTGACTTAACGCCGTGCTTACCCACTTTGCCTGCAAAGCAAGGGGATCGTTTCACGGTGCATCAAAATCTTTCTCTCATTCTGGCTTCGGCCCTCCATCAGATCTCGCCTGACACGAAAAAGGCGCTTGCCAGCGGCAACTGGGCAAAATCCGAAGCCGCCCTGCAGAAAATTTCCCATCAGCTGGAAGAAGCCATTCTTTCCGAATTCGTGGTGACCGAGCGGCCGGAACTGCAGGCGCGCCTGCAAGGGAACGCGCAATCGAGTTGATCCGGAAGGCAGATCCGTCAATTCGGGGCAATTCCCGCACGGCAATGCGGTCCCACGGCGCTCGCAATCTGCGAGCTACGGCCGTGCCCGCGTTTGTTCCTTGGTTCAGAACACGTAGGTCAGAATTGCGAGGATCGTTGCCAATGCGGCCAGAAACAGCATGCGGTTCTGCGCCTGCCGTTCGGCTTTCTTGCCTGTCCAGTCATAATTCATCGACATCATCTCGGCTGTGGAAAGCATATTATATGCGCAAAGGCTTGCATGAGCCTCTCCAATTGTCGCATTTCGGGATGTTCTGACGGGCCGCTATGGGGCGGTATTGATGGGCATGCCATCCGCCATCGCCGCCGGCGGCAAAGGCAGCACCCGCGTCTCCTCCCGGCCAAAACCTTCGATTTCCATCCGGTCCGGATAGAGCGAGACGATCGCAAAGGCATTGGTATCGGCGGTCTGGACCATGCCCTTGTAATTGACGAAGGGCCTTCCGTCGGCCATTCCGAGATTGCCGTCGTGATTGTGGCCGCAGAAATAGCCGCGAAAATTCGGGAATGCCGTGAGCAGATCGACGATGCGGGGCGCATCCCACATATTATGGGAATTGCCGGGACAGAGCGGATAGTGTCCGAGCACGATGACGGCCTCCCCTGCTTTCTCGGCGGCCGTCAGCGTCCTTTCAAGCCAGGCGAATTGCGCATCGCTGAGCCCACCGTTCCAGGGTTGAGCGTTGTCACATCCCTGTGCCGATAGGCTTGAGAGCGTCTGCGACGCCAGCGACCGGCGCGGGTCGTCGGCAGGCGGCGCAAACAGGCTGATATCGCTGCCGTCGAGAACGATGAAGCGGTGGTTGCCGACAGCGAAATCATAATAGGGCGACGGCATGCCGACCCGGGCGGCAACATCTGGAAGATGCTCCGGCGCGACCGCGAAATCGTGGTTTCCGAGAACGAACAGAGTGCGGTGGATGAGCCCGTCATAGACAGGCAGCACGTCGTCAAAACTGCGCCAGTCCCGGTCGATGATATCGCCGAGGGTGACGACGAGGGCGAGATCGGCTTCATTGAAGACAGCAATCGCCGCCCGCAGCTTGTCGAGACTTGCGGCGTAGTGGCGGTCCATCCCGAGATCGGGCTCGATCGCGGCATATTGCGGATCGGCGATGATACCGATGCGGAGAAAAGGGCTGGCTGACATGATGGCGGAGCAATAGCCCGGCTCCATGACGGCTTGTTGACATGGATACCGTCGGAGAAACGACGGGCTCTACAACGAAAAATCCCCGGCATCGCTGCCGGGGATCACTTGTTCGGGACGCTGGAATTATGCGGCGGCTTCGTAGAGCTCCAGCACGTAATCCCAGTTGATCAGGCTGTCGACGAAGGCTTCGAGGTACTTCGGACGGGCGTTGCGATAGTCGATGTAGTAGGAATGCTCCCAGACATCGACGCCGAGAATCGGCGTTGCGCCGTGGACCAGCGGGTTCTCGCCGTTCGGGGTCTTGGAGATTTCGAGCTTGCCGCCCTTGACCGAGAGCCATGCCCAGCCCGAGCCGAACTGGCCGGCGCCGGCTGCAAGCAGATCGGCGCGGAACTTGTCGTAGCCGCCGAGATCCGACTTGATCGCCGCTTCGAGCTTGGCCGGAAGAGCGGTGCCGCCGCCGCCCTTCTTCATCCACTTCCAGAAATGCACGTGATTGTAATGCTGTGCGGCATTGTTGAAGAGCGGCTGGTTGGTGCCGTAGGACTTCTTGACGACCTCTTCGAGCGAAAGATCGGAAAGACCGGCTTCTTCCGCCAGCTTGTTGCCGTTCGTCACGTAAGCCAGATGATGCTTGTCGTGATGATATTCGAGCGTCTCGCGCGACATATAGGGCGTGAGCGCGTCGTAATCGTAAGGCAGGTTCGGCAATTCGAAGGCCATGGTGGTCTCTCCTCTTGTGGTGAATTCATGACGGCCGGTTGGACGTCATGAGGGGAATTCCATGAGGCGGAACATAGGCACCGGCTTGGCAACAGGCAACCGCCGCCATCCCAAAATTCGGCCGGTTGCGGGAAAATACTTTCAACATCCATCAAGGTCCGTTTCGCAGCGCAATTCCGTGACCGGCACAGAAATGTCACGATCCTGCGCCAGTGTCCGGCGCGATGAAAAGACTGGAAAAACAAGGAAGCACAATGTCGAAACTCTCATCCGCCGCCGCCACGCTGTTTGCCGCAAGCCTTCTGCCGGCGCTCGCCTTCGCATCCTCGGACGAGGCTTGGGACGAAATGCGGGCCGACGTCTCGGCCAAATGCCTTGCTGCCGTGGCCGACAGCATCGAGAACCCCGCCGCCGCCATCGACCCCTTCGGCTCGGAACGTTTCGGGCTGGCGCTCGTTTCGGGAAAACCGAAAGGTGCGGATGGCAAGGTCAGCTATATCTGCGTTTACGACAAGCAGACCAAGGCGGCCGAGATCGGCAGCGAGCTAACCGACGAGATGCTGAAAGGCTTGAAATGAAGCCGCGCGCGCAGCCATCCGCCGGGTAACAAAGACAGCCTTCATTTTGCCGGCATTGTAATGGTTTGTTAACCGTCACCCCTCGGAGAACAGACCATGGCGCTTGGCGCATCCCACCGACTGCAGGACGGCATCGAGGCCGTCGAGACCATGACCCGGTTCGCGCTCGCCACGCTGGCCTTGGCGTCGGGCGTCTACACCTATCTTGGCGTGCGCTCGATCCTCGACGGTTCGGCAACGGCCGTGTTCTTTGCGGCGCTGATCTATTCCTGCGCGGTTTCGGTGGCGATCTATGCCTTCTGGACCTATATGGCGCGGTTCTATCCGCATATTACCGGCGCTTCGGCCCGCACCGCCATGCTCGGCATCATGGCGCTCGGCTGCGCGATGATCATCGCCATGGCGAGTTGGCTGAATGCCGCCGCCCTTGCAGGCTCCGCCGCGCTCGAACAGCATCTGGCCGAAACGGTCGAGGACTACACCGCCGATCTCGACAAGGCGCACCAGAATGCGCTGGCCGCGCAAAGCCTCCTGCCCGATATCCAGCGCACCTCCGAACGCTTCCAGCGCCTGTCGGACCAGGAGCGCGAGAGCGGTGCGCTCACCGGCACCACCGGCGCCGGCAGCGTCGTGCAGCTTCTCGGCCAGATGGCGGCGCAGTTGAAGGAGCTGGAAACCGGCATCGCCGCCTCGCGCGAACGTGTCACCACGCTTTTCGACGAGGGCCGCACGCATCTCGCCACCATGCGCGGCCTCGTCTCCGCTCCCGGCGCGATCGATCCGCGTGCTGACCAGTTTGCGGCCGAGGTCGTGGCGCTGACCGGCACGATCACCGCACTGGAGCAGACCTCGATCGCCGCTTCCGTCAAGCGCGCGGCGGAAGATCTTTCGCTCGGCTTCATCGCGCCGGT
>UCJH01000110.1 GCA_900472785.1 Hyphomicrobiales bacterium | reverse complement strand
CGGGCACGGAAACCTGCCTGAAGATCGGCGGCTGGGTTCGTTTCCAGGTTAACTACGGCCCGAACGTTGGCGGCTTCTCCGATTGGGACGCTTCCGGTCGTGGCTATGTCTTCTTCGACACGAAGAACGACACCGAATACGGCACGCTCGCTGGCTTCATCGCTCTCGAAGGCGACGTAGACAACTCGTCCAGCTCTTCGGTTAACCCGTACATCGACGAAGCCTACCTGTCGCTCGGCGGCTTCAAGGCTGGTTACTTCTACAACTTCTGGGATAAGGGCATCAACGGCGAAACCGATTCGCTCGGCTCGAACGATCTGGTTGCTATCCAGTACGTTTACGACGGTGGCTCGTTCCAGGTTGGTGGTTCGATCGACGAACTCGAAGACGACGATTTCCCGGCTAGCTCGCTGTACAACAACGGCATCGGCGTTGAAGCCATCGCTACCGTATCGCTCGGCGGCGTATCCTTCGACCTGCTCGGCGGCTACGACACTGAAGCCGAAGAAGGCGCGATCCGCGGCCTGCTCTCCGCCGACGTCGGCCCGGGCACGCTTCAGGTTGCTGCAATCTACGCTTCGGACCCGAACGCATACTTCTCGACGTCTGAGTGGACCGTTGCTGCTTCGTACGCCTTCAAGGCTACTGACAAGCTGACGATCACCCCGGCCGCTCAGTACTGGAGCGATCTGGCTTTCGTCGACGGTGTTGATCAGTGGCGCGCTGGTCTGACTGTTGCTTACTCGATCACCGACGGTCTCCGTTCGCTGGTTTCGGTTCGCTACACGGACAACGACGTTATCGATGACGGCTTTGTTGACGGCTTCGTCCGTCTGCAGCGCGACTTCTAATCTGATCATTTGATCGGATAACGATTGCCCGCAACCTTCAAAAAAGGTTGCGGGCTCTTGCATTTCCAAGGGTTGCCGTTGTTTGCGACATCGGTGCAGCTTGCAAATTGACGTTGAATACGAAGCAAGGCAAGCTTGCAGCACCTGGTGACGAGGTGCGCATGAGCCCTGCAAGAGATAAGGCTGGCGATAACGTCGACTTTGAAAATGCTGGAATTGGAGATTATAGCCTCCACTACCAGTTCACCTTCGGCCGCACTGCCAAATCAGTTGAAAACGTTTCTCTGAAATCGCTTTTTGAGCATTACGGAGATCTGCTGTGGGAGCCAGGGTCTCACAAGTACAATGTGACAGCCTTCATTCACGAGCTCCATTCACTTCTGGTTCTGCCTGAGTTCTCGGTGTTCACCGATGAAATGCTCGACGGCCTGATCGCCTCCTTACGCAAACGCGGTAACAGCAATGCGACCATCAATCGAAAGATGGCCGCGCTCAGTAAGCTGCTGCGAAAGGCGTTCAAAATGGGAGACGTGCATAGTTTACCCGAGTTCCGGCGGCAAAAAGAGAAGGGTGGACGCATACGTTTCCTCGAATATGACGAGGAAGACCGGCTATTCGCAGCCATTGAGCGTCAATCAAATCTCTACCACCGCTTTTGTATTTTTTTGGTGGATACGGGTGCCCGCCTGGGTGAAGGGATCAATCTGCGGTGGAATGATATCCACGATGATCGCGTGACGTTCTGGGTCACCAAGTCCGGAAGAAGCCGATCAGTGCCGTTAACATCTCGTGCCGTAGCCGCAGTCGCACGAAGGCCAGAGCAGATTGGGCCATTCGTAATGATCGATCAACAACAATTCCGCGCCGTTTGGAATCAAGCAAAGTTAGAAGTTGGACTGGCAACTGATTCTGACGTTGTGCCTCACGTGTTGCGTCACACGTGCGCCTCACGACTGGTAAGGGGCGGAATTGATATTCGACGCGTCCAAATGTGGCTCGGTCATCAAACTCTTCAGATGACAATGCGGTACGCTCATTTGGCATCTCATGATCTGGATGTCTGTGTACCAATCCTAGAACGTCACAAATAACGTGCCACGCAATGCAAGCAACTGGCGTTCAGCGGCCTATTTCTGACTG
>UCJH01000059.1 GCA_900472785.1 Hyphomicrobiales bacterium | reverse complement strand
GGGCGGGAAGCATGGTTTCGCGATGGCTCATCGTCCGACCTCCGAGCGTTTCGTCCAGCGTTCGAGCGCCGAAAAGACCAGTGAGGACAGCATGGCGAGAACCAGGAAGAGCAGGCAGGCGAGCGAGAAAAATTCGAAGGCGTTTTTCGTCACGCGCGCGGCAACGCCGGTCTGGCGCAGAATGTCGGGCAGGCCGATTATCGAAACCAGCGCGGTATCCTTGAGAAGGGCCATCCAGAGATTTCCGAGCCCCGGCAGCGCGATGCGCACCAGTTGCGGCAGGATGATCAGCCGCATGGTGCGTCCGCGATGGAGGCCGAGCGCGTCGCCGGCTTCGTACTGACCGCGCGGGATGGCCTTGAAGGCGGAGAGCAGGACCTCGGAGCAATAGGCAGAGAAAACGACGCCGAGCGCAATCATGCCGGCGACGAAGGCGTTGATCTCGACGGGACCTTCATAGCCGATGCCGGCCATGAACTGCTGGGCAAGGATCTGCAGGCCGTAATAGACGATGAACAGCGTCAGCAGCTCCGGCAGGCCGCGGAAAATGGTGGTGTAGATATTGGTTGCCAGCCGCAGCGACTTTTCGTCGGACTGCTTGGCGAGCGCAATGAAGAAGCCGAGGAACAGGCCGACCGGCAAGGTGCAGAGCGCCAGGCTGGCAGTGATCATGAAGCCCGCGGCAATCTCGTCGCCCCAGCCGACATCGCCGCAGGACAAGAGCGTTTCTGAAGCGAAGAGACGGAAGATTCCGATCGGGCCGCAGAGCGGATCGACGGTCGCGGCAATCCACGACACGATCGATGAGAGGGCGGCAAACGCAGCCTGCATATGTCTGTTTTCCCCTGCACGGCCTTTTCGGCTCGCTTGTTGTTGTCCGCATTTGTCAAACAAAAATGGCGGAAGGGCAAGCCTTCCGCCATCGTATTCCGCAGGCTTTCGAAATCAGCCGCCGTAAACGTCGAAGTCGAAGTACTTGTCGTTGACTTCCTTGTACTTGCCGTTGGCGCGGATCGCCTTGATGGCCGCGTTGAACTTGTCCTTGAGCGCGGTATCGCCCTTGCGCACCGCGATGCCCGCGCCGATGCCGTGGATTTTCGGATCCGGCGTCAGGGCCTTGAGGATTTTGCAGCAGGCGCCGTCTTCGGTCTTCAGCCAGGAGGACAGGACGACGACGTCGTCGATCACGGCATCGACGCGGCCATTGGCGATGTCGAGCTTGTATTCGTCCGGGGTTGGATAGAGCTTCAACTCCGAATCCTTGAAATAGGCCTCGGCATAGTTGGAATGCGTCGTCGACGACTGCGCGCCGAGCGTCTTGCCGGCCAGGCCTTCAGTCGTGGCTTCGGTGATGTCGGAATCCTTCGGCACGACGATGGCCGGGCCGGTGTTGTAGTATTTGTCGGTGAAATCGACCTTTTCCAGGCGCTCCGGCGTGATCGACATGGACGCGATGATCGCATCGAATTTCTTCGACAAAAGCGCCGGGATGATGCCGTCCCAATCCTGGGTGACGAAGGTGCATTCGGCCTTCATCTCGACGCAGAGCGCCTTGGCGATATCGATGTCGAAGCCGGTCAGGGTACCGTCCGCTTCGATATTGTTGAAGGGCGGGTAGGCGCCTTCCGTGCCGATAACGATTTTTTCGCCGTCAGCCATGGCCGAACCGGCCATGAGCGCGAAAACGGCAGCCGAAGCGGCGACTGCCAGACGTTTGGAAATACGCATGTTCATCCTCTCTGTTGGCGGACAGCCCGTTTCTTGTTTTTTGCGGATGTCCGGTATGCCGGGCATTCTTGTGCCGGTCTGCGGCGATATTCCTACGCTTTCCTTGAGAAAATCAACAGGAAACCAACAAATCACCACCGAAAATTCCTGTCTCCGGACACTTGGCCTCGCCGGCAGCGACATGGCCTCTATGTGCTGTTGGAGATGAATGGACCGTTCATCACGCATTAATCGCGATTCCGCTAGGCATCGCATGGAACTTTGACTGCAGGCCCGTGGTTTGCTGCCTGACATTCGGCAGCAAATGACGGCAAACAGAAGAGACCTCTCCAAGGAGGAGACAGACATGAGCATTCGATCCAGACTTTTCGCCACGGTGGCATTTCCGGTGATCTCGGTATCGCTGGCCATCCAGCCGGCGCTCGCCGATAGCCTGATGAAACCGTTCGAGGTGGCCCAGGAAAGCGGTGATCCGGTTGTCGATCAGCCAGCCGCGGAAGGCGAGGTCGCGCCTGAAGAACTCCTGCGCAAGAAGCGCAAGAAGCAGCCGACCGAGGAGCAGAGCCAGCCGGCAGCGGAAGAGCCGCAGCCCGAGCAGCAGGCTGCGCCCGCTGCCGAAGAGCAGCAGCCGGCAGCAGAAGAACAGCAGGCCGAGCCCGTCGAGAAGCCGCGCAGGAAGCGCGACAAGAAGGCCGCCGCCGAAGAACAGCCTGCCGCCGAAGAGCAGAGCCAGCCGGCGGCAGAAGAGCCGCAGCCCGAGCAGCAGGCCGCGCCCGCTGCCGAAGAACAGCAGCCGGCAGCAGAAGAGCAACAGGCGGAGCCCGTTGAAAAACCGCGCAGGAAGCGGGACAAGAAGGCTGCCGCCGAAGAGCCCGCAGCGCAGGACGAGCAGCCCGCAACCGAGGAGCAGGCAGCACCCGCCGTCGAAGAGCAGCCTGCGGCGCAAGACCAGCAACCCGCTGCCGAGCAGGAGGCGACCCCTGCAGAAAAACCGCGCCGGAAGCGCGATCGGCAGAAGGCTGCCGAAGAGCAGCAGCAGGAAGAGCAGAACGGGACCGACGGAACGCAGACGGAAGACAAGCCACCGGTTGCGGAAGGTGAACTGAAGCCGATGATCGAGGGTGATCCGGCGACTGCCGAAGACAATGCGGCTGGTACCGACCAGCCCGTCGCCGACAAGCCCGTTCCGGAAGTCATCGAAACGCAGACCGAAGAACAGAAGCAGGAGATCGCCAAGGACCCGTCAGCCACCGACGAGACCGTGGTCCTGCCGGTGGAGAACGGTGCTGCCGTTCTCGACAGCGACAAGGATGCCGACAATACCGGCGGCGGCGAAGTTCGTGAGAAGCGTCGCAAGCAGCGGGAAGAGCTGCGCGCCGAAGACGAGAATGTCGAGCCGCCCAAAAGCGATGAAGAATCACAGGCGGGCCGCAAGGAGCGTCGTCCGACCCGCGAGGAAATCGGCGCGGCAAACAGCGAGAAGGGCGAGCGAATCGACGAGGCGCCGGCCTTCGATATTCCCGACCTGATCGATGCGATCACCGGCAACAATGACGGCAATACCCGCCGTGATCGCCGTCGCGCCCGCATCGAGGAGCAGATGGACAACCGGACAGTGATCGATCTCGACGGTCAGATCATCGTTCGCAGCGACGATCGTCCGCGTCTGCGCCGCAATGCGGAGGAGACGTACTATGATGAACTGCCGCGCGGTCGCACGCGTGAAACGATCGAGAAGTCCGGCGGCGTCCGGATCGTCACGGTCTACAATCGCTATGGCGATATCCTGCAGCGTACCCGCATCGATAGCGAAGGCCGCGAATATCTGCTGATTTATGCGCCGGAGGAAGATGACGGGCCGCGTCCGCCGGCCTATGACGTCGGCGACGACCTGCCGCCGATGCGTCTGCGTATCCCGGTGCGCGACTATATCGTCGATACTTCCAGCGAGCCGGACCGCGATTACTACGACTTCCTGGCGGAGCCGCCGGTGGAGCAGGTGGAGCGTGTCTACACGATCGACGAGGTGAAGAACTCGGCCCGTATCCGAGATAAGGTGCGCCGTATCGACCTCGATACGATCACCTTCGCAACGGGCAGCGCCGAAGTGCCGATGTCGCAGGCAAAGACGCTGCGCAGCGTCGCGGACGCAATGCAGAAGGTGCTAGAAAAGGATCCGGGCGAAACCTTCTTTATCGAGGGACACACCGATGCGGTCGGTTCAGACCAGTCGAACCTCGTCCTGTCCGACCAGCGGGCCGAATCTGTCGCCGTGCTTCTTTCGGAGGTCTATGACATCCCGGCGGAAAACCTGGTGACGCAGGGTTACGGCGAGCGCTTCCTCAAGGTGCGGACCGGTGAGGCGGAACAGCAGAACCGCCGTGTGACTATCCGTCGCGTCACGGCTCTGGTTCGTCCCGTCGCCCAGAATTAGACATCTTTCGGTCTACGGATCGATGCACTCTCCCCGGCCCGTCGCGAAAGCGTCGGGCCGTTCTTCGTTAAGTCTCCCGCAGCGGAGAAGAAATACAGGCTGTCATGAAGATATTGTTCAGTGCGCTGATGCTTGTTCTGACCGGTGCAACGTCGTCGAGCGCCGCTATCCGCCTGGTCGAGCCGACCCTGAAACTCGACAGGCAAGCCCCCGGAAACGGGCCTGTGGTTCCGCGCGTGGCTTTGACGTTTGATGCGTGCAGCGGTTTGACGGACAAGCGTATCCTCTCGACTCTCGTCGACAACCGCATCCCGGCGACAATTTTCGTCACCGCGCGCTGGCTGCGTCGCAATGCTGAAGCCTTTGCCGTTCTGCGGGCGCATCCGGATCTTTTCGAGATCGAGAATCACGGCGCCATGCATGTTCCGGCGGTCGATCAGACTGTATCCGTCTACGGCATCAAGGCGGCCGGCAGCGCCGATGCCGTCATTCGGGAAGTCGAGAGGGGGGGGAGGCAATCACGGCGCAAGGCGCCACCCAGCCGCACTGGTTCCGCGGCGCAACCGCGAAATACAGCCTGTCCTCGATCGCCTTGCTGCGCGGTATGGGGTATCGCGTGGCAGGCTACTCAGTGAACGGCGACGGCGGTTCGCTGCTGGGTGCCGCCGTCTCGGAAAAGCGCATCGCCGCGGCTCGGGACGGCGATGTGATCATCGCACATATCAATCAGCCGACACATTCGGCCGGCGCCGGCGTGGCGCGCGGCATTCTTGATCTGAAGGCGAGGGGCTATGCTTTCGTGCGTCTTGACGATGCGACCGAAAACGGCAGCGACGCGACCACCAACTGATCCCGATATCAGGCAATCGATGCGGCAGGCTTTGAAAGCCCCGTGACCTTTTCCACGAAATCGGCGATGGCAACGGTGTCGTCGAGGTCGAAAAGCGTCAGATCGCTATCGGTCACCATGTGGTCGGCAGCGATCGCCCGAATATGCGGATCGGTCGGCGCCAGCGGTTCGCGGTTCTTCGCCTCCAGTCTGCGGGCTTCGATCTTGGGGATCGGCTCTCGCTTGTAGCCTTCGATCAGCACCAGATCGCAAGGGGCCAGCCGGCCAAGGATTTCCTGGAAACTCGGCTCTGCGGCGCCGCGCAGCTCGTGCATGATGGCATAACGTGTGCCCGAGACGATGGTCACCTCATGCGCTCCGGCCTCGCGGTGGCGGAAACTGTCGGCTCCCACCTTGTCGATGTCGAAGTCATGGTGGGCATGTTTGATGGTCGAGACGCGGTAGCCGCGACGCGTCAATTCCGTGACCAGCCGGACGGCAAGCCCGGTCTTGCCCGAATTCTTCCAGCCGGCAATGCCGAATATTTTTGGCTCGGTCATCGTTCTTCGGCCTCCAGCAGGGCGAGCCAGCGTTCGGCCTCGACATGGTCCGCGGGCGTGTTGATGTTGTAGAAAAGGTCGAACGGCCCCGCCGTCGTCTCGATCATGGGAAATTCCACCGCCACCATCGGATAACGGGCGATGAAGCTGCGCACCCGGCGCTTGTCGTCCGAGAGAAGCCAGCTTTCGAGATCGTCGGCAATGGCAACCGGCCAGAGGCCGAAAATCGGATGCATGGTGCCGTTTGTATGGGCGATGGCGATGTCGTCGGGGCGCATTCTGGCTGCGGCAAGACGCGAAACCAGATCTTTCGGGAAGAACGGCGTATCGGTGGGAACCGTGATGACGGCCGGCATGTCCGGGTAATGATCATGCGTATGGCGCAAAGCCGAGAGCACGCCCGCAAGCGGTCCGAGATGGCCGCTGACGGTATCGGGGAATGCTGTCACGTCCTGGGGAAGGAATGGTGGGGGCACGGCATTGGTGTTGACGTCGATATGGGAAACCTGGGGCCGAAGGCGCTCGACGATGCGCTCGATCATGGACAGCGAGCCCAGCGGAAGCGCCGATTTATCCCGTCCCATGCGCGAGGACAGACCACCGGCGATGATCACGGCGGGAAGGCTTGTCAACGGTGGCATCGCACGATCCGTCATCCCTCTTGCTCTGCCAGTCTTGTCCGCAGACGGCGATCCGCACCGATGATCGACAGCGTCGAAACGATGGCCGCCAGGCTCGCCGCGGACATGACGGCGAGAAGCGGGTAGATTCCGGTCTCACGGGTGAGCACGGCGCCGGCAAGCGCGGACATGAAGGCGCCGCCGCCGATGGTCATGGCACCGCCAAGGCCGGATGCGGAGCCTGCCAGATGCGGGCGGACGGAGACGAGGCCGGCATTGGCGCTTGGCAGGCTGACGCCGTTGCCGACGCCGACGAAGAACATCGGCGTGAAAAAGGCAAGCGCACTTTCCAATCCGCCCAGGAACAGGACGCCGGTCAGGAATATGCCTCCAAGGCCGATGAACCCGCCGACGAGCATCATCGTGCCCGTGCCGATCCGCCGGGCGTAGCGTCCCGACAGGAAGTTGCCCACCATGTAACCGAAGGCGATGAAGCAGAAGTAGAGGCCGAGCGCCGTCGGCGACAAACCGAGCAGCGTGCTGCCGACGAATGGCGCGCCACCAAGAAAGGCGAAGAAGACGCCGGATGCGAAAGTCGAGGTCAGCGTATAGCCCCAGAAGGTGCCGGAGGAGAGCAATTCCGGATAAGCCCTGAATTGCGCCGAAAAGCTTGATGAACGGTTGTCGTTGGTTTCCCGCAGATCGAGCCAGACGACGCCCATGACCACAAGGCCGAAGACGAGGATGGCGACGAAATTGGCCTGCCAGCCGAACAGGTCGCTCAGCACGCCGCCCAGAATGGGGCCGATCATCGGCACGACGCTCATGCCCATGGTGACGTAGCCGATCATCGAAGCGGCTTCTTCCATGGGCACCATGTCGCGGACGATGGCGCGCGACAGCACGAAGCCGGCGATCAGGGTAGTTTGCAATATGCGTCCGAGAAGAAAGACCTCTATGGAGGTGGCCGCGATGCAGACGATCGTCGCCAGAAGAAAGAGGCCGATCCCCGACAAAAGAATCGGCCGACGGCCAAAACGGTCCGATAACGGCCCGATGATCAGCTGCAGGACGCCCGTGCCGGCGAGATAGCCGGATATGGCGATCTGGATCGTTGCATAGCCGGTTCCGAAATCCTCCGCCATGGCGGGCAGGGCGGGCAGGAACATGTTCATATTGAGCGCGCTGAGACCCGCGATCAGCACCAGCGTCACGATGTGTGGCGGTGTCGTTCGGTCGAGAAAGCGTGTTCGGGTCATGCGTGGGCCAATCTCATTTCGGCGATTCGGGTACTGATCGCTGGGCGACAGCTTCGGCGCGCCGCTTGTTTTCGCGGGCGAACGTATAAAGGCCAGAACCGACGATAACCAGAATGCCCGCGATCATCCAGATATCCGGCTTTTCGGCGAAGAACAGCACGCCGATGCCGATCGACCAGATCAGGCTGGTATAACGGAAAGGCGCGATAATGGCGATTTCACCATTGCGCATCGCAAGAACGATGCACTGGTAGCCGACCAACAGCAACAGGCTGGCGGCAGCCAGATGGGTGAAGGAGACCGCGCTCATCGGCTGCCAGCCGCCAAGGGGAATGATCATGACAGCGCCGGTCAGCGTGATGACCACGGCAGTGATGACGGAAATGAACAGCGACGGCACGGTTGGATCGATACGCCGCGTGCAAAGATCGCGCATGGCGGCGCAGAACACCGAGGCGACGACGTTCAGCGCCGCGACGGTAAAACCCTCCGGGCCGGGCCTGAGCACGATCAGCACGCCGAGAAAACCGATGAGGATCGCAAGCCAGCGCCGCCAGCCGACCGGCTCGGACAGAAACAGAGCCGCGCCGAGCGTCACGGCCAGCGGCAGTGCCTGGAGGATGGCCGAGGCGTTGGCCAAAGGTATTTGCCCGAGTGCGCTGATATAGGTGATCGAAGCGCCGACCTCTGCGATGATGCGAAGGGCGACAGCCGGCGTTCGCAGCAGGCTGATCGAGCGCATTGCTCTAAAATGCCAGGCGAGCGCCAGCACCAGCAGGGACGTGAGAAAACCGCGCACCAGCATGATCTGGCCGACATTCATCTCGCCTGTTACCGATTTGACCAGTGCGTCGTTGCAGGTAAAGCCGGCCATGGCGAGGCACATGAAAATCGCGCCGCGCAGATTGGCGGAAGATTGCATTTTTTGTCCTGATCCGCCGGGGCGGTTTAAGGCCCGGTTGTGCCTGCCAAAAAGGCAGAAGGAGGGGCATGAAGGCGTTGATTTGCCCGATTGTAAAGCATCAGATGCGATTTTATGCAACGTCTATCCTGTCTGCGGCGCAGTGTTGCGTGCCGGGCGACAAGATCGGGATTTCACTCTATTCGAATGCATTAATATGATTATTCGCAGTCTAGGCATATTATCGTAAAGTCCGGTATTAATTGGCGGAATATTAAGTTTCGCTGCCTATCGTTCGATCATTCCGCTGTCCTTTCGCATGATGCGAATGATGGTTGACGTAAAGGAAGGCCACTTCCCATGGGTCAATCGGAATATGCCGACATGAATATTGAAATGCGGCATATGGGCTCTTCGATGAAGAATGCAGCTCTGCGGGAATGTCCGATTTGCTCAACATCTGGAGTCCGGAATGTCCCTGATCGATCGTTCGCTGCAGCGTCTTCGCATCGTTACCAAGGTTCTTTTGTTCGTCGTGCCGCTTGTCGCGCTGATCGCCGGCATCGGCCTCGTCGGCTATTTTACCGCGAGCACCCTCAACGGCCATATGACCGTTACGCGCGAGACCATCAGCAATCTTTCCGATTTCCAGGCGCTGCGCAGCGCAGTGCAGAGTTTTACCGACAATCCGACCGAAGAGGCACGACAGGCGCTGGCAGGCCGGATCGGCGAGCAGGAGACAGGGATACGCATTCTCAACGATCTGTTGCCGACCGAGGCTGACAAGAGCGAGATCGCTTCGGTCATGACGCTTGGCGATGCGATGCGCAGCGGTTCCGAAAAGCTCTGGTCGATCGAGACCGAGCGCGCTGCCGTCACGACCACGCTTTCCGCCGCGCTGACGGAAATGACCGATCAGGGCAAGGCTGCCTACAAGCAGATCGACGTGCTGCGCAAGGAAGCGGGCGAAAAGGAATCCTTTGCCAAGGCCTTGCTGTTCGATGCCGCCGCCTATCAGGGGCTGGCCGAGCGCATCAAGAAGTTCCGGCTTCCCGTGACCATGGCCGTCGCCCCCGATGCCAAGATCGACGCTGCCAAAAAATTCCTGCCGCACCTGATGAAGCAGATCGCCGAGGCTGAAGCCATTGCCTCCGACAAGGTCCAGAAGCAGATCGCCATCGTGCGGGCCGATGCCGAAAAGATCGCCGCGATTATCGCCTCATCGGACGCAATCGATGTGAAGAAGACGCAGCTCGTTCCGGTCATCAGCAAATTCTCCAAGTATGAGGCCGATTTCGCCAAGGAAGCGGCCAAGAACTCCGATACGGCCGCCAAACGCTTCGTCGGCATGGACGGTGAAATTTCGCTGCTGAAGAGCCTGATCGCGCTGATGGACGAGACCTTCAAGGGGCTCGACGCTACCCGCCTGCACATCAGCGAACTGCACCGCAAGCTGGACGCCGAAAGCCGCGCTGCGGTCATTGCCGACATCACGGCCGTCCGTGCGACGGCCACCAAACTTTCTGAAACCGGCGGCAAGAATGCCGCCCTGCGCGATTTGCTCGGCAAGCTGACGCCATCGCTGGAACAGATCGACAGCGGCACCGCTCAGTTGATCGATGTCGGCGCCCGCTGGCTGGCCGCAAAGGCGGAGGTCACGACACTGGTGGCCGATGCCAGCCAGACGCTCGAAAACTTCGTCAGTCGTGCCCAGGAAGTCGGCAAGCAGGACAGCCAGCGCTCGGCGGATGTGTCGATCATCGCCATGGTCGCCGGCACCTTGCTCGCGATTGTCGGGGGCCTGATGCTGATCGAAACATTGCGCGGCCCGCTGAAGCGCGTCACCGAAACCATGACGCGACTGGCGAAGGGCGACCTTGACGTCGCCATCGAAGGCCGCAACCGCGGCGATGAAATCGGCGACATGGTGCGCTCGGTTGCCGTCTTCCGCGACAATGCCGTCGAAAACGTTCGGCTGGAGCGCGAGGCGGAAGCCGCGCGAACCCTGTCGGCCGAGGAAGAGGCCCGCCGCAGCCGCGAGCGTGCCCGCATCGAAGCCGACCAGATGGAGGCCCTCAACGCGCTCTCCGACGTTCTTGCCAAGCTTGCCGACGGCAACCTGGAAGAGAGCATGGCCGAAGACCTGTCGGCGGACTATGTCGTCATGGCCCGCACCTACAACAACGCGGTAGATGCGCTCCGCGCCACGCTTATCGACGTGCGCACAGTGACGGACGAGATCACCGGCGGCACGGGTAACCTGGCTTCGTCAGCCGACGATCTGGCGCGCCGGACCGAGCAGCAGGCGGCAGCACTGGAACAGAGCTCCCGCGCCCTTGGCCAGTTGACGGATATCGTCCGCTCGACAGCCGAGAGTGCCCGCAAGACCACGGTTTCCGTCGATGAAACCCACAGCTATGCCAAGCATTCCGGACAGGTCGTCTCGAAGGCGATCGATGCCATGGCCGCGATCAACAAATCATCCGACAAGATTTCGACGATCATCAGCGTTATCGACGAAATTGCGTTCCAGACCAACCTTCTGGCGCTGAATGCCGGCGTCGAGGCAGCGCGTGCCGGCGAGGCGGGTCGCGGCTTTGCGGTGGTGGCACAGGAAGTGCGCGAACTGGCGCAGCGTTGCGCCGGGGCTGCCCGCGAAATCAAGGGGCTGATCTCCGAAAGTTCGGCGCAGGTCCGCAGCGGCGTGGAGCTGGTGCAGGAAACCGGCACGGCGCTGACTGTCATCAATGATCACATCTCGACGATCCACCAGCTGGTCAGCAACATCGAATCGGCTGCAGCCGACCAGTATCGTGGGCTCAATGAAGTGAACCAGGCGGTGCGGGAAGTCGAGCTGATCACCCAGCAGAACGCCGCCATGGTCGAGGAGAACACAGCCGAAATCCATGGGCTGCGCCGGCAGGTCGATATTCTCAACGAGAAGATCGAGCGCTTCAAGACCGGCACCAGCCGTTCGACGCAAGCTTATGACAACCGCAACGCCTACGGCCGCGGCTACGCCGCCTGATCGATCGTACTTCTGCAAAAAACCCGCATCCGGAAACGGAGGCGGGTTTTTTCGTTCCGGACATGTCCGAGGGCACGGCGCTTATTCCGGCGGATAGATGACGTAGCTTTTCCGGTCTCCCGATTCCGCAGCGCCGTCGAAAGTCGGATCGACCTCATATCGGGACAGCAAGAAATCGAGATCCGAGAAGATCCATGCGCCGCTGTCCCAGGCATCGCCAATGCCGCGCCACAGGCCATGGCTGGCGACGCTACGGGTTGCCGGATCGAATGTCGCGTTGATGAGGATATGGGTCGCGGAATAGCCGTCGATCTTCGGTGGCGTCTTCAGTTTGCTCTGTTCTTCGTCGGCATAGTCGAGACCGAGCTTCGGTCGAGAAAAGGCAACGAGACGGAACTGGCTGGTTTCGGGATCGCGCAGCAGGAAGGCATGCTGCAGGTTATACGCGCCCATTCCGCAGAACATCTGGTAGAGCGCGACATGCTTGTCCGGCTCTTCGGCGGACTGGTAGGAGGCGCGATACTGAATGTCGTAGACGAAATGGCTGACATCCTCAGGCTCGGTCGAATTGAGCGGAATGTCCGTGCGGCTGTTCATTTCGCAGTCTTCGCCAAGGGCTGCCTGGACGAAGCGCTCGGCCTGACGCATCTGGTTCTGGCCGGGATTGATGGATTGCGCGATAGCTGCATGCGCGACGCAGAGGCCAGCGAGAAGGAGAAGCGTGCGCTTCAAGACCATGCCTCCAGAAATCTGCCGTCAGCCGCCGGTGACGCTCATGTGGCGGGCAACAGCCGGCTTGTTGCGGGTGCGGTCGATGATGAAGTCATGGCCCTTCGGCTTGCGCGAGATCGCCTCGTCGATGACGGTCGACAGATAGGCGTCATCGTCCGAAATTCGCAACGGCGTGCGCAGATCGGCGGCATCGTTCTGGCCGAGGCACATATAAAGCGTACCAGTGCAGGTGAGCCGCACGCGGTTGCAGCTTTCGCAGAAATTATGGGTCATCGGCGTAATCAGCCCCAGCCTCCCGCCGGTTTCCGCAACGGTCAGATACCGTGCTGGTCCGCCCGTCTTATAGGCGATGTCGGACAAGGTGAATTCGTCCGCCAGCCGGCTGCGCATTTCGCTCAGCGGCATATAATGGTCGGTGCGATCCTCGTCGATTTCGCCCATCGGCATGGTCTCGATCAGCGTCAGGTCCATGCCGCGGCCATGCGCCCAGCGCAACATATCGGGGATTTCGCGGTCGTTGAAATCCTTGAGCGCCACGGCATTGATCTTGACGTGGATGCCGGCGGCCTGTGCCGCGTCGATGCCCTCCATGACTTTGCCCAGATCCCCCCAGCGGGTGATCGCCTTGAATTTCTCCGGATCGAGCGTGTCGAGCGACACATTGATCCGCCGCACGCCGCAATCGGCAAGCTCGGGCGCATGGCGGGCAAGCTGCGAGCCGTTGGTCGTCAGCGTCAGTTCCTCGAGTGCGCCGGATTGGACGTGTTTCCCAAGTTCGCGCACCAGGAACATGACGTTCTTGCGCACGAGCGGCTCGCCGCCGGTCAGGCGCAGCTTGCGCACACCCTTGCCGATAAAGGCGGAACAGAGCCGGTTCAGCTCCTCCAGCGTCAGCAGATCCTTCTTCGGCAGAAAGGTCATGTTTTCCGCCATGCAATAGGTGCAGCGGAAATCGCAGCGATCGGTGACGGAGACACGCAGATAGGTGACGGCGCGGCCGAACGGGTCCACCATCGGCGCCTTGGCGTCGTTCAGCGCTGCCGCGCCGATCCTGTCGATGATGGCCGTATTCAAATTCGATCTCCCTGTGCCTTCAATGTCGTGACCAAAGGTGGCGGCGTCAAGACGCAAGCGCATGAATCGAATGCAAAATGCGTCGTCGGGAGGCTTTGTCGCGCTGTCGCGGTCGTGCTAGTGCTTCGGCAGAAGAATGGAGACTGCGTGCATGACCGATATCTGGCCGACCGAACTGCGCGTCTCGAAGGACCGTCACAGGCTGACCGTAACGTTCAACGACGGCGCATCCTTCGATCTTTCGGCGGAAATGCTGCGCGTTCTGTCGCCTTCGGCCGAGGTGCAGGGCCATGGACCGGGGCAGGGCCTGACCGTGCCGGGGAAACGCAACGTCGCGATCATTTCGGCCATACCGACCGGCAATTATGCGGTGCGGCTCGGTTTCGACGATACCCACGATACCGGGATATTCACCTGGACGTACCTGCGGGAGCTTGGCGAAACCGGTGCTGAGAAGTTTGCCGACTACGAGCGTGATCTGGCGGCCAAGGGCATGACCCGGGACAAGACCGAAAAACCGCGCTGAACGCCTGCGCCGGTGAGTATAAACAAGGGAGACACGCCGTGATCGGATTTTTCAAGGCCATGACCGATCGCCGGCGCTGGCTGCGCGAACGCAGGGAAGGCGAGGAGGGCAAGGTCGCCTTTCCGGAGCTTTTCTTCGATCTGGTCTTCGTCTTCTCCATCATCCAGCTCTCGCACACGCTGGCCGGACACTATTCGCTGACCGGCTGGATCGAGACGATCGTGATGATTCTGGCCGTGTGGTGGGTGTGGATCTTTACGACCTGGGTGACCAACTGGCTCGATCCGGATCGCATGGCGGTCAGGGCCATGCTGTTTGCGCTGATGTTCGGCGGGCTCCTCCTGTCTTCCGCCATTCCGCATGCCTTTGGCGAAAAGGGCACGCTGTTTGCACTGTCCTATGTCGGCATGCAGGTCGGGCGATCGCTGTTCGCGGTCTATGCCTTTTCAGGCCACAGCCGCAACAACTGCATGAATTTCGTCCGCATCAGTGGCTGGCTATGCTTTTCCGGCATCTTCTGGATTGCCGGGACGTTTGCCGAAAACGAGATGCGGCTGACCCTGTGGATCGTGGCGATCGTCATCGAATATATCTCGCCGGCGCTCGGCTTCCGCCTGCCGGGCCTGGGAAAATCCACGGTCGACGACTGGGACGTGCTCGGCTCCCACATGGCAGAACGCTGCGCGCTCTTCGTGATCATCTGTCTTGGCGAGACGATCCTGATCGGCGGGGGCAAATTTGCAGACATGGAGCTCAGTCCGCTGACGTTCACAATGTTCTTCGCGTCTTTTACGACGACAGTAACGATGTGGTGGATCTATTTCCGTTTCGGCCAGCAACGCGCCGCCCTGCATATTGAGAACGCCGATACGCCGGGAGAACTCGCCCGGACGGTCTTCACCTATGCACATATCCCGATCGTCGCCGGCATCATTCTTGACGCTGTCGCCGTGGAGTTCATGCTTGCCCATCCGCATGGCCATACGGATTTCAAGACGGCGAGCGCGATGATCGGCGGACCGCTGCTCTTCATCCTCGGAAACATCTGCATCAAGGGGTCGCTTGCGCCGCGCCTGCCTCTGTCACATTTGGTCGGGATGGGATTGCTGGTCGCCCTGATCCCCGCCTCGCTGTTGCTCGAGCCCTATCTGCTGTTCTTCGCCTGCGCTGCCGTGCTCGTCTTCGTCGCGATCTGGGAATATCTGTCGTTGAAACCTGCGGAATAGACCCGGCTACTCCTCGGCGTCGTTCTCGCCGGCAAGCAGGATGCCGATGATCCGCTCCATCGATTCGGCGACGATCAGGCAATCCTCGATCGGCGCGCCGGTCAGCGACTTTTCGATCAATGCGGTTTGGATGGCCATCGCCTCCTGCGTCAGCGTCTGGCCGGACGGCGTCAGGGACAGGCGCAGCACACGCTTGTCCTTCCGGTCGCCGCGACGTTCGATCAGTCCGCGCTTTTCCAGCTGCGGCAGGAGCATGCTCATGTTCGATCGCCCGACCAACAGTTTTCGCGCCAGTTCCTGCTGGGTTATGCCTTCGAACCGGTAGAGGTTGACCAGGATGTCGAGATGCGGCGGCTTGATGTCGAGGGGCGCGAGCGCCCGCGTCAGCGTCTGCTGCATCAGCTGGCAGGCCCGGGCGACGGCGATCCAGCTGCGAAATCGGGGGTGGTCCCAGGGAAAGGCGGTCGATGCGGATGTGACTTGATTTTTGTTCATGCTTGTACTTTATTGTTCATTATTGAACATTATCGGAGTCCCACTATGCCATCCTTTGCGCTCAAGGTCATCCGTATGTCGCTGGCCCTTGTTTCAGTGTTTTCTCCCGTTGCGGCCGGTCGTCTCGCCTTCAGGATCTTCAGCCTGACGCCGGGCAGGCGCGGGAAAAACGCGAAGGAAGCTGCAGCCCTGGAAAAGGCGGCGCCCTTCGTCGCGCGCGCCGAGCGGGTAACCTTGTCGCTGTCGCTGGCCGGTGGCGGCGCCGTGGCCCACCGGTTTCTGCCGGATGCGGCCCGGGCCACCGGCAAGCGCGTCCTCGTGACCCATGGCTGGGGCTCGCGGGTCGATTACCTGACGGCGCTGATCGACGGGCTCGTGACTGCCGGCGCCGAGGTGGTGGCGCTCGACTGGCCGGGTCACGGCGTTTCGCCCGGCCGTTTCCTGACGATGCCGCAGGCGGTGCAGACCATTGATGCGGCCTGGCGGCACTTCGGGCCGTTCGATGCGGCCGTCGGCCATTCCTTTGGCGGCGCGAGTCTTGCCTGCGCCGCGGGGCAAGCGCTTGCCTGCGTGCCGGCGCGTGTCCCCGGCCGGCTGGTGCTGATCGGTGCGCCGAGCGAGATGGCCTGGCTGTTTGCCGATTTCGGCCGGTTCATGCGGCTGGGTCCGAAAACGCAAGTCGCCCTGGAAGGCGTGGTGGAGCGGCTGGCCGGACGGCCGCTTCAGGAATTCGATGCGGCCCGCATGATCGGATCGCTGCAGACGTCGGTGCTCGTGATCCACGCCGAGGACGACAAGGAAGTGGCAGCCGATCACGCGCGCCGTTATGCCGCCTCCAACAGGCGCGTCCGCCTTCTCTGGGCCAATGGTCTTGGCCATCGACGCATCGTCTCCGCGCCGGCGGTGATCGACGCCGTCTGCGACTTCCTGTTCGAAAAGGAGGATCGCGCGGTCGCCTGACGATTTTTCCCTTGCCTTCGTCATCAAAGTTTCATGCTCTTGCCGGACAGCCTTCGTTTCGGGTCCGGGAGAAACAGATGACGATCATTCGTACGGTGGAAGAACTCAATGCGCTTTATGGCGGCAGCAGCGAAGCCTCGATCGTCAAGGTGACCAAGGCGCTGACGCCGGAATATCGGCAAATGATCGAGGCGGCGCCATTTGCAGCACTTGCGACCGTCGGGCCGGAGGGCCTCGATTGCTCGCCGCGCGGCGACGACGGCTGCGTCGTGCGGATTGCCGACGACCACACCGTGCTGATGCCGGACTGGCGCGGCAACAACCGCGTCGATTCACTCGCCAATGTCGTCCGCGATCCGCGCGTGGCGCTGATGTTCCTGGTGCCCGGATCGACCACGACGATGCGCATCAATGGCACCGCCGTCGTCAGCGTCGATTCCGATCTGACGACATCCTTCACCGTGGATGGCAAACACCCGCGCAGCGTCATCATCGTCACCATCGGCGAGGTTTATTTCCAATGCGCCCGGGCGCTGATCCGCTCGCAGATCTGGAACCCGGAACGTTTCGTCGATCCCGCCGATCTGCCGACGCCCGGAACATTGCTCAAGGCCGCCAAGGCGGATTTCGACCGCGAAACCTACGATCGCGAATGGCCGGAGCGCGCTGCCAAGACGATGTGGTAGGCCTGCGGCGCGAGAATAATCCCCTGTCCCGAAACGTATTCGGCAAAGGGCAGGTGCGTGGCATCTGCCGATAGGGCAGGAGAGCCGGACATGAAAAAGCTGACAGCAGCCGTGCTGATGATCACGTCGACGATCGCCGTCTCCGCGGGCGCGGCTAAGGCTGACGAAATGGTCGCGGAATATAACGCCTATATCGGCCAGGACGATCTCTACAATTCCTATGACGAGCGCCTGTGGGAACCCTGGCAGATCATTCGCCAGGACCGGGCCAATTATCACCGCTACGGCGTTTTCCAGCCCGGTGACGAAGGCGACGGCTTTTTCGCCTCCGCCAAGAACCGGGAGCTGGCCGAACGCATGATCCAGCTCGGCAATATCGACCAGACAGCCGCAGCGGCGTTGATCCAGGGCGACGTCCTTGTCAATGTGAAGGTCTATCGCGGTCCGGACGGCGATTACCTCGACGTTACCGTGGATTGAGATGATCCGCTTCGTTCTTGTTTTTGGCATTTTGCTCGCCTGTGTTTCGAACGCATTGGCGTCCGATATCGATCTTCAGCAAAGGGTCGATCTGCTGATCGCCGCCTATCCGGATACCTTGGAGCGGCAGGAGGCCGGCCGGCTGTTCTTTCGCGATGGCGGGCCGCCGATGGTGATCGACGATGGTCGAGCAAAGGACCATGCGGCGAAACTGGCTGGCGGCGACATCGAGGACAGCCTGCATGACCTTTACGCTTCCGGTGCTTGCGAGACGGTACCGGCGCGCAACATGGATCCCGGCCGCATTCGCAGTGAGCCGCTTTTGAAACGGCTTTACGGAAACTCGAAGAAGGAAGTCGCGACAAGCCTGCGCGGGGTCGACTGGTTCGGGCAGATTTTGCAGGTGACGACGCGGCACGGCGTTGCCACAGCGCTCGAGGCGGTGCGAGACGACCTCGAAAAACGACCCGATCTCAAGCCATACCTGACCCCGAGCGCCGGAACCTTCAACTGGCGCAAGGTGGCAGGTGCTCCCAATCTCTCCGTTCATAGCTTTGCCGCGGCGATCGATCTCAACACGTCCTATGCAGACTACTGGGTCTGGGCCGGCGGCAAGGCGGGCAATGTCCCGCGCTACGAGAACCGGTTTCCGATGGCGATCGTCGAGATCTTCGAGCGGCATGGTTTCATCTGGGGCGGGCGCTGGTACCACTATGACACGATGCATTTCGAATACCGCCCGGAGCTTCTGGCCATCGCCAGGGTAGCAGGGAGCGACGCATGTCGCTAAGGTCTGCCTCGAATTGAAAAAGGCAGACAGTTCATGCAGAAGAAAATCTACCTTGCAGGCCCGGACGTGTTTCTTTCCAACGCCGGTGAAATCCTGGGGCAGAAGGCCGAGATGACCCGCGCGGCCGGTTTCATACCCTTGTGTCCCGGCGATCTGGAGGTGCCGCCCAGCGGAACCAAGAAAGGCCTTGGACTTGCCATCAGCGCGATCAACGAAGGCATGATGCGCGACGCCGATGCGGTGATCGCCAATCTGACGCCGTTTCGCGGCCTGGCCGCCGATGTCGGCACCAGCTTCGAACTCGGCTTCATGTGCGGGCTCGGCAAGGTCGTCTATGGCTACACCAACGTCGCCACCGATCATTTCAAGCGTTGTGCCGAATATTACGGCGGTGCGCTGACGACATCGGCCGACGGGCGCACACGCGGCCCCGACGGGTTGTCGATCGAGGACTTCGACATGGCAGACAATCTCATGCTGGATGGTGGCATCGAAAGCCGCGGCGGCGTCTTTGTCGTCGGCAATGCTGCAAAAGAGAAGCTTTACAACGACTTGTCCGCATTTGCGGAATGCCTGCGGCTGATCAGCTTACGCTACGCAAGCTGACTCCAGGCCGGCGGAGCGACACGCGCCGCCGGCACCGGACGAAGAAAACCTCAGTCGCGGACAACGACCTTTGTGCCGATGTTGACATTGGCATAGAGGTGTTCGACGTCCTCGTTGGCCATGCGGATGCAACCGGACGACATGGCCTTGCCGATCGAGGACGGCTGGTTGGTGCCGTGGATGCGGTAGATCGTCGAGCCGAGATACATGGCGCGCGCGCCGAGCGGGTTCTGGATGCCACCCTCCATGCTGATCGGCAGGATATGGCCCTTTTTGGCTTCGCGCGCCCGCATGTCCTCCGGCGGGTTCCAGGTCGGCCATTCCGCCTTGCGGCTGACGGTGTTCGTGCCGGTCCAGATGAAGCCTTCGCGCCCGACGCTGACCGCATACCGCATGGCAATGCCGTTGCCGAGCACATGATAAAGACGGCGGTCTGAATTGTCGACGATGATGGTGCCGGGGGTGGCCTTTTCGTCAAAGGCGATCAGTTCGCGCTGGATCGGCGAGATGTTGACATCCTTCCTGGCGCGGGCTTTCGCCTTGGCGGGCTTGCCTTCCGACAATACCTGCAGCCAGCCGGTCTTGGCTGTGCTGGTCTGAAGCGATGCGAGTTCGACCGGGCGGTCTGCGCCGGCGGCATGGGCGGCCGGAGCGGCGAGAAGCGTGGCGGCGATCAGGGCAAGGGTCAGGCGGTTCATGATGGTATCTCCCGTTTTGTTGGGGAGATCATCCGCCGTCTGCGGTTCGCTCCCTGTTGTGACGCCTTTCTAGGCGGTCACGGGGAGGGAGGCTGTTTCCGGGGTAACCCGCCGGAAACGAAAATCGGCGCCGCAGGGGCGCCGAGATCGGGTCTTGCAAAAAGCGCCGGCCTATTTGCGATAGATCAGCCAGCTCTTGCCGGTGTCCTTCTTCATGCCGTCCTCGAACAGGATGGTGCGGTTGCGGCCGGCATTCTTGGCACAATAGAGCGCGATGTCGGCCTTGTTGTAGAGATCGACCGGATCTTCGGCGGCCGTTGCCGGGCAAACGCCGACCGACAGCGTGATCGGGCCGTAATTGATGCCGGTCTTTGAATTCTTGAAAGGCGTGTTGGCCAGCGCGGTACGGATGCGCTCGCCGACCTGCAGGCATTCCTCGACGGTGCTGTCGGTCAGGATGATCGCAAACTCCTCGCCGCCGGTGCGTGCCACGAAGACGTCGCGGCGCAGGTTAGCACGGATCACGGTGCCGACCGTCGCCAGGATCTTGTCTCCGACCGGGTGGCCATAGCTGTCGTTGACCTTCTTGAAGTGATCGATATCAACAACGAGAAGACCGGTATAAGCCCGGGTCTGCTCGGCATTGTAGAGGGCCGCCAGCTTTTCGTCGAAGGCGCGGCGGTTGGCGAGCCGCGTCAAAGAATCGGTGTTGGCGATGCGCTTGTATTCGTCGAGCTCCTGCCGGATGACTTCCATTTCGAAGGTCTTGAGCGTGACGTTTTCCACGCGCTCCTTGCCCTGGCTCATCGTATCGGCGGTTGCGGTGGTCAGGAGCGCGACCGCGTGGCGCAGGATTTCGGCGCTGGCGCTGCTCTTGCTGGTGATGTTGGAATAGGCTTCGCCGAGGATGCGGTTGTAGCTTTCGAGCGCGGTCTGCTCCTCCTTGAGGAGGGTCAAAAGCTCCAGCAGCTCCGAAGCCATGTGGTTGTGGGCGCGATCGATGCCGGCCGGATGGTGGAAGTCGCTGAAATATTGCGCGCCGATCGTGTCGAGCTCTTCCTGGGTCGCCTTGCTGCCGAGTGCCGCCAGTTCCTTGGTGAGCTTCGGATTGGAGCCGATATAGGCCTCGTAGTACAGTTCATAGTTCCGCGGTATCGGCGATATGCCCATGATCCGCATCGCATGCGTGACATGGGCGGCAATGTCCGGGGTCTGAATTTTCTGCGAGGCTGCCGTTTGCATGGCAAGCTCCTGTCCAATCGCGTTATCTGTCATCATCATTTCTAGGGGTAAAAGATTTTGGAAGCCTTAACGTTTGGTCGCTTGCACCGTTAAGATTGTCGTCGAGCTCATGAACTATCGCTGATACGTGTTAAGAAATGGCAATAAAAAAGCCACGCCCGCAACGCTTGGAAACAAACGGCGGGCATGGCTCGGATTTCGATCCGCGGCGCGGACGGTTTTGTCAGGACGGGCTGATCATCGTCTCGGGGCGCACGACGGCGTCGAATTCCTCGTTGGTGACATAACCGCCGCCAACGGCCTCTTCGCGCAGCGTCGTGCCGTTCTTGTGGGCCGTCTTGGCGATCTTGGCGGCGTTGTCGTAGCCGATCTTCGGCGCAAGCGCGGTCACCAGCATCAGGGAACGGTCGAGCGCTGCCTTGATGTTGTCTTCGCGGGCCTCGATGCCGACGACGCAATTGTCGGTGAAGGAGACGCTAGCATCGGCGAGCAACTGCACCGACTGCAGGAAGTTGTATGCCATCAGCGGATTGTAGACGTTGAGCTCGAAATGGCCCTGACTGCCGGCGAAGGTCAGCGCCGCATTGTTGCCGAACACCTGCACGCAGACCTGGGTCAGCGCTTCGCATTGGGTTGGGTTGACCTTGCCCGGCATGATCGACGAGCCCGGCTCGTTTTCCGGCAGCGACAGTTCACCGAGACCGGAGCGCGGGCCGGAGCCGAGCAGGCGGATGTCATTGGCGATTTTGAACAGGGCCGCGGCCGCGGCATTGATCGCGCCGTGGCTGAAGACCATGGAATCGTGCGCAGCCAAAGCCTCGAACTTGTTCGGTGCTGTGACGAAGGCGATGCCGGTGATGGCGGCGATCTCCTCGGCGACCTTTTCGGCAAAGCCGATCGGCGCGTTGAGGCCGGTTCCGACGGCCGTGCCGCCCTGGGCCAGTTCGCAGAGGCCCGGTAGGGTCATCTCGATGCGCCTGATCGAGGAGGCGACCTGCGCGGCATAGCCGGAGAATTCCTGGCCGAGCGTCAGCGGCGTTGCGTCCTGGGTGTGGGTGCGGCCGATCTTGATGATGTGATCGAAGGCCTTGACCTTGTCTTCCAGCGCTTTCAGCAAGTGCTTGAGGGCCGGCAGCAGGTCGTGAACGACGCGTTCGGCGCAGGCGATGTGCATCGCGGTCGGATAGGTGTCGTTCGACGACTGGCTCATGTTGACGTGATCGTTGGGATGCACCGGCTTCTTCGAGCCCATGACGCCGCCAAGCATCTCGATGGCGCGGTTGGAGATCACCTCATTGGCGTTCATGTTCGACTGGGTGCCCGAACCGGTCTGCCAGACGACCAGCGGAAAATGCTCGTTGAGCTTGCCGTCGATGACTTCCTGGGCGGCCTCGATGATCGCATTGCCGATCTTCGGGTCAAGACCTTGCAGTTCCATGTTGGTGCGTGCCGCCGCCTGCTTGACGATGCCGAGCGCGCGGACGATGGCGAGCGGCTGTTTTTCCCAGCCGATCTTGAAGTTTCCCAGCGATCGCTGCGCCTGTGCGCCCCAATAGCGGTCGTTGGCGACTTCGATCGGGCCGAACGTATCTGTTTCCGTGCGCGTGGATGTCATCGTCTTGCCTGCTTTCGTCCTGCTGTTTCGTCTCAAGGCCGGAGGGGCGGGGCAGGCGCGATGGCGCCGCTTTCCCGTCGTGATGGGTTTTCTGTGGCCCAGTTGGGATAGGTTTGTAAAGGGGTGTCGAAGGCCGTGCACCTGCTACAATCGTTTAAGTCCGAGAGATTTTTTACAGCACCGGGCGAGAGCGGCGGACAACTGACCTCACGCCGATTCAAGCGTATGATCCTGACTTTTGCCCTTTGCAGCCTGTGCCTTTTCAGACACAGCGCTTCGTTATTCCCGACGGGAAAATTCAGCCGTGGCGCCGCGTCGCGTGCCACGGGCAGGAATGAAAAAAATAAACAAGCGAATTCAAATTTTTGCGCATGGTGATGCGTTCCCGAAACGCAGGTTCCGTCACGGATTTGTGAGGGCGATCGGCATGGTCGGAGAGGGTGTGTTTTCTTTTCATTCACCATCCTTTTCTATAAGTTCAATGGCACGACGCACCAGGTGCTTCGGGCGCAGGCCGCAGACGGCGGCGACGCTTATACGGGGACATATACACAGATGAAGATTATGAAGACCGCCGCGATCATGACCCTGCTCGCCGGCTGCGCGCTCACCACTCTGCAGGTGAAGCCTGTCGAAGCCCTGACGCTGATGGATTTCATCCGTGGCGGCAAGAAGCGGGCGGTTCAGGAAGACATACCGGCGCTTCCAGGCGTCGATATGGGCGTGCCTCTCGAGCAGAAGCAGGTGAGGGCTCCCCTGCCGCGCGTCACGGGGCCGCGTTATTACACCTACAAGGCCGAGCCGATGCGCAAGATCGCGATGGCCAAGCTTCAGGACCCCGTCGTCACCGGCTCCATCAACAGTGTGGACCTGCCGCCGATGCTGCGCGCGCCGCTTTCGGATGCGCGCCAGTTCTTTTCGGGCGTCAGCGCCTCGGCTCCAGGAGAGGTGGCCAAGGCTGTCGAGGATTATTACGGTGCGCACCAGGCCTTCGTCTGGATCGATGGTCGCGGCGTGACGGCCCGGGCGCGGGCGGCGCTGAACGTATTGTCCGACGCCGCCAAGGTCGGCCTCGATCCGCAGGATTATGCCGTCGCCACGCCGTCCGACAGCTTTGACCGCGGCGATATGATCGCCCGCGAAAAAGAACTGGTGCAGTTCGAGATCAGCCTGTCCGCCGCGACGCTGACCTATGCCGCCGATACTGTGCGCGGCCGGATCGACGCCAACAAGATCTCCGGCTACCACGATTTCAAGCGCAAGAGCATCGATCTCAAGGGAACGCTGGAAACACTCTCGAAGAGCGACGATGTCGCCGCATTGCTCGATGGATTGAAGCCGGCCGGCGCGCATTTCGTTGCCCTGCAGCGCGAGCTGGAGAAGCTCGAGGCTGAAACCGCCGAAAGCCCGCGCATCGTCATTGCTCCCGATACCTTGCTGAAGCCCGGTATCAGCAATCCGGAGCTTGCCAATGTCGTGGCGGCAATCAGATTGAAGGGCTCGGATGCGCTGAATACGGAGCACGCAGCCGTCTTGCAGGCCTACCAGAATAGCCCGGACTACACGCCCGAACTGGTTGCGCTGGTCGAAGGCTTCCAGAAGGAGCATGGGCTGAAGCCGGACGGCATCGTCGGCAAGGCGTCCATCCGGATCCTGACCGGCGGCGATACGACCGCCGACAAGATCAACAAGGTCCAGATCGCCATGGAACAGGCGCGTTGGTTGCCGGGCGAACTCGGCAGCCGTCGGGTGTTCATCAACCAGCCGGCCTTCATGGCCTCCTACTACCAGGATGGAACCGAGCAATTCTCGATGCGTGTCGTGGTCGGCTCCAAGGCCAACCAGACCTACTTCTTCGAGGACGAGATCCAGACCGTCGAATTCAACCCCTATTGGGGCGTGCCGCAGTCGATCATCATCAACGAGATGCTGCCGAAGCTGAGGAATGATCCGAACTATCTCGACCGTCTTGGCTACCAGGTCGAGGTCGGTGGCCGTGCCGTTTCGTCTTCCTCGGTCAACTGGAACGGTTCGACGGCCGGCGTTGCCGTTCGCCAGCCGCCGAGCAGCGACAACGCGCTCGGCGAACTGAAGATCCTGTTCCCGAACTCGCACGCCATCTACATGCACGACACGCCCTCGAAGAGCTTCTTCAAGCGCGATCAGCGTGCGCTGAGCCATGGTTGCGTGCGGCTCGTCGATCCGCGCCGCATGGCCGCCGCCGTACTCGGCATCTCGGTCGAGGATGTGGCCAATGAGATTGCCGGCGGCCAGAACAAGGGCGTCAACGTGCCGGAAAAGATTCCGGTCTATGTCGCCTACTTCACCGCCTGGCCGAACAAGGACGGCGTGGTCGAATATTTCGACGACGTCTACGACCGCGACATGTACATGAACCGCGCCCTCGATGCGACGCGGGTCGCGCGCCGGGCTGCCCAGGGCTGATCGGTTCAATGAGACAGAAAAAAAGCGGCTTTCGAGCCGCTTTTTTTGTGTTCTCGAGGGTTTGTCAGTGCCGAGCCAAAAGGCGCCCGATCAAATCCGGGGTGAGTTCGTCGAAATGCTCGATAATATGGTCCGGATCGAGCGTGTGGATCGGGACGTCGGAATAACCGAAGGGGACGGCGATCGAACGAACGGACGCATTTCGGGCGACGAGGATATCATTGAGGCTGTCGCCGATCATCACCGTGCTTTCAGGCAATCCTCCTGCCAGCCGAATCGTCGAAAGCAGATGCTCCGCGTCCGGTTTGCGGACGGCAAAGGTGTCGCCGCCGGTGATCGCGACAAAGCGTTCGGTCAGGCCGAGACCCTCGATCAGGCTTTTCGCCAGCATCTCCAGCTTGTTGGTGCAGACTGCAAGAGTGAGGCCGGCGGAAGACAGCCGGTCCATCGCATCGACCACGCCTGGATAGGGAATGGATTCCCCGGGCATCGAGCCGTGATAGAAATCGATGAACTCTTTCATCTGCCAGTCGAGATCGCTTGGGCTGAGGGCTACGCCGCGCAGCGTGAAGGTCCTCTCGATCATGGCACGCGCGCCATGGCCGACCAGATGCGTCAGGTCGTGATAGGTCACCGGTGCAAGTCCGGCCTGCGTGACCGCGTGGTTGAGGCTGGCGACCAGATCGGGGGCGGTGTCGACAAGCGTTCCATCGAGATCGAAAATGACAAGCGGTGCAGGCACGCGGAACCTCGTAGGCAATATGTTTAAAGGAATAGTCCTCCGGTAGGGGAAGCGCTTGCGAAAAGCAATCGCGACTTTGAGCGATAGCGCCACGCCGCAATTGCGTTTTGCGCTCTATTTTGGCTTTTGTTTGTTTCGAGGGGCGTGTAAGTGTCTCAACGGAAAAACGGGGAAGGCCAGATTGCAAGGGCATTCCGCACCGTCGGACGCATTGAGGGAGCATGTGGCGCAATGGACGCCCGCGAAATGAAGATCAAGGCTGCCGAGGCAGCGCTCGCGCATGTCGAGGACGGAATGCGGTTGGGGATCGGCACGGGATCGACGGCGGAAGAGTTCGTTCGTCTCCTGGCCGAGAAGGTTGCCGGTGGATTTCGGATCGAGGGTATTCCGACGTCTGAGCGGACGGCGCGACTTTGCCTCGAACTGGGTGTGCCTTTCCGATCGCTTGAGGAGCTTCCGGAGCTCGACCTGACGATCGACGGAGCCGATGAGGTGGATCCGCAGTTGCGCCTGATCAAGGGCGGCGGTGGGGCCTTGCTGCGCGAAAAGATCGTTGCCTGCGCTTCTGCGCGCATGATCGTCATCGCCGACGAGACCAAGGTTGTCGATACGCTCGGGGCCTTCAAGCTGCCGATCGAAGTCAATCCCTTCGGCCTGCTTTCGACGCGGCGCGCTGTCGAAAAGCTCGCCTCCCGGCTCGGTCTTTCCGGCGAAATCGTTGTGCGCACTGCGAGCGACGGGCCGTTCATGACCGACGGCGGACATTTGATTCTGGACGCATCTTTTGGCCGCATTCCTGATGCAGATGCGCTTTCAAGCGAACTGAATGCCTTGCCCGGCGTCGTGGAGCACGGGCTGTTCATCAATATCGCATCGCTTGCCATTATCGCCGGTCCGGCGGGGGCAAGGGTGCTGACCGCAAGATAGCATGGCGCATGCCCGCCCGCCGGGATATCGCCGCCAGGCGAAGAGACGAAATATTCAAGCGTTCGCGCCGGCTCCGGCCTGTGTGGATGCTGACTCAACGGACAGGAGCGTTATAGACATGATCAAATTTGCAGGCCTCGGCCGCACAGTGGTTGCAACCGCCATTCTTTTTTCCGCCACCATGGTTCCGGCTTTGCAGGCACAGGATGTCACGGAAGCACAGATCAAGGCGGCCCGGGCGGCCATCGCGGCGATCGGCGCTACCAACAGCTTCGACAATATCCTGCCGAACCTTGCCGAACGGCTGAAGAACACGATGATCCAGGCATCGCCGAATTATCAGGAGCTGATCACCAAGACGATCGATGAAAAGGCGATCGCGCTTGCTGCCCGCCGCGCCGATCTTGAGAACGAAGCAGCGTCGATCTATGCCAAGACCTTCACCGTCGAGGAACTGGACGCCATTGCGACCTTCTACAATTCCCCGGCCGGCAAGAAGCTGCTGAACGACGGCCCGATCGCTTCGCGTGAAATGGTCAAGGCGGCCGATATCTGGGCATCGGGCGTGTCGCGCGATCTCAATGCGGAAGCCTCGAAGGATCTCGAGGCGGCAATCGCCGCAACCCTGCCCAAGGGCGCAACCACCACGACGACGACAACGGAACAGCCGACACCCTGATCGCGCAATTTCTGCCGTTGTGAATGGCCTGTCCTGTTCCCGATGATGAAGTGCAAGCCCGGAGCGATCCGGGCTTTTCTTTTTCGGCTCCGCGACCCTATATCAGGATTGTCCGACCGGATTCGCGCAGGTCCGGTCCCTTTCCATCTGCCAGCGGCCACGGAGCATCCCATGACGTCCTTCGATTACGATCTCTTTGTTATCGGCGGTGGTTCCGGCGGCGTGCGCAGCGGTCGACTGGCGGCTGGCATGGGAAAGAAAGTCGCGATTGCCGAAGAGTTCCGCTATGGCGGCACTTGCGTCATCCGCGGCTGCGTGCCGAAGAAGCTCTACGTCTATGCCTCGCAATTTGCCGAGCATTTCGAAGACGCGGCCGGTTTCGGCTGGACGGTCGGCGAGCATCATTTCGACTGGTCGAAACTGGTCGCGGCCAAGGAGCGAGAAATCACGCGCCTTGAGGGTCTTTATCGCAAGGGGCTGGAAAATGCCGGGGCCGAAATTCTGCAGACGCGCGCAGAGCTTGTCGGTCCCAATAGCATCAAACTCGTCAACACGGGAAAGACCGTCACCGCCGAGCGCATCCTGATTGCCACCGGTGGTCATCCGACACCGCACAGCGCGTTGCCGGGACACGATCTCTGCATCAGCTCCAACGAGGCCTTTGACCTGCCGGAGTTCCCGAAGTCGATCCTGATCGCCGGCGGCGGTTATATCGCGGTCGAATTCGCCAACATCTTCCATGGGCTGGGCGTCGAGACGACGCTGATCTATCGCGGCAAGGAAATCCTTTCGCGGTTCGATCAAGACATGCGCCGCGGTTTGCATGCCGCAATGGAGCAAAAGGGTATCCGCATTCTCTGCGGCGACGTGCTGCAGTCCATCAAGCAGGCCGATGACGGCAGGCGCGTGGTCGAAACACTCAACCATGGCGGCCTGACCGTCGACCAGGTGATGCTCGCGCTGGGACGCGTGCCCAACACCAAAGGGCTCGGGCTGGAAACCGCTGGCGTCAACACCAACGACAAGGGCGCCATCGTCGTCGATGCCTTCTCGCGCACCAGCGCGCCGGGCATCTACGCACTCGGCGACGTAACCGACCGTATCCAGCTGACCCCCGTGGCGATCCATGAGGCGATGTGCTTCATCGAGACCGAATACAAGCACAATCCGGTCTCGCCGGATCATGATCTGATCGCCACCGCGGTCTTCTCGCAGCCGGAAATCGGCACGGTCGGCATGAGCGAGGAGCAGGCCGGTCGCGCCTTTGCCGAGCTTGAGGTCTACCGGGCAGAGTTCCGGCCGATCAAGGCGACGCTGTCGGGCCGCACCGAAAAAACCATTATGAAGCTGATCGTCAATGCCGCCGACCGCAAGGTCGTCGGTGCCCATATTCTCGGCCACGAGGCCGGCGAGATGGCACAGCTGATCGGCATCACCTTGAAAGCCGGCTGCACGAAGGATGATTTCGACCGTACGATGGCGGTGCATCCGACAGCGGCCGAGGAACTGGTGACGATGTATACGCCGTCCTATCGTGTCAAAGACGGACAGAAAGTCGCCTAGCTGGATCACGGTATTAAGCTTTTTCGTGGATCGCCGTGCCGGAATCGGCGGATTGTTCTATAATGACATCGGTTCGTCCGGAGGGATGGTCATGTCGGGCAAGATACTGGAAATCGAGTCCATGTCGGGGACGGCAAGACGTGCCGTCGAAAGGCGTCGCAACTGGACGCATTTGTCCGTCTTCCTGATCCTGGCCCTCGCCATGATGGCAGCACTTGCCGGCCTCGGCATCGTTCTGTTCCTGCTGGTCGATCGGCTTCTCCTGATGCTCGGCTGAACAGCTTCCGCGCCAATTAGACACAGCCCTTCCGGATCACCGACGGCGGTATTGCCCGTGGAAGGACGATTATCCGCAGAAGCCTTCCGGGTTTGCTGGTACAATGGCTTTGCAATCGCCATGTTAACGTTTATAAGCCCGCATCCGCAAAATCACCGGTCCATCCGCGAAGGAACCGGTGGTCGAATTGGGGCGGCCCGCAGGGCTCCAATCCGGTCTTCACGCTTTGCGTTCAAGCGGAAATTTCCCCTTGGACGGGGCCGTGAAGACAAAGTTCGCGTGAGAAACAGGTGATCGATATGGCACAGACTTGGACCCCGAACAGCTGGCGGCAGAAGCCGATCCAGCAGGTGCCGGATTTTCCGGATTTGGCAGCGCTCGGCGCGACCGAGGCGCAGCTTGCAACCTATCCCCCGCTGGTGTTTGCCGGCGAGGCGCGCCGCCTCAAGAGCCAGCTCGCCAACGTGGCTGCAGGCAAGGGTTTCCTTCTGCAGGGCGGCGATTGCGCCGAAAGCTTCGCCGAACATGGCGCGGACACGATCCGCGACTTCTTCCGCGCATTCCTGCAGATGGCCGTCGTGCTGACCTTCGGTGCCCAGCAGCCGGTGGTCAAGGTCGGCCGCATTGCCGGCCAGTTCGCAAAGCCGCGTTCATCGAACATCGAACGCCAGGGTGACGTCGAGCTGCCGAGCTATCGCGGCGACATCATCAACGGCATCGAGTTCAACGAGAAAGCCCGTATCCCGGACCCGGAACGCCAGATCATGGCCTACCGGCAGTCTGCGGCGACGCTCAACCTCCTGCGTGCGTTCGCGATGGGCGGCTATGCCAATCTCGACAACGTGCACCAGTGGATGCTCGGCTTCGTCAAGGACAGCCCGCAGGCCGAGCGCTACCGCAAGCTCGCCGACCGGATTTCCGAAACGATGGATTTCATGAAGGCGATCGGCATCACGCCGGAAAGCAATCCGAACCTGCGCGAGACGGATTTTTTCACCAGCCACGAGGCGTTGCTGCTCGGTTACGAACAGGCGCTGACCCGCGTCGATTCGACCTCCGGCGACTGGTACGCGACATCGGGCCACATGATCTGGATCGGCGATCGCACCCGCCAGCCGGATCATGCTCATATCGAATATTGTCGCGGCATCAAGAACCCGCTCGGCCTGAAATGCGGTCCGTCGCTGACCGGTGACGGCCTGATCGAGCTTATCGACCTGCTCAACCCGCAGAACGAGGCCGGCCGCCTGACGCTGATCTGCCGCTTCGGACACGACAAGGTTGCCGAACATCTGCCGCGCCTCATCCGCGCCGTCGAGAAGGAAGGCCGCAAGGTCGTCTGGTCGTGCGATCCGATGCATGGCAACACGATCACGCTCAACCACTACAAGACGCGTCCGTTCGAGCGGATCCTGTCGGAAGTCGAAAGCTTCTTCCAGATTCACCGCGCCGAAGGCACGCATCCAGGCGGCATCCACATCGAGATGACCGGCAATGACGTGACCGAATGCACGGGTGGCGCGCGCGCGCTCTCCGGCGCCGATCTTGGCGACCGGTATCACACCCATTGCGACCCGCGCCTCAATGCCGACCAAGCACTGGAGCTGGCCTTCCTACTTGCCGAGCGCATGAAGGGCGGCCGTGACGAAAAGCGCATGGTCGTCAACGGTTGATGCCGGGGCTTACGGATCAGCGGTGCTGATCCTGCCTGCACCGGTTTGAAATTGACAAAGCCGGGCCAGCTTCGCAAGCTGGCCCGGCTTTGTTTTTGATCGGGGGAGGATAGGCTTTGGGCGATATTCACGAGGGCGGATGCGCCTGCGGCGCCGTGCGGTTTCAAGTGCGCGGTCCGCTCGGTGAGGCTGGTGCCTGCCACTGCTCGCAATGCCGACGGCAGACCGGCCTCTATTACGCGACCACCAATGTTGCCGACGACAATCTCGACTGGCACGGCTTGGAAAATGCCACGCGCTATCGTTCCAGCCCGGAAGCCGAGCGCGGCTTTTGCCGGATATGCGGATCAGCGCTTTTCTGGAAGGGCATTGGCAGCAGCCATACGTCGATCATGGCCGGCGCTTTCGATCAGCCGTCCGATCTAAAGATCAGCTACCACATCTTCTGCGCCGACAAGGCGGATTTCTACGATATCAACGACGGTCTGCCGCGCTTTTCACAGTCGAACAGCTGAGGCAGGCCACCGGCCCAAACCCTGTCGGCCTTGACTTGGCTTTCTGTCAGATTTGACGTGCTGCACTGTATGCGGCCTCGACGACGAGGTCTGGTTGCGTCGTTTCGGCGCTTGCCTCGATCGTTCGGACTGCGTGAGCGAACGCCTCGTCGAGCGCCGAGAATTTGACCGCCTGCCAGCGGGCATAGTCCTCGAGCAGCGATGCCTTGACCCAAAGGCGGGCGCTCGCCGTCCTGTCTTCCCAGCCGATGAGGCCGAGTGCCTCGACGCGCGCAAAAAGCCGGCGCACATGCGTACGTGAGATGCAGTAGTGTTTGGAGAGTTCCGAAAAACGGATTTCGGCGACCCAGTGAAGGCCGTTTTCGGGCATCACGTTGACGATCCGGGTCATGAGATCGTCCAGGATCAGTCCGCCGGATTCCGTCCAGACAAAGGTGGCAATGCTCTGCGGCGGTTCCCGCCAGGCCTGGTCGGCAATCAGCCTCTTGGCCGCGCGCGGCTGCGCGATCTCGAAGATCGCCGGATGCCGTTTCAGCATCGCGATGCGGTTGCCGTGATCAAGCAGATCGAGGCTTCGCATCTGGCCGCGGAACCAGAGTTCCATCGCTTCGTGGCTGACCGCCGTCGGCTCGAGCGGTCGGCTGCGCCTGTTGGCGTAGCCGGGCACGTCGCGGATGAATTTGTACGCCAGCATTTCCGCCAGGAAGGCCGTCGCGGTGTTGCGGCTGGCCGCGCCGAAATCGACGATGATGTCCAGCAGCCGCGCCGCCGTGATCCCGGACAGCGGATTGGCAGGATCGCGCTCCAGATGCAGCGCGTAGGCGGCATGCGTCAGCAGCCATTTCTGTTGTGCGGCAACCAGGCGTGCCACCCGCGGAAAGCGGTCGTAGAGTTCGATGAGATGCACCGCCCCTTGCTGCAGCACGGGAATGAATGCGGGGTTCGACATCAGCGCATGAATCGACGCAAAGCCTGTCTCGGCTGGATCGGGGACTGCATTTGTCGGTAAGCAGTTCATGATGGGCTGTCAGTCCGAGATTTGCGTTGCATCTGCTTTTTCGTGTCCGGACAGTGCGTGGTTCGCTGCATTTTAAAACGGCGTCAGCGCGCATTTGTTTCGTGGAACTGCAAAGTATGATGGTAACGACGGAGCGTGGCAGTTTATTCGATAAAAATCAACTGGATGACAAAATTCCCGCTCGACGTGGTGAATGGCAGGCCGGCCGGCCGCGCGAGGTGATGCCGCCATGCCAAAAAGGCACCGCTAATTTAAGCGGTGCCTTTCTGCCGTTGTGACGATCTCGCGGAAGGAGCCCCGTGGCTACATTGCCGTCGGATAAAGCTCGGCATGGGATTCAAAGAAACGATCCGTCCCGAAACGCTTACCAAACATCATGTCATGCTGCAGGAAGCGATAATCGCGGATGGCCGGCGCAATCTGCTTGGCGCGGGACCAGGCCGGCTTTTCCTTGCCCTTGGCGTCGACCAGCATATAGCGGTCGATGATCGGGAACTGCTTGAAGACCCTGCCGAGAAAGCCCGTGTAGTACGGATGCTCGAAGCCACCCTGTTTCAGAATCTGGTACGAGAGAAAAGCGGGGCTGATGCTGCCGAGGTCCTTCTTCGGTCCGGTCTTGTTCGACCAAATGACCAGCGGCGTCTCGTGCTGCGCCTTCATCTGGTCGAGCGAACCTTTACGCGAAGCGGTCACCTCTTTCATGTAGCCGGTATTGGGATAGACCGTATTGAGCGGCGGCAGGTGGTCTCCGAACAGCACGATGATCGTCTCGCGGTCGCGATTTTTGGCCCAGTCCATCAGCATTTTCAGGCTGTCGTCCGCTTCCTTGATGCCCTGCGCATAGGTGGCAAGCACCTGACGGTCGGCCTCCGGCAGGTTGCCTTCCACCTTGATGGTGTTTTTCGCGTAGCGGTTGACTTCATAGGGGCCGTGGCCCTGAAGGGTGACCGTGAAGAAGAAGAACGGATCGCGCAGCTGGTCTGCCTGACGGATGATTTCCTTGGTCAGGGATTCATCCGAAGCGAAGATGCCACGCTTCTGCATGACCGGCATGGTTTCTTCGGACTTGAACTCGTCGAAGCCGAACGACTTGTAGACGGCGCTGCGGTTCCAGAACCATTTCTGGAAGGGGTGAACGGCGCGCGCGACATAGCCTTCGCCACGGAAAAAGGTGGCAAGCGAGGGGATCGGATTGCGGATATACTGCTGATAGGGAATGCTGCCATAGGGCAGGAATGCGTTTGAGAAACCGGTCAGCGCCTCAAACTCCACATTGGCCGTCATGCCGCCGAATTCCGGAGAAAACATGTTGCCGGACTGCATTTCGCGGATGGTCGGCATCGGATCGGGCGACAGCTTGACGTTCGGCAGGCGTGTCGGATCCCAGAAGGATTCGCTCATCAGCACGATGACGTCAGGCTTGCCGCGATGGCTGGTGCCGACGGGCAGGGCCGGATTGACGTGAATTTTGTCGATCGCCTCTGCCATATAGCCGGCAGGTGCGGTGACATTGGCCATCGGCAGGTTGAGCAGGAAGGCCATGACAAAGCCGTTGTGCCGATAGTTTTCCGTCTGGTCCCACATCATCGGAATGATCTGAAGCCGGTCACGAACCCAGGAAAACTGATTATAGTCCATGATATGGTAGAAGGACGCTATGAGCGGCAGCGTCATCGCCAGATGGGCGACGCGGCGCTTGCGCGTCAGCTTCGGAAAATTCCGCCAGGCATAGCGGATCATCAGAGCCAGTCCGGCGATCGCCAGTACCAGGCCGACGACGATGCCGACGGCTGTCCAAGGGCGGTCCCTCACCAGGACAGGCATTAATTCCATGATCTGTCGGCCGAACAGAAAATCGGTGGGGTAGAGGGGGTCCGACAGGAAAATCTGCTTCTGCTGGGTGAGAAGCGCCGGGATCAGCGCCACGGGCGTCAGCAGGACTACGGCATAGTTCTCCCGACCGAAAACGGCATCCAGCGCCAGGAAAACAAGGAAGAAGACGCCGGCCGTCGTCCAGGCCGGGCGCACGGGATCCAGAAAGAAAAGAGCGGCCTCGGAAACCGAACTGCGGGCGATCCATTCGACAATAAACACCAGGCCGATGGCCAGAAGCAACGACAGCGCCAGCCTGCGGGCAACCGGTAGCGCCTTTGAATGGCGAATGGAAAAGCCGTCCTGAACGGCAAAAACCTCAGGCACTGACGCGACATGCGTCATCGATTCAAAACTGGCCAAGGCTTTCTCCAATTTCACAGAACATTCGTAGATCTGTCATACAGCTGTCATTTTGAACAGAGGATGAATGGATCAAGGGGCGCCTTGCCAACCGGTTTTATCCGCCTTTGGCAGAGCCATTTTCGTAGCGGCGGGTAAGGGTGGTCGCGCGCTTGCGCAAGCCCGCATCCGTCGGAACAGCTGGATTTTTTTCGGGTGTCACGGCTTGAGACCGGGTATTTTCCCGCGGGATGCGCTAAACAGGTCGAATAGCTGCTTTGCCTCCCAAAACGATACGTCAAGACAGGCCTGCCATGACCACGCAAAAGACTATTACCAACAGCCTCCGCATCGCCGTAGCCCAGCTTAACCCTACGGTAGGCGACGTTGTCGGCAATCTTGCCAAGGCACGGGAAGCGCACGCCGATGCCGCGCGGCATGGCGCTGATCTTCTGCTTTTGACGGAACTCTTCATCTCCGGCTATCCGCCGGAGGATCTGGTGCTGAAGCCGGCCTTCCTGAAAACCTGCCGCAAGGCGATCGATCAACTGGCGGCCGACACGGCCGACGGAGGGCCGGGCATTATCATCGGCTTTCCGCGACAGGACGAGACCGGGAGGTACAACTCGATCGCCGTTCTCGATGCCGGCGAAGTGGTTGCGGTCCGCGACAAGGTGGACCTGCCGAACTACGGTGAATTCGACGAAAAGCGCGTCTTCGATCAGGGCGCCATGCCCGGACCGGTCAATTTTCGGGGCGTGCGGCTCGGCATTCCGATCTGCGAGGACATATGGGGCGAACTGGGCGTCTGCGAGACGCTCGCGGAAAGTGGCGCGGAAATCCTGTTGTCGCCGAACGGATCACCCTATTACCGCGACAAGATCGATATCCGCCACCAGATCGTCATCAAGCAGGTGATCGAGACGGGGCTGCCGATGCTCTATGCCAACCAGCTCGGAGGCCAGGATGAACTGGTTTTCGACGGCGCAAGCTTCGCGGTCAACACCGACAAGCTTCTGGCTTTCCAGATGAGCCAGTTCGAAGAGGCTGTGTCCATTTCCGAATGGACACGCGAGGAGGGCGGCTGGGTTTGTGGGAAAGGGTTGATGTCGCGGCTGCCGGAAAAGGAGGAGGCCGACTATCGTGCCTGCATGATCGGCCTTCGCGACTACGTCAACAAGAACGGTTTCAAGAACGTGGTGCTTGGTCTTTCCGGCGGCATCGACTCGGCGATCTGCGCGGCGCTTGCGGTCGACGCGTTGGGTGAGGAGCGGTTGCGGACCGTGATGCTGCCTTATCGCTATACCTCGTCGGACTCTTTCAAGGATGCCGAGGACTGCGCCAAGGCATTGGGCTGCCGCTATGATGTCGTTGCTATCGAGGAGCCGGTGCAGGGTTTCCTGACTGCGCTGTCCGATACGTTCGAAGGCACGGAAAGCGGCGTTACCGAGGAGAACCTGCAGAGCCGGACGCGCGGGGTGATCCTGATGGCGCTGTCCAACAAGTTCGGTTCCATGGTGGTGACGACCGGCAACAAGTCGGAAATGTCGGTCGGCTACGCCACGCTTTACGGCGACATGAACGGCGGCTTCAATCCGATCAAGGATCTCTACAAGATGCAGGTTTACGCCCTGTCGCGGTGGCGCAATACCACCGTGCCGCCGGGCGCGCTTGGCCCCTCGGGCGAGGTGATCCCGAAGAACATCATCGACAAGGCACCGTCCGCCGAATTGCGGCCGAACCAGACCGACCAGGATTCGCTGCCCCCTTATCCGGTGCTCGACGACATCTTGGAATGCCTTGTGGAAAAGGAGATGAGTACCGAGGAGATCGTTGCACGCGGCCATGACGAGCCGACCGTGCACCGGATCGAGCATCTGCTCTATATCGCCGAGTACAAGCGCCGCCAGTCGGCGCCGGGCGTGAAGATCACAAGGAAGAATTTCGGCCGCGATCGCCGCTATCCGATTACCAACCGCTACCGGGATCGGGGGTAGGACGTGGAGCCGTCGTCCAGCGCGCCGGGCGCGAACGAAAGCTCTCCGGATTTCACGCTTGAGGAAGCCGGGCTTATCCGGCTGTGGGCGCGGAGCGATGTGTCGGTCGGCCGTCACGTTTCGGCGCAGATCGCCTATTTTGCGGCGCCGGCAGCGTTCGGCATCTACGGCCTTGCGACCGGCGGTTTCGTCATCGTCGGCGTGGCCTTCATCTGCATCCTTTTGCTTTTGGCGTGGGGCTTTGTTTCAACCTGGCGCGACCATAGAAATTTCGCACTGATGCAATCGATCTGCCGCAAGCTGTTGCCAGCCGTGGACTAGCGGCGATAACGACAGGAGAAGGCCATGCGCAGTTCAATCGAGATTTACAATATCGTTACCGGCGAAACGCGGATCGTCTGGCAGACGGAGCAGCTCGTCGAGGCGCCAAATTTTTCACGCGATGGCCGTTTCCTGATCATCAACGGCGATGGACTGCTGTATCGGCTTTCGCTCGATGGCGGTGGGCCGGTTCAGATCGACACCGATTTCGCGGTGCTCTGCAACAATGACCACGGGCTATCGCTTGATGGGGCTTTGCTGGCGATCAGCGACAAGGCGCAGTTCGGAAAGTCAGCGATCTACGTCTTGCCGGCCGCTGGCGGGACGCCGCGGCTGGTGACGCCGAACCTGCCGTCTTATTGGCACGGTTGGTCTCCCGATGGATCGACGCTGTCCTATTGCGGTATTCGCGATCAGGTTTTCGACATCTACACCATCCCGGTCGAAGGCGGCGACGAAACACGGCTGACGTTCGGCGAGGGCCGAAATGACGGGCCGGATTATTCGCCGGACGGGCAGTGGATTTATTTTAACTCCAGCCGAACCGGCCGCATGCAGATCTGGCGCGTGCGCCCGGATGCCTCTGCGGTCGAGCGCATCACGGACAGCGAGTTCGGCGACTGGTTTCCGCATCCGTCACCGGATGGAAAACATCTGCTGGTGCTTTCCTATGACGGCGACGTCTTCGATCATCCACGCGATCTCGATGTCCGCCTGAGATTGATGGACATGGATGGCGGCAACGCCCGTGTCCTGTTCGAGCTTTTTGGCGGGCAGGGCACGATCAACGTACCCAACTGGTCACCGAACGGCTACGAATTCGCTTTCGTGCGTTATGAGCCCGAGCAGCACGCCTAACCCGCCTCCATCGTCCATGTGCTGCTGATGATATACAGGCGCCCATTCCGTCGAAGGCAGAATGCTGCAGGTTGGCGGTGTTGTCACCGCTATTCATTGTGCCCGGATCCGCAGGTGCAATCCTATCCGGATTGCAGATGATTTTGTCGATGAGATTGGACTCGAAAAAGCCGGGCAGGTGATTGGAACATCATCCGATTTGAGGTGGGATATTGTAGGGTGTCACCACCTCGACGGCGGACAGCCGCTGCGGCCCCTGCGCGGGCAAAGCGCGATGCCGAAGCAGGATCGCCCGGAAAACGGTACGGACATCCGTCTTCAGGTCGTGGTGCAGGACGAAATGAATATCGCCCTGGCGCAGCAGCGCCAGATTGCCGGCATCGAGATCGTGGGCAACGTAGATGCAGCAGATCCGCGCCGCGGCCTTGAAGGCGGCGATCACGGCGCGATTGCCGCCGCCGATCGAATAGGCGGCATTGATGCCGGGGTGCCGGCTGAGGGCTTCCGCGGCCAGCGCGCCCGTTGCCTCATCCTTGCCGTAGCCTTCACTGATCTCCACCAGGCTGATGGTCGGATAGCGGGCGCGCAGGGTGCGGCGAAAGCCGATTTCCCGTTCCTCCTCGCCGCGGAACCGGCTGCTGGAGAGGGTGACGAGCACGCTCGCGGGTGCGCCGGCAAAACGTTCGCCGATCAGATAGGCGGCCGTTTCACCCGCGGCGCGATTGTCGGCGCCCGCATAGGCCGTGCGCGGTGCGTTCGGCAGGTCCGTGACGAGCGTCACCACCGGGATGCCGGCTTGTTCCAGCCGCGTGACGGCAAGGCTGATGTCGGCTACGTCCGGCGCCTTGAGCACGATGCCGTCGGTGCCGCGCAGCCGAATACGGTCGATCAGTTGCACGATATCCTGCGGCCGCATCGTCTCGGCAAAATGAAAACGCGAGCGGAAGACCGTCGGCATGAAGGTCAGGGCTTCGCTTTCGAACGCCTGCCGTACCGTCTCGGTAAACCGTTCCGGCGCTTCCATGATGATGTCGATCGCGAATTTGCGGCCCTGAACTTCCAGACCTGCCTGTTGCTTTTCAAGCTCACCGATGGCCGCGCGCACGCGCTGTTCCGTTTGCCGGCGCACGCCTTCGCGGCCGTTCAATACCCGGTCCACCGTGGCGGTGGAGACGCCGGCCTGGAAAGCGATGTCCTTGACCAGAAAATCATGCGCCATGGCGACAGTCGTCCTGATGGTTTTTTGATGGATTCCTGCTCTATATCAGCTTTTCCTCCGGCGTATAGTCCGGTCATCGAAGCATTGAGTGGGAGGAAATGACATGAAAACGGACAACAGCGCCAAGCAGCGGGCCGACCGTGTATGGTTGACGGAAGCGGCGTGCGATATCGAGGATTTTCGCGCGCTCGTCGAGCGCACCACATTGCTTGCCGATTATCCGCATGCGATCTCCGTGGAAAAGAACGTGTTGATCTATGACGGCCGGCAGGTGCTGGATGCCACTGCGAGTCCGGAGGGTCGCCGCGCGGTGCTTGCCGAAATCTGCGAGGCGTTTGCGACGGGACCCGGCGTCGTCGTGATCAAGCAGGCCTATGCGGATACCACCGTCATTGATGCCGTGAGCAGTCTTTTCGACGAGATCATCAATGAACAGCACCGGACCAACACCGGTGGCGGCGACCATTTTGCCAAGCCCGGTGCGAACGACCGCATCTGGAACTCGCTCGAGAAGCATTGCCTGAAAGACCCGGAAAACTTCGCAGCCTATTATGGCAATGCCCTGATCGCCCTCGTCAGCGAAGCCTGGCTTGGTCCGAGCTACCAGATGACCGCGCAGGTCAACCGCGTCAATCCTGGCGGTGCGGCGCAGTCGGCGCATCGCGACTACCATCTCGGCTTCCAGACCTCGTCCGTGATCGAGCAGTTTCCGGCGCATGTGCACCGCCTGTCGCCGGTGCTGACGCTGCAAGGCGCGGTCGCCCATTGCGACATGCCGCTCGAAAGCGGGCCGACGCTGTTTTTGCCGTTCAGCCAGGGGTACGAGCCCGGCTACCTCGCCCTGAAGCGTCCGGAGTTCCGCGACTATTTCGATCGCAATCATGTGCAGCTGCCGCTGCAGAAAGGCGACCTCGTCTTTTTCAATCCGGCGCTGTTCCACGCCGCCGGCACCAACCGGTCGCAGGGTATCAAGCGGGTCGCCAATCTGCTGCAGGTCTCATCGGCCTTCGGACGGGCGATGGAAACCGTTAACCGCGCGCGGATGAGCGGCGTGCTTTATCCGGCCCTGAAAACCATGTTGGCGGATGGACGGCTCACGCAGGTGGAAGCCGGCAACGCCATCGCCTCCTGCGCCGAGGGCTATTCCTTCCCGACCAATCTTGACCGCGATCCGCCGGTCGGCGGGCTCGCACCCAAGACCCAGGCGCAGTTGATGCACGAGGCGCTGGCGGCGGGCTGGGAGGCGCAAGCCTTCGTCGCGGCGTTGGCGGAGCAGGCCGAAAAGAAACTCAGCTGAACCGAAAATATCCATGATGACCTTCCGTCCAGATCCTGGACGGAAGGTTTTTCGCGTTTGAATGAAGAGAGGACATGCAATGAGCAAGGATTATGGCCGACTGGACGGCAAGATCGCTATCGTGACGGGTGGAACACAGGGGCTGGGCGCGACCATCGCCGGACTGTTTGCCGAAAGAGGCGCAGCCGGCATCGTGATTTGCGGACGCAATGCCGACAAGGGGCAAGCCAAGGCGGCGGAGATCGGCAAGGCAACGGGAACGAAAGTGCTTTACGTTCAGGCGGATCTTGAAAAGGTCGAAGATGCCGGCAAGGTGGTTGCCGCCTGTGACGCAGAATTCGGCCGTGTCGATGCCCTGGTCAATGCAGCGGCGATCACCGATCGAGGCACGATCCTCGATACGAGCCCGGAACTGTTCGACCGGATGTTCGCGGTCAACGTGCGTGCGCCGTTCTTTCTGATGCAGGAAGCGATCAAAGTCATGCGCCGGGAAAAGATCGAAGGCACGATCGTCAATATCGGCTCGATGTCGGCGAAAGCCGGCCAACCGTTCATCAGCGCCTATTGTGCGTCCAAGGGCGCGCTTGAGACGCTGACCAAGAACACGGCCTATGCGGTGCTGCGCAACCGCATCCGCGTCAACGGATTGAACATTGGCTGGATGGCCTCGGAAGGCGAGGACCGCATCCAGCGGGAATTCCACGGCGCGGCGGCGGACTGGCTGGAGAAGGCTGCGGCCAGCCAGCCATTCGGCCGTCTCGTCGATCCGGCCGAAGTTGCCCGGGCTTGCGCCTATCTGTCGTCTGCCGAATCCGGGCTGATGACCGGCTCGGTGATCTGCTTCGACCAGTCGATCTGGGGTGCCTATGACGGATCGCCGCATCCGGATGCACCGATCTGAACGGACAGGGACGCATGAAGGGGCGGCCTTGCATTCGGCTGCCCCTTATGTCCATATCCATCCCGTCAGGTGCCTGCGCAAGCGGGAGAATCGGGAATCCGGCGAACATCCGGAACGTGCCCAACGCTGTGACGGGGACGATCATGCCAAAGAGGGGCCAGCATTGGCAGGCCCCTGCCACTGGATCCGAAAGGGTTTGGGAAGGCGGCGGGATCGGGTGATCCGCAGTCAGAAGACCGGCCTGATACGATAGACCGAACCCGCATGGACGGCGGGAGGTTTCGCATTGTTGGGGATCAAACGATGCAATCCGAACGCAATGACCACATGGTCGGGGCGCAGGCCTTTTCCTGCGAAGACAAAGACGCCGTCTATCGCGCCATCGAGACCCGCCGCGACGTCCGCGATCAGTTCCTCGCCGAGCCGCTTGCCGACGACGTCGTGCGACGCCTGTTGTCCGCGGCCCACAACGCCCCGTCCGTCGGCTTCATGCAGCCCTGGAATTTCATTCTCGTGCGTGATCCGGACATTCGCCGACGCGCCCATGCCGCCTTCAGCGCTGCCAACGAGGAAGCGGCGCTGATGTTCGACGGCGCGACCCGGGACAAGTATCGTTCCCTCAAGCTGGAAGGCATACGCAAGGCGCCGCTGAGCATCTGCATCACCTGCGATCCCACGCGCGGCGGTAAGGTCATCCTCGGGCGCACGCACAATCCGCGCATGGATGCCTATTCGACGGTCTGCGCCGTGCAGAACCTGTGGCTCGCCGCCCGCGCCGAAGGTGTCGGCGTCGGCTGGGTCAGCATTTTCCACGACCGCGATATCCGCGGGATTCTCGGCATTCCGGACCATGTGGAGATCATCGCCTGGCTTTGCCTTGGCTATGTCGATACGCTTTATGCCGAGCCGGAACTCGCGGTGAAGGGCTGGCGCCAGCGGCTGCCGCTTGACGAACTGGTTTTCGAGGATGGCTGGGGTGCGACCGTACCGGCTTCGGCCGGTTGACGGATCAGTTGCTCTGGACCGGCTGGTAGCCGGGGCCGGTCGGATGTTGCAGATCGATCGCCGATTCCTGCGGCGGCAGGAATGTCGGGCCGACGACGCGGACCTTTGCATTCTGCGGATCGTATGGCCGGTCCTCAATCGCGACGGCCGGCTTTTCCTGTTTGGTTGGCGTCGTCACCGCGATGATCGACGATCCGTCTGCGGGGACGCTCTGTCTGGCGGTCACGGGTTGCTCGACGCCGAAGCCGGAAACCGCAGCCGGCTTGCATCCGCATTGTCCGGCCTGGCCGAGATCGCGGGTGCGATAGGCAAAGGCAGTCGGCAGATGGGTGTAGGGCTGCCCGGTCGCCGCCGAAACCATCTGGTCGGTCTCTTCCGTCGCCAGCGCATGATAATAGAGTTCGGTCTCGGCACCCGGGCAACGGCGTTCGCAGGCCGCCGCATCCCTTTGGAAGTCGGCCGGCGTCGCATTCGATGAAATCGGGAAAAACGCGCCGTCGCAGGTCCGGACACACATGGTCCGCAGGTTGCCGCCGCCGGTGATACCCGGAACGTCGAGGTCTTCGACATCCGCGCTGCCGCGCAGCATGGAGAAGGTTTCACCGGCTTTCGGCAGGCCTTCGAGGATGTTGCGGTGAATTTCCGGCTCGGAGGCCGAGGCGTTGATCACGTCCTCGCGATCATCCGCACAGCGATTGACGTCCAGCGCCGCGAGAATCCGACGGCGGTTCACATCGTTGTCGCCGCCGGAGACCAGATGCTGGCGGCGCGCCTTGAGCGTATCGAGATTGTTTTCCATCTGGCCGATGGTCGTATCGATGCTGTCGCAGGCCTCGGCATTCGGCCCGCCGACAATGATGATGCTGCCGCTGCTGCAGCCGAGCCGCCGCCGATCGTTGCGTGCCTTGCGCAGGTCGAGGTTCTGCCGTGAGATGGCCGTCGTGTAGTCGCGGGCATTGGCGTTGCTCGCGACGATTTTCGGCAGATTTGACAGACGCGCCGTCAGCCTGTCGCAGACGGTCGAGGCCTGCGCCGAGGCACCCATCGCCACGAATAGCGACAGGACGAGCGTCGCGATAGCTGCCGAACGGTAGGACACGTGCTTCATCTCTTGTCTGAACGGACCTGAGGGCCGGGCAAGCGGCGATACCGCACCATCTCTCAGTCGCCGACCATCATAGCGCTATTCACCGGCGGCGCAACGCGATTGGTGACTTTACGTTAACGACGCGATCGATGGTCCGCCTATGGATGAACGGGCTGCGACCGCAACCCACCTGAAGACATCAGGCCGCGCGTGCCATCTCCAGCGACATAGGCGCTTCGAGAACAGAGCCGTCGATCTCGGCGACGGATTTCATCGTGTCGAGCAGCGTGTCGGTCACTTCCCAGGCGACGGCGACCGCATGGACCGAGCCGATGCGCTGCGGATCGCCGATGCGTTCTCCAGGGCAGCCCATACGCCGGAACATCCGTTCGAGGAAAACGTCGGTGACGGTGACGATGTGGCTGAGGCTGGAGGTCAGGCCGAGCTCGCCGACGCCGCACATCAATTCGGCCGCGGCAATTGTCACCTGGTTGGAGGCCCGGTTCTGCGAGATTTCCGGATCGATGCAGAAACGGCTGGATTCCCAGACAGATGCACTGCGGATCTGCGGATTGTCGCCCAGAAGGATCGGAAACGTGTCGTCGAGCATGTTCGGGCCGAGCGTCGGGAGCAGCCGAAGCGAGCCGCGCAGCCGGCCGGTCTCGTCGTCATAGGACAGCACATAGAGCGGGTTGGCATCATCGTAGTCGTCGATCTCCCATGCGCCGCGCACCGACACATCCCACTTCAGGAGATCATGGAAGACGCGTTTGCGCAGGCGGAACATCTTGTCCATTTCCTGCGGGTGGTGTTTGCTGCTTTTGGTATTGAAAATCCGGATCATCGTCGGCTCCTGTCACGGGTTGTGATGGAGCGATGCTGTCAGGGATGGTTGTGTCGCAAAACTGTCGGTAGTGACAGGTTAACGATGCACGTCAAAATGACGTAGCGTACCGTCCGGATCGAAGCCGAGGCAGGGGAGGGCTATGGGCCGGGAATTTCAGGGGAAGTTTAAGAGATGGGGATCAGGGCATGCCGCACGGCTTGGGCGACGGCCTGCGTGTTGGATACGACGTTCAGCTTGCGCCGCGCATTGGTCATGAAAAAACGGACGGTCCGTTCTGAAATTCCGAGGATCGTGGCGATCTCCCAATAGCTTTTTCCGGCCGCGGCCCAACCCAGAACCTCGGTTTCGCGGTTGGTCAGGGCGGCACCCGGTTGCACCCGGTCGGTAAACCGCTCGTCGCTCTCGAGCAGGGAGGCATGGAACAGATTGGCAAGAAGCTGGAAATCGCGCAGGTGGCAGCGTCGATAGGCGGTCCATTCGCCTGCGCCGATGTCCGTCTGGATGACAAGTCTGGCGCAGCGTCGCGTTGGTGCCGACAGCGGCAGGATAATCCCTTCGGGTGGCAATCCGAAATGCAGGGCCGCCTGGAACAGCGCCTCGCTGTCCGGATATCGCCTGCGGGCGTCGGCAAGGTCGATCGGGCGCACATCGCTCGACGCCATCCGAAGCACCGCATCGATGCAACCGGCGTCTTTGTCCAGGTAGGCATCGACCAGGCTTGTATCGAACGTGTGATGTATCCGGTGAACGCGGAACCCGCGCGACAGCAGTTCCACGTCGACATACAGCAGATTTGCGATACGGAATGCGCTGCGCATCAGGGCGAAAAACCGTTTTTGTTCAACGGCTTCTTCGCTTTCCATAATGTCCAGCAGGTCAAAGAATGCCTGTTGGTCAGCCATGCGGCAATACCCTGTTATTTTATGGGTTTCAGCATGGTAACGGTTTGCTTCTTTGTAAAGTACAATTTTGAGTACATTAGAGGTTTTCTCAAAAATGCAACTTAAAATTGTATTTTTGATCAAATCCAGCAGATATTGTTGCGCGATCATTCCGGATAGGATGCTTCGACCACCGCCAGCGCCGCCATGTTGACAACGCCACGCGAGGTGACCGACGGTGACAGGATGTGGGCCGGCAGGGCGGTTCCGAGCAAAATCGGCCCGACATGCAGGCTGTCCGTCATCGTCTTGACGACACCCAGCGTGATGTTTGCTGCGTCAAGATTTGGGAAGACCAGAAGATTGGCTTCGCCGGCCAGCGTCGAATTCGGCATGACGCGCTTGCGCAGGATTTCCGAAATCGCGGAATCACCGTGCATTTCGCCGTCTGCCTCGAGATCCGGAGCAAGTTCGCGGACCAACTGCATCGCCTTGCGCATCTTCGAAGCGCTTTCGGAATCGCGGGAGCCGAAATTGGAATGCGAAACGAGGGCGGCGCGCGGCGTTATGCCGAAGCGGCGGATTTCCTGCGCCGCCATCACGGTCTTCTGGGCGATTTCCTCGGCCGTCGGATTGAAGGTGACGTAGGTGTCGGTTAGGAAGGTGGCGCCGCGCTGCGAAATCAGCAGGCTGAGCGCCGAGAAATCGAGCACGCCCTTGCGCTTGCCGATGATCTGCGAGACGTCGCGCAGGTGCCGGCTGTAGCGGCCTTCGACGCCGCAGATCAGGGCATCGGCTTCGCCGCGTTTGACGGCGAGTGCGCCGATCACCGTCTGATTGGTGCGCACGATGGTGCGCGCGGCCTCCGGGATCACGCCGAGACGCCCGACCAGTCCAAAATATTCTTCGACATAATCGCGGAAGCGCGGATCGCCCTCGGGATTGACCACTTCGAAATCCGTATCGGGGCGGATGCGCAGGCCGTAGCGCTTCAGGCGCGTTTCGATGATCTGCGGGCGGCCGATCAGGATCGGGCGGGCCGTTCCGTCCTCAAGCAGTACCTGGGCGGCGCGCAGGACGCGTTCGTCTTCGCCTTCGGAGAAGATGACGCGATTTTTCTGGGCATTCTTGGCGGCGGCGAAGATCGGCTTCATGATGAAGCCGGAGCGGAAGACGAAGCGGTTCAACTGATCGAGATAGGCGTCGAAATCGGCGATCGGCCGGTCGGCGACGCCGCTGTCGGCAGCGGCCCTGGCGACGGCGGGCGCTATGCGCAGGATCAGCCGTTGGTCGAACGGCGAGGGGATCAGGTAGTCGGGTCCGAAGATAGGCGTCTCGCCGGAATAGGCGCGGGCAGCAACATCGGATGGTTCCTCACGCGCGAGCGCTGCGATGGCGCGCACGGCGGCCATCTTCATTTCCTCGTTGATCGTCCGGGCGCCGCAATCGAGCGCGCCGCGGAAGATATAGGGGAAACACAGAACGTTGTTGACCTGGTTGGGGAAGTCGGAGCGACCGGTGCAGATCATCGCGTCCGGGCGCGCGGCGCGCGCGACTTCCGGCATGATTTCCGGATTGGGATTGGCCAGCGCCATGATCAGCGGCTTTTCCGCCATCTGCGCCAGAAGCTCGGGCTTCAGGACACCGGCGGCGGACAGGCCAAGGAAGACGTCAGCACCACCGATGCTGTCGGCCAGCACGCGGTTGGCACTATCCTGCGCATAAATCGACTTCCACTGGTCCATGAGGACTTCGCGGCCCACATAGACCAGGCCCTCGAGATCGTGGACCCAGATGTTTTCGGGGCGCGCGCCGAGCGTCACCAGAAGGTTGAGGCAGGCGAGCGCCGCGGCACCCGCACCGGAGGTGACGATCTTGGCCTTGGCGATGTCTTTGCCGGCCAGTTCAAGGCCGTTGAGAATGGCGGCGGCGACAATGATCGCCGTACCATGCTGGTCGTCGTGGAAGACGGGGATATCCATCTTCTCGCGCAGCCGGCGCTCGACCTCGAAACATTCCGGCGCCTTGATATCCTCGAGATTGATGCCGCCGAAAGTCGGCTCCAGCGCCGAGATGACATCGACCATGCGATCAATTTCCGGCGCGTCAATCTCGATGTCGAAGACATCGATGCCGGCGAATTTCTTGAACAGGACGGCCTTGCCTTCCATCACCGGCTTGGATGCCAAGGGGCCGATATTGCCGAGCCCGAGCACGGCCGTGCCGTTGGAGACGACGGCCACGAGATTGGCGCGCGCCGTATAGTCGGCAGCGGTCGATGGATCGTCGCGGATCGCAAGGCAGGGGGCTGCAACACCGGGGGAATAGGCAAGCGCCAGGTCGCGCTGGTTGCCGAGCGGCTTGGTCGGCTGGATCTCGAGCTTGCCCGGTCGCGGGTAACGGTGGAAGAACAGGGCCTGCGCGTCGAGATCGCCGCTTTCGGGAACCTCTGGATTCTTTGCCTTGTCGCCGGTGTTCATGCTCGATCCTCGCCTTTTCGTTCGCGGCTCTTTTTGCATGAAAAAATCGCGGCGTATAGTTTTCAAAACCCATTTTACCCAGACCTTCGCCGCGCTGTGCCGCAGCATGGCCAGGCTTGCGGGGTGCCGTTGTCATTCTCCTGAAACAAGAGTCTGGTTTTGAGTGCGCAAACTTAGTCCGACAGAAGCGCGAGGCAGGCATGACAACCGAAACCAATCCGTCATCCACCCGTCACTATAAAACCCTGTTCATTTCCGACGTGCATCTGGGTTCCAAAGCGGCAAAGACAGACTATCTGCTCGATTTTCTGCGGCTGCACGATGCGGACACGATCGTTCTCGTCGGCGATATCGTCGATGGCTGGCGGCTGAAGCGCAGCTGGTACTGGCCGCAGCCATGCAACGATGTCGTCCAGAAACTGCTGCGCAAGGCGCGCAAGGGCACGCGCATCATCTATATTCCGGGCAATCACGACGAATTCATGCGCGATTTTCCAGGCATGCATTTCGGCGGCATAGAGGTGGCGCAGCGACATATGCACGAGGCGGCCGATGGTCGCCGCTATCTGGTGCTGCACGGCGACGAATTCGACGTGGTCGTCCGCAATGCCCGCCTTCTCGCCTATCTCGGCGACTGGGCCTATGACATGGCGATCGTCATCAACATCGGCCTATCCGCCGTGCGCCGGCGGCTCGGCATGCCCTACTGGTCGTTTTCCGCCTGGGCCAAGCTGCAGGTCAAGCATGCGGTGAACTTCATCGGCGAGTTCCAGCGCGTCGTGGCCGAGGAGGCCCGGCGTGCCGATGCGGACGGAGTGATCTGCGGTCATATCCATCACGCCGTCATCGAGGACATTGAGGGCATCCGCTATATCAATACGGGCGATTGGGTGGAGAGCTGCACCGCGATTGCCGAGCATACCGACGGGACCATGGAACTTCTCACCTGGCAGCAGGTGAAGGGTGTGCCCGTCGAGCGCGAGGATACGTCCGAAGTCGAAATGCTGATGGCCCGTGCGCTTTCGCAACATGCGGCCTGAAAAACATCTGTAGCGAATTCTCGCGGCTGGCTGCGACATCCGACCTTGTGATAGATGTTAAGCGTATTCATCAGGTCATTCCATGATTCCCTCTTCCTCGGCCCCGTTTCGTCAGGATGCGCCGTCACATTTTGCCGTGCGCACCGCTCTTCTTTTCTGTGCTCCGCTGATCGTCAACGGGTTCGCCATGCCGTATTTTCCGGTCTGGCTGAGCACGCTGTCGCTCAACGATTTCGAGATTGGCGTCATTCTGGCCGTGCCGCTGTTCGTGCGCGTGATCACCGCGCCTCTCGTCGGCCTGCTTGCCGATCGCCTCGGCGAGCGGGCACGCGTTCTTGTCTGGTCGGGCATCCTGTCGCTGCTGACGGCGCTTGCGCTGTTTGTGTCGCACAGTTTCTGGTTCGTGCTGATCGTCTACGCACTGCAAGGCGCCGTCTATTCGCCCTATGTCCCGATCGTCGAGGCGATCGCGCTGACCGGCGTGCGGCGCTGGCAGTTCGACTATGGCCAGATGCGGCTCTGGGGCTCCGTTGCCTTCATCGGGGCGACCATGCTTGGCGGTGTGATGATCGGCATCTTCGGCGGCGCCATGGTCCTGCCGGCCATGGCCATCGGTTTCCTGCTGACGATCGGCATGGCGATCGCCGCGCCTCGTGTCGGTCGGCCGCGCCGTCCGTCACCGGTGGCGACGCTGACCTCGCCGCCGCCCCGGGCGCTGCGAGCGCGTGATCTGCAGCTGCTCCTGATCGGCGTTACGCTCGTCAATGCCAGCCATGCGATGCTTTTTGCCTTTTCGGCAATCTACTGGCAGCACATCGGCTTCACC
>UCJH01000122.1 GCA_900472785.1 Hyphomicrobiales bacterium | reverse complement strand
CGTCGAGGCGATGAAGATGATGAACCCGGTGGAAGCCGAATGCGCCGGCCGCATCACCGCTGTTCACCTGGAAGACGGCGCGCCGGTCACCGCGGGCATGGCGCTGTTTTCCATCGAGAAGGCCGATTGAGCCGATGAAGAGCGAAGACATCGCACGCATCATCGACCTGATGGAACGGCACGGCATCGCCGAATTCGAGTACGAGAGCGATGCAACCCATCTCAAGCTCAACAGGGACGCGGAAGCCACAAACGTGCCGCAGGTCGGCGAGGCAAGCCTCACGGCTTTGCAGCCGGATCAAACTGCCATATCGTCCCCTGGCGTCGGCTGGTTCCTGATTTCGCATCCAGCCACAACGCTGGTACCGCCTGCATTGCCGCGACGCGTCGAGAAGAACGAGATCGTCGGCTATGTCCGCACCGGTGCGCTGCTGCGGCCGGTTCTTGCGGACAGGGATTGCCAACTCCTGCATGCCCTGCAGGCCGATGGCGCACCGGTCGGCTATGGCGAAGCGCTTTTCGCCATCGCGCCCTGAACATCCTCCCAATTATGTTGCTTGACGCTCCCGCGTCCGGCCGACAGCTTGACGGCCTGTCCCTTCCCAACCCTGCCGACGGATATATTTTTCGACATGACAAAGCTGATCATCTTCACCGACCTGCATATGGTGCCTGAAGGCACGACCATCATCGGGCTCGATCCGTACCAGCGGCTGGCCGCGGGCATCGCCCATGTGAATGCCTACCATGCCGATGCGGATCATGTGATCTTCACCGGCGACCTGACGCATCGGGCCGACCGGCTGTCCTATGAGCGGCTGAAAGGCCTGCTCGACACGCTTGCGCCGCCAAAGGCGATCACTATCGGCAATCATGACCGGCGCGACGTCTTTCTCGACGTTTTTTCGGATTGCCCGACCGACGAAAACGGTTTCGTCCAGCAGGCGATCGACCTTCCCGATTGCCGGCTGCTTCTGCTCGACACGCTGTTTGCACCGCCCTACGACTATCCCAACAGCCATGCCGGCCTGCTGTGCGCGGCCCGGATGGACTGGCTCGACCGGCAACTGGCCAGTGCTGGCGACCGGCCGGTGATGCTGTTCATGCACCACCCGCCGCATGCAACGGGCTTTACCGGCATGGACATGATCCGGCTGGTCAATGAGGTGGAATTCTACGACCTCGTGAAGCGTCATGGCAATGTGCTGCATATCTTTGCCGGCCACGTGCACAGGACGATCTCCGGCTCCAGCCGCGGCATCCCCTTCTCGGTGTTCAAGAGCCCGGTGCACCAGCAGCCGATGCCTTTCGACGCCCCCGACGCCTCGCTCTCCATCGACGAACCCGCCGCCTACGGCATCGCCGTCATGACCGACACCGGCGTGCTGGTGCATACGGAGGATTACGAAATCGCGGTGAGGGAGGCAGAGGTGGCTTGAGGCGTTCAAGCATTCGACGGAAGGGGAAAAAGCCACCCGCTCCGTCGCTTACTGGATCAAGAGAGAAACCGCTTTGCGTCAATAGCGGTTGCCTGCCTATGTTATCAACGGAGCATATAAAGGCCGAACTTAGCAATTTCCGCTTCCAACACATTTAGTTGCTCGCTTGTGTCCGCGATAATTACATCAGTGCGGTCAAAGTTTCCGAGGATGCGCACCCCATATCCCTCAAAATATATATCCATGAACAAAGCTTCGCGCAGACTACGCCGAAGTATTCTTTGAAATTCGGAGCTGGCGGAATTTATGGACTGAGGCACGCCTCGATAGTTCACGATAGTGCCAGCGTTTCCGAGATGATTATAGAGCGCAAGAAATTTTCGTTCCCCGGCTAAATAATCCTGAAGTTGATTGGTCTTAAACGCGAGTCCATAAGTGAATAAATTCGTCTCCACACATTCAGCTTCAGTCAACCAGTGATTGAAAACTGAAACAAAAGCAAAAGGTACGCCCAGACTGGCAATTTCTTGGTCGCCAATATCGGGAAAGTGGGATTGGTGTGGAGTTGTGAATGTCATAATGCTTGCCAGATAAGGTGGTCCACCACTACGTCCATGAGGAGTAAACAGTCAATCTCCCGCTTTGGGCCGATGACCGTCATTCGATCATAACCTCACAGGCACGGCTCTATACGCGCTGCACGCGGAGGGAGGGAGCCCATTCCACCCTACCCCCGTCCCGTGCTACCC
>UCJH01000049.1 GCA_900472785.1 Hyphomicrobiales bacterium | reverse complement strand
GCGGCCGAATCCGCAGCCGTGCTGATCGACGGCAGTCCCGGGACCCAGACACCGCAGGCGCATGCCCAGGCACGCGCCGAAGGTTTCGCCACGGCGAAGATCGACCACGGCGGTTATGTGGCAATCCGCGATATCGCGACGCTCGACGCTTGGATCGCCGAGGCGCGTGGCGCCGGCCTCGTTGCCTTCGACACGGAAACGACGTCGCTCGATGCGATGCAGGCCGAGCTTGTCGGCTTCTCGCTGGCGATCGCCGACAACAGCAAGGATCCGGCAGCCGGGACGATCAAGGCCGCCTATGTGCCGCTGCTCCACAAGACCGGCGGCGACGACCTGTTCAGTGACGGCGTGAAGCTGGCCGCCGGCCAGATCCCCTTCGATGAGGCCCTGTCCCGGCTGAAAAGCCTGCTCGAGGACCCGTCCGTGCTCAAGGTCGCACAGAACCTGAAATACGACTACCTCGTCATGAAGCGCCATGGCGTCACCATCCAGGGCTTCGACGATACGATGCTGATGTCCTATGTCGTCGATGCCGGCAACGGCACCCACGGCATGGATAGCCTGTCGGAACGCTGGCTCGGCCACCAGCCGATCAGCTACAAGTCGGTGACCGGCAGCGGCAAGTCCTCGCAAACCTTCGATTATGTCGAGATCGACAAGGCCACCGCCTATGCCGCGGAAGACGCCGACGTGACGCTCAGGCTCTGGCACGTGCTGAAGCCGCGGCTGGCGTCGAAAGGTCTCGTCTCCGTCTATGAGCGTTTGGAGCGCCCGCTGGTGCCGGTTCTGGCGCGTATGGAAGAGCGCGGCATCACCGTCGACCGGCAGATCCTATCGCGGCTTTCGGGCGAACTGGCGCAAGGGGCCGCCGCGCACGAGCACGATATCTATGCGCTGGCCGGCGAGACCTTCAATGTCGGCTCGCCGAAGCAGCTCGGCGATATCCTGTTTGGCCGGATGGGCCTGCCGGGCGGCTCGAAGACCAAGACCGGGCAGTGGTCGACCTCGGCGCAGGTGCTGGAAGATCTGGCGGCGGAAGGCCATCCACTGCCGCGCAAGATCGTCGACTGGCGGCAGTTGACCAAGCTCAAATCGACCTACACGGACGCCCTGCCCGGCTTCGTTCACCCGCAGACAAAACGCGTCCATACGTCCTACGCCCTTGCCGCAACGACAACCGGCCGCCTTTCCTCGTCCGATCCGAACCTGCAGAATATTCCGATCCGCACGGCGGAAGGCCGCAAGATCCGCACCGCTTTCATCTCGACGCCCGGCCACAAGCTGGTTTCCGCCGATTACAGCCAGATCGAATTGCGGGTGCTCGCCCATGTCGCCGATATCCCGCAGTTGCGGCAGGCCTTCGCCGACGGCATCGACATTCATGCGATGACCGCGTCGGAAATGTTCGGCGTGCCGGTGGAGGGCATGCCGAGCGAAATCCGCCGCCGCGCCAAGGCGATCAACTTCGGCATTATCTACGGCATCTCGGCCTTTGGGCTTGCCAACCAGCTGTCGATCGAGCGCTCGGAAGCCGGCGACTACATCAAGAAGTATTTCGAGCGCTTCCCCGGCATCCGCGACTACATGGACTCGACCAAGGCCTTTGCGCGCGAGAACGGCTATGTCGAAACCATCTTCGGTCGCAGGGCGCATTATCCCGAGATCCGCTCGTCCAATCCGTCCATGCGCGCCTTTAACGAACGCGCCGCGATCAATGCGCCGATCCAGGGCTCCGCCGCCGATATCATCCGCCGCGCCATGATCCGCATGGAGCCGGCGCTTGTGGACGCAGGCCTTGCCGACCGCGCCCGCATGCTGCTGCAGGTGCACGACGAACTGATCTTCGAAGTGGAGGATGCCGATGTCGCGCAGACCATTCCGCTCGTCGTCTCGATCATGGAAAACGCCGCCATGCCGGCGCTCGACATGCGCGTGCCGCTGAAGGTCGATGCCCGCGCCGCTCACAATTGGGACGAGGCGCACTGACCAACCCTTCCAAACCGGAGCAGATCTGATGCAGCCATTTCCCGTATTCGACCTTTCGGCCTTCGAGACGGGCGACGCCACGGAGAAGCAGCGTCTGGGCCGGGTGGTCGACGACATCTGCCGGAGCACCGGGTTTCTGGCGATCCGCAACCACGGCGTTCCGCAGGCGGTCATCGACGNNCTGGGAAAAGGCCCACGACTTCTTCGATCTGTCGCCGGAGCAAAAAGGAAAGGCGCGGGCACCCTACAAGGGCTATCCCTACGGGTATCTTGGGCCGGAACTGGAAGCTCTGGCGAAGTCGCGCGACATCGACAGCCCGCCCGATCTGAAAGAGAGCTTCAACGGCGGGCCTGTCGTGAAGCCGGCCTCGGTCACCGATCCGGACGCGCTGGCCTTCTGCTATGCCCCGACGATCTGGCCGGCCCAGCCTGCCGGTTTCTTTGATGCCTGGACGGCCTATTATGCAGCGCTGGAAAATCTTGCCGCCAGGGTCATGCGGCTCTTCGCCGTGGCGCTGAACCTTCCGGAAAACCATTTCGAACGGTTCATCGATGCGCCGATCAGCGCGCTTCGGGCCTTGAACTATCCGGAGCAGCACGTCGCTCCGAAACCCGGACAGCTGCGCGCCGGCGCACACACCGACTATGGCAGCCTGACCATCCTCCTGCCTCAGGCAGGCTCGAAGGGGCTGGAAATCATCACGCCGGACGGCCAATGGACGGCGGTGCCGCCGGTCGAGGGCGCATTCGTCATCAATATCGGCGACCTGATGGCGCGCTGGACAAACGACCGCTGGGTTTCGACGCTGCACCGCGTCGTCAATCCGTCACCGGACGATGGCGGCATGGCGCGGCGGCAATCGCTGGCATTCTTTCATCAGCCCAACTGGAACGCGGAGATCACCGTGCTCGATGCCTGCCTTGCACCGGGCGAGACCGCGAAATATCCGCCGGTGTTTTCCGGGCCTTATCTGATGAGCAAGTTCAAGTCGACGACGGCCTGACGCCACCGGCCTAAATCGCAACCGTGCGGCGGAAACTGCCGAACAGGCGGCGCAGGCATTCGCGTCCCTCCGCTGCGAGATCGAAGCGCTTGCCGAAAAGCAGCCATTCGCTGCAGAGCCCCTTCATCATCCAGCGCAGGGCCTTGGCCGCGGATTGCGGCGTCCAGCATGCGTCGAGATCGCCCCGGGTCATGGCGGAGGCAAAGGCATCGACGAGCAGCTTTGTGTGATGGGCGTCAACCTCCTGCTGCCGCTCCAGCACGGGAGCGAGATCGCCGCCATAGTCGCAGCGCAGCAGGATCGACAGGATGCGCTGCCGCTGCTCGTCCTTTTCCATCACGTCCAGCCATTCCCCGGCCGCTTTCTCGATCCCGGCCAGCGCGTCGGCATCACTTTCGGCGTCGTTCGGATCGAGCATGTCTTCCTGCGGGATTTTCACCGAATTGTAGAGGGCGAGGAAAAGGTCGGTCTTGTTGGCGAAATGCCAGTAGATCGCCCCGCGCGTGACGCCCGCCTCGCCGGCAACGTCTTCCAGCGTCGCGTTGGAAACGCCCTTCGCATAGAAAATCCGCTCTGCGGCATGGAGGATACGGTGCCGGGTTTCTTCCGCCTCGGCCTTGGTCCTGCGCATGATGCCTCCTTCTTAAGAGAAAGGCCCGCCGTGGGACGGGCCTTTCGATATTATTCGCCGGCGGCGGGTGCAGGTGTCGTTGGTGTAGTCTCCGCTTCCGTCTTCTTGCGCCTATCGAAGAGCCTGGCGATGAAGACGAAGAAGACCGGCACGAAGAAGATCGCCAGTATCGTCGCCGAGATCATGCCACCCATGACGCCGGTGCCGATCGCCCGCTGGCTTCCGGAGCTTGCGCCGGTGGCGATGGCAAGCGGCAGCACCCCGAGCGTGAAGGCAAGCGACGTCATCAGGATCGGCCGGAATCGCAGATGCGCCGCCTCGACCGTAGCATCCAGCAGCGACTTGCCGCCTTCGCGCAGTTCCTTGGCGAACTCGATGATCAGGATCGCGTTCTTGGCCGAGAGACCGATGATCGCGATCAGGCCGACCTTGAAGTAGACGTCGTTCGACATGTCGCGCATCAAGACGGCAAGAACCGAGCCGATGACGCCGAGCGGCACCACCATCATCACCGCGACCGGGATACTCCAGCTTTCATAGAGCGCAGCCAGGCACAGGAAGATCAGCAGGCAGGAGAGGCCGACAAGCAGCGGCGCCTGCGTGCCCGAGGCGATTTCCTCGCGCGACTGACCGGTCCATTCATAGCCGAAGCCGGGGGGCAGCTGTCCGGCCAGACGCTCCATCTCGGCAATCGCTTCACCGGACGAGAAACCCGGATTGGACTGGCCGCTGATGCGCACCGCCGGATAGCCGTTATAGCCGATCGTCTGGGTCGGGCCGCTCTTCCATTCGACATGGGCAAAGGCGGAGATCGGCACCATGCCGCCGTTGGAATTGCGCACGTTGAGCTTCAGGAGATCGCTGGTCTGCATGCGCTTGTTCTCGTCCGCCTGGACGGTTACGCGCTGCAGACGGCCGGCGTTCGGGAAGTCGTTGACATAGCTCGATCCGAGATTGGTCGAGATCGTTGCGTTGATGTCGGCAAAGGCCACGCCGAACGTGTTGGCCTTCTCGCGATCGATGATGAGGTCGACCCGGGCGGCATCGGGCAGACCGTCGACGCGCACGCCGGAGACGATCTGGCTCTGCGCGGCCAGACCAAGGAGCTGATCGCGCGCCGAAGCGAGCGCCACCGCACCCAGGCCACCGCGATCCTGCAGGCGGAAGGCAAAGCCATTGGTGGTGCCGAGACCCTGGATCGGCGGCGGCGACAGCGCAAAGGCAATCGCATCCTTGATCTGGCTCATAGCACCGGACGCGCGGCCGGCAATGGCGCTTGCCACGTTGTTTTCGTCGCGCTCGCTCCAGTCCTTCAGCGTCACGAAGGCGAGGCCGGCATTCTGGCCGGTGCCGGAGAAGGAGAAGCCGCTGATCGCGATGATGCGATCGACAGCCTCTTCCTTGCCGAAGATCGCCTCCGCCTGTTCGATGACCTCCGTCGTGCGGTTGCCGGTTGCTTCCGAGGGAAGCTGCATCGAGACGATGACGAAGCCTTGGTCCTCGTCCGGCAGGAAGGACGACGGCAGTTGCAGGAACAGATAGACGAGGCCGCCGAGCAGCACGACATAAACAAGCATGAACCGTCCGGTGCGTCGGATCATGCCGGAAACCCAGCCGCTATAGCCATGCGAGGCCCTGTCGAAGCCGCGGTTGAACAGACCGAAGAAACCACGCTTGGCATGGTGATGGCCCTTTGGCACCTGCTTGAGGAAACTGCCGCAAAGCGCCGGTGTCAGCGTCAGCGCCAGAAGCGCCGAGAACAGGATCGAGACGACCATGGTCAGCGAGAACTGCTGGTAGATGACGCCGACGGCGCCGGGGAAGAAGGCCATCGGAATGAACACCGCCGACAGCACCAGCGTGATGCCGATAACAGCGCCGGTGATCTGCTTCATCGCCTTGCGCGTCGCTTCCTTCGGCGTCAACCCTTCTTCCGACATGATGCGCTCGACGTTTTCGACGACGATGATCGCATCGTCGACGAGGATGCCGATGGCAAGCACCATGCCGAACATGGTCAAGACGTTGATCGAGAAACCCATGGCGAGCATGGCGGCGCAGGTGCCCATCAGGGCCACCGGCACGACAAGCGTCGGGATGATCGTGTAGCGGATGTTCTGCAGGAACAGGAACATCACGAGGAAGACGAGCGCAACCGCCTCGAGCAGGGTGTGCAGCACCTTCTCGATCGAGATCGCCACGAAGGGCGAGGTATCGTAGGGGATCGCATATTCGACGCCCGGCGGGAAGAACCGCGCCAGTTCGTCCAGTCGTGCCTTGATCGCCTTCGACGTATTGAGCGCATTGCCTGTCGGCGTCAGCTGCACGCCGATGGCCGCCGATGGCTTGCCGTTGAGACGGGTCGAGAACGAATAGCTTTGGCCGCCGATCTCGATGCGCGCAACGTCGCGCAGGCGAACGGCGGACCCGTCCGGATTGGCCCGCAGCACGATCGCGCCGAATTCCTCGGCCGAGGTCAGCTGTCCCTTGACCAGCACCGATGCGCTGATCTGCTGGTTGATCGGGTTCGGCTGCGCGCCGATGCTGCCGGAGGCGATCTGGGCATTCTGGGCGCTGATCGCCGTGGTGACATCGCCGGTCGTCAGGTTGAGGCCGACCATCTTGTCGGGATCGAGCCAGATGCGCATCGAGCGTTCGGTCGAGAACAGCTGCGCCCGGCCGACGCCTTCGACGCGCTGCACTTCGTTGAGGACGTTGCGGCTGAGATAGTCGCCGAGCGCGACTGCATCCATCGACCCGTCGGTCGAGGTCAGCGCCACGATCATCAGGAAGCCGGAGCCGGCTTCCTCGACCTCGATGCCCTGCTGCCGCACGGAATCGGGCAGGCGCGGCTCGACACGGCGGACGCGGTTCTGCACATCGATTGCGGCATCGCCGGAATCCGTGCCCGGTGCAAAGGTCACGTCGATGCTGACGGAGCCCGCCGAGCTCGAGGTCGATTCGAAATACTGCAGACCGTCAATGCCGTTCAGCTCGTTCTCGATGAGACGGCTGACGCTCTGGTAGGTCTCCTCCGACGAGGCGCCGGGATAGGTCGTGTTGATCGAGATCTGCGGCGGCGCGACATTCGGATATTGCGAGATCGGCAGCAGCGGGATCGAGATCACCCCTGCCAGCAGGATGAAGATCGCAACGACCCAGGCGAAGATCGGGCGATCGATAAAGAAACTGGGCATCGATCAGATCCTCACTTCGCCGCGTCGGCCGGTGCGGCCTTGGTTTCGCCATCCGCCGGCTTGGCGTCAGCCGAAGTGGCCGCCGCCGCCGGTTTCCATTCCGCCGGCACGACCTTGGCGCCGGGGCCGACCTTCTGGAAACCCTCGACGATGACCTTCTCGCCGACGTTCAGGCCCTTGGAAATGACCCAGCGATCGCCGGATACCTGGCCGGTCGTCACAGGGCGCAGTTCGGCCGTATCATCGGCCTTGACGACATAGACCTGGGCATTGCCAGCGGTATCGCGCTGGATCGCCTGTGCAGGCACGGTGATGGCATTCTGCTCCACGCCCTGCTCGATCAGCACGCGGACATACATGCCCGGGAGAAGGTCGCCGTCAGGGTTGGGGAATTCGCCGCGCAACGTTACCTGGCCGGTCGTTTCATCGACGGCCGCCTCGGAGAACAGCAGGCGACCCGTATGCGGATAGGCACTGCCGTCATCCATCAGCAAACGCACCTTTGCCTCGTTCGGTCCATCGGAAACGGCACCGCTTTTCATCGCCTTGCGCAAACGGATGAGATCCGTCGCCGACTGGGTGAAGTCGGCGTAGACCGGGTCAAGCTGCTGGATGGTCGCGAGGTTTTCGGTGCCATTGGCGCTGACCAGCGCACCTTCGGTGATCAGCGCGCGGCCGATGCGGCCGCTGATCGGCGCAGTCACGCTTGCATATTGAAGATTGAGCCTGGCCGTCGCCAGGCCGGCTTCGGCAATCGCCACATCGGCATCGGCCTGGGCGAGCGTCGCGATCGCGTCGTCAAACTGCTGGGCGGAGGCGGCGTTGGATTTCTTCAACTGTTCCTGGCGGTCTGCCGACTGCTTTGCCTGAAGCTGAACGGCCTTGGCGCGGCGCAGCGTGCCTTCCGCGCTTTCGACCTGCACCTGAAACGACGCCGGGTCGATGCGATACAGTACATCGCCTTCCTTGACCATGGACCCCTGCTCGAACACCCGCTGGATGACGATGCCGCTGACACGCGGACGAACTTCGGAAACACGGGTCGCAGCAATGCGGCCGGGCAGATCATTGGTGATCGGCACCGGCGCGGCCGTCGTCGTCACCACGGAAACCTGTGATGGCGGATAGGCTGGCGCCGCCTGTTTCTGCTCTTCCTTTTCCTGGCAGCCGGCCAGCACGAGAAGGGCGGTCGTCGTTGCAGCCAGAATCGCTCGGTTCATCCGCATGGGTTCATCCATATCAAAAGGGGCCGGCCGGATCTTTCCTTGGAGGCGAAAGGCAGCGGTCGGAATACCGGAAAATCACGGAGATACCGGTGCGGAGAGGCCTCTTCGCACCGGTATTTCGAATATACAAACGTTTTTGTATGTTAAAGTCCAGAGGATGGCAAGTCTATGATGCACCGCACAATAGACTTCACCAAACTGTGATGAGCCTGTTAGACGATGACCCGGTCGTCGGCCCCGAAGCGGTGCATGCTCGCCCTGTCCGGCGTCGAATAGACGACGTCGTCCACGGCATAACGGTGTTCGCCGAACAGCCGCACCGTCAAAAGGCCGGTCACTTCGGTTTCCAGATACAGGATCGTGTCGGCGCCAAGATGTTCGACATGGATGACCTTGCCCTTCCAGTCGCCGCTTTCGCGCGACAGGGTGATGTGCTCGGGGCGGATGCCGACGGTCTTTGCTTTGCTGTCCCCGAGCTTGCCTGCCTCGATGAAATTCATCTGCGGCGAGCCGATGAAACCGGCGACGAAAGTGTTGGCCGGCTTGTTGTAAAGCTCCATCGGCGAACCGACCTGCTCGATCTGGCCGGCATTGAGCACGACGATCTTGTCGGCGAGCGTCATCGCCTCGACCTGGTCGTGCGTCACATAGATCATCGTCGCCTTGAGGCTGCGGTGCAGGCGGGCGATTTCGAGCCGCGTGTTGACCCGCAAGGCCGCATCGAGGTTGGACAGCGGCTCATCGAACAGGAACAGCTTGGGTTCGCGAACGATTGCGCGGCCGATGGCGACGCGCTGGCGCTGGCCGCCGGAGAGTTCCGCCGGACGCCGCGCCAGATAGGGCTCCAGCGACAGCATGCCGGAGGCCTTGGCAACCTTGGCGTCGACCTCGGCCTTGGGCGCTCCCATCTGCTTGAGGCCGAGACCCATATTGTCCTTCACCGTTAAATGCGGGTAGAGCGCGTAGGACTGGAAGACCATCGCAATACCGCGCTTGGCGGGCGGCGTGTTGATGACTTCCTGGCCGTCGATCTGGACGCTGCCGGAACTGGCATCCTCGAGGCCGGCGATGACCCGCAGCAGCGTAGACTTGCCGCAACCGGACGGGCCGACGAAGATGACGAATTCGCCGTCCTTCACTTCGAGGTCGATGCCCTTCAGGACTTCGTGATTGCCGAAGGCCTTGCGGATGGATTTCAGATTCAGTGATCCCACGTGAGGCCCCTTGTTCGTTGTCGTTCATACCCTGCGCCCGACATGATCGGCCGGGCGGGCATGCCTGTTAAAGTTTGACCGGCTGACCGGTTCGCACGCTCTCATCCGCCGCGAGGCAGATGCGCAGCGACTGGACGGCATCGTTCATGTGCCGTTCGAGATCGATGTTTTCGGTGATGGCCTTCAGCACATAGGCCTGCTCGAAATCGCAGAGTTCCTGATGGCCCGGCTCGCCGTCCATCTTCAGGTCTTCGTCCTTGTGGACGAACCTGCCGTCCGGTCCGGTTTCGGCCTTGTGGATACGGATAACCGCGGTCTTGGTATGGGTATCGATATCGTCGGACTTCGCATTCGGATCCATGACGATGGAAACGGAGCCGTTCGGCGACATCACATCCTTCACGAAGAAGGCGGTCTCCGAGATCATCGGACCCCAGCCGGCCTCGTACCAGCCGACGGAACCGTCGTCGTAGATCACCTGCAGATGGCCGTAATTGTACATGTCATCAGCGATCTCGTTCGAGAGGCGCAGGCCCATGCCGCGCACCTCGACGGCCTTGGCGTCGGTGATCTGGCACATGACGTCGACATAATGCACGCCGCAATCGACGATCGGCGGTGTGGTTTCCATCAGCGACTTGTGCGTCATCCAGGTGGGACCGCTCGACTGCTGATTGAGGTTCATGCGGAAGACATAGGGGCCGCCAAGCTTGCGGGCTTCCGCGATCAGCCGGATCCAGGACGGATGGTGGCGCAGGATATAGCCGACGACCAGCTTCCTGCCGGCCTTCTTCGCAGCCGCCACAACACGCTCTGCGTCGGCAACCGTCGTTGCCAATGGCTTTTCGATGAAGACGTCGCAACCCGCTTCGAAAGCCATCACGGCATAGTCCGCATGGCTGTCGGAATAGGTGCAGATCGAGCAGAGGTCGGGCTTCAGGTCTTTCAAAGCCGCCTCGAAATCGGGAAGGATTTCGTAGCCGGCAAGCGCGGGGGCAAGCGTCGGCTTGGAGCGATTGACGAGGCCGACAATCTCGAAGCCGGGATTGTTGTGATAGGCGAGCGCATGGCTGCGGCCCATGTTTCCAAGGCCGGCGACGAGGACGCGAATGGGCTTTTCCATTACTTGACGGCTCCTGCTGTAATGCCGCGGATCAGTTGCCGCGAGAAGATGACGTAGAGGATGAGGACCGGGAAAATCGCCAGCGACAGGGCGGCGAGAACCGCGTTCCAGTTGGTGACGAACTGGCCGATGAAGACCTGCGAACCGAGCGTCACCGTCTTGGTAGCTTCGCCGGGTGCGAGGATCAGCGGGAACCAGAGGTCGTTCCAGATCGGGATCATGGTGAAGACGGCGACCGTCGCCATCGCCGGACGGACGAGCGGCAGCACGAGACGGAAGAAGATCGCATATTCGGAAAGCCCGTCGATGCGGCCGGCATTCTTCAGGTCGTCGGAGACCGTGCGCATGAATTCCGACAGGATGAAGATCGCAAGCGGCAGGCCCTGGGCGGTATAGACCAGGATCAGCGCCGTCAGCGTGTTGACGAGGCCAGCGGCGACCATGCCCTGCAGGATGGCGACCGTGCCAAGCCGGATCGGGATCATGATGCCGATGGCGAGGTAGAGTCCCATCAGCGTGTTGCCCCGGAAGCGGTATTCAGAAAGGGCGAAGGCGGCCATGGCGCCGAACAGCAGCGCAAAGAAGATCGAGACGACCGTGACGATCAGGCTGTTCTGGAAATAGCCGATGAAATCGCCCTGCTTGAGCACTGTCGTATAGCCGATCAGGCTGAAGGTCTCGGCCGTCGGCAGGGCGAGCGGCGTGCGGAAGATGGCGTTCTTGTCCTTGAACGAATTGAAGATCGTCAGGACGACGGGAAACAGCGCAACGACCGTATAGCCGGCAAGGGCAAGGTGGACGAAACCGGAGCGCAGCGGCGAGATGCGGGCTTTTGACATCGATGCGTCCCCTTAGAACTGGTAGCGGCGAACGCGCCGCTGGATGCCGAAGAGATAGAGAGAGACGCCGGCGAGGATGATCAGGAACATCACCGTGGCGATCGTCGCCCCCATCGAGCGGTCGCCCAGCTGCAGCTGGAAGCCGAAGAAGGTGCGGTAGAGCAGCGTGCCCAGGATATCCGTCGATCCGTCCGGCCCGGCGAGAGCCCCCTGTACCGTGTAAATCAGGTCAAAAGCGTTGAAATTGCCGACGAAGGTCAGGATCGAGACCATGCCGATCGCCGGCAGGACGAGCGGCAGCTTGATCTTCCAGAACTGGCTCCAGCCGGTAATGCCATCACATTCGGCGGCTTCGATCACCTCATCCGGAATATTGAGGAGCGCGGCATAGATCAGCATCATCGGTATGCCGACATTCTGCCAGACGGAGATCAGCGAAACCGTGATCAGCGCCGAACCGGGCTTGCCGAGCCAGGGACCGAACATCCATTTCAACCCGACAATGTCCATGAAGAAAGGCGTGATGCCCCAGATCGGCGACAGGATCAGCTTCCAGATGAAGCCGACGATGACGAAGGACAGGATCGTCGGCATGAAGATCGCCGTGCGGTAGAAGGTGGCGAGCCGAAGCTTCGGGATCGACAACATGGCAGCGAGCGCGATGCCGAGCGGATTCTGGATCAGCATGTGAATGGCGAAGAACACGAAATTGTTCTTCAGCGCCCGCCAGAAATCCGCCGCCCAGCGCTCGTCGCCGAACAGCACGCCGAAATTAGCGAGGCCGACAAATGTCGGCTGGCCATCCACTGTGTTGAAAAGCGACAGCCGCAGCGTTTCGATCAATGGCAGGATCATCACCGCCGAATAGACGATGAAGGCCGGCAGCAGGAATACCAGAATGTGCCAGCGCGTGCTGCGCTTCGGCACGCTCACCTCATCTTCAGAAATCATGGCGTTTCTCATGCCCTGCCGCTCCGACCCGTTTTCGAAATTGCCGCAACATGCGACAAGGCTCTGCGCTGCCGGTCCCCGCCGCGCATGCCACGCCAACAGGCCTGAAAGGCGCTGGCAGGATGTGATTTCAGATTACATGTTTTCGGCTGGATGCTTTTCTTTTTCGCGTCAGAACATCCTGCACCGAGTGCTGCCCCTCATCCGCCCTTCGGGCACCTTCTCCCCGCGAGCGGGGAGAAGGGAGGAGCCGCAAGCTTTGTAGTCCCCTCCCCGCAAACGGGGAGAGGTCAGGGTCGGGTGAGGGGCAAGGCCCCGGAACCCAAACTTACTTCGCCGGCTTGTACCAGCTGTCGAGGCCCTTCTGCAGCTTCTCGGCGGCAGCTTCCGGCGTATCGGTGCCGTTGATCACATTGGCCGATTCAACCCAGGTCTCGTTTTCGAGGTTCGGGGTGCCACGCGACAGGATCTGGTAGGTCGAGCGGATCGTCGGCTTGCACTTTTCGCGCCAAGAGACGAATTCCTGGGCCAACGGGTCCTTCATCGCCACCGGCGTCGAGTTCAGGCTGAAGAAGCCCGGCAGCGAGTTGGCGTAGATGTCGGCGAACTCGGGCGAAGCGATCCAGGTGAGAAGCTTCTTGGCTTCTTCCGGGTGCGCGCTCTTGGCATTCAGCCCAACGCCGATGTCGTTGTGGTCGGAGATGTAGCAAGCGTCGCCTGCGGTTTTGACCGGCGGCGGGAAGGCGCCCATCTTGAATTGGGCCTGCGTGTTGAACAGGCCGATTTCCCACGAGCCGGCCGGATAGATGGCAGCGCGCCCGAGCGTGAAGAGGTTCTGGCTGTCCGGATAGGTCTGGGCTTCGAAACCGTCGCCGAGATAGTCTTTCCATTTGGCGAGAACCTTGTAGGGCTCGACCCAGCCGGCGTCGGTCAGCTTCTGCTCGCCCTTGATGAGGGCTGCACGGCCTTCTTCACCCTTCCAGTAGGTCGGGCCGATGTTCTGGTAGCCCATGGTTGCGGCTTCCCAGAGATCCTTCGTGCCCATGGCGAGCGGGATGTAGGTGCCGTCTGCCTTGATCTTGTCGAGCGCCGCGAAGAAATCGGCTTCGGTTGCGGGAATAGCGATGCCGAGCTTGTCGAAGGCATCTTTGTTGTAGATGAAGCCGTGGATGACCGAAGCCATCGGCACGCAGAAGGTGGCCGCGCCATCGTCCGTCGTCCAGGCAGCCTTGGCAACCGGCGAGAAGTTTTCGATGCCGGCAAGACCGCTGAGGTCGGCCAGGTGCTTCTTGTTGTAGAGTTCGAGCGAGGCATCGAACGGACGGCAAGTGACGAGATCGCCTGCGGAACCGGCATCGAGCTTGGCGTTGAGGGCCGCATTGTATTCGGTCGGCGCGGTCGGAGCGAAGACGACCTTGATGCCCGGATTCTTGGCTTCGAATGCCGGGATCAGTTTTTCCTGCCAGATGGTCAGGTCGTCATTGCGCCAGCTTTCGATGGTCAGCGTCACGTCTTCGGCATGCGCAAGCCCGGCGGAGCCGAGAATGCTGGACGCCAGAAGCAATCCTTTCAGTGTCGTGCGGGTCATTACGTTCTCCCTTTTATAGGCGCCGGACTGGCGCAGTTTTGAAACCCAGATAATCAATGCGTCGCGACAAGCGACAAGGCACGGCGCAAGCTTTGACCGGCTTCGCTAAGCGCTGCTTGTGCAGCGGCCACGTCGCTTGCCCCAGCAGCAAGCAGAATGGCTATCTTTACCGAACCCGATGACAGAGTGAGATAACGGCCAGCTTCCGCATCGCCGATTTCGGCGATGTCGGAAACGATACGAATGGCGCGGCCGCGCAGTTTCGCATTGTCTGCCTTCAGGTTGACCATATGCCCGTCATGGACATGGCCGAGATGAATGCCGACCAGCGTCGAAAACATGTTGAAGGCGATCTTCTGCGCCGTTCCGGCACCCATCCGCGTCGAGCCGGACACGACTTCCGGCGGCGTCTGCAGGAGAATGGAAACCTCGGCATCCTGAAACAGGACGGTGCCGGGATTGTTGGCCACGGCGACGACCCGGGCGCCGTTCTTGCGAGCCTCGTCGAGCGCCGCAAGCGCATAGGGGGTGGAGCCGGAGGCCGAAACCGCGACCAGGCAATCGCCCTGGCCGATGCCGGCAGCCTGCACGTCCCTGCGCGCCAGAGCCATGTCGTCTTCATAACCGCCGGCGAGATCGGTGAGGCTGGCGGCGCCGCCGGCCAGAAGCACCACGATCTTGTCGAGCGCGATACCGTAGGTTCCGGGCAATTCCAGCGCATCGGCCATCGCCATTAGCCCCGAGCTTCCGGCGCCGGCATAGGCCAGGCGTCCGCCGGAAGACAGGCAATCCGCTGCAATCCTTGCCGCCGCCGAAATCGGCTCGATCGCCGCATCGACGACCTTGGCCGCAGCCTGCTGACCGGCAGCCAAAAGACGCAACGCCAGCGCCGGATGCATGACATCCAGCCCCATTGCCTTGTCGTGACGCTCTTCGGTCTTCGCTGACGACATTGCGCTCAATCTCCCTCTGCGCAAATTAATGCCAAAAAAATACCAATTGTCTAGGAAAAATTAACTTCTGAGCGAAGAAAATTTTAAGATATCAAAATAATCAAGTTATATCAGCACATTAAACGATAAATCCAATTAAAGACCAAATCCCCCTTGGTTAATGGTATTTTTTTGGTATCATTTTTTCCGGAGGTATCCATGCCGAACTACATCTTGGGAATCGACGGTGGCGGAACGAGCTGCCGCGCGGCAGTGGCCGGCGCGGACGGCCATATATTGGGCCGTGGCAAAAGCGGTGCCGCCAATATCCTGACGGATCCCGACACGGCGCTGGTCAATATCGTCGATGCCGCCCGTGCGGCGTTCGGCGACGCCGGTCTCGACCCTGCGCATCTTGGCTCCACCATTGCCGTTCTGGGGCTCGCCGGCAGCAATGTCGGCGACGCCGTACATTATGTCGAGGAGCGGCTGCCTTTCGCCAGATCCGAAATCGTCTCCGACGTGCTGATCGCGCTGGAAGGCGCGCTGCCGGCGGGCGATGGCGCCGTCGCCAGCCTCGGCACCGGCACCGTCTATGTCGTGCGCCGCGGCGAAGACGTCGGCTATATCGGCGGCTGGGGCTTTACCATCGGCGATCTCGGCAGCGGCGCCCGGCTTGGCCAGGCCGTTCTGCAGGAGAGCCTGCTTGCCTTCGACGGCATCCATCCGTCATCGCCGCTGACCGATGCCGTCATGGCCGAATTCCATGATGACCCGCGCGAAGTGGTCGATTTTGCCCGGCAGGCCCGGCCCGGCGAGTTCGGGCGCTATGCGCCGCGCCTGTTTGATTTTGCCGGGAAGGGCGATCCGGTGGCGATACGACTGCTGTCTGCGGCGACGGAAAGCATAGACGAGACGCTCGATGTCGTGGTCAAGCGCGGCGGCGAGCCGATCTGCCTGCTCGGCGGCCTTGCATCTCTCTACCGGCCGTGGATCGCCGACCGCCATCAGTCGCTGTTCGTCGAGCCGCTGGCAGATGCGCTGACCGGTTCCGTGATGCTGGCGGCAAAGCGCGCGGCTGCAATGTCGGAGGCAACCGCATGACCGAGCAGCTCGAAGCCATCCTGCCCCTCGAGGGCCTGCAGGCCGGCGGTTCCGGTCCGCTTTACCTGAAGCTGCGGCAATCGCTCGAAGGCGCCATTCTCTCCGGCAAGCTCAATCACGGCGACGCCCTGCCGCCGGAGCGGGACCTGGCCGACTATGCCAATATCAGCCGGGTGACGGTGCGCAAGGCGGTCGATGATCTCGTCAAGGACGGTCTTCTGGTGCGCCGCCACGGCTCGGGAACCTTCGTGGTCAAGCCGGTGAGCCGCGTGCAGCAGTCGCTGTCGCGCCTGACATCCTTTACCGAGGACATGGCCCGCCGGGGTCTGACGACCACCGCGCAATGGATTGAACGCGGGCTGTTCCAGCCTTCCCCGGACGAGATGATGATGCTCGGACTGCCGGCAGACGGCCTGGTTGCCCGGCTCGGACGCCTGCGCATCGCCGACGACATGCCGCTTGCCATCGAGCGGGCCAGCATATCCGCCGAATTCCTGCCAGATCCGATGCGGATCGGCTCCTCGCTCTATGCCGAGCTCGACAAGACGCGGTCGCGGCCGGTTCGCGCGGTGCAGCGGATCTCCGCCTGCAACATGAAGGACCCCGACGCGGCGATGCTCGGCATTCCCGTCGGGTCGGCGGGATTGTCGATCGAGCGCATTTCCTATCTCGCCTCCGGCCGGGTCGTGGAATGCACCCGCTCGATCTACCGGGGCGACGCCTACGACTTCGTTGCGGAACTGACCCTGTCGGATTCGTGACGCACAGATCACATTTGAAGAAAGACTAGGACCATGCAAACCAACATGCGGTGCGAGATCGACGAAATTCCGGAGGCGGCGGCCCGGCTGCTGGACCGGTCGAAAGACGCCGTCAAGGCAACCGGCCTTGCATTGCGCGAAAAGGACCCGGCCTTCCTCGTCACCATTGCGCGTGGCTCGTCCGATCATGCCGCCCTGTTCCTGAAATATGCGATCGAGCTGACGACCGGCCGGCCCGTGGCCTCGCTCGGGCCATCGCTTGCCTCGATCTATGGCGCCGACATGCGTCTTTCGGGTGCGGCATCGATCAGCATCTCCCAGTCCGGCAAGAGCCCCGACATCGTTGCGATGGCGCAGGCCGCGACCAAAGCGGGCGCCGTGACGATTGCGCTCACCAACACCCTGCCCTCGCCGATTTCGCAGGCGAGCACCCATCCGCTCGACATCCAGGCCGGCCCCGAGATCGCCGTCGCCGCCACCAAATCCTATGTCAACTCGATCGTTGCCGGGCTTGCCATCCTGGCGGAATGGACCGATGACGCTGCGCTGCGGCGCGCGGTCGCCGATCTGCCGATCCAGTTTGCTAAGGCCGTCACGCTCGACTGGCAGATGCTGGCCGACAACCTCACCGAAGCCGAATCGCTCTTCGTGCTCGGCCGAGGGCCAGCGCTGGCCATCGCCAGCGAAGCGGCGCTGAAGTTCAAGGAAACCTCCGGCATGCATGCCGAGGCCTATTCGGCAGCCGAGGTGCTGCACGGGCCGGTGGCACTGGTCGAGAAGAAATTCCCGGTTATCGGCCTCGCCGCCCGCGATGCGGCCGAAGGCTCGGTCACCGGCATCCTCGACGGTCTTGGCGCAAAGGGCGCTCTGGCCTTCGTGACATCGGCGCAGGCAAAGACGGCAAAAATCCTGCCCTTTATCGAGACCGGCCATCCGATTACCGATGCGCTGGCGCTGATCCTGCCATTCTACGGCTTCGTCGAATCCTGGTCGCGGTCGCGCGGCCTGAACCCGGATGCCCCTGTCGCCCTCAAGAAGGTAACGGAAACACGATGACCGCGCAGAACGCCATCGCCCGGAAAGCCATAACCGGTGCCCGGATCTTCGACGGCCAGACCTGGCATGCCGGCAAGGCGCTGCTTGTCGAGGACGGCATCGTTTCCGGCATCGTCGGCCATGGCGGCCTGCCGGAGAACACCGAATTGGTCGATGTAAACGGCCAGTTGCTGGTTCCCGGCTTCATCGACCTGCAGGTCAATGGGGGCGGCGGCGTGATGCTCAACCACCGGCAGGACGTCGACGGTATCCGCACGATCTGCGCGGCCCATGCGCGGTTCGGCACGACCGCACTTCTGCCGACGCTGATCACCGATACGTTTGACATCCGGCAGAGAACGGTCGAAGCCGGGCTTCAGGCGAAGGCGCAGCGCGTGCCCGGCTTTCTCGGCCTGCACCTCGAAGGACCGCATCTTTCCGTGGCGCGCAAGGGCGCGCACGATCCGGCCCTGATCCGGCCGATGGATGCGGCCGATCTCGAGGCGCTGCTCGCCTGCAAAGGCGCCTTCGATGCGATGATGATCACGGTCGCGCCGGAAAACACCACCGTGGAACAGGTGGCGAGCCTCTCCGCGGCCGGTTTCATCATCAGCATCGGCCATACGGACACCGGTTACGCGACCGTTGCCGCCTATGCCGATGCTGGCGCGCGCACCGTAACTCACCTCTTCAACGCCATGAGCCCGCTTGGCCATCGCGAGCCGGGTGTCGTCGGTGCGGCGCTCGATCGCGGCGATCTCTACGCCGGCATCATTGCCGACGGGTTCCATGTCGATCCGGTCTCGATGGGCGTCGCGCTTCGCGCCAAGGCCGGCCCCGGACGCATCTTCATCGTCACCGACGCCATGTCGACTATCGGTTCCGACCAGACCGGCTTCATGCTGAACGGTCGCGACATCTTCCGCAAGGACGGCCGGCTGACGCTCGCCGACGGCACGCTGGCCGGCGCCGATATCGACATGCTGTCGTCCGTGCACTTCGCCCATGAAAAGCTCGGCCTTCCGCTGGACGAAGCCATCCGCATGGCCTCGGCCTATCCCGCGGATGCGATGCGCATCGAGGCGCGCAAGGGCCGCCTTCTGCCGGGGCTCGACGCCGACTTCGTGATCCTGACCGAGACCCTCGACATGGTCTCGACCTGGATCGGCGGCGCATGCGTTTTTGAGGCCTGAGACGGCCGCATTCTCAATCTCGGCGGGCCTGCAAGCTGGATTTGAGCGCTGCGACAAGCGCAGCGCTGGTTTTCCGGGCCACAGCCGGCGCGAAACCCAGTGCGACGGCGCGGGAATCCTGAGCCGGCTCAGCAAGGGAGCAGGAGGAGTGGACTTCGAAGACCGGCAGCCGGTCCAGCAGATCTCCCACCGTCGCCTGCGTCAACCCCGATCCGGGCATGATCGAGATACGGCCAGCGGCGTTTTTCACGATACCGACAAGCTCTTCGAGACCTTCCGGTGCTGTCTTTGCACCGCCGGAAGTGAGAATCCGTTCAAAACCAAGCGCAACCGCACTGTCCAGCGCAGCCTGAAAATCCGGGGTTAGATCGAAGGCGCGGTGCAGGGTCAGCCCCATCCCATTGGCCCTGGCCGCCAGACGCTGCAGCGTCGCCATGTCCAGCCGGCCATCCGCCAGATTGGCGCCGAGGACGACGCCGGCCAGCCCGGCTGCGCGCGCCGCATCGATTTCCACACCCATCATGGCGACTTCCGTTTCACTGAACACGAAATCGCCGGCTCGCGGGCGGATCATGGCATAGACGGGAATGGGCGCAGTCGAAGCCTGCGCCATCAGGCCGGCGGAGGGCGTCAGGCCGCCGAGCGCCAGAGCCGAGCAAAGCTCGATGCGGTCGGCCCCGCCTTCGATCGCGGCAGCAAGGCCTGCGGCGTCATCGACGCAGACTTCCAGCTGAATGGATATCATGCTGCGTCCCCGCTCAGCCCGAGGATTGCAGCGCCGATAAGGCCCGGCTCGACGCGGCATTCGCCGCGCACCACCAGCCGCCGGTCGAACCGCCGCAGGATGCGGGCGCGCACGGCTTGATCCAGCAACTCCAGCAGCGGCTCGACATTGGAAAGGCCGCCGCCGACCGGGACGATGGTTGCGCCGGTGATGTTGACGGTCAGCGCCAGCGGCGAGGCGACCAGATCGATGAGGACATCGATCGTGCGTGCCGCTTTCGCATCGCCCGAAAGCCAGGCCTGCGTGATCGCCTCGCTCGTCGCCTCTAACTCATGCAAGGTGAGATGCAGGCGCTCCATGCCGCGGGCACCGCCGACCGAATCAACGCAGCCGCGCTGGCCGCAGCCGCAATCATAGAACGGGATGGCGACCGGCGGGTGGCCGGCATGGGAGGCAACCGCCGGGCCATGGCCCCACTCCCCGGCGAAACCGCCTGCCGCATTGATCAGCCGGCCATCGACGACCAGCCCGCCACCGACGCCGGTGCCGAGAATGGCGCCCAGCACGATGCGATGGCCGCGCCCCGCACCAATGCCCGCCTCCGCCAGCGCAAAACAATCGGCGTCATTGGCGATCAGGACTGGCAATCCGAGCGCTTGCGAAAGCTCTGATGACAGGAGGCGGCCGTCAATGCAGGGGATGTTGGCGCATTTCGTCGCCTGCGTCTCCGGATCGACGACACCGGTGATCGACAGGACGATGCGCTCCGGAGCGCCGCCCGCTTCATCGATCACCGCGCGCAACACCTCAACGAATGCGTCGAAATCATCGAGCGGCGTGATCCTGCGGCCAAGCGGTACGATCCGGTCCGGCGCATGGGCAACCGCACCCTTGACGGCGGAGCCGCCGATATCGAAACAGACGATCATGCCTCGCCCCGGATGACGGCCTCGGCAGCAAGGGCGATCGACAGCAGCCGCTCGTCGTCATGGCCGGGCGCCGACAGGAGGAAGCCGACGGGCATGCCGGCTTCCCCCGTCCCGCAGGGGATGGAGATGCCGCACCAGTCGAGAAAATTGCCGATCAGCGTGTTGCGCAGGGTTTTGGCATTGGTGGCGAAGAACAGCTCGTCATCGGCAAGCAGCGGCCCCAAAAGCGGGGCGACATGCGGCAATGTCGGATGCGCGATCAGTTCGCCGGGCTTCAGCGCGGCATTCGCCTCGGCGATCAGGCGCTGCCGCGCTGAAAGGATCGCGATATAATCCGGCGTCAGGATCTTTTCACCCAGCCGCGCGCGGGCGACGACCCGCTGATCCATGCGCTGCGCTTCCGGACCCGACAGCCGGTCGCGGTGCAGGGCATAGGCCTCCGCCGTGACCAGCGCGCCGTGCCGGGCCGAGATATCGAACACCGCCTCGAAGACCGGGAAGGCCCGGCGCTCGACTGCAGCACCGGCTTTCGCCAAACGGCCGATCGCCGCATCGAAGGCAGCGACGACACCGGGTTCGGCGCCGTCAAAGACGATCGTTTCGGGAATGACGAGTTTCAGCCCCTCGATCGCGCCGCGCCGGACGGCGGGTGCGGTCAGCCCCCGCATCGCGGCGTCGATCCAGACCGCATCCTGCACGGTGCGGCAGAGGGGACCGAGCGAATCGAGGCTTGTTGCAAGCGGAAAGACGCCTGCCGTGGAATACCGTCCCCGCGTCGCCTTGTAGCCGACGATGCCGTTGAAGGCCGCCGGAATACGGATCGAGCCGCCGGTGTCCGTGCCGATCGCCACCGGCACCAGCCCCGCAGCCACGGCAACGGCCGAACCGGAGGAAGAACCACCGGGAATGCGTGCATCATTCCCGGAAGCGGGGTTGCGCGGCGTGCCGTAGTGCGGATTGATGCCGAGGCCGGAAAAGGCGAATTCGCTGAGATTGGTGCGGCCGATCGAAACCATGCCCTGCCCGGTGAGCGTCGAAACGACGCCCGCATCGGATGCCGCCGGTCCGTTCGGCCCAAGGACGACAGAGCCTGCGGTCGTCACCGAGCCTGCGGTATCGAACAGGTCCTTCCAGGCAACCGGTATGCCGTCGAGAAGGCCAAGCGAGCGGCCGGCCTTCAACCGGACACGCGCAGCAGAGGCCTCCGCCTTTGCGCGGTCCTGCAAGAGACCGGTGAAGATCGCCTTGTCCCCGTAGCCGGCTATCCTTTCGAAGGTCGAATCCGCAAGCGTCACCGGATCCAGCGTCCCGTTCTGCAGCAGCGCCGAAAGCGACGCCACCGACCCGCCTTTGTCCTGTCCGCTCATCCTGTTCCTCATTCAATTGCGATACTGTGCGGCGCATCAGATAACCCGCGAAACCGAAAATGCCAATCTCCGCACCATAAGGCTGCGGATCGGCATTGCCAGCGGCTTTCGCCTCTGTTTCATGATTTCGTAAATCCTCCCTTTTCCGAAAGCACCTGGTCTTTGCCGACCACCCTTGCCCGACCGGTATCGCCTGCCTACATCGGGACGGGCGGCAATGTCTCCAGAAGACGACAGACAGGTGGTTTCATGATTTTCGACGCGGCGCGACGTGCCTTTTCCAATCTTTTCGCGCCGGAAACGCGCTCCGTCTTCTGGAAGGTCATCGGCCTGACACTTCTGGTCCTTGTGGCGCTCTGGTTTGCACTCAAGGAAATCCTCACCTATCTGGCGCTGCCCTGGCTCAATGGCCTGCTGCCGGTCTCGACGGAATGGGCCGGCTGGTTCACCTTCATCATCGGCCTGTTCGCCAGTATCGGGCTGGCCCTGGCGATGGCGCTGCTGATGGCGCCGGTGACGGCGCTGATTGCCGGTTTCTTTCTCGACGATGTCGCCGAGGTCGTCGAAAAGCGTGATTACGCGCTGGAACCGGCCGGCCGGGCCTTGCCGCTTGGAGAAGCGATCACCGGCACGGTGAAATTTCTGGGCGTCGTCATTCTTGGAAACCTGGTCGCGCTGTTCCTGCTCCTTGTTCCCGGCGTCAATCTCATCGCCTTTTTCCTCGTCAACGGCTATCTGCTTGGCCGGGAATTCTTCGAGTTCGCGGCGATGCGCTACCGCACGCCGGCGCAGGCGCGGCTGTTTCGCGCCAAGCATTCGACGCCGGTCTTCCTGGCGGGCCTTCTGCTGGCCGCCTTCCTTGCCGTGCCGATCCTCAACCTTCTGACGCCGCTGTTTGCCGCCGGTATGATGGTGCACCTGCACAAGACGCTATCGAAACGAGACCCTCATTTCCGCTGATATTCATTTTGTCTATAATTGACAATTTGTAAAAATTAGATGATAGGACGATCCATGTCCGATCGTCTCGCACCTTTCATTCCCGTCTGCGATGCCGTGGCCGTCCTTCTGGCGCCGCATGCGGAAGCTGTCCTGCATGATCTTTCGACCGGGCTGATCTTCCATATCGCCAATGCCTATTCCCGGCGCCGCGTCGGGGACGCCTCGCTCAACGAGGCGAATATATCCGAAACGCTGGAGGCCGACGTCATCGGCCCCTATGGCAAGAGCAACTGGGACGGGCGACGGCTGAAATCGGTGACGGCGGTGCTGCGGGACGAAAAGGGCAATGCCTTCGGCCTGCTCTGCATCAATCACGATATCGACGCGCTGTCCGGCCTGCTCGACCAGCTGACCGCGATGGTCAACCTGCCGCAGACCGCGGCATCGACAGCTCCGCTGATGGCGGCCGACTGGCGCGAGACTGTGAATGGCGCCATCGGCACGGTGCTGTCCACCCGCCGCACGACGCTGGCCGGCATGACGGCTGAGGATATGGACGCACTGATCGCGACGCTCGACGCGCAGGGCATCTTCGGCATTCGCAAAGCCGTGCCCTATGTCGCGGAAATCCTGAAACTGTCGCGGGCGACGATCTACAACCGCCTTTCCGGCGTCCGCCAACGTAAAAAATCCGAGCCGGAGACGACGAGATGACCATGCCGATGCGCGATTTCGCGCTTGAAACCTACATGTCCGAATGGGAATTCACCGCGCGTCACCACATGACGGCCTCCGACGCCGAAACCATCCGGCTGCCGGAGCTTCTCGCCTATGCCAGCGATGCCGACCGGGCGGATTTCGAAAATCTCAGCCTCGGCTATACCGAGACCTTCGGCGCGCCGGCGCTGCGGCAGGAGATCGCCGGCACCTATGAAACGATCGGGCCGGACGAGGTCATGTGTTTCGCCGGCGCAGAGGAGGCCGTCTACGTCGCGATGAAGGTGCTGCTCTCGGCGCAAGACCACGCGATCGTCATCACCCCGAACTACCAGGCGGCCGAGACGATCCCGCTCAGTATCTGCGCCGTCACCGGCGTGGCGCTCGACATCGACAACGGCTGGAACCTCGATGTCGGACAGATCGAGGCGGCGATCCGGCCGAACACCCGGTTGATCTCCATCAACTTTCCCAACAACCCGACCGGCAGGATCATTCCGCGCGGCGATCTCGAGGCCATCGTCGCCCTTTGCCGCAAACAGGGCATCTGGCTGTTCAGCGACGAAGTCTACCGGCTGATCGAGCGAGACCCGGAAATGCGGCTGCCGCAGGTGGCCGATGTCTACGAACGCGGCCTGTCGCTGAACGTGATGTCCAAGGCCTATGGCCTGCCGGGCCTGAGGATCGGCTGGCTCGCCTGCAGGAATCGCGACATGCTGGTACGGTTCGAGCGCTACAAGCATTTCCTGTCGATCTGCAATTCGGGACCGTCCGAAGTTCTGGCGCGCATCGCCCTGAAGAACCGCGAACCGATCCTCGCCCGAAACCGCGGCATCGTCCGCGCCAATATCGCCGCCTTCGACGCCTTCTTTGCCGAGTTTCCGCATCTCTTCGACTGGCGCGAGCCGGATGGCGGCTGCGTTGCCTTCATAAGGTATAAGGGCGCCGACGGCGTCGAGGCCTTTGCCCGCCGGGTGGTGCGGGAAGCCGGTGTGCTCTTCCTGCCGTCCAGCGTCTACCGCTCCGATCTTAATCCGGTTCCGGCCGATTGCCTGCGGGTGGGATTTGGCCGCCGCGCCGTGCCGGACGGCATCGCCGCCCTGCGCAACTGGCTGACGCGCAACGTCCCCTGACGGGCCTCAATCCGCCTCGCGCAACCGGTATCCGACCCCGGTTTCGGTGGTGAGATAGTGGGGTTGATCCGGAACCTGTTCGATCTTCTGGCGAAGCTGGCGCACATAGACGCGCAGATATTGCACGTCGGCGCCGCGGCCCCAGACCTGCTCGAGCAGGAACCGATGGGTCAGCACCTTGCCGGCATGCTGAACGAGGACCCGCAGAATGTCGTATTCCTTCGGCGACAGCTTCACCTCCCGGCCCTCGACACGGACGATGCGCTTGACGAGATCGACGACAAGACCGCCGGCCTGGAAGATCGGTTTTTCACCCTGCTGCTGCAGCCGGTGGCGCAACGCCACGCGGATGCGCGCCGCCAGTTCGTTCATGCCGAACGGTTTCGTGACATAGTCGTCCGCTCCCTGCTCCAGCGCGGCCACGATCCCCGTCTCGTCGGTGCGGCTGGAAAGAATGACGACGGGAATGGCGAGCCCTTCCTCCCGCCATTGCCGCAGGAGGTCGTGGCCCGGCATGTCTGGAAGGCCGAGATCAAGCAGGATCAGATCCGGGAGATCGCTCAGCACCTGCTCTCGCGCTGCCTTGGCATTGCCCGCCTCCATGATGACATAGCCCTGCGTGCCGAGCCCGACGCGCAGCAGCCTGCGGATGGGCGGTTCATCGTCGACAACAAGGATTCTGACTGCGGAGAGCGTCATTTGAGGTCTTCCAGACTGGGCGCGCCGGAGGCAAGCGGCAGCGCGATGGTAAACATGGCGCCCGAACGATCCGGCCTGTTCGCGGCCAGAATCGTTCCGCCCATGGCCTCGATGAAGCCGCGGCAAATGGAAAGGCCGAGCCCGGTGCCGGCCCGAACCTGATCGCCCTTGCGCACGCGGTAGAACGTATCGAAGACCCGCTGCAGATCGGCCGGCGGGATGCCCGGACCTTCGTCGAGGATGCGCAGCAAGACCTGCCTGTCATCCCTCCAGGCCAGAATCGCGATCGTCGTGTCTTCGGGTGCATATTTGGCGGCGTTGTCGAGCAGGTTGAACAGCACCTGTTCGAACAGCACGGGATCGACACGGATCATCGGCAGATCATCCGGCAAAGCCACCTCCGTCCGGTGCGCTCCAAGAATCTTGCCGGCGCGCCTCAGCGCGCTGCCGACGATATCGCCGACATAATGAAAGGCAAAATTGGGCTCCATCGCACCGGATTCGATCTTCGTCATGTCGAGCAGATTGGCGATGAAGCGGTTCAGGCGCTCGGATTCGTCCATCACCGTGCCTAAAAGCTCGACGCGATCCGCTTCCGGCAGGGCCGGCGCATAATCCCGCAGCGTCCCGGCCGCGCCGATGATCGCTGCCAACGGCGTCTTCAGGTCGTGCGAGATCGAGGTCAGAAGCGCGGAGCGCAAACGGTCGGCTTCCGCCCGGAGCTTCGCCAGATCGACATCGGCGACCAGCTGGATGCGTTCGATGGCCAGTGCCGCCTGATCCGACAGCGCGTCGAGCAGGCGCTGCTTTTCCGGCGTCAGCAAGGGGCCCTGCCTGTCATTGTCGAGGCCGATGACGCCGACGGCGCCGCGGCCGGTGCGCAAAGGCACATAGAGACGCTTTGCGCCGGGCAGCGTATCGGCGCCGCGCCCGGCGGCGCGATTGTGCTCCCATGCCCAACGCGCCGCAGCAATATCGGCGTCGGCAAGCGTATCATCGGGTGGATAGCCCGCCTTGACGGCAATCGTGTCTTCTTCGGGCAGGAGCAGCACCACGCGCACCTTCAGCATGGAGGCGAGCTGGAATGCCGTCGCCCACAGCACGTCGTCCAGCGTGCCCGTGCCCGCCAGCTTCCTGCTGAACAGATAGAGGTCCTCGGTGGTTCGGGCACGCTGCCGGGCGGTTGTCGCCTGCCGCTGCACGCTGGCCGTCAGATTGCTGGCGATGATCGCGACGCCAAAGAAGAAGGCAAGCGCCACGACGCTTTCCGGATCGCTGATATCGAGCGTGTAGAGTGGCTGGAGAAAGAAGAAATTCAGCACCAGCGTGCTGATGATGCAGGCATAGAGCGCCGGCATCAGCCCCGCCGTAACGGCCGAGATCAGCACCGCCATCAGAAAGACCAGCGCAATGTTGCGCACGTCGAGCGACTGGTCGAGCAGGAAGCCGAGAAGCAACGCGCAGCCGACGTAAAGCGTGCTCATCCCATAGGGCAGGATGTCGAACTGCCGCGACGGCGGCGCCGTCTTCACGCCGGGCGTCACGGCGGCATCCCGGTCCCGCCCGGAAACGACATGCACGCTGATATCGCCGGCCGCACGGATCAGCGCGCCGGTTGTCGAGCCTTCCAGCCGTTCCCGCCACCACGGTTTGTCCGGCTTGCCGACGACGATATGGGTGACGTTGTGGGCCGACGCATAGCGGACGATCTCCTCCGCCACGCTCTGCCCGGGAAGAGTGATAGCCTCTCCGCCCAGCTGTCCGGCAAGCCTGAGTGTCGCCGCGACCCTGTCGCGATCACCCTCCGACAGGTGCACCGACCGCGCCGTCTCGACATGCACCGCGGACCAGGGCGCGCGCAGGCGATCGGCAAGGCGGACCGCATACCGCACCAGCGGAGCGCCGCGTGCGGTCTCGTCGACCAGGACGACGATGCGGTCGCCCGCCGCCCAGGGGCCGGAAATCGCATGCGCCTGCATATGGGTCAGCAGCTGATCGTCCACCCTCTGGGCCGTGCGCCGCAGCGCCAGTTCGCGCAGGGCCGTGAGGTTGCCGGGAGAGAAATAATTCTCCAGCGCCCGCTGCGCCGTGTTCGGGACATAGACCTTGCCGTCATGCAGGCGCTTGATCAGGTCATCGGGGGTGATGTCGATAATCTCGATATCGTCGGCCCGGTCGATGACCGAATCCGGCACCGTTTCCCGCACCCGGATCCGGGTGATCTGCGCCACGACATCGTTCAGGCTTTCGATATGCTGGACGTTGAGCGTCGAATAGACGTCGATGCCACGAGCCAAAAGTTCCTGCACATCCATGTAGCGCTTGGGATGCCGGCTGCCTTCGGCATTGGTATGCGCCAGTTCATCCACCAGCACGAGAGCCGGCCGGCGTTGAAGGATGGCGTCGATATCCATCTCCGAAAGGGTCCGCCCGCGATAATCGACGGCCGTGCGCGCAATGACCTCGAAGCCCTCGACAAGCGCCTGCGTTTCATGGCGGCCGTGGGTCTCGACCACACCGATCACCACATCGACGCCATCGGCAATCTTCGCGCGACCGGACATCAGCATTTCATAGGTCTTGCCGACACCGGGGGCCGCGCCGAGAAAAATCTTCAGGCGGCCGCGGGTCTCGCGCTCCGCCCGATCGAGGAGCGCATCCGGGGACGGTCTGTTTTCCCTATCGCGGCTGTCGTCTGCCATGACGTTGCGGTCTCTCATGCTTGGTGTCGGGAAGCTGCGGCGATGTTCCCGGCCCCACAAACGTCAGGGGGCGGGCGAACTGTCAAGGGCGAGGTTCAAGGCCAGCACATTGACCACGGGCTCACCCAGAAGGCCAAGTTCCCGCGGCTCGACGGCCTTGTCGACAAGAGCCCGGACAAGGGCTTCGTCCAGATTTCTTGCCTTGGCGACACGCACGACCTGAAAATAGGCGGCTTCCGGCGTGATGTGCGGGTCGAGACCGCTGCCGGATGCCGTGACAAGATCCATCGGCACCGGCTGTCCCGGATTTTCGGCTTTCAAAACGTCCGAGTCCGTCCTGATCCGGTCAAGAAGTGTCTGGCTTGTCGGTCCGAGGTTCGAGCCGCTGGAGGCAGCAGCATTGTAGCCATCGCCGGCCGCCGAAGGGCGGCCATGGAAATACAGGTCGCTGGCAAAGGCCTGCCCGATCAGCCTGGACCCTATGATCTTGCCGTCCTTCTCGATCAGGCTGCCGTTCGCCTGCGCCGGAAACAGCGTCTGGGCGATGCCGGTCATGCCGAGCGGATAGGCAAAGCCGGTAACCAGCGTGATCAGGATCGTCATGACGAGGGCAGGCTTGAGTTGTTTCAACATGGGGAAAACCCTTTAAACGAGGCCAAGAGCGGTGATGGCCATATCGATGGCCTTGATGCCGATGAACGGGACAATGACCCCGCCGAGGCCATAGACGAACAGATTGCGGCTGAGCAGCGCGCCGGCGCCGATCGCCCGGTATTTGACGCCGCGCAGCGACAGCGGAATGAGCCCGACGATGATCAGCGCATTGAAGATGATTGCCGAGAGGATGGCGCTCTGCGGCGTCGCCAGCCCCATGACGTTCAGCACCGCAAGCTGAGGATAGAAGGCAAGGAACATCGCTGGGATGATCGCGAAATATTTGGCGATGTCGTTGGCGATGGAAAAGGTCGTCAGCGCACCGCGGGTCATCAGCGACTGCTTGCCGATCTCGACGATCTCGATGAGCTTCGTCGGGTCGCTGTCGAGATCGACCATGTTGCCGGCTTCACGCGCCGCCACCGTGCCGGTGTTCATGGCGACGCCGACATCGGCCTGCGCCAGCGCCGGCGCGTCGTTGGTGCCGTCGCCGCACATGGCGACCAGCTTGCCCTTGGCCTGCTCCTCGCGGATCAGCGACAGCTTGTTTTCGGGCGTCGCCTGGGCGAGAAAATCATCGACGCCGGCCTCGGCCGCAATCGCGGCGGCCGTCATCGGATTGTCGCCGGTGATCATCACCGTGCGGATGCCCATGCGGCGCAGTTCGGCAAAACGCTCGCGGATACCGCCCTTGACGATATCCTTGAGGTGGACGACACCCAGCAGCCTTCCGTCGCGAACCACCGCAAGCGGGGTGCCGCCGGCCCTGCCGATCTCGTCGGCGATCGCCTGGACCTCGCGGACCGTCTCGCCGTCGGGGCGCACGCCGCCGATCGTCGCGGCGGCATTTTCGATAGAGGCGAGAACCGCCTCGACGGCGCCCTTGCGGACAATGGAACCGTCCAGATCGACGCCGCTCATGCGGGTCTGGGTGGTGAACGGCACGAAGCTCGCCTTGAGCGTCGCCATGTCGCGGCCGCGGATGCCGTATTTCTCCTTGGCAAGCACAACGATCGACCGGCCTTCCGGGGTTTCGTCCGCCAACGAGGCAAGCTGCGCCGCATCGGCCAGATCCTGCTCCGAGACACCCCGGACGGCCCGGAAATCGGTCGCCTGGCGATTGCCGAGCGTGATCGTCCCGGTCTTGTCGAGCAGCAGCGTATCGACGTCGCCGGCCGCCTCGACGGCACGGCCGGACATGGCAAGCACGTTGAACCGCACCAGGCGATCCATGCCGGCAATGCCGATCGCCGAAAGCAGCGCGCCGATCGTGGTCGGGATCAGCGTCACGAACAGAGCGACGAGCACGATGACCGGGATCGAGCCGCCGGCATAGGTGGCAAAGCTCGGAATGGTCGCGACGGCCAGAACGAAGATCAGCGTCATGCCGGCAAGCAGGATGTTGAGGGCAATCTCGTTCGGCGTCTTCTGACGCTCGGCGCCTTCGACCAGTGCAATCATCCGGTCGATGAAGGTGGAGCCGGCGGCGGCGGTGATGCGAACGCGGATCCAGTCGGACAGCACCTGCGTGCCGCCCGTAACGGCGGACCGGTCGCCGCCGGATTCGCGGATGACGGGGGCGGATTCGCCTGTTATCGCCGCCTCGTTGACGGAGGCGATGCCTTCGACGACCTCGCCGTCGGAGGGAATGATCTCACCGGCTTCGACCACCACGACATCGCCGACCTTCAGACTGGTGCCCTGCACCATCCTGAACGAAGTGCGGTCATCACCGGACAGGAGCCTGGCCTGCGTTTCGGTCCGGGATTTGCGCAGCGATTCCGCCTGCGCCTTGCCGCGGCCTTCGGCAACGGCCTCGGCGAAATTGGCAAAGAGCACCGTGAACCACAGCCAGATATTCAGCTGCAGCGAAAAACCGAGATCGCCGCCGCCGGTGACGAGATCGCGCAGAAGCAGGATGGTGGTCAGCGACGAGACGACGGCCACGACGAACATGACCGGGTTGCGGGCGAGACTGCGCGGATCGAGCTTGCGGAACGCGCCGCCGATCGCGGGAACGAGGATGCGAGCATCCAGAAGGCTCGCGGATTTGGACTGGCTCATAGGGAGAACTCCAGTGGCTCTGAAAGCCTGTGACGACGCGGCGACAGGCCGGTCAGCCGTAAAACAATGCGGTAAAGGCGTGGGCAAGACCGGCGAGGACGAGCAGGGCGACCATCATGGCCAGCACGATGCTGGAGCCGGGGCGGCCGTCCGCCCGCCGCGCCGGACCATCGGCACGAGGGAGGAACAGATCCTTGGCGGGTGGAGGATGGTGAACCATCGTCGGTCTCCTAGAAGGTTTGGCCGGAGATCGCGGCAAGGTGCTCGACCACCGGTCCAAGCGCCAGCGCCGGGAAGAAGGTGAGGCCGCCGACGATCAGGATCACCCCGACGAGCAGGCCGACGAAGAGCGGCCCGTGGGTCGGAAAGGTGCCGGCCGACGCCGGAATGGTCTTCTTCGCCGCGAGCGAACCCGCGATCGCGAGCGCCGGAATGATCACCAGGAACCGCCCCATCAGCATGCCGATCCCGAGCGTGACGTTGTACCAGGGCATGTTGCCGGTGAGGCCGCCGAAGGCGGAGCCGTTGTTGGCGGCGGCCGAGGTATAGGCGTAGAGGATTTCCGAGAAGCCATGTGGGCCGGCCGTTCCGACGGAAGCGACGGCGGACGGCATGACGACGGCAATAGCGGTGAAGATCAGCATGGCGAGCGGTAGGCAGAGGATGGCGAGCACGGCCATCTTGATTTCCTTCGCCTCGATCTTCTTGCCGAGATATTCCGGCGTCCGGCCGACCATCAGGCCGGCGACGAAGATGGCGATCACGATGAACATCAGCATGCCGTAGAACCCCGCACCGACGCCCCCGACGATGACCTCGCCGAGCTGCATGTTGATCAGCGGGATCAGGCCGCCGAGCGCGGTGAACGAGCCATGCATGGCATTGACCGCACCGCAGGACGCCGCCGTGGTGATGACCGCAAACAGCGACGACAGCGCGATGCCGAAGCGCACCTCCTTGCCCTCCATATTGCCGCCGTCGATGCCCAGCGCGTGGACGAGCGGATTGCCCGCCGCTTCCGCCCAATAAGTGACGGCGACACCGGCGGCGAAGAGAATGCCCATGGCGGCGAGGATCGCCCAGCCCTGGCGCTGGTTGCCGACCATGCGGCCGAAGACGTTGGTCAGCGCCGCGCCGATGGCGAAGATCGAGACCATCTGGAGGAGGTTGGAGATCGCATCCGGATTTTCGAACGGATGCGCGGAATTGGCGTTGAAAAAGCCGCCACCGTTGGTTCCCAGCATCTTGATCGCCAGCTGCGAAGCCACCGGGCCGACGGCGATGGTCTGCCGCGCGCCTTCGAGCGTGGTTGCCTCGACATTGGGACCAAGCGTCTGCGGTACGCCGAGAGAGACGAAGAGCACCGTAAGCAGAATGCAGGCCGGCAGAAGGATGTAGAGGACCGACCGGGTCATATCGACCCAGAAATTGCCGACGGCTTTTGCCGATGCCCGGGCAAAGCCGCGGATGACGGCCAGCGATACCGCAATCCCCGCAGCGGCGGAGGCGAAGTTCTGCACCGTGAGACCGGCCATCTGCACCAGATAGGACATGGTGCTTTCACCGCCGTAATTCTGCCAGTTGGTGTTGGTGACGAAGCTGACGGCGGTGTTGAAGGACAATTCGGGACCGACGGCGGTCACGCCGGCCGGATTGAAGGGTAAAATGCCCTGCAATCGCTGCATCCCGTAGAGGACGACGACACCGGCGAGGCTGAAGAGCAGCATGGCGGCGGCATAGGTCGTCCAGTGCTGCTCCTCCGTTTCGCTGGTGCCGGAGAGCCTGTAGAAACCGCGCTCGACGGGACCGAGCAGGGGCGAGAGCAGCGTGCGCTCGCCGGAGAAGACGCGCGTCATGTAGCCGCCGAGCGGCTTGACGAGCAAAGTGACGATTCCCAGGAAGATGAGAATCTGGATCCATCCGTTGAAGGTCATTTGGTTTGCTTTCATAGCCCGGCGCGTGAGGCGTCAGAAGCGCTCGGGGCGGATGAGGGCGTAGGTCAGATAGACGAAGAGGATGGCGGTCACGCCGCCGCCCAGGACATAGTCGACAAGCATTGTTCCGATCCTTCCCGTTAAAGGCGATCGCAGGCCCGCGCGTAGGCGAGCGAAAGGGCGAAAAACAGGACGACGATCCCGACCATGAGGATATCCATCATTGATCGCGCTCCTTTGTGCTGAAGTCCGTTTGCATCGTGACCCGCAGGACACGACGGGCAAAGGGGGCTGACGTCCCGAACGGTTACGCGCCGGTCCCCTGAAGTCCACGCCCACTATGCGGCCGGACCGCATCAAGGTTCGAGACGGGCCGCCGGGGAAAGAAATAAAGATTTCATAAGGATTTTTGCTCGGGGATCCGGATTCTTCGAACCATGCCGGACGGGCAAAACCCGATCCGGCCTACTGCACGACGAGCAGGGACACATAGGACAGGACGGTGACGACGAGGCCCCGGAAGGCAAGGCCGACGAACCGGTACTTGTCGCGCGCGATCGCTGAGAGCGTATCGACATTGTCGAGATATTGCTGGAACAGGTAGTCCGGATCGTTCCCTTCCATCGCCTTCCGGAATGCCGTGCGATTGTCCGGCCAGGCGCCCCAGAAGAGGGAGGTTGCCTTGGCGCTCCGCCGCGGCAGGATGACGAAAATCGCGCAGATGATCGAGAAGACCGAAGACAGGGCCAGCGCCGCCGACAGAATGATCGGCACGACCTGTCCACCCGCGTAACGCGCCCAGGTGAAGACGTCGCGGCCCTCGCTGGAGGTAATGAGGAAGGCAAGCATAAAGGTGAAGATGTAGGCGGCCTTCTGGTCGGATATCTTGATCTGATCGTAGAAAATATCGTTTACGCGCTTGATATGCTCGAAATAGTCTCTTTTGCTTGTCGGATCGTCCGGTGCTTTTTCTATAAGGTTCAACTGAAATATATCCTCGAAAGCTGTTACTGAGGGAACAAGCAGTCCTTCTGTTTCCTTAATAATACACCCCTGCCGCAAAGCAACAGGACTGCCCGCGCGCCGTCTTGACTTTTGCCGGTGTGAAATTCACTGATCATGCGTGCATCAATGGGGATTTGCATGAAAAACGCGACCGTCCGGAGCGCTCTTGCAGCAGCAGCGCTCAGCCTTGCGCTGCCCGCATGGGCGGAGCCGGTCGCGCGCAGCCTGCCGGCAGCCGGCTCGGTCATCGCCCGCAAATCCGGCGAAGAAGTCCGCTTTTTCGATGTTTCCAGCTGGCGTTACGTCGATCTCGCCCAGGATCTCCTGACCGGGGACGTGCTGCGCACCAACGCCACGGGCCAGCTCGCCGTCCTGTTTTCCGACCGCACCCAGGTTCGCCTCGGCCGCAACACCTCGCTGCTCGTCAAGCAGATGGGAAACGAGGGCAATACCGGCCTCGAACTGCAATCCGGCACGATCTGGGCCCGCGCCGAACGCGGCGGCCAGGGCCTGACCGTGGACACGCCGGCCGCCGCCGCGGCCATCCGCGGCACGGACTGGACGCTGACCGTCGGCGCCGACGGAAAGACGTCGCTGATCGTCCTGGAGGGTCTGGTCGAACTGAGCAACGCGTTCGGCAGCGTCAAGGTCGCCCAAGGCGAAGGTGCTGTAGCGGCGATTGGCCAGGCCCCGTCGAAGATCGTTGTCGTAAACTCCAAAGACCGGGAACAGATGCTCTATAATCTGTCGGTTCGTGAAGCCTTCAATCTCTTGCCGGTTTCCACGCTTTCCGGAGCGGATATGCGCAGGGAACGCAAGCGGATTTCCGCCGTAGAACCGGGAGACCGAAGCGCGGAAGACTGGCTGACGCTTGCCGAAGTGCAACTGATTATCGATGGCCGGAAACCGGCGGCCGCCTCGCTTTCGAAAGCCCGAAACTACGGTCTTTCCGAGACGCAAAATGCCCGAGCAAACCTTGTGGAGGCTTTCATTGCGGGTGGAAACAACCAGTACGGTGACGCCGCACTGCTATTTGAGAAAGCAATCGCGAAACTGGATCCTCAACGGCGATCGATCGCCGAATACGGCCGGTACTACGCCCGCTCGCTAAACGATCCCAAACTGGTCCAGAGACCACCGACACGTACGGTCGGGCCCTATGCCGCCATCGCGGAAGCCTATACCGCAGCGTTCTTGCAGGATATTCCAACGGCTGTCGCCCTTTTGAAAAAGGCCGAAGCCAAATATCCCGACAACGCCCTCATCCCGGCTGTCCGCGCCCGGATCGTTTTGCTTCTTGACGACCGTGAGCAAGTGAAGGAAGCCGCCGAACGGTCACTTGCCATTGATCCGGAGCAAGCCATCGCGCTCGATGCACGCGCAAACTACCGAGCATTTATCAGCGGCGACAATACCGGTGCACTTGCCGACCTCAAGACAGCGCTCGCGTCAGAACCCGGCAACGACATGATCTGGAATTCGCTCGCGCTGGTACAGGACGATCGCAATGCGACGCGGGAGGCGGAAAAGGCTTTACTCCAAGCCATTGCGCTCGATCCACAGGATCCACTCGGACACGTCAATCTGGCATTTCTCTATCTCCAGGAGCTTCGGATCAAGGAGGCAAAAGAGCAAATAGATCTGGCCCGCAAAGTTGATCCGAATTTCGACCAGACGTCTTTTGCGCAGGGTCGTTACAACATACAAACCGGACAGATGGATAAGGCAGTGGCCGATCTTCTGGCCGGCTCAGTTTCCAATCCTGGCTATGCGCAGGGTCAGTTGCTTCTGGCGGTCGCGCTTTACGAACAGGGCAATCGTCAAGGCTTCGAACAGGCGCTTGACAACGCGGACAGACTGGATCCCAACGACCCTATCGTTTCGTCGATACGCACTGCGATTGCCATCGACGAGTATGACGCGGACGGCGCCATCCGCAACGCGCAGGAATACCTCAGGCGATCGCGTGCAGCCGGTGGGGAGTTTGCTGCGCTTACTGCCAGTCAGGAGGCCGGATCTGTCTTGAACGATGCGTTCCGGCTGCAAGGGTTGGATGCATGGGGACAGTATTACGGCGATGCGGTCTTCGACCCGTTTACGAGTTCGAGTTATACCGACCAATATATCCACGGCAGTGTTAATCCGTTTGCCAATTCGTATCTCTATGGCGGCAACGGGATCGATTACGTTCGAAACACAGCCAGCGAATCATCCTACCTTCAGGGCTTGATGCTGGATCCCCACATTCTAGCCGGTAGTGAACGCAAAACGACATTGATTCGCTATCCCTTTGTAGAGACGGCCCTGACCGGCGGCTTCAACACCGTTAGTGGCGAGACGACTTGGACCAAGGGCGGCCAAATACAGGGGTACGCCAATCTCCCGGTCCCGATCAGCTTCTTCGGCAACCTGCAATGGGAGAATATATCGCAATCAGGAACCTATCTGCTGGACTTGGGAAACTTTTCCGACGAAACGAAGGTGATTGCGGGAAGTGGCTACATTACTGCAACACCTGCACCGGATGATCGGATCGTCGCCTATTTCAACCATTCGAAAAATGATTTTCTTTTCGATGCCCAACTCTCATTTATCGGCCCACTCGGCCGGGATGAAAAAGCGGAGTCGACTGCGGCTAGCATCGGCTGGTCTCATACATTCGAATACGAGAACATCATCAACGCTGCATTCTTCTATTCCGACCAACAAGCTGATGTGTTTCGCAGCTTGGTGGTTCCTCCTTTGGGAACACTCTTTACCGATGAACATTCCTCCCAGAAAACGTATCTCGCTGCCATAAACCACGCCGTTTCTACCGATGACCTCACTTGGCGCTATGGGGTTGAAGGCGGTGTCAGCGACGTCCATGTCGAGCAGAACTTTATTGGAATCACAAATTCCGCGAAAAACACGCTCGACCTTGGAAGAGCTTATGTCGATGTCCTCCATGATATCGGCCCGAACCTGAAAGCTGAGTACGCCCTGTTCGGTACCTATATCGGCAGCGACGCAGGGGATGCTATCCGCCGCATCGAACCGCGCGCTGGGATCGCCTGGTCGCCGTTCGAGGGTCAGTGGCTGCGCGCGGCCTACATGCGCCAGAGCTATGATTTCGGCGCACCCACTCTTGCGCCGGTCGGAATGGTCGGCATCCAGCCCAACCAGTTCGGGCTGAATTTCGACGGTTACGCGGATACGCTGGCATTTCGGTGGGATGCCCAATGGACGGACAGGTTGTTCACGGCCGTCGACTACCAGCATCAGGAACTGCACGATCTGTCTATCGCCTATCCCGGTGCCGCGCCCATCTTCATGTCCCCAATTTTTCCTCTCCTGCCCTCCTCTATTGATCTCAGTGAGGGCCGGATCGACAGGCTTGCGGTGACGACAAACATCGCACTCGGCCACGGCTTCGGCCTTTCGGCAAGTATCGCACAAACGGACTCTGAAGACCGGGATCCTTCGAGTTTAAGCTTCGGCGACAACCTACCTTTCGTTCCTGAAAATTCGGCGCAGATCGCTTTAACCTGGGTCAACGAGGCCAACGTCAGGGCCACCGTGGCCGGAAACTACACCGGAAAACGCGATACCGGTGAAAACTACGTTCTCGACGGATATTGGACCCTGGACGCCAATCTCAGCTGGGAATCGCCCGACAAGCGGGTGCAGCTGGATCTTGCCGCCTATAACCTCCTCGATGAAGAATTCGCGCTAACTCCGTTGCTGCCGGGTTGGGGAAGAGCATTCAAAGGCTCCCTGACAGTGCGCTTTTGATGGCGATTGCAGCATCACGCCGATCGTCCGCCGTGTCCCGCGTTGGCACCGCAGCCCAACGCACAAGACGGCGGCTTAGTCTTACAGCCCTCTCCGTCGCCGGAATGGCTCTGCTTTCCCTCGTCTCCCTGACAGCCCCCTTCGCACTCATCGAGCTGCGCAGTTTCGATTATCTTTCGACGATTGCGCCACCGTCGCGGCCGGCGGAGGGGCCGGTCATCGTCGCGATCGACGGCCCGTCCATGGCGGAGGTCGGCAGCCAGTGGCCGTGGCCGCGCGAAATCCATGGCCGGCTGGTGACGGCGCTGAGGCAGGCCGGCGCGAAGGTCATCGGTTTCGACGTGATCTTCGCGGAACCATCGGCTGATCCGCGAAACGATACGGCACTTGCCGCAGCGCTCGGCGCGGATGTCGTGCTCGCCGGGGACGAAAGCCTGATCCGCACGCCGCAGGCAGATCAGTTCGTGCGGACCGAGCCGCTGGCGGAATTTTCCGCGCGCGGCGCCCGCACCGGCATCGCCTCGGTGCATCTGAGCGGCGACGGCACCCTGCGGCAGATGCCCGGCTATCCCGACGGTTTTGCGGCACAGCTGCTGGCGGCGAAAGGCGAACCACCGCCGCAACTGCTCGAGGACCGGCTGATCCAGAGCTTCGGCCCGGCCCGCACCTATCCCACCGTGTCCTACTACCAGGCGCTCGATCCGGAAAACTTCCTTCCGCCGGGCATCTTCCGGAACCGGGTCGTCATCATCGGCCTGAGCCTCCAGAATGCACCCACGCTGCAGGGCGGCGGCGTCGATGCCTTTGCGACATCCTATACGGTGCACACCGAGCATCTGGTTGCCGGGGCGGAAATTCAGGCAACGATCTTCGACAATCTCGCCCACGGGCTTTCCATCGAGCGGGCGGGATATCTTCCCTGCCTCGCCGCGATCGCCCTTGCGGTCCTGCTGGCCGCTCTTCTCGTCCGGCGCGGAACCGGGCTGGCGACGGTTCTGGTCAGCCTCGCGGCCGTGATCGCATGTGCCGCCGCAAGCTATCTGCTCTTGCGCTTCGGACGGGTCTTCGTTTCGCCGGTCGGGCCGACGCTCGGCTTTCTCTTCGTGGTTACCGGGCAGGCGGCGGTCGATTATGCGGCGGAGCGCCGGAGCCGGCGCGACATCACCCGTGCCTTTTCGCGCTATCTTTCCCCGGCGCTGGTCGAGCGGCTGGCCAACGACCCCTCGCAGCTGAAGCTTGGCGGCGAGCGGCGAACGCTGACCATCCTGTTCTGCGACGTGCGCGGCTTCACCACCATCGCGGAAGCGATGAAGGACGACCCGGAGCGCCTGACGACGCTGATCAACCGGCTTTTGACGCCGCTTTCCGACATCGTGCTGAAGAGCGGCGGCACGATCGACAAATATATCGGCGATTGCCTGATGGCCTTCTGGAACGCCCCGCTCGACGACGAGGCCCATGCCCGGCATGCCGTGGCCGCCGCCCTCGACATGCTGGAGGCGATCACCGCGCTGAACGACGAGCTTGCCCAAGAGGCTGTGTCGGAAGGAGTGGCAGCGCCGCCCTCTCTGCGGATCGGCATCGGCATCAACACCGGCGATTGCGTCGTCGGCAATATGGGCTCGACGCAGCGTTTCGACTATTCGGTGCTCGGAGACAGCGTCAATCTTGCCTCGCGCCTCGAGGGCGAATCGAAGAATTACGGCGTGCCGCTGCTGATCGGCGAGCAGACGGCGCAGCTGTGTGCCGGCGATTTCACCATTGCCGAGCTCGACAGCATCACCGTCAAGGGCCGCAAGACGCTGTCACCGGTGTTCACGGTTCTGCGCGCCGCGCCGCCGGCTTTGCTGGCCGAGCACGCCGCCATGCTGGAGCGGAAATATGATGGTCGTCTCTATGCGGACGATCCGGTTTTCGAGGCGCTGGAGCAGGGTATTCCGGCGCTTGCCGCCTATTATGCGCTGATGCAATCGCGCCTGCCCTGAGCGGCAGGCATGTCCCAAAGCTCCGCAATCCTCCGCGAAAACGCTATCGCGCGCCTCCGAACGAAGCGATCGTCGCCTCGCAGGCCCGCACGAAATGGGCCGAAGGTCCGTCCGTGCCGATCGCCAGACGGCTGACGCGCGCGCCTTCGAGCAGCATCGACAGCGTGTCGGCCAGAAGTTCGGACTGGGGAACGCCCGCCTGCCCGCACAGCAGGACAAGCCGCTGGTGCTGGGCGGTCTTGAAATTTTCGATCACCGCATGGGCCGGATGGCCCTGCTCCTTAAGCTCCACGGCGGCATTGGCGAGATCGCAGCCATAAGGCTCGTCGGTCAGACATTGCGCCCGGGCCTTCACCCAGCCGTGCAGCTGGGCCATCGCATCGCCGGGATGGGCAGTTTCAAGCGCGTCCCAGAAGGCTGCGGCCTTTTGAGAGGTGAACTTCAGCGTCTCGCAGACGAGATCGTCCTTCGATCCGAAATGACGATAGAGCGTCATCTTGTTGGTTTCGGCGGCTTCCGCGATCGCATCGACGCCGATGCCGCGGATGCCGTGCTGGCGAAACAGATCGCATGCGGTCGAAACGATGCGGTCCCGCGGCGCCGGGCGCGCCTCCCGACAGTCCCCTTCCGATTTCGCATCGGCACTGCGTTTCGAATTTTTCTGCACGGTGGTTATTGACATAGGTGTGACCGGTCGGTAACTATTGCGATGTTACTTACCGGTAACACTACGTTTCAGCAAAGTCAAGGACGGCTCCGAACCGGCAAGACGCGAAAGACCAAGGAGACCACCATGTATCAGGCCCAGACCGATCTCACCCTCAACGAGGTACTGACTGATCCGCTGATCCGCGCCGTGATGCGCGCCGACGGCGTCCAGATGGCGGAATTCAAATCTCTGCTCCATACCGCGGCGGGGCGCCTCCGCCAGCGGGAACCGGCCAAGGCGACGACGCGACAGGCTGACGCCGGGTCCATGGAAGAAAGCCTCTTTGCAGGGCGAAAAAGGCGTTTGCTGGCAATGATCAAACCTCCCGGCGGGGCCACCGACGCGATGTGCGCCGGCTGCTACTGATCCCCGCACAAAGAAGCCCGACCGGCGCCTCCATCGGTCGGGCTTTTTGCTGGATATCCTGGCCGTCAATTGTCCGACCCGAACTGCCCCACGGCCGTTTCCTGTCCTAGCTGCGCAGACCCGGCGCCTCATGACCGGTGCGGGCCACATACTCCGTGTAGCCTCCGCCGTACTGATGGATGCCCTCCGGCGTCAGTTCCAGCACGCGGTTGGACAGGGCGCCGAGGAAATGCCGGTCGTGGGAGACGAAGAGCATGGTGCCCTCGTATTCCGACAGCGCCTTGATCAGCATTTCCTTCGTATCGAGATCGAGATGGTTGGTCGGCTCGTCGAGCACCAGCAGGTTTGGCGGGTCGAACAGCATGATCGCCATGACCAGCCGCGCCTTTTCACCGCCCGACAGCACCCGGCAGCGTTTCTCGACGTCGTCGCCGGAGAAGCCGAAGCAGCCGGCCAAGGCACGCAGCGGTGCCTGCCCCGCCCGTGGAAACTGGTTTTCCAACATTTCGAGCACGGTATTCTCACCATCGAGAATATCCATCGCATGCTGTGCGAAATAGCCCATCTTGACGCTGGCGCCGAGCGCGACAGTGCCTTCGTCGGGATTGGTGGAACCGGTGACGAGCTTGAGCAGCGTCGATTTTCCGGCGCCGTTGATACCCATGATGCACCAGCGTTCCTTACGGCGGACGACGAAATCCAGATCCTCATAGATGGTGCGGCTGCCGTATTTCTTGTGCACCTTCTTGATGATCACGACATCCTCGCCGGAGCGCGGCGCCGGCAGGAAATCGAAGGACACCGTCTGGCGGCGCTTCGGCGGCTCGACGCGCTCGATCTTGTCGAGCTTCTTCACCCGGCTCTGCACCTGCGACGCATGCGAGGCGCGCGCCTTGAAGCGCTCGATGAACTTGATTTCCTTGGCCAGCATCGCCTGCTGCCGCTCGAACTGGGCGAGCTGGTGCTTCTCGTTCAGCGCCCGCTGCCCCTCATAGAAGGTGTAGTCGCCGGAATAGCTGTTGAGCGAACCGCTGTCGATCTCGATGATCTTGTTGACGATGCGGTTCATGAACTCGCGATCGTGCGAGGTCATCAAAAGGGCGCCCTCGTAATTCTTGAGAAACGCCTCCAGCCAGATCAGGCTTTCGAGATCCAGATGGTTCGATGGTTCGTCGAGCAGCATGACGTCGGGCCGCATCAACAGGATGCGGGCAAGCGCAACGCGCATCTTCCAGCCGCCGGACAGCTTGGCCACATCGCCGTCCATCATTTCTTCGGTAAAGCTCAGGCCTGCCAACACCTCGCGGGCGCGGCCATCCAGCGCATAGCCATCGAGCTCCTCGTAGCGCGCCTGCACCTCGCCGTAGCGCTCGATGATCGCGTCCATCTCGTCCATCCGGTCCGGATCGACCATGGCGGCCTCGAGAGCGTGCAGTTCCGCGGCAACGACGCTGACGGGACCGGCACCGTTCATGACTTCGGCAACGGCGCTGCGGCCTTCCATCTCGCCGACGTCCTGGTTGAAGTAGCCGATGGTCACGCCCTTGTCGACGGAGACCTGGCCTTCGTCCGGCTGTTCCTCGCCGGTGATCATTCGGAAGACCGTCGTCTTGCCCGCGCCGTTTGGGCCGACGAGCCCGACCTTTTCACCCCGGTTCAGGGCAGCCGATGCCTCGATGAACAGAATGCGGTGGCTCAGCTGCTTGCTGATATTTTCGATGCGAATCATTTGTCGATGGCGCCCAGGCTGGTTTGCGGCGGCCTTGTGCCGCGCTTTTTCGAGGCCTTTAGCAGTTTTTTTCGCACTGCACTATGGCTTTGGCGGGCTGTCGCCGCCGGCCGGGCGTCCCGACCTTGAGTGCCCCCTGTTTTAGCGCTAAGGGAGGCAAACCGGCGGCTTCCCGGCATGGTGCAACGCATCGATTGCCGATTGAAGCCGGTGCGCCATATGATGGCTCAATCCGTTTCGACGGGAAACAGGCTCCTTGCGAGCTGGAGACAAAATGACCGCTTCCATCGGCGACACGTCCACAGGCCCGGCCGGCATGCGCAAGTTCCTGACCCTGCTGGTCGGATCGATTGGTGTGGTCTATGGCGATATCGGCACCAGCCCGCTCTATGCCTTTAGGGAAGCCCTGCGGCCCTTCGTGCATGACGGCGTCAGTCCCGACGAGATCATCGGCCTGATTTCGCTGATGGTCTGGACGCTCACCATCATCGTCACCTTCAAATATGTGCTGTTCCTGCTGCGTGCCGACAATGACGGCGAAGGCGGCACGCTGTCGCTGCTCGCATTGCTGATGAAGAAGACCGGACGCTATATGCCGGTGCTGTTCTTTGCCGGCATCATCGGTGCTGCCCTGTTCATCGGCGACGCGATGATCACACCTGCGCTCTCCGTGATGTCGGCGGTCGAGGGGCTGAAGCTCGTGACGCCGGTCCTTGGCGATTACGTGCTGCCGATCTCGGCCGTCATCATGGTGCTGCTGTTCATGGTTCAGTCGCACGGCACCGCCGCCGTCTCGAATTTCTTTGGCCCCGTCACGGTGGTCTGGTTCGTGGCGCTCGCCTGGGGCGGCCTGCTTCATATCTCCGACGATTATCAGATCCTGCAGGCGCTCAATCCAGTGAATGCCGTCTGGTTCATCACGCATGCCGGCTTCCTCGGGCTGATCGTTCTCGGCGCCGTCTTCCTGACAGTAACCGGCGCCGAGGCGCTCTATGCCGATCTCGGGCATTTCGGCCGCAAGCCCATCCAGGTCGCCTGGTTCATCCTGGTCTTTCCGGCACTGGTGCTGAACTATCTGGGCCAAGGCGCTTTCGTGCTTGCCCATCCCGAAGCTTTCGACAACCCGTTCTATCTGATGTATCCCGACTGGGCGCTGCTGCCGATCGTCCTCCTGGCGACGGCCGCGACGATCATTGCCAGCCAGGCGGTCATCACCGGCGCCTTCTCGCTGGCGCGCCAGGCCGTGCATCTCGGCTTTCTGCCGCGGTTGCAGATCACCTTCACCTCCGAGACCAATACCGGGCAGATCTATGTCCCGGCGGTCAACACCCTGCTGTTCATCGGCGTCATGGTGCTGATCTTCACCTTCGGGGATTCGAAATCGCTGGCCACCGCCTATGGCATCTCCGTCACCGGGGCGATGGTGGTGACGACGCTGATGTCCGTCCAGTACCTGCGCTCCGTCTGGGGCTGGTCGGCAATGACCTCCGGACTGATCCTGTTTCCGCTGCTGGCGCTGGAGGCGGTGTTCCTCTGCGCCAACCTGTTGAAAATCCATGATGGCGGCTGGGTGCCGGTGCTCTTGGCGCTTGTCATCATGGTGGTGATGTGGACCTGGCGGAAGGGATCGCTGATTCTCAGGCAGAAGACGGCGCGCAACGACGTGCCGCTGGAGATGTTCATTAAGTCCATCGAACGCAAGTCGGACCATGCGCCGGTTTCGGTGCCCGGCACCGCGGTGTTCCTGACAAGCGTGCCGGATACGACGCCGGCCGTTCTCCTGCACAACATCAAGCACAACCACGTCCTGCACGAGCAGAACGTCATCCTGACGGTCAATACTGCCGATGTGCCCTATGTCCCGGATTCGCAGCGCGTGCTGCTGACGAAACTGTCGGAACGCTTCCTGCGCCTTGAAGTCACCTTCGGCTTCATGGACGACCAGAACGTCTCGCGCGCTCTGGCGCTGTGCAAGAAGGCAGGCTTCAAGTTTGAGATCATGCAGACCTCGTTCTATCTCGGCCGCCGCAACATCATCAGCGACCCGAAGGCCGGCCTGCCCGGCTGGCAGGACAAACTCTACATCGCCACCGCCGGCATCGGCATCGATCCGTCCGCCTACTTCCGCCTGCCCGCCAACCGGGTGGTGGAAATCGGCGAGCAGGTGGTCATCTGAGACAGCGCCCGGCGGGATCGCGAATGTCCTTTTGCCACGGCGTGCGGACGGCGGCGAAGCTTGCACTTGAGCCTTGTCGTACACACTCTTGTTATATTTCTATCAAAACGCTATCCATGCTGTGATCCTTTTGCGTTCCCGTCATGGCGGGAACAGGAAGGCTTAGGGAAAACCAGACGAGGCTTGGGTTATGAATACGCGGAAGGAACAGCGCATATCCGCCCTGTCCGATGCCCTATCGCAACATCGCGTTCTTCACATCAAGAATGCCGCACAGATCCTTGGCGTCTCCGAAATGACGGTGCGCCGCGATGTCAGCGCCAATACCGAACGTTTCGGCTTTCTCGGCGGCCATATCGTCCCGGCAGCGGAGAGCGAAACCGACAACCCCTATGAAATCTCGAAGGCGGCCGACAGCCACGCGGCCGCCAAACGGGACGTGTGCGCCCATGCGGCCGACTATATCCATCACGACGAAACGATCTTCTTCGATTGCGGCACGACGCTGCCCTATCTCGTCGATCTGCTTCCCGAAGACGTGCACCTGACCGCTGTCTGCTATTCCCTGAACGTCGCCGAAAGGCTGGCGCGAAAGCCGAATGTCCGGCTTGTCATGCTCGGCGGCCTCTACCATCCCGCTTCTGCGTCCTTTTCCGGGTCATCAGGCCTGGGAACCCTTGATTCGCTGGTAATCAACGTCGCTTTCCTCTCAGCCGCCGGCGTCGATAGCCGGCGCGGCGCGACCTGCGCGCATTTTCATGAGGCGGAAATCAAGCGCAAGGCGATGTCGCGGGCGCAGAAGAACGTGCTTCTGATCGACAAAAGCAAGATCGGCAAACTCAAGCCGGCATTCTTCAGCGACATGCAGTCCTTCGATGCGGTCCTGACCGAGGACGGGCCAACCGACATCTCCGCCTGAGCCGGCGCATTTCGAACGGCATCCGGAAAAAACGATCTTGACGACCGGTCTTTGTGATGAAATTATCAAGCCAATGATAATAAAATAACAAACCATGTGTCGTCTGCAGTCGAACGGGACGATGCCGGGAGGAAGTCAAGTGGAAGCAGAGATTGCCCATCGCCGCGACACGGCCGATCATGCCGGCAGTATAACGCTGTCGAACCACGCCTCCTTGCGCAATCCCGGCATGCCGCTTGATCTATCCTGGGTCATGGACACGCGCGTCAACCTCTCCGCGACCGAACGCCGCGTCGCGACGCTGCCTGGACGCCGCACGGTCAAAAAGGATGCGCAGGCCGCCTGGCTGCTCAAGGCCGTGACCTGCATCGATCTCACCACGCTCAACAGCGACGACACGCCCGAGCGCGTCAAGCGGCTCTGCGCCAAGGCGATGAACCCGGTGCGCCCGGACATCCTCGATGCTTTGGGCATGGGATCGCGGGCGATCACCACGGGTGCGATCTGCGTCTATCACCGTTATGTCGGAACCGCCGTCGAGGCGCTGGGCGATTCCGGTATTCCGGTCGCCGCCGTTTCCACCGGCTTTCCCGCAGGCTTGAGCCCGCATCATCTCAAGGTCAAGGAAATCGAAGCCTCGGTTGCCGATGGCGCCAAGGAAATCGATATCGTCATCACCCGCGAACATGTGCTGACCGGCAACTGGGCGGCACTTTACGACGAGATGGTCGAGTATCGCGCCGCCTGCGGCGATGCGCATGTCAAGGCAATCCTCGGCACCGGCGACCTGAAGACCCTGCGCAATGTCGCGAAGGCCTCACTCGTCTGCATGATGGCGGGCGCCGATTTTATCAAGACATCGACCGGCAAGGAAGGCGTCAACGCGACGCTTGCGGTGACGCTGACCATGCTGCGGGCGATCCGCGCCTATGAGGAGCGTACCGGCATCAGGATCGGCTACAAGCCGGCCGGCGGCATTTCGGCGGCCAAGGATGTGCTGAACTACCAGTTCCTGATGAAGGAGGAACTCGGCCGCGCCTGGCTGGAGCCCGATCTTTTCCGCATCGGCGCATCGAGCCTTTTGGCCGATATCGAGCGGCAGCTGGAGCATCATGTCACCGGCGCCTATTCGGCCCTCAACAGACACCCGATCGGATAATGACGATGACCGCCGCAACCTCGAATGTAGCAAAGTATTTCGACGATATGTCCTATGGCCCTGCCCCGGAAGCCGATACGGAAGCCCGCGCCTGGCTCGCCCGCCACGCCTCCGGCTTCGGCCACTTCATCAACGGCGCTTTCGTGCCCTCGGCCTCGGGCAAAAGCTTCGACACCTTCGAGCCGGCGACCGGCAAGGGCTTGGCGCGGCTGAGCATCGGCGACAAGGCGGATGTCGACAATGCCGTTGCCTGCGCCCGCAAGGCGCAGGCGCAATGGGCAAAATTGCCGGGCCATGCCCGCGCCCGCCATCTCTATGCGCTCGCCCGGATGATCCAGCGCCATGCCCGTTTGATTTCGGTGGTCGAGGCGCTCGACAACGGCAAGCCGATCCGAGAGACCCGCGATATCGACGTGCCGCTCGCCGCCCGCCATTTCTACCACCATGCCGGCTGGGCGCAGATCCAGGATACGGAGTTTGCCGATCATGTGCCGGTTGGCGTCGTTGGCCAGATCATCCCCTGGAACTTCCCCTTTCTGATGCTCGCCTGGAAGCTGGCCCCGGCGCTGGCGCTCGGCAATGCCGTCGTGTTGAAGCCGGCTGAATTCACCTCGCTGACCGCGTTGCTCTTTGCCGAACTGGCATCGGCTGCCGGTCTGCCTGCCGGCCTCATCAACATCGTCACCGGCGAAGGCGAAACGGGCGCGCTGCTCGTCGATCATCCCGACGTCGACAAGATCGCCTTTACCGGATCGACCGATGTCGGCCGGATTATCCGGGAGCGCACCGCCGGCAGCGGCAAATCGCTGACGCTGGAGCTCGGCGGCAAATCGCCGTTCATCGTTTTCGACGATGCCGATCTGGATGGCGCCGTCGAGGGCGTCGTCGATGCCATCTGGTTCAACCAGGGCCAGGTCTGCTGCGCCGGGTCGCGCATTCTCGTGCAGGAGGGCGTTTCCGCGCTTTTCCATGAGCGCCTAAAGCGTCGGATGCAGACGCTCAGGGTTGGCCAGCCGCTCGACAAATGCATCGACATGGGCGCGATCGTCGCACCTGTGCAGCTGAGCCGCATCGAAAGCCTGGTGAAGAAGGGCATCGCCGAAGGCGCGGTGTTGCATCAGGCGCAGATCGACCTGCCGAAGGGCGGCAGCTTCTATCCGCCGACGCTTCTGAGCGGCGTCCATCCGACATCGGCCGTGGCAACCGAGGAGATTTTCGGCCCGGTCGCCGTCTCCATGACGTTCCGCACGCCGGAAGAGGCGATCCAGCTGGCCAACCATACCCGCTACGGCCTTGCCGCCAGCGTCTGGAGCGAGACGATCGGGCTTGCGCTCAATGTAGCGGCAAAGCTCGCCGCCGGCGTCGTCTGGGTCAATGCCACCAACCTGTTCGACGCAGCCGTCGGTTTCGGCGGCAAGCGCGAATCCGGCTTCGGCCGCGAGGGTGGCCGCGAGGGCTGTTACGAATATCTGAAGCCGAGAGCTTGGATCGGCCGCAAGGCGCGAACGGTTGCGCCCGTGCCGCAGGTCAAGTCCACGGCCGGCGACTTTGCGCTGCCGATGATCGACCGGACGGCAAAGCTGTTCATCGGCGGCAAGCAGGCGCGTCCAGACGGCAATTATTCCCGCCCGGTCGTATCGCCCAAGGGCAAGCTCATCGGCGAAGTCGGCGAGGGCAATCGCAAGGACATCCGCAACGCCGTTGTTGCCGCCCATGCGGCGTCCGGCTGGGCCAGCGCCACGGCGCACAATCGCGCCCAGATCCTTTACTACATCGCAGAAAACCTCAGCGGCCGTGCCGATGCCTTCGCGGATCGTATCGGCGCGATGACAGGCGTCTCCGCGTCCGCTGCGAAGGCCGAGGTCGAGGCCTCGATCACCCGGCTGTTCACCTATGGCGCCTGGGCCGACAAATACGAGGGCGTGATACACCAGCCGCCGCTTCGCGGCGTGGCGCTCGCCATGCCGGAAGCACAGGGCGTGGTCGGCGTCGTCTGCCCGCCGGAAGCGCCGCTTCTCGGCTTCATCAGCCTCGTCGCACCACTGATCGCGACCGGCAATCGCGTGGTCGCCGTTCCGAGCGAACCACATCCGCTGGCGGCCACCGATTTCTATTCCATCCTCGAGACATCGGATGTCCCGGCCGGCGTCGTCAACATCGTGACGGGTCCGGCCGAAGAATTGGCAAAGACGCTCGCCACGCACAACGACGTCGATGCGCTCTGGGCGTTCGGAACGCCGGAACTCTCGACGATGGTGGAGAAATTGTCCGCCGGCAACCTGAAACGCACCTTCGTCGATCACGGCAAGGCGACGGACTGGCTGGACCGGACGGCAGCGGAAGGCGCGCTCTATCTTCGCCGCGCGGTGGACATCAAGAACATTTGGATTCCCTACGGCGAGTAGGACGGAACCGGCCGCGCGACGGAGGGGACCGTCCCGGTGGGGCTTGGCGCAGAAACAAACAGGGGATCGAGCGGCCAATGGCTGGCGGTCCGATCCCCCGGAGCGGAGCGCTTCGGGGCAGACAACGAGGGAGGACTTTCATGCTGAAGAACATCGACCCGGCGCTGAACGCGGACGTGCTGCATGCGCTGCGTTCCATGGGCCACGGCGATACGCTCGTCGTTTCGGACACGAATTTCCCGTCCGATTCCATTGCCCGCCAGACCGTGCTCGGCAAGCTTCTGCATATCGACAACGTCTCGACGGCGCGCGCCATAAAGGCGATCCTCTCGGTGATGCCGCTCGACACGCCGCTGCAGCCTTCGGCGGGACGCATGGAGATCATGGGTGCGCCGGACGAGATTCCCGCCGTCCAGAGCGAGGTCCAGGCGGAAATCAATGCTGCGGAAGGCAAAGCGGCGCCGATGTACGGCATCGAGCGGTTCAAATTCTACGAGGAAGCCAAGAAGGCCTATTGCGTCATCACCACCGGTGAAAACCGCTTCTACGGTTGCTTCCTGTTCACCAAGGGCGTGATCCCGCCGGAAACCGTTTGAGACGGGGAGAATTTTCATGAAGGCGGGCGTTTCGATCCTTGGGATTTTCGTGGCCGACACGGCCTATCTGGCCAAGCGGATGCCGAATGTCGGCGAAACCATCACCGGCACCGGATTTTCCGTCGGCCCGGGCGGCAAGGGCTCCAACCAGGCGGTCGCCGCCGCGCGCGCCGGCGCGGACGTGTCGTTCATTTCCAAGATCGGCCGCGACACGTTCGGCGAGATGGCATTGAAGACCTATGCGGAAGCCGGCGTTCGGCCGAAGGTCGTGCAGATGGATGACCTTCCGACGGGTGCTGCCTTCATCTACGTCAACGACGAGAACGGCGACAACGCCATCATCGTCTATCCGGGCGCCGCCGGCACGATCGGCATCGCCGATGTCGAAGCGGCGCGTGAAACGATCGAGCAGTCTTCTGTCTTCGTGACGCAGCTGGAGCAACCGGCCGAAGCGGCCCAAAGGGCGCTCGAAATCGCCCATGCTGCCGGCGTCACCACCATCTTCAATCCGGCACCGGCCGAACGTTTTCCGGAAACGATCTATCCGCTCTGTGACTATATCGTGCCGAACGAGACCGAGGCGGCCGCTATCGTCGGCTTTGCACTCGACACGCTGGATGATGCGCGCCGCGCGGGGGACGCCCTTTTGGCCAAGGGTGTGAAGACGGCGCTGATCACGCTCGGCGGACGCGGCGTTCTTTATCACACCGCCAATCGCTCCGTGCATGTCCCGGCTATCGCGTCGGGCACCGTCATCGATACCACCGGCGCGGGCGATGCTTTCGTCGGCGGTTTTTCAGCGGCTCTTTCGCGGGGTCTGGAGCCGGTGGAAGCCGTGCGCTTCGGCTGCGCGACGGCCGGCATCGCCGTCACCCGGCGCGGAACGGCACCCGCCATGCCGCGGCTCGACGAAATCGAAACCCTGCTGGAGCGCCAGCCACCGGCATAACACGGATAGACCCAGGTCGAATTGGTCGCCGTGCCATCAATCACGTAATTATGCTACTGATTTTCAGTCGGTGGCTTGATTGTTACGTTGGATATATCGAGATTTCGGCTAAATCTTGCAAAATAAACATTAAATATCTGATTGACCGAGGCGATTACGTAATTATACTACTTTAACAGGTTTGGGAGAGCCGAGGTGGAGAGACTGGAAATGCGGGGAGGAGAGAGGCCTATGGCTGCGGAAACGAGCGTGATACCGGCTGTCCGTCGCCACAAGGCGCGTGCCCGCTCCGTGCCCGCCACGCGCCTTTTCTGGAACAAAGCCCTTCCGCCGAAGTCTGGCGGTGCCGCATGACCCGTCAGGACCCGATCAAGCATTTTTTCATCTGGCCGGCGCTCTTGATCGTGCTGGTGATTTCGATCTTCCCGCTGATCTATTCGCTGACCACCAGCTTCATGAGCCTGCGGCTGGTGCCCCCGATCCCCGCAAGGTTCGTCGGCTTCGGAAACTACACGGAGCTGCTGCAAAATCCGCGCTTCTGGCATGTCGCCTGGACGACGACGATCATCGCCGTCATTTCCGTGGCGCTGCAATATGTCATCGGCTTTTCGGTGGCGCTGGCGCTCAACCGTCGCGTTCCCGGCGAAGGCCTGTTCCGCGTCAGCTTCCTGCTGCCGATGCTGGTCGCGCCGGTTGCCGTGGCGCTGATCGCCCGGCAGCTGCTCAATCCGACGATGGGGCCGCTCAACGAGGTGATGACCTTCTTCGGCCTGCCCAACCTACCGTTTCTGACCGAGACCCGCTGGGCCATCGGCGCCATCATCTCGGTGGAAGTCTGGCAATGGACGCCGTTCGTCATTCTCATGCTGCTGGCAGGCCTGCAGACCCTGCCCGACGACGTCTATGAGGCGGCGGCATTGGAAAATGCCAGTCCCTGGCAGCAATTCACCGGGATCACCTTTCCGATGATGCTGCCGATCTCCGCGGCGGTGGTCTTTATCCGCCTGATCGAGAGCTACAAGATCATCGATACGGTCTTTGTCATGACCGGCGGCGGCCCGGGGATCTCGACCGAAACGCTGACGCTGTTCGCCTATCAGGAAGGCTTCAAGAAGTTCAATCTCGGCTACACCTCGGCGCTGTCTTTCCTGTTCCTGATCGTCATCACCGTCATCGGCCTCGTCTATCTCGCCATTCTGAAGCCCTATCTGGAGAAGCACAGATGAGCATTCGCGACCTCAAGGGGCCGGGCCGATGGTGGGCGCTGGCCGGCTGCCTGATCTGGCTGGCCTTTACGCTTTTCCCGCTTTACTGGGCGGTGATTACCTCCTTCAAGTCGCCGCTCGGCGTCGTTGGCGGTCCCACCTACATTCCCTTCGTCGATTTCGATCCGTCGCTGACGGCCTGGAGCGAACTGCTGTCCGGTGCGCGCGGGCAGTTCTATGCGACCTTCATCGCCTCGACGATCATCGGCCTGTCGGCATCGCTTCTGGCGACCTTCATCGGCGCGATGGCGGCCTATGCGCTGGTGCGGTTCACCTTCGAGGTCAAGCTGCTGTCGGCGGTCATCTTCGTCGTCATCGCCTTCGGAGGCTTCCTGTTCGGTCGCCACATGCTCGGTCTCGGTCAGGCGATCTCGCTGATCTACGCTTTCGTTGCCGCCCTTGCCCTTGCCATCGGCTCCAGCCGGATCCGGCTGCCGGGACCGATCCTCGGCAATGACGACATCGTTTTCTGGTTCGTCAGCCAGCGCATGTTTCCGCCGATCGTCGCCGCCTTCGCGCTCTACCTGATGTACACGGAAATGGGCAAGATGGGCTTCAAGCTGGTCGATACCTATACCGGCCTCACCTTCGCCTATGTCGCCTTTTCGCTCCCCATCGTCATCTGGCTGATGCGCGACTTCTTCGCGGCGCTGCCGGTCGAAGTGGAGGAAGCGGCAATGGTCGACAACGTTCCGACCTGGCGCATCTTCTTCGGCATCGTGCTGCCCATGTCGAAGCCGGGCCTGATCGCGACATTCATGATCACGCTGGCCTTTGTCTGGAACGAGTTCCTGTTCGCGCTCTTCCTGACCAATTCCAAATGGCAGACCCTTCCCATTCTCGTTGCAGGCCAGAACAGCCAGCGCGGCGACGAATGGTGGGCAATATCGGCAGCCGCCCTGGTCGCGATCATACCCATGATCGTCATGGCGGGAATTTTGAGCAGGTTGATGCGGTCCGGCCTGCTTTTGGGAGCGATAAAGTGACCGTTTGCTAGACGTGAACCATTCATTTCAAATTCCTTGGGAGGAAACCATGAAGAGACTTCTGCTGAGTTCGACCGCCGGCGCATTGCTGGCCCTGACTGCGACGACGGCGGCTTTCGCCTGCGAGCCGGACTATACCGGCGTGACGATCAACGCCACGACACAGACCGGCCCCTACATTGCCTCGGCCCTGCAGCTTGCCGCCAAGGGTTGGGAAGAAAAGACCTGCGGCAAGGTCAATGTCGTCGAGTTTCCGTGGTCGGAGCTCTATCCGAAGATCGTCACCTCGCTGACCTCAGGCGAAGACACATTCGACGTGATCGCCTTTGCCCCGGCCTGGGCGCCGGATTTCACCGACTTCCTCTCCGAAATGCCGGCAGCGATGCAGACAGGTCCCGACTGGGAGGACGTGGCCCCGGTCTATCGCGAAAAGCTGATGGTGTGGAACGGCAAGGTATTGTCGCAGACCATGGACGGCGACGCCCATACCTACACCTACCGCATCGACCTGTTTGAGAATGCCGAGAACCAGAGCGCCTTCAAGGCCAAGTACGGCTACGACCTCGCGCCGGCGAAAACCTGGAAGCAGTATCTCGATATCGCCGAATTCTTCCAGCAGCCGGACAAGGGTCTCTGGGGCACGGCCGAAGCCTTCCGCCGCGGCGGCCAGCAGTTCTGGTTCCTGTTCAGCCATGTCGCCGGCTATACGAGCCATCCCGACAATCCGGGCGGCATGTTCTTCGATCCGGACACCATGGATGCGCAGGTCAGCAATCCGGGCTGGGTCCGCGGGCTGGAGGAATATATCCGCGCCTCCAAGCTGGCGCCACCAAACGCACTCAACTTCTCCTTCGGCGAAGTGAACGCCGCCTTTGCCGGCGGCCAGGTCGCGGAATCCATCGGCTGGGGCGATACCGGCGTCATCGGCGCCGATCCGAAGCAGTCCAAGGTCGCCGGCAATGTCGGTTCGGCATCGCTGCCGGGCTCGGACGAGATCTGGAATTACAAGACCAAGAAATGGGACAAGCAGCCCGAAGTCGTCCAGACGTCCTTCATGGCGTTCGGCGGCTGGCAGGCGGCGGTCCCGGCTTCCTCCAAGAACCAGGAAGCCGCCTGGAACTACATCCAGTATCTCACCAGCCCGGCTGTCTCCGGCCAGGCGGCAGTCACCGGCGGCACCGGCGTCAATCCGTATCGCATCTCGCACACCACCAATACGGAGCTGTGGTCGAAGAGCTTCTCCGAGCGTGAGGCCAAGGAATATCTCGGCGCGCAGCAGGCGGCCGTGACGGCCAAGAACACCGCCCTCGACATGCGTCTGCCGGGCTACTTCTCCTATACGGAAATTCTCGAGATCGAGCTTTCCAAGGCCCTGGCCGGCGAAGTGACCCCGCAGCAGGCGCTCGACACGGTGGCCGAAGGCTGGAACAAGCTGACCGACGAGTTCGGCCGCGACAAGCAGCTGGCCGCCTACCGCGCCTCGATGGGCCTGCCTGCGAAGTAAGGCTCTTCGACAATCATTCCCGCCCCGGCAGGTCCGGGGCGGGTTCGATCCATTTGTGAAAGAAGGACGGTCATTGCCGCTAAGATAGGCAACGGCGTTCTCATGAAAAGGCACAGCATGTCCCAGGTGCGTTTGGAACAGGTCACCAAGTCCTATGGCAGCGTCGCGGTCATCCCGCCGCTCGACCTGGTGATTGCCGATAAGGAATTCGTGGTTCTCGTCGGTCCCTCCGGCTGCGGCAAGACGACGACGCTGCGCATGATCGCCGGGCTCGAGCAGGCCTCGTCCGGCACGATCCGCATCGGTGACCGCGACGTCACCGGCCTGCGCCCGGGCTTGCGCAACTGCTCCATGGTGTTCCAGAATTATGCCCTCTATCCGCATATGACGGTTGCCGAAAACATCGGTTACGGCATGAAGGTGCGGGGAACGCCGAAGGACGAGATCGCCAAGGCGGTTGCCAATGCGGCGCGCATTCTCAATCTCAATGCCTATCTCGACCGCAAGCCGAGCGCCCTGTCCGGCGGCCAGCGCCAGCGTGTCGCCATCGGCCGCGCCATCGTGCGCCAGCCGGACGTCTTCCTGTTCGACGAACCGCTGTCCAACCTCGACGCCAAGCTGCGCATCGAAATGCGCACCGAGATCAAGCTGCTGCACCGTCGCCTACAGACCACTATCGTCTACGTGACGCATGACCAGGTGGAAGCGATGACCATGGCCGACCGGGTCGTGGTGATGAATCAAGGCCGGATCGAGCAGGCGGCCGACCCGATCACCCTGTATGAGTCGCCGAAAAACCTCTTCGTTGCCGCGTTCATCGGCGCGCCCAGTATGAATTTCGTCGAAGGCCGGCTCGACGCTGCCGATGGCGGCGTCACTTTCCGTGCCGATGGCGATGTCGCGATCGCTGTGCCCACGCCGCTGGCCGGCCGCCTTTCCGGCGCAATCGGCCAAGCCGTCGTGCTTGGCATCCGGCCGGAACACACCATGGCCGCCAACGCCGCATTCCCGCAGGTCAAGGTGCGTGTGGCGGATATCGAGCCGCTCGGCCCGCATACGCTGGCCATCGGCAACGTCGGCCCAAGCGCCTTCACCGCGCAGATCCACGCCGCCTCCCGCGTTCGTCCGGACGACACGATCGATGTCGCGATCGATCCGGAGAAAATGCATTTCTTCCTGAAGAGCACCGGAGAGGCGATCGGCCGCTGATCCGCCGGCGCCGTCCTGCAGCCACCGCCTGAACACAACGCATTTGACGCCCGCTTGTCCGGCATGCTTTGAGTATGCGGGAAATCAGCGACGGTCGTCAGACCATGGGCGCTCCCATGTCGGGAGCGTAAGCCCGTGGTCGTGCAACACTTGGAGAATGTCGCAGACAGGCTGCAATTGTACGACCGCGCATCCTAAAATCGCGTCCAACATCAATCAATCAATCTCGCAGGCAGGATTGCAGGCTATGGCAGAGTTTCCGTCTAAGGCTAAGGTCGTCATCATCGGGCTCGGGGGGATCGTCGGCGCGTCCATCGCCCATCACCTGATCGAGCGCGGCTGGGACGATATCGTCGGCATCGACAAATCGGGCATTCCGACCGATATCGGCTCGACGGCCCATGCCTCCGACTTCTGCTACACCACCAGCCATGACTATCTGTCGGTCTGGACCACCCAGTATTCGATCGATTTCTACGAGAAGATGGGCCATTACGCCCGCATCGGCGGCCTGGAAGTGGTGCGCACCGGCGACGATAGCTGGATGGAAGAGATCAAGCGCAAGCTCTCCTCCGCCAAGGCCTTCGGCACGCGCGCACATTACGTTTCGCCGTCGCAGATCAAGGAAATGTTCCCGCTGATCGAGGAAGATCAGGTCATGGGCGGCATGTTCGATCCCGATGCCGGCCTCGTCGTTCCGCGTTCGCAGACGGTTGCCGGCAAACTGGTCGATGCCGCCGAGAAATCCGGCAAGCTGCAGATCTACGGCAACACGCCGGCCCAGTCGCTGATCGTCGAGGGCGGCCGCATCAAGGGCGTCGTCACCCATCGCGGCACGATCATGGCCGATCATGTCATCGTCTGCGCCGGCATCTGGGGCCGCCTGATCGCCGAGATGGTCGGCGAAGACCTGCCGGTCATGCCGGTCGACCATCCACTCACCTTCTTCGGTCCCTACAACGAATTCGAAGGCACGGGCAAGGAAATCGGCTATCCGCTTCTGCGCGACCAGGGCAACTCCGCCTATATGCGCGACACCGGCGACCCGAAGACCACAGAGGGCGGCCAGATCGAATGGGGCTATTACGAGCAGCACAATCCGCGCATGTGCCACCCGCGCGACATCCTTGAAAAGCATGAGGCGCGCCTCTCGCCCTCGCAGCGCGACCTCGACATGGAGCAGATCCTCGAGCCGCTCGAAAAGGCTATGGAGCTGACGCCGATCCTCGGCGAGCTCGGCTATAACGAAGGCCATTCCTTCAACGGCCTGCTTCAGGTATCGGCTGCCGGCGGCCCGTCCTGCGGCGAGAGCCAGAAGGTGCGCGGCCTCTGGTACTGCGTCGCCATCTGGGTGAAGGACGGCCCGGGCTACGGCAAGCTGATCGCCGACTGGATGACCGACGGCCGCACCGAGATCGACCACAACTCGATCGACTATTCCCGCTTCTATCCGCACCAGTTGACGGAAGAATTCATCGAAAGCCGCTCCTACGAGGCTGCCCAGAAAATCTACTTCCCGGCGGTTCACACCCGCGAGCCCTATGCCTCGGGACGCGGCGCCAAGCGCTCGCCCTTCCACGAGCGCGAGAAAGAGCTCGGCGGCTACTTCATGGAGCTGGGCGGCTGGGAACGTGCCCATGGCTACGCCGCCAACGAGCACCTGCTCGAAAAATACGGCGACCGTGTTCCGGTGCGCGAGAACGAATGGGACAATCGCCACTTCTGGCGGGTCTCGAACGCCGAGCATCTGGCGATGACCGACGATTGCGGCATCGTCAACCTCTCGCATTTCCACATGGTGGATATCGAAGGCCCGGATCATGTCGAGCTGCTCGAGTGGCTCTGCGCCGCCAAGATCGGCGGCGATGGCAATATCGGCAAGGGCATCTACACCCACTTCCTCGATGACGAGGGCATGGTGCGCGCTGACTTCACCGTCTTCCGCATGGCCGATCGCTGCCGCCTCGTGAACGGCGCCGATGCCGGCCCGCGCGACTTCCACTATATGAAGCGCGTGGCGCAGGATCGCGGCCTCGACGTCACCATCACCGATACGTCGGAAAAATACATCACCGTCGGCATCTGGGGGCCGAACGCCCGCGAGAACCTCAAGAAGGTGGTGGCCGACCCGGCCGGACTCGATCAGGAAAACTTCGCCTTCGCCGCCATCAAGCAGATCGAGATCGCCGGGAAAAGCGTCGCCGCCTTCCGCATCTCCTATGTCGGCGAGCAGGGCTGGGAACTGCACATGAAATACGAGGACGGTCTTGCCGTCTGGGATGCGCTGCGTGGCACCGGTGTCATGGCCTTCGGCGTCGAGACCTACGCCAACTCGCGCCGCATGGAAAAGAGCCTGCGCCTTCAGAACGGCGACCTGCTCACCCAGTACAACCTCATCGAAGCGGATCTCGCCCGTCCGAAGGTCAAGGAAGCCGATTTCCGAGGCAAGACCAAGCATCTGGAATACAAGGCGCGCGATCATCAGCCGGCCATGCTCTGCACGCTGGTCATGACCGAAAACACCGACGCCAAGGGCGTCAAGCGCTATCCGGTCGGCTCGATGCCGGTCATGGATCCGGACACCGGAGAGGTGCTGATCGACGAACTCGGCCGCCGCTCCTATACGACGTCCGTCGCCTATGGCCCGACCATCGGCAAGAACATCGCGCTCGCCTATCTCCCTTGGTCCTATGCCCAGGAAGGCCGGAAGCTGAACGTCGAGTATTTCGGCGAAACCTATACGGTCGAAGTCGCCGGCGTCGGTTACAAGCCGCTCTACGATCCGCAGAACCTCAAGCCGCGGACCTGATCTCCCCGGTCCTTCGATGATTTTCGAAAAGCAAGCAAAATGCCCGCTCCACCAGGTGGGCATTTTGCTTATCCGGCTCAAGATCAATCGGCCGACCACCTGTCGATTGACGGGTCCGTATTCCTGCACGACCCATCTTGATCGCCGCCGCTTAAAGCGTGCCAGAATCCCCATGGGAATACGCCGCCATTGCGGCCCAGCTCAATGGAAATCAACAGCCGGACGTTGTATCAGCGGCGTCGTTGCCGCCAATTGGACGGCGTCTCGGGCTTTCGTTTTCATTCAGGATGGGAAATATATATGACAACCAGCCAAGCCGACCACCTTCGCAAAATAGAACGAGCCAGACTTCACGCCCTGCTCGGCGCCGATATTGTCCAGGCGCAACAATTGCATGCTCCAGACTTCCAGCTGATCACGCCCATCGGCGCCGCACTTTCAAGGGAAGAGTATCTGGGCGCCATCGCCTCCGGCCATATCCGATACCTGGTCTGGGAGCCCGCCGACATCGAAGTCCGCCTCTATCAGACAAGCGCAGTCATTCGCTATCGTGCCCAGCTCGAAGTCGTCTTCGGTGGACACAAAGTGCCCTTGAGCAACTATTGGCATACGGACCTTTACGAAGAACGCGAGGGACAATGGATGATTGTCTGGTCGCAAGCCACCGCCGTTCGATAAGTTTGGATAGGCGCCGCCGGCTTCGGCGCTACTCGAAAACCCGGCTCACCACCGAATGAAAAGGAACGGCAATGTCCGATCAGACCTGTCTTTCCGGGATATCGGAGGAAAGCTGGAGGGCGGTCGTCGAAGTCCTGGCGGCCGCGGGCTGGTCCCTGCGGAAAGGCGGTGGCCTGGATTTTTCCTGGGCTGTGCTTGAACGCGAGGGGATGCGGATCGACATGGAATACGACATATGGCAGGACGGTGACATGGTCTTCGCCAAAACCGATGCGTCCGCGATAAGAGCCGATCTTCCAGCGACATTGATTCTTACCCTCAGAATCGAATAACCAGACGTGCAAACAGCCGTCGCGCTTCGGCCGAAAGCGCGGATGCGGACCAGCCGGTGGCGTGGCGGGGCCAACAGGCGATCGACCAGCAACCTCCTATTCCGTGGATCATCAAGCATATGAGACGTCTCGCACTTGCAGCCTGTGCCGCCCTTTCGATCCTGGCGCTGAGCGGCGGTATCCTGCTTGGCGCCTTTCTGATCATGAGCCCTTCCGGCGGCGGTTTCTTCCCCGATCTCGGCGTTGTTCTGGGACTGCTGGTCCTCGCGACCGGAAATCTCGTCTCGAACGTCTGCAATGGCATCTCTTGGTGGCTGGGCAATCGTCCCGCCTGGCTTGGCCCGGTGACGCTGGTCCAGAGCTTCATATCGCTGCTTTTTGCCGGGCTGATTCTCTCCGGAGCGGGATCGGCATCCTGACTTGCGCTCCCACCCTCGGATCGAGCCGGAATCCCGGTTTTCGGGTGGCGAAGGACGAGCTACGCTTTCCGCTCCGGCCCGCGCCTGCCGCAGCCTTTCAATGTTCAACGGAAGCCGTTCTGTCGAAAAAGATTTTCGTCCGGGCAGAGACGGTTGGCGAAGGGCAACGGACAGGGATGTCCGCGACGGTCGCCTCAGCCTGAGGGAAAGACATTCGGTCCTTCGGCTTGGCTGGAAACAGGCCGGCCGGTCGATCGGTCGCTCTGTTTGAGCCAGGAGAACGGCTTTCGCTGAACACTGAAAGGCTCTAAAGGGTGGCCATTGAACTCAAAGGAAGTCTTATGAAAACATTGGTTCGCCTGCTGCTGACGATCGTTCTTGCCGTCGTGGTTCTCACCGGTTTCCGCTGGTATCGGTATGTCAGCAACACCGATAGTCCCTATGACGAAATCGGCATCACGCTCAACAATGCCATGCCCGGCCCAATCAACAGCTGGGGCTGCGCCAAACTCAAGGCCACCTTTGCCAGTTCCCTGCCCCCTTACGGCTGCGCCGCCGCCGACCCGACGCAGTGGAAGTAGCAATCGCAATGGGCTGCGCCGCGGGTGCGGCCCACTGCACCGTCGCCGCTGCACATGTGGCGATCAGCCGTTGTAGACAACGGATATCTTGTTTCCGGCCGGATCGCGCATATAGGCCGCATACCAGTCTGGCCCATAGTGTGGCCGCGGATCAGGCGCGCCTTCATCCGTGCCACCCTTGGCCATGGCTGCATCATAGAAGTCATCGACCTCCTTGCGCGACTTGACCATGAAGCCGATCATCGCGCCATTTCCGGGCGTTGCCGGATCGCCGTTGAAAGGCTTGCAGACCCACAGGACCACGCCTTGGCCGGTCCCGCCTTCCGAATAGCCGCGCCACCCTTGAAACTCGACATGTTTGCTCCAGCCGATCGTCGCCAAAGCCGCATCGTAAAAGGCATTGGAGGCCGCGGAATCGACGGCCCCAACGGTAAAGTAAACAGTCATAAGATCCTCTTTGCGTCGATGACGGTACGACGAGGACCTTATCGTTTGCATCGGAACAAAACAAGAACAAAATAGATTTTGGTGGCGGTGTCATACCTCAGCCACCCACCATTCCCTAGCGGCCCACCATCTTCAGCGCCGCCTCCGGGAGCCTATCTCCCTGCACCTCGATCGTCGCAAGACCCGCGGCAATCTCGGACAGATCTTCGGGCGTCAGTTCCATCTCCGTGGCACCGAGGTTCTCTTCGAGCCTGTGCAGCTTGGTTGTTCCCGGTATCGGAACGATCCAGGGCTTCTGCGCCAGCAGCCACGCCAGGGCAACCTGCGCCGGCGTCGCTCCCTTGCGGTCAGCCACCGTCCGGACGATATCCACGAGCGCCATGTTGGATTTCCGCGCTTCCGGCGAGAAGCGCGGCACGGCATTGCGGAAATCTGTCGGATCGAACCTTGTGTTTTCATCGATCTTTCCCGCCAAAAAACCCGCCCCGAGCGGGCTGAAAGGGACAAAGCCGATCCCCAGCTTTTCGAGCACGGGCAGCAGTTCCGCCTCGGGGCCGCGCCAGAACAGCGAATATTCACTCTGGACGGCGGTGACGGGGTGCACGGCATGGGCTCGACGGATTGTCTCGACCCCCGCTTCCGAAAGTCCGAAATGCTTGACCTTTCCGGCTGCAACGAGATCCTTGATCGCGCCGGCAACATCTTCAATCGGAACATCGGGATCAACGCGGTGCTGGTAGAAAATATCGATCCGGTCCGTCTTCAGCCGTTTCAGGCTGGCCTCGGCAACCGCCCTGATGTGTTCGGGACGGCTGTTCGTTCCGCCGGTGCGTGCCCCGGTTTCCAAGTCGATGTCGAAGCCGAACTTGGTGGCGATCACGACCTGATCGCGGATCGGGGCAAGCGCTTCTCCGACCAGCGCTTCGTTTGCGAACGGACCGTAAGCCTCTGCCGTGTCGAAGAGAGTGACGCCGCGCGCCTGCGCGTCGCGGATGAACCTGATCATCTGCGCCGTTTCGCCCGCGGGACCGTAGGCAGAACTCATGCTCATGCATCCCAGCCCGAGGGCCGAAACGTCAAGCGCTCCCAGTTTGCGCGTTTCCATTTCCTGTTCCTTTCCGCGGGTTTTGATGCCGTGCAGGCATCGGGCCTCAGGTGGTGCGAAAACCGAACGCCGCGGGGATTTTCGCTAGCCCGGCAAGGACGGCGGCTGACCGCTTTTTCGATATCCGGAATCTAGCGGTTGAGGTCGCTTTCGATTAGCGGCTATAATCCGCATGAACCTATTAGATGGACTAATGAATGCCCCAGGAGAACTTCAACGATCTCGTCGCCTTCCTTGCCGTCGCGCGGGAGCAGAGTTTCACCAAGGCTGCAGCGAAGCTCGGTGTCTCCCAGTCGGCGCTCAGCCAGACCGTTCGCGGGCTGGAGGCCCGCCTCGGCATCCGGCTGCTGACACGCACCACGCGCAGTGTCTCGCCGACCGAAGCCGGCGAACGGCTGCTCCATACTGTGGGACCTCGATTCGAAGAGATCGAGGCGGAACTCGGTGCGCTCAGCGAACTGAAGGACAGGCCTTCCGGCACGATCCGGATCACGACCGGCGAGCATCCCGCCATCTCCGTTGTTGCGCCGGCCATCCGCAAACTTGCCATCAATTACCCCGACATCAATGTCGAGGTCATTGTCGACTACGGCCTGACCGACATCGTTGCGGAGCGTTACGACGCGGGCATTCGGCTGGGCGAGCAGGTCGCCAAGGATATGATCGCCGTGAAGGTGAGCGGCGACATGCGGATGGCGGTCGTCGGTGCGCCGGCCTATTTCGAGCGCCACGGACGACCGGAAACGCCACAGGACCTGACCGGGCACAATTGCATCAACATGCGGCTTCCCACGCACGGGGGCATATATCCCTGGGAGTTCGAGCGCGACGGCCGGGAAATCCGCGTCAGGGTCGATGGCCAGCTCGTCTTCAACAACCTCGCAATGCGGATCGACGCCGTACTCTCCGGCCTGGGCCTCGCCTATCTGCCGGAAGATCAGGCTATCGAGCATCTGACATCCGGCAGGCTTCAGCGCGTTCTCGAGGACTGGTGCGAACCCTTCCCCGGTTATCACCTTTATTATCCCAACCGCAGACACGCTTCGCCCGCCTTTATCCTCTTTGTCGATGCTCTTCGGTTTCGCGGCTGACGGCAGAATACTCCATTACGCCTTATCAACTGCTCGTGATTGATAAGTCCTTCTAATAGGCTCATACGGTTTCCGCCGGCTAATGCTGCCGCGCATTCTCACTTACCTTGGCGATGTCCAATTTCGTGAGAAGGAATCCGATGCAGTTCTCCAAGACCAGAGTTTTTCTCGCAATCTCGGCTTTCGCCGCCGTTGCCGTCCTGGGCGTGCAGGTCCATGCCGAGACCAATCGTGTCCAATTCCCCGAAACGCTCGATGGCCTCGTGCACTACACGACCGTGCGGCGCGGCGATGTGACCGAACACATCCTGACCACACGCGAGGCGATCGAGGCCGTCAAACAGGGGCGGCCGATCCCGAATGGCACGCATTTCGTGCTGGTCGATCACCGTGACGGAAAGGTCTACCGGTATTTCGTGATGCAGAAGGGCGAAGGCTGGGGCAACGACTATGACAAGGACCGCCGGACGGAAGACTGGCAGTTCCAGTGGTTCTGGGCCGACCGGTCGATCAACATGGACGAGAACACGTCGCGCTGCCAGTCGTGCCATTCCTCCCGTTCCGAGGAAAACCATCTCTACACCTTCGATGCGCTGTCTGCGTTCGAAGGCACGGTGATCGAATGACGGTCGCCGGCCATAGAGGGGAGCGTTCCCCATGAGCCCGGTGTTCCTGCTGCGGCTCGGCTTGGACTGTCTTGCCCTCGGCCTGTTTATGGCCGCCATGGCCTACTGGTGGATGGACAACCGGACGCACGAAGTGATCGGAACGGGCATGTTCGCGTTGCTTGTCCTGCACAACGGCTTCAATCGACGCTGGTATGGAGGCATTCGCCGGACGAGGCGCCAGGCGAAGCCGATCGCCACGGTCGGGCTTAACCTCACGCTTGTTGCGGCCATGGTGACCCTCTTGATCACGAGCGTTCTGATTTCGCAGTCACTGTTCGGATGTCTCGCCATCGGCGGCCCCGATGCCAGGGACATGCATATCCTGTCGGCCTACTGGACGTTGATTGTCGTCACGCTCCATCTGGGCCTTCATTGGTCGGTGGTCATGAATGTCGTGCGAAACATGGCTGGTATCCGCAAATACCGCCTCCTGCGGACGATGCTTCTCCGGTTCATCGCCGCAGGAATTGCGGCTTGCGGTGTCTACAGTTCCTTCGAACTCGATATCGGATCACGGCTTCTGCTGATCCCAACGATGCAATTCTGGGACTTCAACGCCGATACTGCCGGATTCTTTTTGCGTATCGGTTCCATTGCCGGGCTCTACGTCGCGATCGGTCACTACGGCGTCACAGCCCTCCAGGCCTCTCGACATCGCCCGGTCTCCCAGTCGGGACCGTTGCGGCGATGAGAGTCATGCCCTGAACGGCACCCCCCATGCCGTCACCAATTCCATATGACCAACCGAGGACATCAGAGATGAAGACAAAGCAACCGATTGCGCTGAACCGCCGAAACCTGCTTCTGGCAGCCGGAAGCCTGGCCGCAGCGTCAAATGTCAGTGCCTCCCAGGCCCAGACCTCAGTGCAGACAGGCACGGCGGCGGCGAACACATCGGACATCGGGCGCCGCAAGCTCGGCTCGCTCGATGTCTCGAGCGTCGGGATCGGCGTGCAGAACATGAGCCGGACCTATCAGCAGACCATTCCGACGCGGGCGGAGATGCACAACATCATCCGTGCCGCCTTCGATCACGGCCTGACTTTTTACGACGCGGCAGAAGCCTATGGCCCGCATGAGGTCGAACGCATTCTCGGCGAGGGTGTCGAACCGTTCCGCGACCAGATCGTCATCGCCACCAAATTCGGCTGGAACATCGATCTTGAGACTGGCGAGCGCAAGCCGGGGCTCAACAGCCGCCCGGAGCATATTAAACTTGTGGTCGAAGGCATGTTGAAGCGGCTCCGCACCGACCGCATCGATCTGCTCTACCAGCATCGCGTCGACCCGCAGGTGCCGATCGAGGATGTTGCCGGCGCGGTGAAGGATCTGATGACGGAAGGCAAGGTCCTGCACTGGGGATTGTCGGAAATGGGTCTCGACACGTTGCGCCGCGCACACAAGGCGCTGCCCTTAACCGCGGTCCAGAGCGAATATTCCATGCTTTGGCGTGGTCCGGAGACAGGTGCCCTTCCTGTCTGCGAGGAACTCGGCATCGGCTTCGTGCCCTGGAGCCCGCTTGGCGTCGGCTTTCTCAATGGTGCCATCGATGCGAGGACACGGTTTGCCCAGGGAGACATTCGCGGCATCGAAACCCGCTTCTCTCCGGAAAACCTGCCGCACAATCTGGCACTTGTCGAGCTTCTTGCGGCATGGGCCGAGCGCAAGCAGGCAAGGCTCGGGCAAATCGCGTTGGCCTGGCTGTTGGCCCGGAAGCCATGGATCGTCCCGATCCCCGGCACGACGCAGATGGCCCACATGATCGAAAACATCGGCGCTGCGGCGGTGCAATTTTCATCTGCCGAAATCGCGGAGCTGAACGCCTCCGTGTCCGCGATCGACATCCGCGGCGCAAGATTGCCTGATGCCGTTCAGGCCTATTCCGACGTGGAAGCGCCCATTCGGTCCTGATCGCGCTCTGTCCAAGACGGGCTGGAGAGGTCAAACGCAAACCTGGGCCAGACCAGACATGATGTCCACGACGACGTCGAAACCGGCCAGGCATATAGGCCGTCGTGGCGTGTACACAATATGGCAAGCCGCAGCGGTCCGCCGCTTCGGCTGTACACCCGCTATTTTCATCTTTTTGACCTATGTCAAATACTCGGACGCAAACCCAAGGCATATCGCTGGCAACCACCCGGGAGCCTTGGGTGGCGTCGAACCGTCAAACGCTCCCGGCCGCCTGACGACCGGGAAGGCCACATCGACGATGTTCGGCGGGAGAAGGTGAACGGCAAGGTGCAACGTCGAGGGCGTATAGATGTTCCTGGCCAGAACAGCACCGGTAGTATCGCGTGGCTCGCCGGAAGGTATGGGTTCCCCAGCCGTTTTTACATTCGGCTGTTTGTTGGCGCCGATTGTGCGTGTGCGCGAATGGAGGATACGACGACCGTTTTTGTTGGTTGCGCTGTCTGCTTCTTTCGGGGCGTAGTCTTCCGCCGTTGCGGATATCGGTGATCGCCTGATCGTGTTGACAGCGTATCGTCTTAACGCTGAGCGGTGCACGTGATCGTCTGACGGTTGATCTCTTCGGCGATGTTGGCCGATATTCTGTCGGTGGCCACCAACGTGATAGACAAGCCATTGAGCATGATCTGTCCAAACATCAACCTGTGCAGCAGATGAACGATTTCCATGCGCCCGCCGAAAACGCAAAAACCGCCACGAATGGCGGTTTTCTGTCATTTCTGGCGCTGGTTGCCGAGCGTGCTGGGTCTGTTTTGGCTTGGACGGCCAAAGCCCGTTGTGGGGATCATTGTTTGGATCACCGGGAATTTGGTTGCGGGGGCAGGATT
>UCJH01000142.1 GCA_900472785.1 Hyphomicrobiales bacterium | reverse complement strand
CGCCAGCCAGTAGGTCATGGCATCAGCCAAGGACATATAACTTACGGCGAAATAAAAGGCGGAGGCTTCGCCGGCAAAGAGCAGAGCGCGCAGCCCCTGCAGCCACGGGCGATCGACAATCAGGAGATTGCGCCAGCCGTGCCTGATCAGAAACGGCGAGAGCACGAGGAGTGCCGCCGCACTGCGGATCAACATCAGCTGGTTGACGGAATAGGAGGCCACCAGCCATTTGCCCATGACGTCGTTCAACGAAAACATCAGCATGCTGAGCAGCATGATCAGCACGCCGTTGCGCGCTGCATTGTTCCTGGATGGCAGGGAAACTGTATCGGTGGCCATGCATGTCCGCCTCTGCGGGAAAATATGCCCGGCAGTCGCATATTTCGCGCGCCGTATCCATCCCGAGATTTCGATGGATTCATCACGTTTGCGAATAGTCCGATGTTCTATTGAACCCTATACGCCGCGGACCACCTTCATTTTTGCAGTGCAGCATGATAGTTTTTCGGTTCCGCATCGCAAAATCTCAGCGAGAAGCCGGCCTGAACGCATGATGCTCTGGTACATGCTCGATAACTTGATTATTCAATTCATCTTTCGACGGACTGGAAACCGATATCCATGAGCAAGACGATCTTCATCGGCAAGAAGTCGACGGCGGCAGGCGGATGGGGCGCCCTGAAGAGCTGCGGCAAGCGCCTGCTGGAGAGCGGGTCGCCGATTGCCGGGGCGCGGGCGCTGATGAAAGCCAACCAGCCGGACGGGTTCGACTGCCCGGGCTGCGCCTGGGGCGATCCCGAGCATGGCTCATCCTTCGAATTCTGCGAAAACGGCGTCAAGGCCGTTGCCTGGGAAGCCACCGACAAGCGCACGACGCCGGATTTCTTCACCCTGCACACCGTCTCGCAATTGCGCGCATGGACCGACTACGATCTCGAACATCAGGGACGCCTGACGCAGCCCTTGCGCTACGACCGCGCGACCGACAGCTACGTCGCCGTCAGCTGGGATGCCGCTTTCTCCGAGATCGGCGCGATCCTGAAAAGCCTCGACAGTCCCGACAAGGCCGAATTCTATACCTCCGGCCGCGCCTCGAACGAGGCCGCCTTCCTGTATCAGTTGTTCGTGCGGCTCTACGGCACCAACAATTTTCCCGACTGCTCGAACATGTGCCACGAGGCCAGCGGCATCGCGCNNCGATCGGCGTCGCCAAGGGGACGGTGCTGCTGGAGGATTTCGAGAAAGCCGACGCGATCTTCGTCATCGGCCAGAATCCGGGAACCAACCACCCCCGCATGCTGGGCGACCTGCGCCGGGCCGCACTGCGCGGTGCAAAGATCGCCGTTTTCAATCCTGTGCGCGAGCGCGGTCTGGAGCGCTTTGCCGATCCGCAGGACAAGATCGAGATGATCACCGGCGGCTCGACGCCGATCGCAAGCGACTATTTCCAGCCGCGGCTCGGCGGCGACATGGCGGCGGTGCGCGGCATGGCGAAGGCGGTCTTTGCCGCCGACGACGAGGCGCTGGCGCTCAACAGGGCTTCCGTCCTTGACCGCACATTCCTGTCTGAACACACGGTGGATTTCGAAGCCTACCGCGCAGCCGTCAGTGCAACGACCTGGGACGAGATCGAGGATCAGTCGGGCCTGACGCGTGCTGAGATCGAAAAAGCCGCCGCCATCTATCTTGGGGCCGAGCGGGTCATCTGCACCTGGGCGATGGGGGTGACCCAGCATCGCCACTCGGTGATCACCATCCGCGAAATCACCAGCTTCATGCTGCTGCGCGGCAATATCGGCAAGGAGGGCGCCGGTCTCTGCCCCGTGCGCGGCCATTCCAACGTCCAGGGCGACCGGACCGTCGGCATCAACGAAAAACCGCCGGCTGCATTTCTCGATGCGCTGGAGAAGGAA